>CAVRHN010000008.1:0-193184 GCA_963721025.1 uncultured Alphaproteobacteria bacterium | reverse complement strand
CCTCACCAGCGCCGGGGACAAGGCGCTCCTAGCGGCGATGCTCGTGCGCGCGGACGTCTTCGTGCAGAATCTCAAGCCCGGCGCGGTGGACAAGCTCGGCTTTGCCATGGCGCGGCTGCGGCACGAGCACCCGCGGCTGATCTGTTGCATGATTTCCGGCTTCGGCGACAGCGGACCGTTTGCGCGGCGCAAGGCCTACGATCTGTTGATCCAGGCGGAATCCGGCCTCGCCTCGATTACCGGTACAACGGAACCATCCCGGGTTGGCGTTTCCGTCGTCGATATCGCCGCCGGCATGAATGCCTACGAGGCGATTCTCGAAGCGCTGATCGCGCGGCAGCGCACCGGGGAGGGCGCCGAGCTGTGCGTTTCGATGTTCGATGCCATGGCCGACTGGATGGCGGTGCCGCTCATCCAGCAAGAGGGCGGCAAGCCGCCGCAGCGGCTCGGCCTCGCGCACACTTCGATTGCGCCTTACGGTGCGTTTCGCAGCCGTGACGGCGTCGACATCCTCATTGCCATCCAGAACGATCGCGAATGGCGTGTGCTGGCGGCAACGGTTTTGGATGACGCCGCGCTTGCCGACGATCCGGCCTTTGCCACCAACGTCGAGCGCGTCAAGCGCCGCGCCGCGACCGACGGACGCGTGGCCGCAAAGTGCGGTATGCTCGACGCCGACGTGCTGATCCAAAAACTCGCCGACGCCGATATCGCCTTCGCGCGCGTCAACACGCCGGCCGATCTTGCGCACCATCCGCAGCTGCGCCGCATCACCGTCGCGACGCCGAGCGGCCCGGTGTCCTATCCGGCACCGGCCGAACAGCGCACGTCCATGTCGCGCCGATACGGCCCAGTCCCTGCGCTCGGCGCGCATACGGAGAAGGTGAGGGCAGAGTTCGCGACGGCTTCCGTCAACGCAAAATGATCCAGGTGAATGCCATGGACATCGGCTTTATTGGTCTCGGCAATATGGGCTTGCCGATGGCGCGGCGGCTGATCGAGGCGGGACATCGGGTCATCGTCTACGACACGCGCCAGGAGGCGATTGGCAATCTGACCGCGCGCGGTGCGGTCGCGGCGCGCTCGCCGGCGGAGGTCGCGGACGCCGCCGAAACGGTGATGGCGAGTTTGCCGACGCCGGATATCGTGCTTGCGGTGGCCACTGGTCCGCGCGGCGTGATCGAAGGCAGGCGCGCGCGCCGCTTCGTCGATCTGTCGACCACCGGTGCGGCCATGGCCCAGCGTATATTCAAGCTCTTGGCGCAGCGCGGCATCGTGCAGATCGATAGTCCGGTGAGCGGCGGCGTGCGCGGCGCGGAAAGGGGCACGCTCGCGGTGATGGCGTCGGGTCCGCGCGCCGAGATCGCCACGATCGAGCCGGCGCTCGCGGTGTTGGGCAAAGTTTTCATCCTCGGCGAGCGGCCGGGCGCCGGGCAGACCATGAAGCTTGTCAATAACGTGCTGTCGGCGACGGCGATGGCGGCGACGTCGGAAGCGATGGTGATGGGCGTGAAGGCGGGGCTCGATCCGCGCATCATGCTCGACGTGATCAATGCCGGCACCGGGCGCAACACTGCGACCGAAGAAAAATTCGCCAAAGCCATCCTCCCCGGCACGTTCGATCTCGGGTTCACGGCCGGGCTGATGATGAAGGACGTCAAACTCTTTCTCGACGAGGGCGTAGCGCTCGGAGTGCCCATCCAAGTGATCGAGGCAGTCGCCCGGTTGCTGCAACTTACCTGCGAGGAACTCGGGCCGGACGCCGACCTCACGGCGATCGTGCAGCCGGTCGAGAAGCGCGCCGGCATCAAGGTGCGTGCGCCTGGCGCCTGATGCGCGCGAGGCCAGATCGCGGGATTCTTCACAAAAGCATACGTAAATCGATGGCTCGGTAAAGCCACTTTATGTGATCGCGGTCACTTCGCCGTCGCGGGTAAGCCGTTAACATTTTCTTAAGCTTAAGAACAGGAGTTCGGTCTGCCGCGCGGTCCCCGCATCCCCCCGACCCCCCGAGGGGGCCGGCGGCGGCCCCGAAGGGGTGGAATCTCGGTCCCCCAAACACCCCGTGGCCCTGAATAGGGTCTACTCCGCCCGCCCGGGCCCAGGTCCGGGCGGGCTTTTATTGTGGCCAATTCTGCAGCATGCTTGCATGGGCGCGGTCCCGAGCCAAAAGGGGCGAGGGGGCTTTATGCTGAAAGAAAAGCGTCCGGGTCCGAGCCTTTTGTCGGAGCTGCCCGGGCGTCTCTCGACAGGCCTGTTTGCCGGCGCCAAACCGGTGCGGCTGGCCGCCGACGAGGTGCTGTTTCTCGCCGGCGACCCCGGCGACGGCTGTTATCGGATCGAAGACGGATTGCTCAAGGTGACGATGGTTTCGCGCTCCGGTACCGAGCGGATCCTTGCTTTTCTTGGCCCCGGCGCCATTGTCGGCGAGCTTTCCATGATCGACGGACGGACACGATCGGCGTCGGTGGTGGCGGTGCGCGCCGCCGCGTTGAGTTTTCTCAGCCGCGCCGCGTTCGAGGCGTTCACGAAAAAACATCCCGAGGTCTATAAGACGCTGGTCGCGCTTCTCGCCACCCGCCTACGCGAAACCGACGCGGTGGTCGCGGCCGGAAGCTTCCTGCCGCTTCGCGGCCGCGTCGCTTCCACCTTGCTCGAACTCGCGGAGAATTTCGGCCAGGATGTCGGCTCGGGCCGCATTGTCATCCGCCAGAAGATCGGGCAAAGCGATATCGCCGCCATGGCCGGCATTGCACGGGAAAACGTGAGCCGCATCCTCAATGATTGGAAGCGCCGCAAGCTGGTGAGCCGGTTGTCCGGCTATTATTGCCTTGAGAACAAGGCGCAGCTTGAACACGAAGCCGAGTTGTGACGACATCCGCACGCCTGCCGCCCGGCCCTGCCATGAAAACGCCTGCGCTCGCCGACTTCTGCCGTGTCGTCGTCAAAGTCGGCTCCTCGCTGCTGGTCGATTCGCAGGCCGGAAAACTCAGGGAGCTCTGGCTCGCCTCGCTGGCTGACGATCTGGCAGCGCTGCATCGCGAGAAGCGCGACATACTGGTCGTCTCCTCCGGCGCGATCGCGCTGGGCCGCGCGGTGCTCAAGCTTCCCGGTGGTCCGCTCAAGCTCGAGGACAGCCAAGCTGCTGCAGCGGTGGGCCAGATCGCGCTGGCGCGGACCTGGACCGAGGCGCTGTCGCGCCATGGCATCACCGCCGGTCAGGTGCTGGTAACGCTCGGCGACACGGAGGAACGGCGGCGCTACCTCAATGCGCGTTCCACCATCGACACGCTCCTGGAATGGCGTGCGGTGCCGGTGATCAACGAGAACGATACGGTCGCAACGAATGAAATTCGCTACGGCGACAATGATCGGCTCGCCGCGCGCGTTGCCACTATGGTGAGCGCCGATCTCCTGGTGCTGTTGTCGGACGTCGACGGTCTCTATGACGCGCCGCCGGACCGGGATGCCGCGGCGCGCCACATCCCCTGCGTCGCTCGCATTACGCCCGACATCGAGGCGATGGCGGGCGCGCCCGGCTCGGAACTGTCGCGCGGCGGCATGCAGACCAAGATCGAGGCGGCGCGGATCGCCAGCAATGCCGGCACCCACATGGTCATCGCCTCGGGCCGCCGCGATCATCCGCTGCGCGCGGTGGCCGAGGGAGCCCGCTGCACATGGTTTCTCACGGCGGCGAATCCGGTGACGGCGCGCAAGAAGTGGATTGCGGGGGCGCTCGAGCCCAAGGGTACGCTAGTGATCGATGCCGGCGCTGTCGCAGCACTGCGGCGCGGCAAGAGCCTGCTGCCGGCCGGCGTCGTCAGCGTCGAGGGGGGGTTCGCGCGCGGCGACGCGGTCATCATTCGCGGTCCCGACGGAGCGGAAATCGGCCGCGGTCTGTGCGCCTATGACGCTGAGGATGCCCAGAAAATCCGCGGCCGCTCATCCGCCGCTATCGAGTCGATTCTCGGCTTCCGCGGCCGCGCCGAGATGGTGCATCGCGACGATCTCGTCGTCGGCCCGGAATGACGAGCGTCGGAGGTCGGCAAGAGCCGGATGCCATCCCGCAGGAAGGGTCCGCGCACCCGGCCCGATGCGTTGCGGAGAAGAGAACCCCGACCGCTTGGCGCGGCCGGGGTTCGACGCCGGGTGATTGAGGGTGAGGGGCTGGGGGGCTTCGCCCGGCGCCAACAAGCCAACGCCGGCTGCGTTACCGGGTTCCGCGGCCGGTTGCGATTTTTTTTCCGCCACGCGCGGATCGGCTTTTGGCCTGAGATTGCTTGGGATTCCCGTTTCGGCGCAAAGCCAAGGCGCGCGGCGACGAGGCTCGCGGGCTGAGATCCGCCGGAACATTGATCCGGCGTCCGCCGGGCAAGACCACGTAGCGGGCAATGACCCGCAAGCCGCTTTCCTGGGTCCCGTAACCCTCGACCACATAGGTGGCGCCGACCGGGAACCGCCGCGGCAAGCGGCGGGGTAGACGCTCAATGGGCAGACTCATGAGACCCTCCCGTAGCGAAATCTGGAGCGCAACGCCCTCCGTTGCGGGACAGATTCGTCGGGTTCTGTGACCGGGCTGCGAAAGACTGGGAATCGCTGTGGATAACGATTGCGCCGCACCGCCTCGCCGGGCCTCGCCGAACATGGTAGGAAGCGCTGAACGCGAGACGGATCAATGCCATGAATGCTCCGCTGAAGGCGGTGGAAGGGGCCGGGAAGCTTGACGCGACGATGCGCGAGATGGGTCGCGCGACGCGCAAGGCCGCCCATGTGCTCGCGCTTGCCCCGGCGGCCCGCAAGAATCGTGCGCTTGCGGCCATGGCCAAGGCCGTGCGCCGCGCCCGATCGGCGATCTTGGCCGCCAATGCCGAGGATTTGGCCGCGGCAAAGTCCGCCGGCGCGACGGCCGCCTTTCTCGATCGGTTGACGCTCAACGCCGAGCGAATCGAGGCGATGGCAGCGGGGCTCGATGCGATCCGCAAGCTCAAAGACCCGGTTGGCACCATCATGGCGTCGTGGCGGCGTCCGAACGGCATGCGCATCGAGCGGGTCCGGGTACCGCTTGGCGTTATCGGCGTGATCTACGAGAGCCGGCCCAATGTCACGGCCGATGCCGGCGCGCTCTGCCTGAAGGCCGGCAACGCCGTGATATTGCGCGGCGGTTCCGAAGGCTTCCGTTCGGCTTGCGCCATTCACGCCGCGCTGGTCGAAGGCCTGGTCGAAGCCGGGCTGCCGGCCGCCGCGATCGCGCTCGTCCCGACCCGGGAGCGCGCCGCGGTCGGCATGATGCTCGCCGGGCTGGATGGCGCCATCGATGTGTTGGTGCCGCGCGGCGGCAAAGACCTTGTCGGCCGGGTGCAGGCGGAGGCGCGCGTGCCCGTGTTCGCGCATCTCGAAGGCGTCTGTCACGTCTATGTTGATCGGGCGGCCAAACTGGCGATGGCCAAAGCCATCGTGCTCAATGCCAAGATGCGCCGCACCGGCGTGTGCGGAGCGGCTGAGACCTTGCTCGTCGATCGCGCCGGCGCGCCCAAACTGCTCAAGCCGCTCATCGGCATGCTCATCGATGCCGGTTGCGAAATCCGCGGCGATGCGGCGGTGCGGGCGGTCGATCGCCGCGTCAAACCGGCGAGCGAAGCGGATTGGGGCACCGAGTATCTCGACGCCATCCTGACCGCGGGCGTGGTCGACGGCGTCGACGCCGCAATCGCTCACATCGAGCGCTTCGGCTCGCATCACACCGACGCGATCGTTACCGAGGACAAGGCGGCGGCGGAGAAGTTTTTGCGCGAAGTGGACTCAGCGATCGTGCTGCATAATGCTTCGACGCAGTTTGCCGATGGCGGTGAGTTCGGCTTCGGCGGCGAGATCGGCATCGCCACCGGCAGGTTGCACGCACGCGGTCCTGTCGGTGTCGAACAGCTCACGAGTTTCAAGTACCGCATCCGCGGCAGCGGACAGACGCGGCCTTAGTTTTCCTCCTCCGCCGCGATCTGTGGCGAACGGCGGTTGGCGGACAACGGGTGTGGAGGGGGTTGCTTCGACGGCCATGAACCGCGAGTTCCCGCCTCCACGCGCGGCTACCCCTGCTCTTTCCTCCCCCGCAAGCGCGGGAGCACGGGCTGGGGTTAAAGCCCGCCCTGTGTTGCCGCCGCACGCGCCCGGCATGCGCATCGGGCTGTTCGGCGGGACGTTCGATCCGGCCCATGCGGCGCATCGCGGCGCCTGCCTGCTCGCCATGAAGCGGATCGGGCTGGATCGCGTGTGGTGGCTGGTGACGCCGGGCAATCCGCTCAAGGACACTCACGACCTCGCGCCGCTTGAGCAGCGCGTCGTCGCCGCGCGAGCGCTGGCAAACCATCCGCGCATCGACGTTACCGATCTCGAGGCGGAGATCGGCACGCGCTACACCTACCAGACGATCCGCTATCTGCTGCGGCGTTGCCCGCATGTGCACTTCGTCTGGATCATGGGAGCCGACAATCTGCGCAGCTTTCATCGCTGGCAGCGCTGGCGCGATATCGCCGGGATGGTGCCGATCGCGGTCGTCGATCGGCTCGGCCCCAGCCTTTATGCTTCCGCCGGCGTCGCCGGCCAGGCGCTGGCGCATGCTCGGATTTCCGAATCGGCGGCCAAGACCCTGCCGGAACGAACGCCGCCGGCCTGGATTTATCTGCATGGCCTCAAATCGCCGCTATCGTCGACGGCGTTACGGGCGGCACGGGCCTTGAAAGACGATTGATTGCGCGACGGTGCACGCAAGACGGTTGAAACTGTTAACGCTGCGTGCCTATCTTAGTGGTAGCCTTGGACTCGGTGACCAGGGCCGAAATGGAGCGAAAGGATAAGGACCCCTGTCCACACCTGCGATTTTTCGGGCCGAACGTCGCGTGCCCGAAGCGGTCTCCAGAATGCGTCCTGACGCCGAGGAGATCCTCCGTCTGGTCCTCGCCCGCCTCGACGATATGAAGGCAGAGGACACCCTCACCATCGATCTTCGGGACAAATCTTCGATCGGCGACTACATGGTCGTGGCTTCTGGCCGATCGCAGCGCCATGTCGGCTCGGTTGCCGACAGGGTCGTCGAGGACCTGCACAAAGCCGGCGTTGCCGCCCGCGTCGAAGGTGTTCCGCATTGCGACTGGGTGCTGATCGATGCCGGCGATGTGATCATTCACGTCTTCCGCCCTGAAGTCCGGGCCTTCTACAATCTGGAAGGGATGTGGATGGCCGGACGTTCGGCACGACGCGTGAGCTAAGCTCGCGTCGAATATTCCGCCACCCGGAGGTGGCGGCGAACCGGTCCGCGAAGGGCGACGGCGCATCTTCGCCGCCCGACCATGTGTGGCCGTCCATGCGCCTCGTCGTCGCTGCAATCGGCCGCCTGAAACAAGGACCCGAGCGGGAGCTCGCCGCCTGGTATCGCAAGCGCGCGGAAGCGACCGGGCGTCCGCTCGGCCTGCGCGATGTCGAAATCATCGAGATACGCGAAAGTCGCGCGCAAGATGCCGAGCGGCGCCGGATCGAGGAATCGATTGCGCTCGCCAATGTCATTCCCGAGGGGGCGATCGTCGTCGTTCTCGACCAGCGCGGTCAGAGCCTCGACAGCCCGGCGCTGGCGGCGCTGCTGCGCGAGTGGCGCGCGGAAGACCGCGCCGCCGTGTGCTTTATCATCGGCGGCGCCGATGGCCTCGCACCCAGCCTCGTCGAGCGAGCCAAGCTCCGGCTCGCGTTCGGAGCGGCCACTTGGCCGCATCAACTCGTGCGCATCATGCTGCTCGAACAGCTCTATCGCGCCGGCACCATTCTCGCCGGCCATCCTTATCACCGGGGCTGACCCAGCGTTCATTGCTCTTAATCTCGCCTCACCGATTTGTGACAGATACAGGCGGTCCGCGTCTTAATCCGGTCGCATCGTGTCTGCTTTGTCTTGCGTTCCCGAGCTTGGCGTCTACCTTTGGACAACATGATTCTCCGCTGGTCGAGCCGCACCGATCCGCGCCTTGTGCTCGGCTCGGCTTTGGCTTTTGCGCTGCCGCTCGGCGTAAACTTTGCCGCGCTCGCTCAAACTCCGTCGGTTCAGTCTCCCGGAGCGGCGGAGATTCCGTTCTCCGGAGTCTCCTGGCCACCGGGCGCCCCCGCCACTCCCGCGCCCGCGAAGCCCGATTCGGACGCTCTCAAACAGCACGATCAGGAACTGGACGCGACGCGCGCCAAGGAGCGCGAGTCGGTGGAGAACCAAGCCAAGCTGAGGCGCGAAATCGACGAGCTCGGCGACGATCGGCGCGCGCTCAACCAGCAGCTCATCGACACCGCCGCGCGCGTGCGCGACGTCGAGGCCAGCATCGAAGCGACACAAGCGCGCGCCAAGTTGCTCGACGAGCGGGAAGGCTTGCTTCGCAGGTCGCTCGACGAGCGCCGCGGCATCACCGTCGAGATCCTCGCGGCGTTGCAACGAATCGGCCGTCGCCCGCCGCCCGCGCTCCTGGTGCGTCCGGAGGACGCGTTGCAAGCGGTGCGCAGCGCCATCACGCTCGGCGCCGTGGTTCCGGAAATACGCGCTCAGGCCGACGCGCTCGCCGGCGATCTCGCCGATCTTTCGCGCGTGCGCAAGGATATTGCCGGCGAACGCGAGCGCCTGTCGCGCGATCTCGCGCTACTCGGGCGCGAGCAGTTGCGCATGAACCTGCTGATCGAGGAACGGCAGAAGAAACAGGCTGCGACCGAGCAGGCGCTCGATGTCGAACGCCACCACGCCGCCGACTTGGCGCGTCAGGTCGACAATCTCAAGGACCTCATCGCCAAGCTCGAATCAGGTCTCGACAGTGCCGCCCGCGCGGCCCGCGCCGAGAGCCGCTCGATCGAACAGGACGCGACCCGGCCCGACCTTGCCACGCTCAAGGACCCCGGCCGGCTGACCCCGGCGGTTGCGTTCGCGGCCACACGGGGGCACCTGCGCTACCCGGTAAACGGGGTGAAAATCCTCGATTTTGGCGTCTCCGATGGCCTCGGCGGCACCCAGAAGGGACTATCCATCGCCGCCCATGCCGGTGCCCAGATCACCGCCCCATGCGACGGTTGGGTCGTTTACGCGGGCCCGTTTCGCAGCTATGGGCAACTCTTGATCCTGAATGCCGGCGGCGGGTATCATGTGTTGCTGGCGGGGATGGAGCGGATTTCCGTCGATCTCGGCCAGTTTGTGCTTACGGGTGAACCCGTAGCGGTGATGGGCAGCGGATCGCCGGGGTCCGCAGCCGTGGCGACCAGGTCTATGCAACCTGTGCTGTATGTGGAGTTCCGCAAAGACGGAACTCCCATCGATCCAAGCCCGTGGTGGGCAACAAACGAAGGTGAAAAGGTTCGCGGATGATGCGCAAAACGACCCTCATGTTCCTCGGCGCGGTCGCAGGTGCCGGGCTCACGCTGCTGGCGACCCAGCCACACACCGCTCTCGTCGGATCGACGGCAAAAGCGGCCGCGTCGGACACCTATCGCCAACTCAATCTGTTCGGCGACGTGTTCGAGCGCGTGCGCGCCGATTACGTCGAGAAACCCGACGACAGCAAGCTTGTCGAATCGGCGATCAACGGCATGCTCGCCGGGCTCGATCCGCATTCGAGCTACATGGACCCGAAGAGCTTCCGCGACATGCAAGTGCAGACGCGGGGCGAATTCGGCGGCCTCGGCATCGAGGTCACCATGGAGGACGGGCTGGTGAAGGTGGTGGCGCCGATCGACGAGACGCCGGCAGCCAAGGCCGGCGTCAGGGCCAATGACATCATCACCAAGCTCGACGACGAGCAGGTGCAGGGTCTCACGCTCAACCAGGCCGTCGATAAAATGCGCGGCCCAGTCAATACCAAGATCAAGCTCACGATCGTACGCAAGGGCGCCGATAAGCCGATCGAAGTGACGATCATGCGCGACATCATTCGCGTCAAATCGGTGCGCTCGCATGCCGAGGGCGATGACCTCGGCTACATCCGCATCACGCAGTTCAACGAGCAAACGACCGACGGTCTGAAGAAGGCGATCAGCGACCTCACCACGCAGCTTGGCGCCGACAAGATCAAAGGCTTCGTGCTCGATCTGCGCAACAACCCGGGCGGCCTGCTGGATCAGGCGATTTCGGTATCGGATGCATTTTTGGACAAGGGAGAAATCGTCTCCACGCGCGGCCGCAACGCCGAGGAGACGCAGCGCTTCAACGCCCGGCCGGGCGATTTGACCAAGGGCAAGCCGCTGATCGTGTTGATCAATGGCGGTTCGGCCTCGGCGTCGGAGATCGTCGCCGGCGCGCTGCAGGACCACAAGCGCGCCACCCTCGTCGGCACGCGCTCGTTCGGCAAGGGCTCGGTGCAGACCATCATCCCGCTCGGGTCCGGCAACGGCGCGCTGCGGCTGACGACGGCGCGCTACTACACGCCATCGGGCCGCTCGATCCAGGCCAAGGGTATCACGCCCGACATCGAGGTGCTGCAGTCCGTGCCGGACGATCTGAAGTCCCGTACCGACACCAAGGGCGAGGCCTCGCTGCGCGGTCATCTCAAGGCGGAGGGGACGGAAGAGTCCGGCTCGCAGTCCTACGTGCCGCCGGATGAAAAGGACGATCGGGCGCTTAAAGAGGCTGTCGATCTGCTGCGCGGCACGATCACCGACGCCGCCTTTCCGCCCAATCCGAAGACCCCCGTCCCCAATTAGACGGCGGGTTCCTGATCGGAATGCGGGGCGGCGATGAGCCGCCCCGCTGCTTTTCAGGGCCTCACCGTGGCGAGCGGGGGCAAGTCCCGGGGTGCCTGCCGTGATAGGCTGTGAGCCTGATTCGCCAGGGCATGATTTGCCGCGAATGGGGGCCCGGGGACTTGACGTATGACGGTCGATGATTTCAGCGCCCCACTCGGCCAACAGCCGGTAAAGCCGCGGCACCGATTGCCGATAGCGCTGCCGCACGTCATCGCCGGCACGCTGGCGCTGTTTTTCGCTCTGTTCGTGGTGTGGGTGATCGTCGGCGACGGTTCATTCGGCGGCGAGCCCACGGCCACCATGCCGATCCATCTGCATGCCGTGAAGGCGGTCACCAAGCCGGAGGCAGTGGTCCCACCACAAGCCACTTCCATTCCCGGCCCATCCGACCGGCCGGCGGTGACCGAGCTGCCGGCCTCGGCGCCGCCGCGGCCGAATCAGGCCGCGCCTGAGAACACCAGGACCGTCACGATCATCGACGGCAAGACCGGGGCGCGCCGGGAAGTGGTGATCCCGGCTGCGGCGCCCGATATCAGCGAAGCCGGCGACAAGCCGCTTCTTGCGCCTCCGCCCCCTCATCGCGGCAGTAATGAAGGCGGAGCCCAGCCCAAACTGAAGGGAAGCAAATAGCGAAACGGCGACGGTGGGAATAGAATGGTTGAAGCGCCGGCTATGCGCTACTCACCTTTTACTGCTCACCAGCCACCATTCGCCGGTTTCCCATGTCCTTCGAAACTTTGCCCTATCGTCCCGGTGCCGGCATGATGGTGCTCAATCGCGTCGGGCTCGCTTTCATCGGCCGCCGCATCGACGGCCCCGAGCATGTCGACAACGCGCATGTGTGGCAGATGCCGCAAGGCGGCATCGACCCGGGCGAGGACCCCTGGCCGGCGGCTCTGCGCGAGTTGCGCGAGGAGACCAATATCAGCTCGGTGCAACGCCTCGGCGAGGTCCCGGAGTGGCTGACCTACGATATTCCACTCGAGCTCGTCGGCCACGCCTGGAACGGCAAATACCGCGGCCAGAAACAGAAGTGGTTCGCGCTGCGCTTTACCGGCGACGAAAGCGAGATCGACATCGCGTATCCGGCGGGTGGCCACGAACCGGAATTCGTGGAATGGCGCTGGGAGAAGTTGCAAAACCTGCCGGACTTGGTGGTGCCCTTCAAGCGCAAGATCTACGAGCGGATAGTCGCGGAATTCCAGAAATTCGCAGCACCGCAAATTTGAGGCCGAGCCACGCGTATGAAATCGGGCGAGCGGCGCACTATGGCGCCAGCGCCGCTTGCAAGGTCTTCAGCTGCTCGAGATGGCGCGCCAGCTTATCGCGCGCCGCCTCGTCCGTGGCGTCGGCAACGTCTTCTTCGGTGTCCTTGATTTCGTTAGCCAATGTCCCGGTATCGAAGTCCTCGCGCGCCGCGGCGCGGTCGGCGAGCACGGTCAGGCCGGCCGGGCCGACCTCGGCAAAGCCGCCGGTGACGACGACAGGCTCGCGCGCACCGCCGCGGTAGATCGTCACGATGCCCGGCCGCAGCGTCGTCACCAGCGGCGCATGGCCCGCGAGAATGCCCATGTCGCCCTCGGCGCCGGGCAGGTCTACCTGGTCCACGTCGCCCGAAAACAGCACGCTTTCCGGCGAGACGAAATCGAAATGCAGCTCAGCCATGGCTCGACACTTTGATCCTTAAGCCGCTTCGGCGAGTTTCTTGCCCTTCTCGACCGCCTGCTCGATGGTGCCGACCATATAGAACGCGGCCTCCGGCAGGTGGTCGTATTTGCCCTCGCACAGTCCCTGGAAGCCGCGGATGGTGTCGGCAAGTTCGACGAAAACGCCAGGCGAGCCGGTGAACACTTCGGCCACGTGGAACGGCTGCGACAGGAAGCGCTCGATTTTCCGCGCGCGAGATACCGCCAGCTTGTCCTCTTCGGAGAGCTCGTCCATGCCCAGGATGGCGATGATGTCTTGCAGCGCCTTGTAGCGTTGCAGGATCTGCTGCACGCGGCGAGCGACCGCATAGTGCTCCTCGCCGACGACCGTGGCTGAGAGCATGCGCGAGGTCGAATCGAGCGGATCGACGGCCGGATAGATACCCTTTTCCGCGATCGAGCGCGACAGCACCGTGGTGGCGTCAAGGTGTGCGAAGGAGGTCGCCGGCGCCGGGTCGGTGAGATCGTCGGCCGGCACGTAGATCGCCTGCACCGATGTGATCGAGCCTTTGGTGGTGGTGGTGATGCGCTCCTGCAGTGCGCCCATGTCGGTGGCGAGCGTCGGTTGGTAGCCGACCGCCGAGGGAATACGGCCCAGCAGAGCCGACATTTCCGAGCCGGCCTGGGTGAAGCGGAAGATGTTGTCGACGAAGAACAGCACATCCTGGCCCTGGTCGCGGAAATATTCGGCGACGGTCAGGCCGGAAAGACCGACGCGGGCGCGGGCGCCCGGCGGCTCGTTCATCTGGCCGTAGACCAGCGCGCACTTCGAGCCCTCGACCGAGCCTTTGCGCGGGTCCTTGTTGACCCCGGATTCGATCATCTCGTGATAAAGGTCGTTGCCTTCGCGGGTGCGTTCGCCAACGCCGGCGAACACCGAATAGCCGCCGTGCGCCTTGGCGATATTGTTGATCAGCTCCATGATGATCACGGTCTTGCCGACACCGGCGCCGCCGAACAGCCCGACCTTGCCGCCCTTGGCATAGGGCGCGAGCAGATCGACGACCTTGATGCCGGTGACCAGGATCGCGGCCTCGGTCGATTGGTCGGTGTAGGCCGGCGCTTCCTGATGGATGGGGCGGGTCTCCTTGTGCGGCACCGGGCCCGCCTCATCGACCGGATTGCCGATCACGTTGATAATGCGGCCGAGCGTGCCGTCGCCGACCGGCACCGTGATCGGCTGGCCGGTATCGGTGACCTCCTGGCCGCGCACGAGGCCTTCGCTGGTATCCATGGCGATCGTGCGCACCGTCGACTCGCCGAGATGTTGGGCGACTTCAAGCACCAGGCGGTTGCCCTGGTTCGTGGTCTCCAGCGCGTTGAGGATCGCCGGCAGATGATCGCCGAAGTGCACGTCGACGACGGCGCCGATAACCTGGGTGATATGTCCGACTTTGTTCGCCATCATGGCCCTCTTCACAAAATTGATTACAGCGCCTCGGCACCGGAGATGATCTCGATCAGCTCCTTGGTGATCATCGCCTGTCGCGTACGGTTGTATTGCAGCGTCTGCCGGCGGATCATGTCGCCGGCATTGCGGGTTGCGTTGTCCATCGCCGACATCTGCGCGCCGTAGAACGACGCCGCGTTCTCCAGCAACGCCCGAAAGATCTGCACGGCGACGTTGCGCGGCAACAAGTCGTGCAGGATGTCTTCCGCTTCCGGCTCGAACTCGTAGGCCGCGCCGCCGAGCGCATCCGTCGCCTTGGCGTCGAAGACCGGCGGTATGATCTGCTGCGCCGTCGGAACCTGCGCAATCACCGAACGGAAGCGCGAGTAGAACAGCGTGCAGACGTTGAATTCGAAATTGTCGAAGCGCGTGATGATCTTTTCCGCGATCATCTCGGCGTGCTCGAAGCGCAAGGTCCGCGCCGCGCGCAGGTCGACCATCTCGACGATCTGTTTCTCGTAAAGCCGCTTGAGCTGGTCGTAGCCCTTGCGACCGACGCAGAAGAACTTGACCTCCTTGCCGTCCCTCATCAGCGCGTTGGCGCGCTCGCGCGCCAGCCGCACGATGGCGGTATTGAACGGGCCGCAGAGGCCGCGCTCGGCCGTGCAGACCAGAAGCAGATGCACGCTGTCGCCGCCGGTGCCGCGTAAGAGCCGCGGTGCGGTCTCAAGCCCGCCGACCGAGGCGGCGATGTTGCCGAGCACCTTGCCCATATGCGTCGCATAGGGCCGCGCCGCCTCGGCGGCCGCCTGGGCGCGCCGCAGCTTCGAGGCCGCGACCATCTGCATGGCCTTGGTGATCTTCTGCGTCGCCTTGGTGGCGGCGATGCGGTTGCGCAGGTCTTTGAGAGAGGGCATGTCGTCCGTTTAGGTGAACGTCTTGGCGTAGGCTTCGACCGCTGCCTTGAGCTTGCCGGCCGTGGCGTCGTCGAGGTCGCGCGAATCGCGGATGGTGCTGAGAATTTCCGGATGCTGCTGGCGCAGCGCGCCGAGCAAACCGCCTTCGAAAGCGCGCACCCGCTCGACCGGAAGCGGATCGAGATAACCGTTGACGCCGGCGTAGATGACGCAGACCTGCTCCTCCATCTTCAGCGGCGAGAATTGCGGCTGCTTGAGCAACTCGGTCAGCCGCGAGCCGCGGCTGAGCAGCCGCTGGGTGGTGGCGTCGAGATCGGAGCCGAATTGCGCGAACGCCGCCATCTCGCGGTATTGCGCCAGTTCGCCCTTGATGCGGCCGGCGACCTTCTTCATCGCCTTGGTCTGCGCCGAAGAGCCGACCCGCGACACCGAGAGGCCGACGTTCACCGCCGGACGGATGCCCTGGTAGAACAAGTCGGTCTCCAGGAAGATCTGGCCGTCGGTGATCGAGATGACGTTGGTCGGGATGTAGGCCGAGACGTCGTTGGCTTGCGTTTCGATTACCGGCAGCGCGGTAAGCGAGCCGGCCTTGTGGTCGTCGTTCATCTTCGCCGCGCGCTCGAGCAGCCGCGAGTGCAGGTAGAACACGTCGCCCGGATAGGCCTCGCGGCCCGGCGGCCGGCGCAACAGCAGCGACATCTGACGATAGGCGACGGCCTGCTTGGACAGATCGTCATAGATGATCACCGCGTGCATGCCGTTGTCGCGGAAATATTCGCCCATGGCGCAGCCGGAAAACGGCGCCAGAAATTGCATCGGCGCCGGATCGGACGCGGTCGCCGCGACCACGATCGAATAGTCGAGCGCGCCGTTCTCCTCCAGAACCTTGACGAACTGCGCCACCGTCGAGCGCTTCTGCCCGACCGCGACATAGACGCAATAGAGCTTGAGCTTCTCGTCGCCGGAGGCATTGATCGACTTCTGGTTCAGGATGGTATCGAGCGCGATCGCGGTCTTGCCGGTCTGACGGTCGCCGATGATGAGCTCGCGCTGGCCGCGCCCGATCGGGATCAAGGCGTCGATCGCCTTCAGCCCGGTCGCCATCGGCTCGTGCACCGACTTGCGCGGAATGATGCCGGGTGCCTTGACGTCGACGCGCGACTTCTTCTCGGCATTGATCGGCCCCTTGCCGTCGATCGGTTCGCCGAGTGCATCGACGACGCGGCCGAGCAGGGCTTTGCCCACCGGCACCTCGACAATGGCGCGGGTGCGCTTGACGGTCTGGCCTTCCTTGATCTCGCGGTCGGTGCCGAAGATCACGACGCCGACATTGTCGATTTCGAGGTTGAGTGCCATGCCTTTGACGCCGCTCTCGAATTCGACCATCTCGCCGGCCTGGACATTGTCGAGGCCATAGACGCGAGCGATGCCGTCGCCGACCGACAGCACCTGGCCGACCTCGGAAACCTCGGCCTCCTGGCCGAAATTCTTGATCTGCTCCTTGAGGATTGCGGAGATTTCCGCGGCGCGGATATCCATTATCGGGCCTCTTTCATCGCATGCCTGATCGCGTTGAGCTTGGTACGCAGGGAAGAGTCGACCATGCGGCTGCCGAGCTTGACCACGAGCCCGCCAATGATGGCGGGATCGATTTTGATAGCGAGATCGACATCCTTGCCGCTGACCGCCTTGAGCGCGCTCTTCAGCGCGGCGACGTGATCGTCCTTGAGGCGCTCCGCCACCGTGACTTCGGCCGTAGCCTCGCCTTTGTGCAGCGCGACCAGCTCGCGGTAACCCCTGATCATATCGCGCGCGGCGAACAGGCGGCGGTTCATGGTCACCAGCTTGAGGAATTTCGCCGCGAGCGCGCCAATGGCGGCCCGCTCCAGCACAGCACCGAGCGCCCGCAACTGCTCGTCGGCGGAAAACACCGGGCTGCGTACCAGCCGGGCGAGATCGGCGCTATCAGCGACGAGCGCATCGAACCGTTCCAAGTCCGCCTTCACGTCATCGACGGCGTTCGCCTCGCGGGCCAGCTCGAACAGAGCGGTCGCGTAGCGGCCCGCCATGCCGGATACGATGGGTTCTTCGCCTGCCAAGTGCCTGCTCTCAGCTCGCGTGCTTTCTGCGCGTCCGTTCGGGTTCTTTTTGAGCTTTCCGCAAGACCCGCAACCGGCGCGAACGGCCGGCGCAAGCCTTTGGGATTCAGGCGGGACTCGGGATATGGAGGCAGCGGGAATGCCCCCGCGGCCCCGCTAAAATCGCGGCGTTGCTAACATACCGCGCCATGCGGTGCAACATAGCAGCACCCTGCGACAGGAGCTTCAATCCCCCAAAGGAGGAACCTTGGTGTCACGGTGCTTGGCAGGCATACTTCCGCGATGGCCAAGCGACCGGGAAAAGCGCTGCAAGCAAGCGACAGCCGCGGCAGATGCTGCCGACGGATCGGCTCGCCTATTCCACCATGACCGAGCGTGCGCCGCTCAGGCTGCCCGACGCCGCCGCTGCTGGCGGACCGCAAGCGTCGTGACCGTCCGCGAACGCGGCGCAGCTAAGCCTGCGGCAATCGACGCCATCCAGGCGAAGCTGATGCTTGTCCTGCTTTGCCTGATTTGGGGCCTGACCTGGCCGGCGATGAAGATCGCGCTCAATGAAATCCCGCCGTTCAGCATGCGCACGGCGACGGCAGGTATCGGCGCATTGACGCTTTTTCTAGTCTGCCTCGTCAAGCGCCGCAGTCTGCGCATTGCCACGGCGCGGACCGGGGCACACGTGGTGGTCGCCTCGCTCCTCAACGTCGTCTCCTTCAGTCTGCTCAGCGCATTTGCGCAAATCGCGACCGCGACCTCGCGGGTCGCGGTTTTGACCTACACCATGCCGATCTGGACCGTGTTGCTGGCCTGGCTGATCCTCGGCGAACGTCCCACGCGCGTGCAGGGGGTTGCGCTCGTCCTGTGCGCGGCGGGGCTCGCCGTCCTCATCCGTCCCCTGGCCGCAACCGGGATGCCGCTCGGCGTTGTGTTGGCTGTCGCTGCCGGCCTGAGTTGGGCCGCCGGCACCGTCTATCTGAAATGGGCCTGCATCGACGCGGATCCCTTGGGGGTTGCGAGCTGGCAGCTTACGATCGCATTCTTCATTATCGCAGCCTACCTTCTCGTGTTCGAGGGCGGACCGCGTCTCGGCGCTGCTCATGCCGACGGCCTGTTGGCCACGGCGTTCGTCGGCATCGCTGGCGTCGGGATCGCCTACGCGATGTGGTTCGATATCGTGCGGCGGTTGCCTGCGGCGACCGCATCCCTCGGCATTCTGGCCATTCCCGTGATCGGGGTCGTCTCCTCGATTCTGATCCTCGGTGAACGGCCCAGCGGCGCCGACATCGTCGGATTCGCGTTGATCTTTGCGGCGTCCGCCTGCGTGCTGCTCAGCCACGGTCGGCCTAGCGGCTGACCTCTTTCGCCAGTTCGGCGATGCGCGCGACCATGGCGCCGGCGGGATCGGCCAGCGGGTCAATCACCGTGAAATGGTTGGTGCCAGCGACCTCTTCGCATCGCGTTTGTGCCATGCCTTTTCGCCAGGCCTCCGCGATGGCTCGGCTCTGGCGCTTGAACTCGCCGGATTCGAGGTCGCCGACGACGGCGTCGAGCACGCGTCCGCGCGTGACCGGCCAGAACAGCGGCGAGACGCGGCGCGCCTCGTCGGCATCGAGCCGCAAATCCTGGTTCATGCTCAGCCCGACGAGCGGGGTCAGATCGAAGACGCCGGAGATGGCGTAGCCCGCCGGCACCAGATCGGGCGGCGCCTTGGGATAAAGCGTCGGCCAATCGGTCGCGACCATGGCGGCGGCAAGGTGTCCGCCGGCCGAATGCCCGTAAATCATGAGGTGGCGGCCGAAGCGCAGCCATAGGAATACGCATGCGCGCCGGATTTGCTGGATGATGTCGCCGACGCTGACGGTCGGACACAGATCGTAGCCGACCACCGCGACGGCGACGCCGCGCGCGTTCAAGCCGCGCGCCATGTGGCTGAACGAGGATGGATCGAGCGAGCGCCAATAACCGCCGTGAATGAACAAAGCGAGCGGGGCGGTTTCGCCCGCCTCGGGCAGGAACAGATCGATGCTCTGCCGCGGTGTATCGCCGTAGGACAGGCCGAGCTCGGCGCGGCCGCGCTTGAGCGTCTCGGCGCGATAATCCTCGGCCGCGCGCGCCCAACGCGCAAAGATTTCCGGATGGTCCGGGACGCGGGCGCGATTGTTGTACTCTGCCTCGTAGTCGATGGCGGCCATCGGCGTCTCCAGCGGGTGGCGCGAGATTGCGGCAAGGACGTTGCGCGGGCAAGCCGTGCGACATAAGAACGGATCATGCTCATAAAAGGTTGCTCATGAAGGTCGACGGCAAGGCCATGCGCAGCATCTGGGTCGAGCCGGACGGCTGGTCGGTCGGCGTGATCGATCAGACGGCGCTGCCGCATCGCTTCGCGACGGCGCGCCTTGACGACGCTGCAGGACGCCGCGCATGCGATCCGCGCCATGGTGATCCGCGGCGCGCCGCTGATCGGCGCCACCGCGGCGTACGGCGTGTGTCTGGCGCTGCGCGAGGACGCCTCCGACGAAGCGCTGGAGCGCGCCTACGCCACCCTCATCGCCACGCGGCCGACCGCGATCAATCTGAAATGGGCGCTCGACGAGATGATGGCGGCGGTGCGCAACCGGCCGCGCGCCGAGCGCACCGCCGCGGCCTATCGGCGCGCGGCGGAGATTTGCGAAGAGGACGTCGCCATCAACTAGCGCGATTGCCCGCAACGGCCTGCCGCTGATCGAAGCCGTCGCCGCCCGCAAGAAGCCGCGGCGAGCGGGTCAACGTGCTCACCCATTGCAACGCCGGCTGGCTGGCGGCGGTCGATGTCGGCACCGCCACGGCGCCGATCTATCTGGCGCACGACAACGGCATCGCCATTCACGTCTTCGCCGACGAGACGCGGCCGCGCAACCAGGGCGCTTCGCTCACCGCCTGGGAGCTCGGCCAGCACGGCGTGCCGCATACCTTGATCGCCGACAATACCGGCGGCCATCTGATGCAGCACGGCCTGGTCGACCTGGTCATCGTCGGCACCGATCGCGTCACCGCCAATGGCGACGTCTGCAACAAGATCGGAACCTATTTGAAGGCGCTCGCCGCGCGCGACAACAACGTGCCGTTCTATGTGGCGCTGCCGTCGCCGACCATCGATTTCACCGTCGCCGACGGCGTCGCCGAGATACCGATCGAGCAGCGCGGCGCCGACGAGGTGGCGACGATGACCGGACGCACCGCCGACGGCCGCATCGAGACGGTGCGCATCGCGCCGGAGGGCTCGCCGGTAGCGAATTACGGCTTCGACGTGACCCCGGCACGGCTGGTGACGGGCCTGATCACCGAGCGCGGCGTCATCGCGGCCTCGCGCGCGGCGCTTAAGGGGGCTTTTCCGGAGCGCGCCGGCGCGGCAGAATGAGCGGCTTGCCGGGGCCATTCCCGCGCGGGGACGACACCGCGATTGCGCAGTCGGAGTCCGTGGCGTGCGTAAGCTCGATTTTCGGCGTTCGCCGAACCTGCCGCTTCCTGGAATTTTGACGATGAGCGTCAACCTGCTGCCGGCGGCGATGCCGGTCGATGGACGGCAATCGCAGACCGCGCTCGCCATCGCGCGCGGCACCGCGCGGTTTCTGCATGCGCTCGGCTATTGCGTGGTGAGCGAACTGCCGCTGCCGTCCGGCCGGCGCGCCGATCTCGTCGCGCTTGGCGGCGACGGCGAAATCCTGATTGTGGAAATCAAATCCTCGGTCGCCGACTTCCGCGCCGACCAGAAGTGGATGGACTACCGCTTGCACTGCGACCGGCTGTTCTTCGCCACGATCGTCGATGTGCCGTGCGAGATATTTCCGGCGGACGCCGGCCTGATCGTGGCGGATGCCTTCGGCGCCTCGATCGTTTGCGAGGCGCCCGAGCACCGGCTGGTACCGGCGCGGCGCAAGACGGTGATGCTGCGCTTTGCGCACGCGGCGGCGCTGCGCTTGCAGGCGCTGGCCGATCCGCAAGGACCCTATGGCGGAGAGATGCTAACGGAATTGCGCCGCGAGCTGCGCCTCCTTGGACGAGGCCAACCTGTTTCCTGAGCATGAACGCGTATTGCGCCCGCTGCTATACAGAGCGAGGCTTTTCCGCTTAGATGAATCAGTCGGGACTGCAACTAATCGCCACAGGGGAGGGCTTCATGCGCCGGACGCGCCCAGGAACGCTTTGCGGCCTCGCGATGCTTGGCCTCGCACTCGGAATCGGCGCGGCCTCGGCCGAGGACAAGACCTTCGAGCTCAAGCTGTCGCATTGGGTACCGCCGTCGCATCCGCTGCAGAAGGCGATGGAGGATTGGGGCGCCTCGGTCGAGAAGGATTCCGGCGGCACCATCAAATACAAGGTCTATCCGGCGCAGCAGCTCGGCAAGGCGTTCGACCATTACGACATGGCGCGCGACGGCATTGCCGACGTGACCTATGTCAATCCCGGCTATCAGCCCGGCCGCTTCCCGATCTTCGACGCCGGCAATCTGCCGTTCATGCTGGCCAACGGCAAGGGCGGCTCTGCGGCGCTCGACGCCTGGTACCGCAAATACGCCGCCAAGGAAATGAAGGACGTCAAGTTCTGCTTCGCCTTCGCCCACGATCCCGGCACGTTCCACTCGCGCAGCAAGAAGATCATGGTGCCGGCGCGACATCAAGGGCATGAAGATCCGGCCGGCGCACGCGACGATCGCTTCGCTGGTCACCGAGCTCGGCGGCTATAATGTGCAGGCGTCGGCGCCCGAGGTGCGCGATGTCATCGAGAAGGGCGTGGCCGATGCGGTCACCTTCCCTTGGGGTTCGATGGTGCTGTTCGGCATCGACAAGGTGACCAAGTACCATATCGACGCCGCGCTCTACACCACGAGCTTCGTCTGGGTGATGAACAAGTCGACTTACGCGCAGATGTCGCCGTCGCAGCAGAAGGTGATCGACGACCACTGCAACACGCAATGGGCGGAACGGGTCGCCGCGCCCTGGGCGGATTTCGAGCATGCCGGCATCGCCAAGCTCAAGGCCGAGCCCGGCCAAGAGGTCTATCCGATCACCGACGCGCAGCTCGCGGAATGGAAGGCGGCGGCGGGCCCCGTGGTGCAGAAGTGGTCCAACGCGGTGAAAAAGACGGGTAACGATCCGGACGTCGTGCTCAACGAGCTCAAGGCGGAGCTCGCCAAGTACAATTCCGGCTATTGAAGCCAGATACCTCGGTGGCCGTCGAAACGCAGACGAGCCCGGCCTTGGCCGCATCCTTCGAGGCGCGGCTTTGCCGCGCACTTCAGGATGACGGTTAAAGATTTGGGATCGAGTCCATGGCTGAGCAGCAACCGCGAACCGTGCAAGGCGCCCGCCCGCGGCGCAATGCCATGGACCGGTTCATCGACGGCATCGAACTGATCGCCGCGTTTTTCGCCGCGCTCGTCGCCATCGACATCTTCGTCTCGGTGCTGCTGCGCTACTTCTTCGCCGTGCAAATTCCCGACAGCTATGATTTCGGCCGCTTGCTGCTCGGCATCCTGATCTTCTGGGGCATCGCGGCAACGTCGTATCGCGGCACGCACATCACCGTCGATCTTCTCTATGCCAATGTCGGCCCGCGGATGCAGCGCGCCATCGACGTGTTTGCCACGCTGGTGCTGTTGTTCGTGGTGACGGTGCAAACCTACACCTTGTTCGACAAGGTCGTGAGCACGCGCGCCGAGAACGTGTCCACTTTCGATCTGGGCCTGCCGGTCTGGCCGTTTTTCCTGGTCGCCTGGCTCGGCGATGTATCGGCGGTGCTGCTGATCGCCGTTCGCACCTATCGGCTGATTGTCCATCCGGAGCTGTTGGGCTGGCGCTATCAGATCAAGCCGGTCGAATGAGGCGGAATCTGCATCGCGCGTCCGGACGGAAAACCGGTTTCCACTTTTCCTGGACGCGCTCCAAGAGGCGCATGTGAGCACCGACCTGGTCGCCATCCTCGGCTTTGTCGTGCTGTTCGCGCTGATGCTGCTGCGCGTGCCGGTGGGCATGGCGATGGGCCTCGTCGGCGTGAGCGGCTTCGCCTATCTCGTCAACGGCGAGGCGGCGCTGAAAATCGTCGGCCACACCTCGATGCGTACGGTGACCGACTACACCTTCGGCGTCATTCCGATGTTTCTGCTGATGGGCGCCTTCGTGTCCAATTCCGGCATGAGCCGCGAGCTGTTCCGCGCCGCCAATGCGTTCGTCGGGCATTTCAAGGGCGGGCTGGGCATCGCCACCGTCGCGGCCTGCGCCGGCTTTGCCGCGATCTCCGGCTCGTCGGTGGCGACGGCCGCCACCTTCGCCACCGTGGCCTATCCGGAAATGCGGCGGTACGACTATCCGCAATCGTTCGCCACCGGCGTGATCGCCGCCGGCGGCACGCTCGGCGCCATGCTGCCGCCGTCGACCGTGCTCGCCGTCTACGGCATCATCACCGAGCAGGATATCGGCAAACTGTTCATCGCCGGCATCATTCCGGGACTGCTGGCCGCGGCGATGGACATGCTCACCATCGTCATCATCGGCCGCCTGCGGCCGAAATTCCTGCCGTCGGCGCCGCGGCATTCCTGGAAGGAGCGCTTCGCCGGATTGCGGGATATCTGGGCGATGCTCATTCTCTTCGTCTTCGTCATCGGCGGGCTCTATGGCGGGCTGTTTACGCCGACCGAGGCGGGCGGCATGGGCGCGATCGGCGCCCTGCTGATCGGGGTGGCGCGCAGAAAGCTGACGCGGCTGGAAATCCGCCGCTCGCTGCTGCAGGCGGTGCGCACCGCCGCCGCGGTGCTCACCGTGCTGATCGGCGCCTTGTTGTTCGGTTATTTCCTCACGGTGACGCAGACGCCGCAAAAGGTCACCGCTCTGCTCATCGGGCTCGGGCTCGGGCGCTACGGCGTGCTGGCGCTGATCATGCTGATGTATCTGGTGCTCGGCTGTCTGATGGATGCGCTCGCCATGATCATCCTGACCATTCCGATCATCTTCCCGGTGATCACCCAGCTCGGCTTCGATCCGATCTGGTTCGGCGTCATCATCGTGATGACCGTCGAACTTGGCCTCATCCATCCGCCGGTCGGCATGAACGTGTTCGTGATCAAGAGCGTGGTGCAGGACGTGACGTTTGCAACGATCTTCAAGGGCGTGCTGCCGTTCATCGTCACCGACCTCATCCGTCTGGTGATCTTGATCTCGTTCCCGATGCTGGCGCTCTATTTGCCCTCGCACATGTAGGGCCTACACTAGGCCGTCACGCTTCGTTTCAAGGAGGCCGCAATGATTCGCCTGCTACTCGCCGCTGTGGTGATCGCGCTTGCGCCGGCCGCCGCTTATGCCGCCGACGCCGCGCAAATGGAAGAAAACAAGAAGGTCGTGGCGGAATTTTACGAGGCGGCCATCAACCAGAAAAACTTCGAGGCGGCTGCCAAATTCCTCGGCCCGCGCTACATCCAGCACAATCCCAGCGCCGCCGATGGGCCGCAGGGGCTCAAGGCTTTCATAAATTTCCTGCGCGAGAAATTTCCCGATGCCCACAGCGTCGTCAAGCGCGTCTTCGCCGACGGCGACTACGTCATTCAGCACGTCCACAGCGTGCGGACGCCCGGTACGCGCGGCAGCGCCATCGTAAACATCTTCAAGCTCGAGAACGGCAAGATCGTCGAGCATTGGGACGTCATTCAGGAAATTCCGGAAAAGACCGCCAACCCCAATACGATGTTCTAGCTAAACGAGGGCTAACTCCGGCCGCCGCCGGCGAGCACGGCGCGCGTGGCCCGGTCCGGGCCGAAATCGTCGACACTGGCGATGGCCAACAGGTCGGCGAGGCGGGTGCGGGCGCGGTTGACACGGCTTTTAATGGTGCCGACCGCGCAGCCGCAGATCGCCGCCGCGTCCTCGTAGGAGAAACCGGAGGCGCCGACCAGGATCAGCGCTTCGCGCTGCTCCGACGGCAGCTTGGCAAGCGCGGCGCGGAATTCGCTGAACTCGACCCGCCCGGTCTGCTCGGGGTGCGATTTGAGGGTCTCGGCGTAGCGGCCGTCGGCGTCCTCCACCTCACGCCGCCGCTTGCGATATTCGGAGCGGAACAGGTTGCGCAGGATGGTGAAGAGCCATGCCGGCATATTGGTGCCGGGCTGAAACGAATCGATATGGGAGAACGCACGCAGCAAAGTCTCCTGCACCAGATCGTCGGCGCGGTCGATATTGCCGCACAACGAGATGGCGAACGCGCGCAGGCTCGGTACCGTCGCCAGCACCTGATCGCGTATGGCAGGATCGAGCCTCATGCCGCCCCATCATCTTGATCGCTCAGCTGGCGAACCAGGTCGGAGATATGCTGCGGCACGCCTTCGCTGACGACTTCGTCGTACATGGCGCGCAGCTGCTGCCCGATGCGCGCCTGGACCTCGCGCCCAAGCCGGACTTCGCTCTTGCGTTGCGTGACTGGCCTTCCCATTGTGTCCCGGCCTTCCGGCTTGTCCTCGTTCGCAGCCGGCGGCTCGGTGTTAACTGTCTTACTGGTCTTCATTTTTCGTCATGCCCCCGTTCCCGTCGCCTACCGGAATTCCGCATGGCGTTCCCCTCGATCGCTGGCCACCAACGCCTGTCTCTAGCGTTGGTTCCGTCCGCGGCAACTGTTTTTGGGAACCTTGGTTGCGGAGCGACGTTGTAGCCCGTAGCCTCGGGAACTTGAAAGGGGAGGGTTCTTTGTCGACCTCACAAGCGGTACTCCAGCACCTGCCGTTCCTGCGGCGTTACGCTCGCGCGCTGACGGGCAGCCAGGCTTCCGGCGACGCCTATGTCGCTGCCACCCTCGAATCGCTCATTGCCAGTCCCCAGATCATCCATTCCGGCCCCAATCAGCGCGTCGCGCTTTATCGTCTCTTCACCAAGATCTGGAATTCGGTCGCGGTGAACGGCAAAGCCGACGCCGCCGCGCCGAATCTTCCGCCAGAACAGCACCTTACGCAGATTACCCCGCGTCCGCGCCAAGCCTTCCTGCTGGTGGCGCTCGAGGGCTTTTCGGAGGAGAACGCCGCGCAGATTCTGGAATGCGATCTGCCCACTTTGCGGGGTCTGGTCGAAGAATCCGGGCGCGAACTTGCCGCCGAGATCGCCACCGATGTCCTGATCATCGAGGACGAAACCTTTATCGCCATGGATATCGAGGGGCTGGTGGAGAGCCTTGGTCACAGGGTTATCGGTGTCGCCCGCACCCATACCGAGGCGATTGCGCTCGCTCGGCAGAAACGGCCCGGGCTGATTCTGGCGGACATCCAGCTTGCCGACGGCAGTTCGGGTCTTGATGCCGTAAACGAGCTTCTCGGCTCGTTCGAGGTGCCGGTGATTTTCATCACCGCTTATCCGGAGCGCTTCCTCACCGGGCAGCGGCCGGAGCCCGCGTTCCTCATCGCCAAGCCGTTCCAGCTCGCAGTGGTCTCGGCGGTCGCCAGCCAGGCCCTGTTCTTTGGCCGCAAGGCACGTCAGCGCGAGCGACAGCCGACGGCGTAATTCCCCGCTCGTGCGGCAAAGTAATTCATCACCTGAGCGTCATTCCGAGGCGCGGGCTTCAGCCCGCGAGCCCGGAATCCATATTCGCTGACCTGTGGCTATGGATTCCGGGTTCGCCGCTTTGCGGCGGACCGGAATGACGTCCCCACGCCAAAAATTAGGGCGCAGCCGATCGGTCCATCAACTGCGCCCAAGATGACCGACCAAGCACGGGGGGGAAGGGGGAAACGATGGCCGGTCCGCACGATAAAGCACGACTTGGCTGTTTGTTCCGACATCGCGCGCGGCATCACGCAGGTGTGAGCGGTATCACAACACAGTGAATTTTTCGATGCATTGCGGAACCGCTCCCGGCTCGCCACGTCTTTGGTGGCGCGTGGTGCCTCGCGTGCTCGCGTAGTCGGGACCTGGTTCGGGACATGGGGGTTTGTCGGGGGGTTGTCGGGATTTCGGAGACAATCCAATGCGTAGCATGTGGACTTTTCGGGTTGCGGCGGTTGCATTCGCATTGGTCACTGCGAGCCTTATTTGCTTCCCGTCATTCTCGACCACGGGCGCCGGATTGACCCCGACTCCAGCAATATCGGTGAACCGCACACTGAAAGGCGACCGGCTGCCGGCAAACCCGACGGCTTGGCAGCAAGAGTTTCGGCCGCCCGTTGCACCGCCGCAGTCGCAGTCCCGCGCCCGCGTCCCGCTAGGCTGTGACAACGCCTTCAGCCCGGTTTCTTCGCCGGGCTTGGCGAACGTCTTCCGGCGCTGCTTGGTTTGAAATTGGTTGGTTGGAAATCTCAGTTTGACAAGAAACTTGATCAAAAACACTGCCGCAGCCTTAGGAATCTTTGGGGAACCTTTCTGCAATGCCGGCGATTGGATGGCCGGAACTCCTCAGCGGAGGGTGTCATGTCAGCGAACAAGTTGCCGCGTCGCGCCTGCACCGCGGTTCTCTGTGCAGCGTTTGCAATATTTCTCGGCGGCACCGCGTCGGCGCAATCGTTGTCGTACATGCCCATTGATCGCGACGGCGCCGTCCTTCACGAGCCGATGACACAAGCAGAGGAGCCGGCCGGCGTGCCGGGCGGCGACGAGCTTGCGGCGCCCTTGCAGCGGCAAATCGTTGCCTATCCGAGCAACGAACCCGCCGGCAGCATCATTATCGATACGGCGCACACTTTCCTTTATCTGACGCTCGGCGGCGGCAAGGCTATTCGCTACGGCATCGGCGTGGGACGTGAAGGCTTTACTTGGTCGGGCATCGAGACGATTTCCCGCAAATCCGAATGGCCGGACTGGATTCCGCCGGCGGAAATGATCGCACGGCAGCCGTATCTGCCGCGCTGGGTCGGCGGCGGGCCCGGTAATCCGCTTGGCGCGCGTGCGCTTTATCTCGGCAACACCGCCTACCGCATTCACGGCACCAACGACCCGCGCACGATCGGCAGGCACGTTTCCAGCGGCTGCATCCGCCTGCGCGACGCGGACGTGATCGACCTCTACAATCGCGTCGGCATCGGCACCAAAGTCATCGTGCTGCCGAATGATCAACGAAACGCCGCGATCAATGATGGACATCCGAGGGAAGACAGCGCGCGCATCGCCATGGCGAGGATTTCGGCAAAACCGGCCGTCGCCGTTGCCGATCAATCGCGGCTGCACGCGCGAAGCAGTATTGCCGCACCGGTCGGCCTTTATTGATACGGTAATTTCACTGCCCTAGCGCCGTGCCGATGCCTTGGGTTTTTCGCCGCCGCGGCGAAACCTGAAGTACGGCTGCGCGGTTTTTCCCAAAGAGTGCAAAGCGTGCGGCCTTGACCCGACCGGGCTGGAGGCCGAACTGTAAGAACATGGACAGGCCCGAGGTAAAGCAAAGCGCAACGCCGGAACCGGAGCGGCAGCCGGAAGACGAGATCGCAACGGCCTTCTTTCCGGATTTTGCAACGGTCAGCGCCGCGCTCGAAGCCGGACAGATGGGCATCTGGTCCTGGGATGTCGCCACCAATGCGATGACCTGGTCGAGCAATATCGAGTCGATCTGCGGCCTGCCGCCCGGCAGCTTCGACGGCACCTACGCTTTTTTCGAACGCCACATTCACGAGGAAGATCGGGCCGCAGTTTTGGCAGCGCTCGACGAAACACTGCGCACCGGATGCCCTTACCGCGTCCGCCACCGCGTGGCGCCGCGGCCTGACGGCGAGGAGCGTTGGATCGAGGCGGCCGGTGCGGTGACGGTCGAGGAAGGCGCGCCCAAGCGCATAGTCGGCCTCTGCCACGATGTCACCGACCGGGTCATCCTGCAGCGGGAGCTGCGCAGTCGGGCCAAACAGCAGGAGGCGCTGGCGCAGCTGGGCGAGCGTGCATTGGCGGAAATCGATATCGAACGGTTGCTCAACGACGTGGTCAGCACGCTCGCGCTCAGCTTGCCGGTCGATTTCGTCAAGGTTCTCGAGCTGATGCCAGGCGATACCGACTTTCTGCTGCGCGCCGGCTTCGGCTGGAAGGCCGGCTGCATCGGCTCGATCGTGATGACGAAGGAGCACGACGACTACGCCCGGCACATTTTGGGCGCCGCGGTTCCGATCGTCACCGCCGATTTTGCGACGGAGACGCGGTTTGCAATTCCGCAATACCTTCGCGATCACGGCTGCGTCAGCGGCATGAGCACGACGATCGCCGGCCACGATGGACGCGCCTATGGCGTTCTCGGCGTCTGCACGAGCGGGCATCGGCACTTCAGCGTGCAGGACACCTCGTTCCTCGCCGCCGTCGCCCATCTCGTTGCCGGCGCGATTCAACGGCGGCAATTGGAGCAACGCCACGAACTGATGATCCGCGAACTGCGCCACCGCTCCGGCAACTTGTTTTCTCAGCTCCTGGCGCTGTTCTCGCAGACGGCGAAAAATTCGAAGAATATGGCCGACCTCATGAGCAAGTACCAGGCGCGCGTGCTCGCATTAGCGAATGCGCACCGCCTGATCACCGAAGCCGGTTGGAAATCGGCGTCGCTCGCCGAGCTGTTGCGCGTTGAGCTGGGACCGTATCTCGACCGCACGTCTTTCACCGGGGCCAATGTCGATCTTGAACCGGACCCGACCTTTAGCCTCAGCGCCGCCCTGCATGAGCTTGCCGCCAACGCCATCAGGCATGGCAGCCTCTCGCGCCCGGAAGGTCGGCTCCAACTGATCTGGTCGGTCGCGCCCTCGCGGCGCGGCCTCACCCTGACCTTTGACTGGATCGAGCGGAATGGCCCGCCGGCGCGGCGGTCGCGGCATACCGGATTCGGCTCGCGGCTGATCGGTTTGGTCATCGAACGGCAAATGAATGGCGAAGTGCACACCTCCTATACCCGCGAAGGCCTCTCCATCCGCATGATCGTTCCGCTGACGCATAAACGCTGGCCGACGGAGGCGCTGTCAACGGCGAGCCCAACTGAAGACGCGTAATGGCAGGGCGTTCAACGCCGAAATCCTGATCGACGAGAGTCTTGCGCGGAAGCCAAGCACGGCGGCTACGATCTCATCGTGCTCGGCGTCACCCGCTGTCCGGGCGGCACCCTTCCCCCTGCGGGAGGGGTAAGCTAAAGCAAGGCCAGCTTCGAGCCACATTGGACGCGCACATGGATCGGCAGCCGACATCCGGCGGCACCATCGACGAGGACGAGGTCGCGCGATTCTCGCGGCTGGCCGGCCAATGGTGGGACCCCCGCGGGCCGATGGCGCCGCTGCACAAGTTCAATCCGCTGCGGTTGGCCTATGTCCGCGACCGCACGGCCGCGCATTTTGACCACGATCCGAAGCGGCTCGACAGTCTCGCCGGACTGCGCATCCTCGATATCGGCTGCGGCGGCGGGATTCTCTGCGAGCCGCTGGCGCGGCTCGGCGCGTCCGTCACCGGCGCCGACCCGTCGGAGAGCAACATCGCGGTCGCCGAGCTTCACGCCGCGCAGTCGGGCCTGGTGATCGATTACCGCAACACCACCGCCGAGGTTCTGGCAGAAGCCGGCGAGGCCTTCGACGTCGTCCTCGCCATGGAAGTCGTGGAGCATGTGACCGACGTCGGCCTGTTCGTCGAGCTTGCTGCGGCGATGGTCAAACCCGGTGGGCTCTTGTTCGTCGCAACGCTCAACCGCACGGTAAAAAGCTTCGCGCTGGCAATCGTCGGCGCCGAGTATATCCTGCGCTGGCTGCCGCGCGGCACCCATCAATGGGACAAGTTCGTCACGCCGAACGAGCTTGAGATCGCGATCGAGCAGGCCGGTTCGCACATCATCGACGAAACCGGCGTGATCTATAATCTCCTCGCCGACCGCTGGCAGCTTTCCAGCGACATGGACGTGAACTACATGGTCGTCGCGGAGAAGGCGGGGTAATGCTGACCGGCTGGCTTTGGGCCGTCTTCACCGTCATCGCCGCGTTTACCCAGACCTTGCGCAACGCCATGCAGCGCGAGCTGACCGGCGGCCTCGGCACGGTCGGCGCGACCCATGTGAGGTTTTTGTTCGGCTTTCCCTTCGCGCTCGCTTTCCTCGGCGCCGTGCTCACGGCGACCGGATCGCCGCTGCCGCGCCCGGGCTTAAGCTTTTGGCCGTGGGTGTGCGACGGCGCCTTCGCGCAAATTGCCGCCACGGCGCTGATGCTCGCCGCCATGGGCGAGCGCTCGTTCGTGGTCACCATCGCCTACCTCAAGACCGAACCGATCCAGGTCGCGGTGTTCGGGCTCATTTTTCTCGGCGATATCGTGACCTGGCCGATGATGGTGGCGATCCTCGTCGCCACCGCCGGCGTGCTGATCATGTCGACCAAGCCTTCGTTTGCCCGCAAGCGCGACAGCGAAGGGTCGCTGCTCGACGACATCAGACCGACGCTGTTGGGCCTCGCTTCCGGCGGCTTGTTCGCGCTGTCGGCGATCGGCTTTCGCGGCGCCATCCTCAGTCTCGGGCTGCCCAATTACGTCGTTGCCGCGACGTTCACGTTGGCGGTCGGCATCGCCATGCAGGCGGTCTTGCTGTCGCTCTATCTCGGGCTGCGCAATCCGTCGGTGCTGTTTGCCATCATGCGCGCCTGGAAACCGTCGTTGCTCGCCGGCCTGGCAGGCGCGGTCGCATCCCAGTTCTGGTTCCTGGCGTTTGCGCTCGCCACCGCGGCGAGCGTGCGCACGCTTGCCCTGGTTGAAGTGTTGTTCGCGCAACTCGTCGCCCGCTTCGCCTTTGGTCAGCGCACCAGCGCGCGCGAAGCTTTCGGCATGGCGCTTGTCGTCTGCGGCGTCGGTTTGTTGCTGTGGGCGTATTGATAAGCGCGCAAGAAATGTCTGTGTCCGGAGGAGGAGCAGACATTACAAATTAGAGCAGCCGCGTCCGCTTTTGACCCATCTGCGACATAGACTGGCGCTGGCGACCGGGGTGTAATCTCACATTTACCGCCTAAATACGTGAGCCGAAGTGTGAAAATGAGCTTTGGTTAACTAGTCGTAAATATGCTGATCGTAGGCTTGTAGGATCATGCGCGTTCGGGGCCGACCGAGATGTCAATTCCATCCGCTTACCAACTTGCGATCGAAAGTTTCAGTCTCGATCAGGACACTTTGGCTGCAAGGCGAGAGGTTTGGCACCTTCTAGCGCCCCGAATGGACGCAGCGGTCACGCGCTACTTACAACTCACGGATCGGGTGGCGCCCTATTACCGCGAAATGGTGCACAAAAACATCGAGCAGCACCGGGAAATGATCGTTGCGTACACCGCTAAGCTTTTCCAAAATGAATTCGACGCGCAGTGGGTGGCCGACACAAAAGAGCGAGCAAAATCGGAGATATCGATCGGCCATGACATGCGCAGTCGCGGCGTAGTCGCGCGCTGCATTCTCGCGGAACTGCACGAAGCCGTTCGCAAACGATATCGCTATTCTGGGCGAAAGGTAAGTCAGTTGATCGATATTGCCGAACGTACCTTGTTGCTTGATTTGGCGAATGCCACGGTTATTCATCGCTACGCGGAAGGTAAGATAGCCAATACTCACGCAGATCGGCTCGACGGCGCGATCGTCAACTTCGGAGCGACGATCGAGAATGTGCGACGAGCTGTAGCCCTCGCAGTAGAGGTGCTTTCAAATTCATCGAACCACCTTACTGCTGTTGCAAGCCACGCAGCCGATTACGCAGCGAGCGGGTCCCAAGCGGCCGAAATGGTCGCATCCAATGTTGTCAACATGGCTGCTTCAGCGGAGGAGTTGGCACGATCCATCGAAGAGATTCACCGACAAGCGGCGACCGCAATGCAGGAAGCAGAGGAGGCCGCGGCTGGTGCGGCTCACATGAACCGCACGATTGAACTGTTGTCGGAGGCGGTTCTCAAAATCGGCTCAGTCGTCGATCTGATTTCGAACGTTGCGTCTCAAACCAACCTCTTGGCCCTCAATGCGACGATTGAAGCCGCGCGTGCGGGCAAGAAGGGCCGCGGCTTTGCTGTCGTTGCTTCAGAAGTGAAGTCACTGGCGTCACAAACATCGGAAGCCACCAGACACATCTCCGCCCAGATTGCATTTATCGAAGAGACTACGCGCAGATCGGTGGAGGAAATTGGATCAACAAGCCACACTATCGCCGAGATTGCTAACATAGCCAAGTCGCTGGAAGGTGCGGTCGTCGAGCAAGCTGCCGCTACGAGCAGCATTGCGGGCGATGCCAATCAAGCCGCTCGCCATGCCGCAGGCGCGGCCGATGCGCTCAAGACCGTCGCAAGCGAAGTGACGTCGACACACAACACGGCTAAATCGGTTCTCGAAGCCGCGCGTGAATTATCAAAACGCATGGGTGAAATGGACACTGCCTTGGAAACCCTACTGCAGGCATCCTCGCAAAAGCTGGGCTTGAAAAAGTTCGTCGACCTGAAAGCCGACGGCAGCGCCGAATACGCTGGTGAGGACCGGCCAGTAGCAAGCCTCGCTAAGGCCGGTTAGCTTCAGTATCGGCTGGCTACGGCTTTCGCACAGAAGCGCGGAGCGATAAGGTCAGGCGTCGCGCTGATCATGTTGCAGTGCATGAGTCTCTTCATGGCCCTCAGCGGACATTCCGCGACTGCGGTCGAGCGTCCGCTTTTTGCGGCAAAGCGGACGTTGACCAACCGCTTATCGATCTCGATTTATCAGTTGCTAATTAAACTCGTCCGGCAGGATCGGCAGCGGATGAAATTCGATGCCTTCTTCGTGCAATTCCCTGGCCTCGTCCGGCGAGGCTTCGCCGTAGATGGAGCGGTGCTCGATCTCGCCGTAATGGATTTTGCGCGCCTGCTCGGGAAAACGCGGACCGACGTAATCCGCGTTCTGGGTGAGGTGCTCGCGCAGCTCCTTGAGTTTCTTGCGCAGCTCGCGTTCCGGCGGCGACATGATCGCGACCGGCGTCTTGCCGGACGCAGGCGGCAGCGGCGGCGCCGGGAGCATTGCGAGCGGGGGCGGCGGTTCCGCGGCTTCAGTACGCGCCAGGCGCGGCGCCATGATCGCCTTCTCCACCTTGGCGGAGCCGCAGATCGGGCAGGTCACCAGCGCGCGCTTCGCCTGCTGGTCGTAGGCGGCCGAACTCGGGAACCAGCTCTCGAATGCATGGCCCTGGTCGCAATTCAGCGCGTAGCGGATCATAGCGGCCCCCGCACCGCGCGCAGGTGGGTCGGCTCGGCCATCGGCTCGACGAGCTCGAAGCGCCGGCCATGAAGCAGCGAGGGAATCCGCGCCCGCGCGGCGGCGACCTGCGCCGGATCGATGTCGGCGAGGATGACGCCGGGCTCGGTTCCGCCCTCGGCGAGGATTCGGCCCCACGGATCGACCACGAGCGAATGGCCGTAGGTCTCGCGCCCGCTCTCATGCGTGCCGCCTTGCGCGGCGGCGAATACGAAGCAGCCGTTCTCGATGGCGCGGGCGCGTATGAGCACGTGCCAATGCGCCTCGCCGGTCTGCACGGTGAATGCCGAGGGGATGGAAAAAAACAAGGCGCCAGCCTCGGCAAGGGCGCGATAAAGCGCCGGAAAGCGCAAATCGTAGCAGACGGTCACACCGAGCCGGCCCCACGGCAGGTCGGCGACCACGGCAAGCTCGCCCGGCCGGTAAGTGCGCGACTCGCGGTAGCTTTCGCCGTTCGCCAAATCGACATCGAACATATGGATCTTGTCGTAGCGGGCGATCACCTCGCCGGTGCGGTCGATCAGAAACGAGCGGTTGACCGCCTTGTCGGGCGACGCCTTGACCGCGAGCGAGCCGATATGGACGTAGATCGAGAGCTTGCGCGCGACCTCGCGCAGCGCCGCGAGCGTCGGATCGAATTCCTCATCGGCGATCGTCGCCAAGAGGCGCTCGCGTTTGGCGATGATGTTGGTCATTTCCGGCGTGAGCACGTAGTCGGCGCCGGCGCGTTTGGCTTCTTCGATGGCGGCGAGCGCCGCCGCGAGATTGGCCACCGGATCGAGCCCCGAACGCATCTGGATGAGGCCGACCTTGAAGGTCGAAAGTGATGCCGCGCTCATGGCGGCGGCGCTTCTTGCTGCCCGAGCAACGGATCGAGCTTGCCGGCGTCGTCGAGCGCATGGAGCTCGTCGCAGCCGCCCACGTGCCGCGAGCCGATGAAGATCTGCGGTACCGTGGTGCGGCCGTCCGCCCGCTCGATCATCTGTTGCCGCATCGTTCGATCCGCCGTGACGTCGATCTCACGGAAGCTCACACCCTTCCGCGAAAGCAGCTCCTTTGCCCAGTGGCAATAAGGGCAGTATCGCGTGGTATAGATTTCGACGGAAGTCATAACGGTTCGTTAATTCTATCAAACCCTTATATGGACGTTCTCACGGGATCGGCAACCCTGGCGAAAACCAGCACATCGACATTGGCGGCGCCGGCGCGAAGCAGCGCCTTGGCGCAGCCCTCGACCGTAGCGCCCGACGTCAACACGTCGTCGACCAGGACGAGGCGGCGGCCGACCACCGCCGGCTTTCCCTCCGGCGGAACGCGGAAGGCGCCCTGTACGTTGGCGGCGCGTTCGGATCGCGACAGTCCCACCTGCTGCGAGGTCGCCTTGACGCGCATGAGCGCGCCAGCGGCAATGGGCACGCCGCTGGCGGCGGAGACGGCGGCGGCCAGCATGGCCGATTGGTTGAACCGCCGCGCCCAGCGCCGGCGCCAGTGCAGCGGCACCGGGACCAGCGCATCGGCCTCGGCCAGGAGTTCCCGGCCGGCTTGGCCGATCCAGCGCCCCATCATCGGCGCCAGGTCGAGCCGATCGCCATATTTAAGGGCATGCACCAAAGCGCGCGAAATCTCGTCGAAGCGCACCGCGGCGCGGCCGCGATGGTAGGCCGGCGGATCGGCGATCGCTTCCATCGACAGGATGCCCGGACCCGGATCATAGACGAAGGGAATTCCGAGCCGCTCGCAATAGGGCCGGGTGATAAAGGAGAGTTTCGACCAGCACGCCGGACAGAGCCCTTCGCCTTCGACCGGCTCGCGGCAAGCCGCGCACAACCGCGGCAAAGCAAGATCGAGCACGGCGCGCAACATCGCCCGCATGGCCCCGGCGCCGCGCTTGAGCCGCGCCGAAGCGGCGATGCCCGCCAGTTCCCCGATCACGTTTCCCATGAAGCCACGCTATCGCCGGGCAACGGGCTTGTCACTTTTCACTTTTGCGCCTTGCATTGCGAGCCTTTCGCCGCGGCACGTGAGACAATCGCACGATGGCCGACACGCTGACATCGCCGAGCCCGCTGATCTTCGATCGCGCGCTCATCCGCGCCAGCCGCCGCCGGGCGGCTTTACTGGGGCCGGCGACGTTTCTGCTCGATCGCGTCGCCGACGATCTGGCTGAGCGGCTTGGTACGGTGTTGCGGCGGTTCGACCTGGCGCTCGATCTCGGCACGCCGGGGGAACAGGTCCGCGAGGCGCTGCATCGCCTCGGCTCGGTGGCGACGATTGTGGCCGCCGATGCGGCGCCGCCGAGCGGCGTTCGGCGCGCGGCTCCGCTCGTCGCCGCCGACGAAGAGGCGCTGCCGTTCCGCGACGGCTCGCTCGATCTTGTCGTCTCGGCGCTGGCCTTGCAATTCGTCAACGACCTGCCGGGCGTGCTCGTGCAGGTACGTCGCGCGCTGAAACCCGACGGACTGTTTCTCGCGGCGCTCGCTGGCGGCGACACGCTGACCGAGCTGCGGCAATCCTTCGCCGCTGCTGAAAGTGAAATCGAAGGCGGTGTTTCACCGCGCGTCGCGCCGTTCGCCGATTTGCGCGATCTCGGCGCGCTGTTGCAGCGCGCGGGCTTCGCGCTCCCCGTCACCGACACCGACCGCGTCACTGTCCGCTACGATGGTGCTGTCGCCTTGATGCACGATTTGCGGCGCATGGGTGCGAGCAACGCGCTTCTCGACCGACGCCGCACCCCGCTCAAGCGCGCGACGCTGATGCGCATGGCCGAGATCTATGCGCAGCGCTTTGCCGATAACGACGGCCGCGTGCGCGCGACCTTCGAGATCGTCTGGCTGTCGGGCTGGGCGCCGCATCCGGATCAGCAGCAGCCGCTCAGGCCCGGCTCGGCGCAAGCGCGGCTCGCCGACGCGCTCGGCACACGCGAAATATCGGCGGGGGAGAAGGCGGGAGGTTAGGCGGCGGTTGGCCGATTTCCGCTCAATTCAGCGCTGTGGCGACGGTGGTGAAAAGGCCCTTGACGTTGGTGCCGAGCCCGACGACCGTCCCGACGATCACGATCGAGACACCGGAAGCGATCAGCGCATATTCGATCGCGGTAGCGCCGCGTTCGTCGCGCACCAGGCAGCGGAGCGCAGTTCCGATTGCGCGTGTCGAAAATTGCAACATGGCCTTCTGCCTCTCGGCGTTCACATCATAACAGCGCGATGAGGTGCGGGATCAGCGGTTCGTCGGCCGGCGGCATCGGGTAGTTGCGCAGGTCGTGCGGCCGCACCCATTTCAGCTTCTGTGCCTCGCGTCCGGTCACGATTCCTTCCCAACGACGGCAGACATAGAGTGGCATCAAAAGATGAAAGTCGGGATAAAGGTGACTTGCGAAAGTCAGCGGTGCGAGGCACTCCTCCTTGACGACGATTCCCAGTTCCTCCTTAAGCTCGCGGATCAAGCTCAACTCCGGCCGCTCTCCGGGCTCGACCTTACCGCCGGGGAACTCCCACAGCCCCGCCATCGGCTTGCCCGAGGGGCGTTGCGCGAGGAGCACGCGGCCGTCGGGGTCGATGAGGGCGCAGGCGGCGACGAGGACAAGTTTGACGCTCACGGCCTGACCTCACAATAGGCAGTGCATAGTAAAGATGCCCTTCAACGCTGCTGGTCGGTCGTCCGCATTCGCAGAAATGGTTAAGGAAATCTCAACTGCGGTAATCCCCGTTGATCGCCACATATTCTTTGGTCAGGTCGCAAGTCAGCACGCGGTCGCGGCTCTTGCCGAGGCCGAGGGCGACCTTCAGCGTGATTTCCGGTTTCTTCATCGCGGCGGAGACGGCGGCCTCGTCATAGTCCGGGTCGCGAGCGCCCTTGTGCGCGACGCGAATGCCGCCGAACCAGATCGAAAGCCGATCGCGGTTGGCCGGCTCGCCCGCCTTGCCCACCGCCATGACCACGCGGCCCCAATTGGCGTCTTCGCCGGCAATCGCGGTCTTGACCAGCGGCGAATTGGCGATCGACAGCGCGATGCGGCGGGCGGATTTCTTCGACACCGCGCCCTCGACCACGATCTCAATGAGCTTGCGCGCGCCTTCGCCGTCGCGCGCCACCTGCTCGGCGAGGTTGGCGAGCGCCGCGTTGAATCCCTTGCGGAACGCGGGGAGCCGCGGATCGGAAAGCCGTGTCAGTTTCGCAACGCCGCGGGCCGCGGCGGCACCGGTGGCAAAGGCCAAGAGCGTGTCGGATGTCGAAGTATCCCCGTCGATGGTCACGGCATTGAAGGTGTCGCCGACACCCTGGCGCAGCAAGGTTTTGAGAAGCGCGGGCGTGATCGGCGCGTCGGTGAAAACAAACGACAGCATGGTCGCCATGTCGGGGGCGATCATGCCGGCGCCTTTGGCGATGCCGCAGATGGTCACCGCGCTCGGGCCCATGCGCACGACGGCGGCGGCGCCTTTGGCAAACGTGTCGGTGGTCATGATCGCCTGGGCGGCTTCGTGCCAGCCGCCGGGCGCCGCCTCGGCGACCAGCCGGTCCATGACGGCGGCGAACTTGGTCGCGTCGAGCGGTTCGCCGATGACGCCGGTGGAGGCGAGAAACACCTCGCCCGTTTTGCAATGCGTAGCCTTGGCGGCAATCTCGGCGGTCAGCTTGGTCGCGGCGCGGCCGGACTTGCCGGTGAAGGCATTGGCGTTCCCCGAGTTGACGACGAGCGCGCTCGCGGCGCCGGCCTTGAGCCGCGCGCGGCACCAGTCCACCGGTGCCGACGGGCACTTCGAGCGCGTCAACACTCCGGCCACGGCGGTTCCGGCGTCGAACAAAGCGAGCAGCACGTCGGTACGTCCGGCATAGCGGATGCCGGCCGCCGCCGTCGCCAGCCGCACGCCGGCGACCGGCGGCATTTCCGGGAAAGACGAAGGCGCGAGGGGCGAGACGGATGTGGGCATCTTTTGCATCACTCCGCTGCGCGCGCCCGGAATTACAAGGCAATAGCTGATCGGTCGGCGATGTTATCTATGACAAGTGCGGCTGGCTACCGTAGCGCACGGCACCGCAATAGCATCCGCCTTCCAGTTTCATGGCATTCTCCCACTGCCGTCGCCTTCATGTCGACGGCCGCCTGCGGCGGCCGTCTCAAGGATGACGACAAAGTGACAAAGTACAGTGCCGGCGTTGGGCCGACTACTTCTTCGCCGGCGCGGCGGGATTGAGCGAGGGGGCCGCGGCCGGCGCCGCCGGCTTGTCGAGCCGCTCGATGGTGGCGGTTTTGCGCAAATTGTCGACCAGCTGCGCCTGGGCACGGTGCGCGACATAATTCTCGATCTGCGGCTTGACCTGATCGAATGTCGGGGTCGGCTTGATGCGCTTATCCTCGACCTTGATGATGTGCCAGCCGAATTGCGTCTTCACCGGATCGGAAATCTGCCCCTTGTCGAGCTTGAAGGCGATCGCGGCGAATTCGGGCACCATCTGTTCCTTGGTGAAATAGCCGAGGTCGCCACCTTCGGCCGCGCCCGGGTCTTTCGACTTTTCCTTGGCGAGCGCGGCGAAATCGGCGCCGTTCTTCAGTTGCGCCAGGATCGCCTTGGCTTCCTCCTCGGTGGGAACGAGGATATGGCGCGCGCGCACCTCCTGCTCGCTAGGCGCCTGCTTGACCGCCTCGTCATAGACTTTGTGCTCCGCTTCATCGGATAGCGCGGCGTGGCCGGCATCCTGCAGCAGCGCCTCCATCAACAGCCTATTGTGGTCGAACGCGAGGCGGCGCTTGACGTCCGGGCGATCGCCGAGCTTCTGCTGCTCGGCGGCCTGCGACAACACGACCACGTCGGCAAGATAGTTGATGAGATAGTCGCGCTTCTGCTCCGGAGGCATGGTCGGCATGTTGCCCCCGATCTCCTCTTCGGCGAAGGCGAGGTCGCTCTGGCGGATGTCGACGCCGCTAGCGCGCGCGATCACCGGGTCATTATCCTGCGCCCGCGAAGCATTGTTCGGAACGCAGAGAAACGCTGCAATTACCAGCGCACCGAGCGCGCGGCAGACGGACAGGCGAGTGAAGGCCATGGAACGCGATCCTCTGGATAATGGGGGCAATTCGCCTCTCTGGGGCGCAGCTTGCCGGCGCGGACACTCGCCGAAACGCCCCCTCTTGGCAATGGCAGAATCGACGCGTTGCCTAACGAGCGCGTGAGGGGACGCCTCGCATTGACAACAAAACCACCCCCTCCTATGTCTCGACCATAATCCCGGCGTCCCCTGTCGCCTTGCAGAAGCCTTAAATAGCACTGCATTTTCCGCCGGTTGGCCCCACGCCGATCGCGCGGAACCGAGCGAGGAACCTAAAGCATGATCCCGAAAAGTGGATACCGGTTTTCGGAGAGATCATGCGCGCGAAACAGCATGATCCCGAAAAGTGGATACCGGTTTTCGGAGAGACCATGCGCGCGAAACAGCATGATCCCGAAAAGTGGATACCGGATTTCGGCAAGGATCATTTTCACGCACCGGCTTTCGGCAAAGATCGTGCTCGATCCGACAGCGCCGTGGCGCGGCCCGAGAGTGGAAGGATGAGGCGATGATCGGCGCTGTCGCTCGCAAGCTGTTCGGCTCCTCCAACGACCGGCGCATCCGCGCTTATCGGCCTCAGGTCGCCGCCATCAATGCGCTGGAAGCCGAGCTGGAGCAGCTTTCCGACGAGGCATTGCGCGCCCGGACCGACGCGTTCAAAAAGCAATTGGCCGAGGGGGCGTCGCTCGACGACATCCTGGTGCCGGCTTTCGCCACCGTGCGCGAGGCCGGCAAGCGCACGCTAGGCCAGCGTCATTTCGACGTCCAGCTCATCGGCGGCATGGTGCTGCACGAAGGCAAGATCGCCGAGATGAAAACCGGCGAGGGCAAGACCTTGGTGGCGACGCTGGCGGTCTATCTCAACGCGCTCGCCCGCCGCGGCGTCCACGTCGTCACCGTCAACGATTATCTGGCCAAACGCGACTCCGAATGGATGGGGCAGATCTACAAGTTTCTCGGGCTCACGGTCGGCGTCATCGTCCACGGGCTCGACGACGAGCAACGCAAGAAGGAATACGACTGCGACGTCACCTACGGCACCAACAACGAGCTCGGCTTCGACTACCTGCGCGACAACATGAAGTACCGGCTCGAGGACATGGTGCAGCGCGGGCACACCTACGCCATCGTCGACGAGGTTGACTCGATCCTGATCGACGAGGCGCGCACCCCGCTCATCATTTCCGGTCCGCTCGACGACCGTTCCGACTTCTACAACACCATCGACGCCTACATCCCCAAGCTCGACAAGGTCGACTACGAGGTTGACGAGAAACAGCGCACCGTCACTCTCACCGAGGTCGGCATGGAAAAAGTGGAGCAGGGGCTGCGCGCCGCCGGCGTGCTCAAGTCCGATTCGCTCTATGACGTCGAGAACGTCTCGGTCGTGCACCATGTGAATCAGGCTTTGCGTGCGCATAAGCTGTTCCAGCGCGACAAGGACTACATCGTGCGCAACGGCGAGGTCGTCATCATCGACGAGTTCACCGGCCGCATGATGCCGGGGCGGCGCTATTCGGAGGGGCTGCACCAGGCGCTCGAGGCAAAGGAGCGGCAGCCGATCCAGCCGGAGAACCAGACGCTGGCCTCGATCACGTTCCAGAACTATTTCCGCATGTACGAAAAGCTCGCCGGCATGACCGGCACGGCGACGACCGAGGCGGACGAATTCCAGGACATCTACAATCTCGAGGTCCTGGAAATTCCCACCAACATGCCGATGATCCGCCTCGACGACGACGACGAGGTCTATCGCACGACGGCGGAGAAATACCGCGCGGTCATCACGCTGATCGAAGATTGCAAGCAACGCGGCCAGCCGGTGCTGGTCGGCACCACCTCGATCGAGAAATCCGAGCAGCTTGCGGAAATGCTGCGCAAGCAGGGTTGGGAGCAGCACGACTTCGCCGATCCCAACGCGTTCGCCGCGCTCTATTCCGGCGACGAGGGCGCCTCGAAGGCCAAGGTGTTCGCCATCCTCAACGCCCGCTATCACGAGCAGGAAGCCTACATCGTCGCCCAGGCCGGGGTGCCCGGCGCCATCACCATCGCCACCAACATGGCCGGCCGCGGCACCGATATTCAGCTCGGCGGCAACGCCGACATGCGGATTCGCCAGGAATTGGCCGATATCGAGGACCCGCGCGAACGCGAAAAAAGCGAGCGCGCCGCCGAGATCCGCGCCCAGGTCGCGCGCTTGAAAGAGAAGGCGCTTGGCGCCGGCGGGATGTTCGTGCTCGGCACCGAGCGCCACGAGAGCCGCCGCATCGACAATCAGTTGCGCGGCCGTTCCGGACGCCAGGGCGATCCCGGCCACTCGAAATTCTTTCTGTCGCTCGAAGACGACTTGATGCGCATCTTCGGCACCGACAAGCTCGACGGCATGCTGACCAAGCTGGGCTTGAAGGAAAACGAGGCGATCATCCATCCCTGGATCAACAAGGCGCTGGAGAAGGCGCAGCAGAAGGTCGAGGCGCGCAACTTCGATATCCGCAAGAACATCCTCAAGTACGACAACGTCATGAACGATCAGCGCAAGGTCATCTTCGACCAGCGCGTCGAATGGATGCAGGACGCAGCGGTTGCGGAAGTGGTCGCCGACATGCGGCTTAACTCGATCGACGATCTGGTCGCCAAGCACGTGCCGGAGAACGCCTATCCGGAGCAATGGGACACCGCCGGCCTCAAGGAGGAACTCTCCCGGGTGCTCGGCCTCGATCTGCCGGTCGACGAATGGGCCAAGGAAGAGGGTATCGCCGACGAGGAGATTTTCGCCCGCGTCGAGCGCCGCGCCGACGAGCACATGGCGGCGAAAGTCGCGCAATGGGGCGCCGACGTCATTCGCTACATCGAGAAATCGATCCTGCTGCAGACGCTCGACCATCTCTGGCGCGAGCATCTGGTCATGCTCGACCATCTGCGGCAGGTGATCGGGCTGCGCGGCTACGGCCAGCGCGACCCGCTCAACGAGTACAAGGCCGAAGCTTTCAGCCTGTTCGAGGCGATGAGTCAGAGCCTGCGCGAGGCGGTGACGGCGCAGCTGATGCGCGTCGAGATCATGGCATCGCCGCCGGAGCAGCAAATGGCGCCGCTGCCGGCCATGGAGGCGCACAAGATCGATCCGACAACCGGCGAGGACGAGATGGCTTTGGCGCTGGCCGGCGCCGAAACGCTGGCACGGCATGGCATCGGCGGCGCGGCCGGCGGCGGTACGGCGTTGGCGGCGGCGCGCGAGACCGGGGCGCCGGCGCGCAATCCGCAAGATCCGACCAGTTGGGGCAAAGTCGGCCGCAACGAGCCGTGTCCGTGCGGCTCAGGCAAGAAATTCAAGCATTGCCACGGGCGATACGCGTAGCGGACGACGGACAGGTGACAGAAGGCGGACAATGACCGTTTCCGTCTTCCGTCGTCTGATTACTGCAATCCGCTCCAGCGGCTATCGAAATTGCCGGCGGGCATGACCGGTTGCGCGCCGTTGAGCATGGCGCCGGTTTTTGCCGGCGCCGCTGCCGCGTTGGCTTCTTGCTGCGGCGCCGGTTTCGGCTTCGCCGCCACGGTCTCCTCGCCCTTACGCGGCTCGTGAGCATTCGGCCTGGCGGCAGCGACGGCCGTCTGATTATGCGCGGCGTGAGGCCGCTGCGACGCCGCCGTGCCGGTCGAGGCCGGCTCCGCGCCGCGCGCTGCGATCCCGTGCTCATGCGATCCGGCTTCGGTAGCGGCCACCCGCGTCTGCGGGGCAGCGGGTTTCGATCCGAACAGGCCACCGAACAAGCGGCTGGCGAACGCCGACCCGCCGCCATTGTCGGCCGTCACGGGCGGCGGCTGGGCCGGCAATCCAGTCGGCGGGGGCACCCTCGCCGGCGGTATGCTGCCGCCGGTTTGGGCCAGGAAGACCCTGTTCATGCCGCCGTCGAGGCCGGTCCTGATCGGCGCGACCGGCATGGTTTTGACCAACTGGGCGTACTGGACGTCGTCGTTTTTCTGTTTCGCCTGCACCGGTCCGGCGATCTCCTGCGCGACCTCGAATGCCGGGCAACGGCCGGTCGGGTTGAAGACCAGCGGCTTGGTGGAATTGCCCCGCGGCACCGTGTCGAACACGTAGCGGCGATCGCACACCTCGACCTTGGGCTCGAGATGCGTCACTTCGAAATGGTCGTTGCCTTCCTTCAGCATCTTCCAGAACGGCATGTTCGGATTGGTGCGGTGCCGGGCGAAATTCGCCGGCGTCATGCGGAACGGATAGGCCTGGATCTGGAATGACTGCTGGCCGCCGAGGAAGGATTTACGGGCGAGCGAATAGATTTCTCCGATCTGCTCATCGGTCATGGCGTAACAGCCGCGCGAGGAGCAGTCGCCATGGATCATCAGGAAGGCGCCGTTGCGTCCGTTGGCCTTGTCGTAGGCGTTGGGGAAGCCGATGTTGATCGCAAGATAGTAGTTGGAATTGGGATTCATCAGCCCGGGCGTGATCGCGTAGAAGCCCTCGGGCGCCTGGCGGTCGCCCTCATGGACCTTCGGTCCGAGGTCCCCCGACCAGCGGCAGATCGGATAGACCTTGAGCAACTGGAAACGACCGGTGGTGTCCTGCTTCCAGACCTCGAGTTCCGACTCCTCCTTGAAAATACGAACGAGGATCGGCGAGTCCTTCGGCATGTTCTTCTGCTCGAGCAGCGCCACCATCTCCGGCGACAATGCCTTCATCGCTTTGGTGGGCAGCTCGTAGACGCCGTCGGTATCGCAGCCGGCAAGCGCTAACGCACCGGCGAGAACCGCCGACGCGATGAGCGCGCGGACCAGGCTGGCGCGGATCAATACGGTACTCCCCGACTGATGGACGATCCCCATGCCATCACAGCCCCATCGTTATCCCTCTGGGGTGGCTTTCGCAAGCCAGCCAAGGCGCCGCCACAAGGTGGAACATGGGGGTGCTAATGAATGGTAAATTTTCCGCAAATTTGATGGGAAGACCAAAGCCTTATCCCGCCTTGATTGGCCGCAGCGGGTTTCGCTTGGCCGGCAAGGCTCATTCGATCGGGGAACAATCGGGGCGCGATTGTGGCGAATGGCAATTGCAAGCGGTCCGGGCGGGTCGCGAAGATCAGCCCAGCATCCGCCCAATCGTCATGAACTTTTCGCGCCGCAGCCGGACGATACCGGCCCGGCCGAGGCCGTGGAGTTCGGCCAGCGCGTCGGCGATCGCCGTTCCGACCGCCGCGATGGCCGCGGCGGGATCGCGATGCGCGCCGCCGGTCGGCTCCGGCACAACGGTGTCGACAACGCCGAACCGCAGCAGGTCCTGCGCGGTGATCTTCATGCTGACGGCGGCCTCCTGTGCTTTCGTGGTATCGCGCCAAAGGATCGAAGCGGCGCCTTCGGGCGAAATCACGCTGTAGATGGCATGCTCGAGCATGATCACGCGATTGGCGGTCGCCAGCGCGATCGCGCCGCCCGAGCCGCCCTCGCCGATAACGGCCGCGACATTGGGTACGCCGATCCGCAGGCAGGCTTCGGTCGAGCGCGCGATGGCTTCGGCCTGGCCGCGCTCTTCCGCGCCGATGCCGGGATAGGCGCCCGCCGTGTCGATCAGCGCGATCACCGGGATGTCGAAATGATCGGCCATGTCCATCAGCCGGACCGCCTTGCGGTAGCCCTCCGGCCGCGCCATGCCGAAATTATGCTTGAGACGGCTGTCGGTGTCGGAGCCTTTTTCGTGGCCGATGACGCAGACGCTTTCGCCATGGAAGCGGCCGAAGCCGCCGACGATCGCCGCATCCTCACCGTATTTGCGATCGCCGGCGAGCGGAACGAAATCGCCGATGAGCTGGGCAATGTAATCGAGGCAATGCGGCCGCTGCGGATGCCGCGCGACTTGCGTCTTCTGCCAGGGCGTCAGCGCGCCGTAGAGTTCCTTGAGCGCCTGATCCGCCTTGACCTCGATCCGGTTGATCTCTTCGCCGATCGCAATGGCGTCGCCGGCGGTCTGCAGCGCGCGCATTTCCTCGATCTTGGCCTCGAGCTCGGCCACCGGTTTTTCGAAGTCGAGATAGGAGCGCATTACGCAGCACCAACTTTCATGTCATTGCCAGCGAAGCGAAGTAATCCCGTTCCCTAATGGTATTCCCTAATGCCTATTCTGAATTGGCTCGCCGCCTTGCTGCTCGCAATGACGCGCGACGGGCCGTTCGTAAATCAATATCAATCAATTATTGCCTTCCGCCAGCGGATGCAAATCGCGCACTAGGCTTTTTAGGCGCTCTTCCAGCACATGGGTATAAATCTGCGTGGTCGAAATATCGGCGTGACCGAGCAGCGTCTGCACCACTCGCAGATCCGCGCCGTTGTGCAGGAGGTGACTGGCGAAGGCATGACGCAGCACGTGCGGGCTTAATTGTGCCGCGCGCAATCCGGCGGCGGCGGCGAGCGCCTTGAGTTCGCGGGCAAAGTGCTGGCGGGTGAGATGGCCGGCCTCGCCGAAGGACGGGAACAACCATTTCGATCCGGCTTCCCGCCCGGCGCGGTACGCGGCGGCGCTCTCCGCCAATAACGCGAGATAGCCCGCCATCGCCCGCTTGGCGGCGTCGTTGAGCGGCACGAGCCGCTCCTTGTTGCCTTTGCCGCGCACGATGATGAAGCGGGCGTCGCGGCGGGCGGCTGTTGCCGGCAGCGCCACGAGCTCGGAGACGCGCAAGCCGGTGGCATAGAGAAGCTCGATGAGACAGGCGAGCCGCGCCGCGCGCAGGCGCACCGACAGCGGCGCTGCCGGGTCCGCCTGTCCCGCCACCGTCAGCAGGCGATCGACTTCGCCGATGGTGAGCGTTTTCGGGAGCGCGCGGACCCGCTTGGGACCTTCCAGCACGGCGGCGGGATCGTCCTTGCGCTGCCGCTCCGCGTAGAGAAACCGATAGAGTTGGCGGATCGCCGAGAGGCGGCGAGCCACCGTCGCCGGCCGCAGCCCCCGCCGCGCCAGCGCGCCGAGATAGGCGCGCAGATCGTCGGTCGCAGCCGTCGCAACCGAGCGCCCGGCGCCGGCGAGATAAGCGGTGAAATAGGCAAGATCGCGGTCATATGCGGCAAGCGTATTTTTCGCCGCCCCGCGCTCGGCCGCCAGCATGTCAAGGAACAGCGCGGTGAGCCGCGCGTCGGCGGGCTTGGCCGCGCGCGCCGTTCCACCAAGCCTGCTGCGAACCTTGCCCCGCGCCATTCCACGAGCCACTCCACGAGGCATGGCCGAAGCCTCAGCGGTTCTTAAAGAATTTGTCGGGCGGAATCGTTACGCTGATCTCGCGCGGTTTCGGTTGTACGAAATGCGCCAGCGCATAGAGACCGCCATAGACGGCGGCGCACAATATCGCGATGACGGCGAGAAACCGGAGCAGGCTCGGCATCGTCGTGCCCATCCCATTGGTGCCGGCGAACGGGACCGAGTACGATCATGTTCGGCCCGACCTGGCAAGTCAGCTGGCAAGTCATTCGACCCGCTCTGCGGGCATTTGAGCCGGGGGCGATTTTATTACGGGCGTGAACGGCAGATGACTGAAATTGCGCTACAAAACGACGCCAACGCCCCAGCTTCCGCGGCCGCAATCCTGGCCCGGCTGGGACGCCGCTCGATCGTGCTCATCGGTATGATGGGGGTGGGCAAGTCGTCGGTCGGCCGCCGGCTCGGCGCTCGCCTGAGCGTTCCCTTTGTCGACGCCGACGCCGAGATCGAGAAGGCCGCCGGCATGAGCATTGCCGACATTTTCGCGCGCCACGGCGAAGCCGATTTCCGCAGCGGCGAGGCCCGAGTCATCGCCCGCCTGCTCGACGGCGGCCCGCAAGTCCTGGCCACCGGCGGCGGCGCGTTCATCAACCCGGATACGCGCAACGCCATTCGGGCGAAAGGCGTTTCCATTTGGCTCAGCGCCGATGTCGACGTCTTGATGCGGCGGATATCCAAGCGCAGAAACGAGCGACCGCTGTTGCAGACCGCCGACCCGGCGGCGACGTTGCGCCGCCTGCTGGCGGAACGCGAGCCTATCTATGCGCAGGCCGATCTGACCGTCCAATCGCGCGACGTGCCGCATGACGCCATCGTCGCCGACATCATGAAGGCGCTGGCGGCATTCTTGACGCCTGCCGCGGCGCCGGAGGGAAGGGCCGACCCATGACGGCACCGCTTCGCGCCGATCCCACCACCGTCAAGGTCGCGCTCGGTGCCCGCAGCTACGACATCGTCATCGGGCGCGGCCTTATGGTTTCGCTCGGCGCGCGCATCGCGGCGCTGCGCCCGGGCGCCAATGCCGCCATCGTCACCGACGAGAGCGTGGCGCGTTACCATCTTCCCGCCGCCGAAGCCGTCTTGGCCGATGCCGGCGTGGCGACGATCCGCGTCATCGTTCCGGCCGGGGAAGGCTCGAAGACCTTTCGCATCTTCGAGCAAGTCTGCGAGGCGATCATCGACGCGCGCATCGAGCGCGGCGATGTCGTCGTTGCGCTCGGCGGCGGCGTGATCGGCGATCTCGCCGGCTTCGCGGCTTCGGTGGTGCGGCGCGGGGTCGATTATGTGCAGGTCCCGACCACGCTGCTGGCCCAGGTCGATTCCTCGGTCGGCGGCAAGACCGCGATCAATTCCGCGCATGGCAAGAACCTCATCGGCGCCTTCCATCAGCCGATCCTGGTCGTCGCCGACAGCGCCGTGCTCGACACCTTGCCGGCGCGCGAATTTCGCGCCGGCTATGCCGAGGTTGCCAAATACGCGCTGCTCGGCGACGCCGCCTTCTTCGCCTGGCTGGAAGCGAACTGGCGCGACGTCTTTGCCGGCGCGCCCGCCAGAGAACACGCCATCGCCGTGAGCTGCCGCGCCAAGGCGGCGATCGTGGCCCGCGACGAGCGCGAGACCGGCGAGCGGGCGCTGCTCAATCTCGGCCATACCTTCGGCCATGCGCTGGAGGCGGCCTGCGGCTTCTCCGACCGGCTCTTGCATGGCGAGGCGGTCGGGGCCGGAATGGCGCTCGCTTTCGCCTTTTCGGCGCGGCAGGGGCTCCTGCCCGCCGCCGAAGCCGAGCGCGCCATCCGCCATCTGGCGGCGGTCGGCCTGCCGACCCGGCCGAAGGATATTCCGGGCGGGCTGCCTTCGGTCGATCGGCTGATGGATTTGATCGCACAGGACAAGAAAGTGAAGCGCGGAATGCCTACATTCATCCTGGCGCGCGGGATCGGCGCCGCTTTTGTCGAGACTGGCGTCGATCGGGAAGACGTGCGCGCATTCCTCGGCGAGAAGCTTGCGGAGCGATGAATATCTTTGATTGGCTGACCGTAGCGGCGATTGTCATCTGTCTCTTGGTATCGGCGTTCTTTTCTGCCGGCGAGACGGCGCTGACCGCGTCCTCGCGCGCCGCGATGATGCGGCTCGAAAAGCAGGGCAACCGCGACGCCGGCATCGTCAATCGGCTGTTAGGGACGCGCGAGCGGCTGCTGGGCGCGATCTTGTTCGCCAACAACCTGACCAACATCGCCGCCTCGACCCTGGCGACCGGCTTGCTGCTGGCGTTCTTCGGCCATGCCGGCGTCATCTATGCAACGCTGGTGATGACGCTGCTGATCTTCGTGGTCGCCGAAGTGCTGCCGAAGACTGCGGCCTTCAACATGCCCGATCGCATCGCGCTCATTGTCGCGCGGCCGGTCGATCGGATGGTGCGCTGGTTCTCGCCGATCCTGAAGGCGGTCGAATGGCTGGTGCGTTTCATTCTGCACGGCTTCGGCATGCCGGTGGGCAGGATCCAGTCGATCCTTTCGCCGCGCGAGGAGTTGCGCGGCGCCGTCGATCTCATGCACCGCGCCGGCGTCGTGGAAAAGCTCGACCGCGACATGATGGGCGGCTTGCTCGACTTGCGCGAGCTGGTGGTCTCCGACGTGATGGTTCACCGCACCAAGATGGTCATGCTCGATGCCGACGAGAACCCGCGGGACCTCGTCGATGCCATCCTCGCCGCGGCGGTGACCCGGCTGCCGCTCTGGCGTGGCTCTCCGGACAACGTCGTCGGGGTATTGCACGTCAAGGATCTGCTGCGCGCCCTGCACGCGGCCGGCGGTGATGCGACCAAGATCGACATCACCTCGCTTTCGACGCCGCCGTGGTTCGTACCGGACACCAGGCCGCTCTACGACCAGCTGAAGGCGTTCCTGCACCGCAAGACGGCGTTGGCGCTGGTGGTCGACGAATACGGCGAACTCGAGGGGCTGGTGACGCTGGAAGACATTATGGAAGAGATCGTCGGCGACATTACCGACGAGCACGACATCGCGGTGCCCGGCGTGCGCGCGCTGCCGGACGGCTCGGTCAATGTCGACGGCGCGGTGCCGATCCGCGATCTCAACCGGGCGATGGATTGGAACATTCCCGACGACGAAGCGACCACGATCGCCGGCCTGGTCATCCATGAGGCGCGCTCGATCCCCGAGCCCGGACAGAGCTTCACCTTTCACGGCTTCCGCTTTCACGTCCTGCGGCGAACGCGCAACCGCATCACCGCGTTGCGCGTCACGCCGCTCGCCCGCAAGGTGACAGCGAAAGCGAGCTAGCGGCAGCTGCGCCGCCCGCATCTTGCGCGGAACACCTGGCGGCTCCATCTGATGCGGTGGATTTGATTGGAGCAGGCACGATGACCATACAGACGAAAGTCGCGGCGGAGCGTGAGACGGCCACGGCGCCGATCGATGCGGGGGTGCGCATCGGCCACGTGCATCTCAAGGTCGCCGATCTCGATCGGGCGCTTGGCTTCTATTGCGGTGTGCTCGGATTTCAGCTGATGCAAAAGCTGGGACCGCAGGCGGCGTTCATTTCCGCCGGCGGCTATCATCATCACATCGGGCTCAACACCTGGGAGAGCCGCGGCGCGCCGCCGCCGCCACAAGGCAGCACCGGCCTCTACCATCTCGCGATCCTCTATCCGACGCGCGCGGCCTTGGCCGACGCGCTGCGCCGGCTGATCGAAGCGAAAATTCCGCTTGACGGCGCGGCCGATCACGGCGTCAGCGAAGCGCTCTATTTGCGCGATCCCGACGACAACGGCGTCGAGCTTTACTGGGATCGGCCGCAGGAGCAGTGGCCGCGCATGCCCGACGGCAAACTCGCGATGTTCACGCGCCACCTCGATTTGCCGGGGCTTCTTGCCGCCGCCGGCGAGCCGCCGAAGGCCTAGAGCATGATCCGGAAAAGTGGAGGCCGGTTTTCCGAAAGGATCATGCTCCACCAAGATATTAGAGCGCCAATCGATTCAATCTGAAACGATTGCGCTCTAAGTGGCGGACGCCGCCGGGGATAAGGTGCGCGATCTGTGATCAACCAAGGTTCTCCCCCGGCGCCGCGGCGTGGATGGCGAGCGCGTGGACGCCGCTGGCAAGCTCGCTCGCCAGCGTCGCATTGATCATGCGGTGGCGTTCGAGCCGGCTCTTCCCGCGAAAGGCTTCCGACACGATATAGAGCCTGAAATGAGTCTCGCCCCCGGGCCGATGCCCCGCATGGCCTTCATGCCGATGCGATTCGTCCTCGATATGCAGGCTTTCGGGCGTGAAAGCCTTGCGCAACTTTTCCGTGATCAGATCCTTCGTTCGCATGGATTAAGGCTTAGGGCATGACCCCGAAAAGTGGAAGCCGGTTTTCGGATAGGGTCTGGCCCCAACGAAAACGAAAGCGACGCGGCAGGGTGAATTGCCGAGTCGCAGGCTTTTACGATCTGTCAAGTCTTGAAGGTGCCATCGTCACGCCCGCATAATTGGAATCATGAGCATCAATTCGCCTCTGTTTGATCGAATCCGGGTCAAACCCGACCAGGATCGCCGGCTGCGCGCCGAGCTGCCGGCCTGCCAATGGCCGCGCTGCGACGCGCCGGCGACCCACCGGGCGCCGAAGGGGCGGCTGCGCGCCAGCGAATATTGGCGGTTCTGCCTCGAGCACGTCCGCGAATACAACAATGCCTATAATTTCTTTGCCGGCATGAGCGACGACGCGATCGCGAAGTATCAGAAGGACGACGTGACCGGCCACCGCCCGACCTGGAAAATGGGCTCGATCGGCAGCGTCGGCGGCCGCCGCCGCGATGGCCGGCGCGGTCCCGGCGGCTCGCGCGCCTCAGGGTGGGCGGCCGACGACCCGTTCGCGCTGTTCGGCGAAATGGGGGCGAGCCGGCCCCGGCATGCGCGGCCGGCTACCGAGGGCCGCAAAATCCTCAATGCCCAGCGTCAGGCCCTCGACGTGCTTGGCCTTGAAGCCGACGCCAAGCGCGCCGATATCAAGGCCAAGTTCAAGGTCCTGGTGAAGCGGCATCACCCCGACGCCAATGGCGGCGACCGCACGTCCGAGGATCGGCTGCGGGAGATCATCCAGGCCTATAATTACCTGAAGTCGGCGGGTTTCTGCTGATCTTTCAAGTGGCTTTCGCGGGCCCGGGCGCTTCTGCTAATTTGGCTATATTCGACCGCCGGTGAGGGCCGATGAGCGCCTCGGACAATTCTGGGGTCATGGAGGTGCAATGACTCTCGCAACAGAAACGGAATCCGGCTTGCCGGATATGAAGGTCTCGATCCGGCAGTTGTTCGGCATCGACAGCGACCTGCAGGTGCCGGCCTATTCCGAGCCGGACGAGCACGTGCCGGACATCGATCCCGACTACCGGTTCGACAAGCCGACCACGCTCGCCATCCTCGCCGGCTTTGCCAGGAACCGCCGGGTCATCGTCACCGGGTATCACGGCACCGGCAAGTCGACCCATATCGAGCAGGTGGCGGCCCGGCTCAACTGGCCGTGCGTGCGCGTCAACTTGGACAGCCACATCAGCCGCGTCGATCTCATCGGCAAGGATGCCATCGTCATCCGCGACGGCATGCAGGTCACCGAGTTCCGCGACGGCATCCTGCCGTGGGCGCTACGGCACAATATCGCGCTGTGCTTCGACGAGTACGATGCCGGCCGTCCCGACGTGATGTTCGTGATCCAGCGGGTACTGGAATCGTCCGGCCGTTTGACGCTGCTCGACCAGAACAAGGTGATCAAGCCGCATCCTTCGTTCCGCCTGTTCGCAACCGCCAACACGGTCGGCCTCGGCGACACTTCCGGCCTCTATCACGGCACTCAGCAGATCAACCAGGGTCAGATGGACCGCTGGTCGATCGTCACCACGTTGAACTATCTTCCGCACGACAACGAGGTCGAGATCGTGCTCGCCAAGGCCAAGCACTATCGCACGGCCGAAGGCCGCGACATCGTTTCGAAAATGGTGCGGGTGGCTGACCTCACGCGCAACGCTTTCATGAACGGCGACATCTCCACCGTCATGAGCCCGCGCACGGTGATCATGTGGGCGGAGAATGCTGAGATCTTCGGCGACGTCGGCTTCGCCTTCCGGCTGACCTTCGTCAACAAGTGCGACGAACTGGAGCGCCCGCTGGTGGCGGAATTCTTTCAGCGCTGCTTCGGGCAGGAATTGCCGGAGTCCGCAGTCAACGTGGCGCTGAGCTAAATTCTTGGTTTCCCTCTCCCACAATGGGAGAGGGAAGGGTGGGCAAGTAGCGCCGCAAGATGACTTCCAACATCAAGCCCAAAAACCCCGCGAAGGAAGCGCCGACCGAGCCGTTCAAGCGCGCGGTCGGCGTCTGCCTGCGCGCGATCGCCGGCAAGGGCGACATCGAGGTCGCCTTCGCCGCCGAGCGCCCCGGGCTGGCCGGCGGCAAGGCGCGGCTGCCGGAGCCGCCGCGCCGGCTCAATGAAGGAGAGGCGGCCATCGTGCGCGGCCACGCCAACTCGATCGCGCTGCGGCTCGCCTGCCATGACCCGGCCGTGCATCGCAAACTCGTGCCCGGCGGCCAACAGGCGCGCGCGGTGTTCGAAGCGGTGGAGCAGGCGCGCGTCGAGGCGATCGGATCCCGCCGCATGGGCGGCGTGGCGAAGAATCTTACCGCCATGCTCGATGACCGTTTTCATCGCGGCAAATATGACGAGATCACCGACCGCGCCGATGCGCCGATCGAGGACGCCGTCGCCATGATCGTCCGCGAACGGCTGACCGGGCAGACGCCGCCGGCGCCGGCGCGCAAGCTCGTCGAGTTGTGGCGTCCGCTGATCGAGGAGCGCGCCGGCCGCAATCTCGATCGGCTGGAGCGCGTGCTCACCGATCAGCGGCGGTTCGGCGACGTGGTGCATGACCTGCTCGACAGCCTCGACATGGGAGAGGATCGCTCGAGCGAATCCGAGGAGGAGGGCGAAGACGGCGAGGAAGAGAACCGCAACGACGAATCCGGCGGCGACGGCGAGGCTTCGGAGTCCGCCGACTCCGAGCGCATGAGCCTCGAAGACGCCGAGGCCTCCGCCGAGGAATTGCCCGACAGCGCCTCGGAAGCCATCGATGCGCAGGCCGCCGACATGGCCGACGATGCGGAGATGGGCGATTCCGAGACTGCGGCCGAGCCGTGGCGGCCGCGGCACAATCGCAACGAGCCGCGCGGTCCGGATTATCGGCCCTTTACCACCAAATTCGATGAGATCGTCGGCGCCGAGAATCTTTGCGACCCGGAGGAGCTCGACCGGTTGCGCGGCTATCTCGACAAGCAGCTTTCGCATCTGCAGGGCGTGGTGGCGCGGCTCGCCAACCGGCTGCAACGACTCCTCTTAGCGCAGCAGAACAGAGCCTGGGAATTCGATCTCGAGGAAGGCCTGCTCGATCCGGCGCGGCTATCGCGCGTCGTTGTCGATCCGCTGCATCCGTTGTCATTCAAGCGCGAGAAGGATACCGACTTCCGCGACACAGTGGTGACGCTGCTCCTGGACAATTCCGGTTCGATGCGCGGCCGCCCGATCACCGTCGCGGCGACCTGCGCCGACATCCTGGCGCGTACGCTCGAGCGCTGCGGCGTCAAGGTGGAGATTTTGGGGTTCACGACGCGCGCCTGGAAGGGCGGGCAGTCGCGCGAAGCCTGGCTCGCCCAGGGCAAGCCGGCCAACCCCGGGCGTCTCAACGATCTGCGGCACATTGTCTACAAGGCGGCGGACGCGCCATGGCGGCGCGCGCGCAAGAATCTCGGCTTGATGATGCGCGAGGGCCTGCTCAAGGAGAACATCGACGGCGAAGCGCTCGATTGGGCGCACAAGCGCCTGCTCGGCCGCGCCGAGACCCGCAAGATACTGATGATGATCTCCGACGGCGCGCCGGTCGACGATTCGACGCTCTCGGTCAATCCCGGCAATTACCTCGAGCGTCACCTGCGTTGGGTGATCGAGGACATCGAAACCCGGTCGCCGGTCGAATTGATCGCCATCGGCATCGGCCACGATGTCACGCGCTACTACCGGCGCGCGGTGACCATTGTCGATGCCGAGGAGCTTGGCGGCGTCATGACTGAAAAGCTGGCCGAGCTGTTCGGGGAGCACCCAGGCGAGGAGCGCGCGCGGCCGGCTCGGCCGCGCCGCCTGCAGGGGTAAGGTCTTCGCCGCGAGGAGATCGGGCCCGTCAGCCGCGGCTCATCTGGCGGTTCTCGTGCCAGTGCCACAAAAGCGCTACGCCAATGCCGACCGCCGCCAAGACGATCATTTGATCTAGGTCAATGCGCATTGCGGCGTTTGTCGTTTCGCTCGATCGGTTCCTAGAAGTGCCGGAGACTGCACCCTGACAAGGGAGAACTAGTCATGGGCCAACGCATCGATCAGTTCTGCGAAAATCTTCGCATCAAACTTACCAGCATCGACAACAACATGGCGACGCTGAAGGCGAGAATGGACGGCAACGTGCGTAGCGAGGAGGACGTGCGTAATTACTTGGACGGCGTCAAGAAGCGCATCGATCAAGACCGCGCAAAAGTGACAGCCGCGCAAGCCGACATCAAAAAGTGGGTCGAAGAGCGCAAGGCGACGACCAGCGAGAAAATCGCCGAGTGGAAGACGAAGCGCGAAATGGCCAAGCTGCAAGGCCGCGCCGAAAGCGCCGAACGCTATGCCGCGGCAGCGGCGATCGTGGCATCGGCCGCCGTCGACGAGGCTGAGCAGGCGTCAGTCGAAGCCTGGTTGGCGCGCAAAGACGCCGACACCGCGCAAAGCATGAAAGCAGCTTGAACGCCACCGCTTGCAGTGGCGATTGTTTCGGGCGTTTGATGAGGCAGGGCCCGAGGCTTGGAACCAGGCAGCTCGGGCTCGCTGTCTCGAGGATGTAATTATGTCCAGGAGATAAGCCATGACGATCGGCGATATCCAAGCGCTAGAGGTCCAAGTACCGCGTGAGATCATCCAGTACTGGGGATGGTTCCTCGCCTTCGGAATTGGAGTGCTGGTGTTGGGTATCGCCGCCGTCGTGCGTGCGGTCACAGCAACCGTGGCCTCCATGCTGTTCTTCGGATGGCTGCTGGTATTGGCGTCCGGGATTGAGATCGTCCAAGCCGTGATGGTGGGGCACTGGGCAGGTTTCTTTCTGCACTTGCTGGCGGCGATTCTCTTCGGAATTACCGGCCTTTTAATGGTCACGAGACCGCTGATCAGCGCCGAGGTTGCAACAGTCTTTATGGCAATGTTTTTTCTGATTGGCGGGCTGTTTCAACTTGTCGGCGCGGTGGCGGTGGCGTTGCCGGGTTGGGGTTGGCAGGCGGCGGATGGAATTATCACGTTTGTGCTTGGTCTGCTCGTCCTTGCGCAATGGCCGGCCTCGGGACTGTGGGTGATCGGTCTCTTTGTCGGGATTGATCTGATTTTCTACGGTTGCGCGTGGATCGCGCTGGCGCTGGGTCTGCGCGCGATGTGAAAGACGCGCACAAACCGCTGAGAATGGTGTTTCGATCCGACGTTCACAGTTTTAAAACGAGCAGGAGAGTGTCATGGCTGAAGCACATCTTCGCGGCGCTGCATCTCCGGCACATGAGCTGATGATCGCCATGCTTGCCCGGAACTGGTGGGCGATCGGCATACGGGGCGCCGCCGGTATTTTATTCGGTTTGGTTGCGCTCTTTCTCCCTGGCGCCACGATGTTATCGCTGGTGCTGTTGTTCGCAGCCTACGTCTTTGTTGACGGCGTGTTCGGGATCGTGAGCGCGGTTCGGGCGGCGCGCGCACAGGAACGCTGGGGCCTGCTCGTGCTTGAGGGGCTTGTCGACATCGCTGTCGCCGTCGTTGCCGTGCTGTGGCCGGGAATTACCGTAGTGGCTTTCGTGTTCCTGGTGGCGTTTTGGGCGATCTTCACCGGCATATTGGAGTTGGCGGCCGCCTTTCGGCTTGAGTTTATCGATGGCCGCGGCTGGCTGATTTTTGGCGGTATCGTATCAGTGCTGTACGGGGTATTGCTGATCGTGGCGCCGATGATCGGAGCGGTGGTGCTGACATGGTGGTTGGGCGCCTATGCGCTGGTGTTCGGCGTCGCTCTCGTCGTGCTGGCTTTTAAACTGCGCGCTCGGCTGGATAAGCATCAGCACGGCTGAGCCGCCTAACCCGCGACCTGACAGGTGGCGATACCTGTCGGTCAGCGCGAGGCAGCCGCAATGAGCACTGCAGTCCCGCAACCCACGCCATCAAGCAAGCCGCAACGCGCGAGCTTTTGGCTCAGGGAGCTGCCGTTTAGCCTGGTGTTGATCCTGACGATACTCGGTGTCGCCTATACCAGTTTTTCAAAGCAACCGATTGTTGACTATTGGGAGCTTCTCGCGCCGATCATCGGGCTGGTCTGCGTCGCGAGTGGTTGGCAGAGCGCAGCCGACAATGCTGCGCGATTGCGATTGATCACCACGCAGGCGCTGCACTGGCTGGCGTTCCTTGTGGTGATGAATTTGCTGTTGTTGCCCAGCGTGCAGAGAGTCTTCACTGCTGGCTCCACCGGGCTGGCGGTTTTTACGTTGCTCACGCTCGGCACCTTCACCGCCGGTGTCCATATCTTTTCCTGGCAAATCTGCCTGCTCGGGCTGATTATGGCGCTCGCCATTCCAGCCATGGCGTGGATCGAAAATTCGGCTTTGATTGTTGTGTTGATTGCGGCAAGCGTGCTGGGAATTGCCGCGGTGTTTTGGTGGCATTGGCGGGGCAGACACGCACAGTCAAGCCGTTGAACGACGGTTGTAATCGTAATTTCGGAGGTGCTTGATGAGCAAGCTCGTCGTTGTCATGTTTCCCGATGCGGCGATGACCGATGAGGCGATCGGCGCGCTCAAGAAGCTGCGCGCGGAGCGAAGCGTCAGGCTCTATGCTTCGACCGTTGTTGCAAGGGATGCGAGCGGAAAGCTGTCGGTACAGGAGGTCACCAAAGAAGGACTTGGCGGTACAGCGGCCGGCGCTCTCATCGGCGGGTTGGCGGGTTTGCCTCTTGGTCCGCTCGCGGTGACGATCGGGGCTGCCGGCGGCGCGTTGATCGGCGGTTCAGCCGATCTAACCAACGAAGGCGCCGACACCGAGTTCGCTGAAAAGATTTCGCGAAAATTGGCGCCCGGAAAGGCGGCTGTTGTGGCCGAGGTCGACAATGACGGGTCGATCGCCTTCGAGGCGCTGATGAAGTCGCTCGGCGGTACTGTCGTCCGCAAGTAGCCGTCGGTCAGCGCGGGCCGGCACCACGACACCGAGCGCGCGGGGGCGAGTGCGATAATGCAGCGGCGCGGTCATCACGCCAACTTCGCCGTCGGTGGATACGTTGACCCATTGGGTTTCAGTCTGGACCCAGATCTCCTCCACCTCGAAGGCGTTGAGCTCATGGTCGGTCACGCGTCCCATGAGCGCCCGCAGAGCCATGAGCACAAGGTTTCGGCGACCAGTGCGCGGCGCCACGCACACCCATAGCCGGCCGGAATCCAAGCTCGTGCGCCGACCGATCTCCAAACCAGCGATTTCATATCTGTTATTGCCGACGAACAAGAAAGGTGACACGCGCGCCAGCGCTTCCGCTTCGTCCATGTGTAGTCTCACACGGAGCCGGGAGTAGCGCCGGAGAACCGATCCAACGGCGAGCACAAACGCCACCCACTTGACGTGGCCGTGGCGTTGCTCTTCCTCGCGTTGGCGCACGATATGCGGATAGAGGCCGACGCCCGAATTGTTCACGAACACGCGACCGTTGACCTCTCCGACATCCATTTTGGTCACTTGGCCGGTGAAGACGTTGCGAACGGCGGCTTCGAGGCCCAGCGGGATACCAAGATCCTTGGCGAAATGATTCAAGGTGCCGATCGGGAGCACACCGAGCGCGGTATCGGTGCCTACCACTGCGCCAGCCACGGCGTTGACGGTGCCGTCGCCTCCGCCCGCCACCACCGGCTGACGGTTCTCGCCCAAGGCGAGCGCGGCCGAGGGCGAAAGCTCGTCGCCGCTCCGAGCCACGACGATGTGTGCCTGCACGCCGAATTCACCCGAAATACGAGCGATGTGCGCTCGAGCCGCTTCCACATGAACGGAAGCACCGTTGAGTATCCAGGCCGGGCCCACGGATCTTTCTTCCGGATGCGACGCCATGGCTCATCGTACGCCAAACGAAGCCGGTTAGCTCCTTTAGCGGCCGTCACGGCGTACGCCGGCGTTGCGGCAAGCCGCATTCGCCCTGCTCGATGTATGCAGCGCGAGAGCTTACGCCGTCGCCGCGCGCTTCTTGGCGACTTGGCGCTTGAGCTCGAGCGCCCGCGGCGACAGTTCGGCATCCTTGGCCGCCAGCAGGAAGGCATCGAACCCGCCGCGATGATCGACGGTCTTGAGCGCATTGGCCGAGATGCGCAGCCGGACGGAGCGGCCGAGCGCATCCGACATCAGCGTAACGTTGAGCAGGTTTGGCAAGAACCGCCGTTTGATCTTGCGGTTCGAGTGGCTCACGCGATGCCCGATCTGGCGGGTTTTTCCGGTGAGCTCGCAGCGCCACGACATGGCAATTCCTCGATCTTTCGCGCGTCCGGCGTCGGCCGCGGACAATGTGATGGAAAAGGATTGCCGGACTAATAGTGAGCCCCCCGCGGAGCGTCAAGCGCAGGGCCGGCGCGGCGTCGCCGGCAGTCGGCGCGGGCGAAGCGGCGCAAAACCACAGAAACGACGCATTCTCCAACATTTATCGCCCACAGGCGGCGGAAACGGCATCCAGTCCGTGAGGCCGCGCTGACGCGAAGCCCAACCCGCGGTCCTTAAGGGAACCGTCGCCCCCGTGCCGATACTGCCGAAACGGCTTGTTCGCCCTGCTGCGCCCGCCGCGCTGACCGCGGCGGTCTGCGTGATCGCGGCGGTTTTGGCGGCTGACGCGACTCGTGTCGCCGCCGCGCAGGGGCGGCTCGAGGCGGAATATACTGCCAGCATCGCCGGCATTCCGATCGGCCGCGGCAACTGGGTCATCGAGATTTTCGACGACCAATTCACCGCTGCGGCGAGCGGGTCGACGATCGGATTGCTGCGGTTCTTTGCCGGAGGGCACGGAACCGGCGCCTCGCGCGGCACGCTGAGCGGCGGGCAGCCGGTGCCGACGAGCTATGTCTCCACCATCACGAACGACAAAAGAATCGACGACGTGCGCATGGTGTTCGCCGGCGGCAACGTGAAGAACTATACGGTCGAGCCTCCGGTCGGCCCCCATCCCGACCGCATTCCCGTAAGCGACGCGGATCGCCGCAACGTGCTCGACCCGATGACCTCCACCCTCGACCCAGTCAGCGGCAGCGGCGACCCGGTGTCGCCGCTAGCGTGCAACCGCAAGGTTTCGGTGTTCGACGGCCGCCTGCGTTTCGATCTGCGCAGCGAATTCAAGCGCATGGAAGTCGTCAAGGCCGAGAAGGGCTACCACGGACCGGTCGTCGTTTGCGCGCTGTATTTCATACCGGTTTCCGGTTACATCCCGGACCGGCTTGCAATCAGATATCTGGCCGCGCTGCGCGATGCCGAGGTCTGGATGGCGCCAATTTCCGGGACACGCGTGCTGGTGCCGTTTCGCTTCTCGTTGCCGACGCCGATCGGCACGGGCGTGCTGCAAGCGACGCGTTTCGACTCGGTCGCAACCCCCCCGCGAGCCGCCGCGAACGTGAAAGCGCACTGAAGCCGGCCGTTGCCGGGAAGACCCGGCGGCTGCGGCCGGCAAACCGGCAAGGATAGAGGCGCATCTGCGACGTCCCCGTTATCCACAGGAGGAAGCTCTTGACTCGCCGCAGAAACCTGATCGCGCGACACGTTAACCTTTTTGGCGCGTTAGCAACGGCTAAGAATGGTCTTCGACACCCGATCTGGTATTGCATGACCATGCCGACGCCATATGTCGCGGTGAACGAAGCCGCACACTCTGCGAGTCGCCGATTCGGCCGCGATTCGTTCCAGACTCGTTCCACACCTTAAGCACAGGACTTTCCCGCGTGTTGTTGTGATACAGATGCAGCCGCTGTGCTGATGCGGCCGCCCGGGCCTTCGATGCCGATTTCCTTCTCCCCCTCGACCAGCCGTGATTTGCGCGCCCGCGGCGCCGGCGTCACCGCCGTGCTCGGGCCGACCAATACCGGCAAGACGCATCTCGCCATCGAGCGGATGCTGGCGCACTCCTCCGGCGTGATCGGCCTGCCGCTGCGGCTCTTGGCGCGCGAGGTCTACAACCGCGCGGTGGAACGGGTCGGCGCCGACGCGGTCGCGCTCGTCACCGGCGAGGAGAAGATCAAGCCGCCGAATCCGCGTTTTTGGGTCGCCACCGTCGAGGCCATGCCGCGCGATCTCGATGTCGCGTTCCTCGCCGTCGATGAAATCCAGCTCGCCGCCGATTTCGAGCGCGGCCATGTCTTCACCGACCGCATGCTGCACCGGCGCGGCCGCGAGGAAACGCTGGTGCTCGGCGCCGCCACCATGCGGCCGATCGTGGAGCGGCTGTTGCCCGGCGCCAGCATCGTGAGCCGGCCACGGTTGTCGCAACTCAGTTTTGCCGGCGAGAAGAAAATCACGCGGCTGCCGCGACGCTCGGCCGTCGTCGCCTTCTCGGCCGAGGAGGTCTACGCCATCGCCGAACTCATTCGCCGCCAGCGCGGCGGCGCGGCGGTGGTACTCGGCGCGCTGTCGCCGCGCACCCGCAACGCGCAGGTCGCGCTCTATCAGGCCGGCGAGGTCGACTACATGGTGGCGACCGACGCCATCGGCATGGGTCTCAATCTCGACGTCGATCACATTGCGTTTGCCTCCGACCGCAAGTTCGACGGCTATCAGTTCCGCAAGCTCAGCCCGGCCGAACTGGCGCAGGTCGCCGGCCGCGCCGGGCGCGCCACCCGCGACGGCACCTTCGGCACCACCGGGCGCTGCCCGCCGTTCGACGCCGAGCTGGCGCAGGCGCTGGAGTCGCACACTTTCGAGCCGGTGAAGATCGCGCAATGGCGCAACACCGATCTCGATTTCTCCTCGATCGGCGCGTTGCAGGCGACGCTGGCGGCGACGCCGACGGAAAATACGCTGACCCGCGCGCCGGTCGCCGAAGACATTCTGGTGCTCGAACATGCTGCGCGCGACGATGAGGTGCGCGCCGCGACCAGGACCCGCGCCGACGTCGAGCGGCTGTGGGAGGTCTGCCAAGTTCCGGATTACCGCAAGATCGCGCCGGCCACCCACGCCGAGCTTGTGGTCACTCTTTACAACTTTCTCATGCGCGAGGGCGCCATTCCGACCGACTGGTTCGCCAACCAGATCGCGCAGGCGGATCGGACCGACGGCGATATCGATACGCTCTCGACCCGCATCGCCCACATCCGGACATGGACTTTTGCGGCCAACCGCCCGGACTGGCTCGCCGATCCCGAGCACTGGCAGGACGTCACGCGCGGCGTTGAGGACAAGCTGTCCGACGCCTTGCACGAGCGGCTGACCGAACGCTTCGTCGATCGCCGCACCAGCGTGCTGATGCGGCGGCTGCGCGAGAATGCGCTGCTGGAGCCGGAGATCAACAAAACCGGCGATGTTTTGGTCGAAGGCCACGCCATCGGCCGCCTCGACGGCCTCGTCTTTGTCGCCGATGCTTCCTCGGGCGGATCGGAGGCAAAGGCGCTGCAGAACGCCGCGCAGAAGGCGCTCGCCGGCGAGATCGCCGCGCGCGCGGCGCGGCTTGCCGAGGCGCCCGACGAGCAATTCGTGCTGGCGAGCGACGGTACTATCCGCTGGACCGGTGTCGCCGTCGGCAAGCTCATTGCCGGCGAGGAGGCTTTGCGGCCGCGGGTGCGGGTTGTCGCCGATGAACATCTGAGCGGCGCGCCACGCGATGCGGTCGAGGCGCGGCTCGACGCTTGGGTGAAATCCCATATCGAAAAGCTGCTCGGTCCGCTGTTCGGATTGACGGCGGCCACCGACGTGAGCGGCATCGCGCGCGGCGTCGCTTTCCAATTGGTCGAGGCGCTGGGCGTGCTCGAGCGGCAGCGGGTCGCGGACGAAGTGAAGGGATTGGAGCAGCCGGAACGGGCAAGCTTGCGCAAATACGGCGTGCGCTTCGGCGCCTATCACATCTATCTTCCCGTGCTGCTCAAGCCGGCGCCGCGGGCACTCGCAGTGCAGCTCTGGGCGCTCGCGCATGACGGGCCGCAGAGCAAAGGGCTCGACGATCTGCTGCATCTGGCCGGCAGCGGCCGGACATCGATCCCGGTCAACCGGGAGATCGATGCGGCGCTGTATCGGACGGCGGGCTACCGGGTGTGCGGCGAACGCGCCGTGCGCGTCGACATTCTCGAGCGCCTTGCGGATCTGATCCGGCCGGCGCTGGCGTGGCGGGAAGGCGCCCTTGCCCCGAAGCCGCCGGGCGCGGTCGCCGGCGGCGGCTTCACGGTGGTCAACGCCATGACGTCGTTGACTGGCGCCTCAGGCGAGGATTTCGCCTCGATTCTGCGTTCGCTCGGCTATCGCATGGAGCAGCGGCCGAAACCGGCCGAGCCGGCTGTTTCCGCGATCGCCGGTCCCGGCATGCCGGAAGAGGCCGCTGCCCTCGGCGAACCGGTCAAGGAGCTTGCCGCGCCGTCTCAGCCTATGGAAGGTGCATCCGAATCCCTGGTCGGCGACGCGACGACCGATGCCGCCGCCACATCCGACGTCGTGTCGGATGTCCCGCTCGTGCCGGTGGATGTACGAGAGCCGTGCGCCGAAAAAGAAGGTCCGCAAATCGGCGAACCGCCTTCGACGCCCGAGCTTGCGGCGAGTCCCTCTGACTCCGGCCCTCTCCCGGCTCATGAGGAAAGCGAGGCCGCAACTGCGGCCGCAACACCGCCGCCGCCGGAACCGATCCTTATCGAGGTGTGGCGGCCGGGCCGCCAGGGCCGGCCCGCGGGGCGGCGTCGCTCGCACGGCAGGCATCGCGAAGCCGGCACGGACCGGGCAAAAGATAGCGGCGCGCAGACACGGGACGCCACGGCGCCGGTGGTTGCCAGCGAAGCGGCGGCAGCTGTTGCGCCGACCGAGCCGACCGCGCCCGAGCCGGTCGAGCCGGGCAAGCCGGAACGCTACACGCGCCACCGCCGTCGGCGTGTCCCGGAGCCGCGCTTCGAACGTCCGCGCCGCGAACGGGAACGCGCGCCCGCTCATGTGGGGCGGCAGGAACGGCAGGAGCGGCGGGAGAAAGCGCCCGATCCGAATTCGCCATTCGCCAAGCTCGCGGCGCTGAAGGCACAGCTCGAGGAAGAGGCCAAGGAGCGTCGCTAGAACATGATCCGGAAAAAGCCTGCCCCGGACTTGATCCGGGGTCGAGGCCGGTTTCCTGCCTTCGCGAAGCCCGCTTCGGCGGGCGAAGGAAAGTCCGAAGGATCATGCTCTAGCAAATGACAAAGCCGGCAACCGAGGCCGAACGCCAGCGCATCGACCGATGGCTGTGGCACGCTCGCATCGTGTCCACGCGCGGCGCCGCGGCGGCGCTCGCAGGCTCCGGTCATGTCCGGGTCAACGGCGCGCGGATTCGTGCGCCAAGCCGCATGGTGCGAACGGGCGACGTGATCACGGTCGCGCTCGAGCGCCACGTTCGCGTGCTGAGGGTCAGTGGATTTGTCGAGCGCAGGGGTCCCGCCCTAACCGCTCAGCGCCTATATGAGGAACTGATCTGAAATATCCGGCGCGGCCGCGCCGGAACCTTGCGCGCTCATGAGCCATGCGGTAGGAGCAACGCTCGCCAAAGGGCCGGAATTCAGAGTGAGCCGATGACCTATATCGTCAACGATAATTGCATCAAATGCAAATACATGGACTGCGTCGAGGTCTGCCCCGTGGATTGCTTCTACGAGGGCGAAAATATGCTGGTCATCCACCCCGACGAGTGCATCGATTGCGGCGTCTGCGAGCCGGAATGCCCGGTCGACGCGATTAAGCCCGACACCGAGCCCGGGGTCGAAAAGTGGCTGGCCGTCAACGCGGAATTTGCCAAGCAATGGCCGAATATTACGACCAAGAAAGACCCGCCCGCCGACGCCAAGAAGTTTGAGGGCCTCCCCGACAAGTTTGAACAATATTTTTCGCCTAATGCGGGAACGGGCGATTGACGCGACCGTTTTAACCATTGTTGGGGTTGCCGGTAGTGCGACCGTTTTGCAACGCCATAAGGTTTTGATTTTGAGCCAAAATGTGTTATAAAGGCGTTCTACAATGAAAAAACACCCCCGATATGCGGCTCCCAACACTGGGAGCATATTTTTCTGGGGCGTTTCCGAGGAACCGTCAAAAGAGGCGTGAGACCCACGCGAGAGCAGTGGCAGAGAAAACTCGTCGTCGTCGTTCGAAAAAGAGCGCGGCCGCTATGAGCCGGAAGACAAGAAAACCCGCCTCCGGCGCCAGCCGAAGGCCATCACAGTCCACGCGGCGAACGACCCGGGGAAGGGTCAGCGTGGCGAAGCCCGTCCACCGGCGCAAGCCGGAGGCGGAAGGAGCAACTTTGGGAATGAACGCGAAGAAGACGACCCAGCGACAAGGCTTCAAGACCAGCGAGTTCATCGTTTATCCGGCCCACGGCGTGGGCCAGATCACCGCGATCGAGGAGCAGGAGGTCGCAGGGGCGCGGCTCGAGCTTTTCGTCATCAACTTCGTCAAGGACAAGATGACATTGCGGGTGCCGACCTCGAAGATCGCCTCCGTCGGCATGCGCAAACTTGCGGAAACGCCGATGGTGAAGCGGGCGCTGGAGACGCTCAAGGGCCGGGCGCGCATCAAGCGGACCATGTGGTCGCGCCGGGCGCAGGAATACGAGGCCAAGATCAATTCCGGCGACATCGTCGCCATCGCCGAAGTCGTCCGCGATCTGTTCCGCTCGGAGTCGCAGCCGGAACAATCCTATTCCGAGCGCCAGCTCTATGAGGCGGCGCTGGACCGGCTGTCGCGTGAAGTCGCCGCCGTGCAGCGGCTGACGGAGACCGAAGCGGTCAAGGAGATCGAGGCCGCGCTGGCCAAGGGGCCGCACCGCGGTCCGAAGCCGGAGGCCGAAGAGGACGCAGTGGTCGAGGAAGAGGCGGCTTAAGAGCGCGATCCGGAAAAGTGGCAGCCGGTTTTCCGAAAAGATCGCGCTCCACTAAGAATTCAAGGCCCGGCAGCGATGCCGGGCCTTTTTGCGCGATCCGGAAAAGTGGCAGCCGGTTTTCCGGTAAAGATCGCGCTCCACTAAGAATTCAAGGCCCGGCAGTGATGCCGGACCTTTTTGCGCGTCCAGGAAAAGGCCTGCCCTCGGACTTGATCCGAGGGTTGGAAACCGGTTTTCCGTCCGGACGCGCGATGAAACAACTCCGCCGGCAAAAATCCTCCGATTAGTCATAAATTAAGCTTCATTTGAAAGGAATTAGCTACACAGCCTAAGGGATGAGGGGCGGCGGATGCGGGTTGCGAGGGCGTTCAAGCGCGGCCGGGTGGGGGCTATTCTTGTGGCCGGTGTCGCCGGCTACCTGCTAGGGAATTGGCACGCCATAAGCCTGCGCAGCGCCGATCTTTCACCAGGCCTTTCGCCCGCCCAAAGTATCGCGTTGCGTTTCCCCGACGCTCAAGCGGCCGTCGCAGCCGCGGATGCCGCCCCTGCTGCGGCGACAGCGACGGTCAGCCCGACAAGCCCCACGCACGCCATGGTGCTCGGCGGGGCGCAGCTCGCATTGCTGAGTCCCGAGCCCATGGCTGGGCCGGCCGTTGCGCAGCCCGAGCCGCAAGTTGCACGACCCCCGGCGCCGCCAGTGCCTGCTGCGCCGCAGCCGCGCACCGACACCGAAATAAAGTCGCCGCCGGCCATGCGCCGCAGCGAGCTCAGATCGTCGGCCGAGAGCATCGTTCGCCATGCCAACCGGCCGGGCTTCGTGCTCAACGATGCGCAAATCGCCAGCATCAAGGGGCGGCTGCATCTGACGCCCGACCAGGAACGCATGTGGCCGTCGGTCGAGGCGGCGTTGCGCAGCATCGCCTACGCGAAAGAGCGCGCTGCGAGCCGGCACGGCGCATCCGCGGTCACGGCGGTCGCTTCGCTCGATCCCGACAGCGCCGAAGTGCAAGACCTCAAGTCGGCGGCCTTTCCGTTGATCCTGAGCTTTTCCGACGAGCAGAAGAACGAGGTTCGCAACCTCGCCCACGTCATGGGGCTGGACCGGCTGGCGTCAGAGTTTTGATTTCGTTTTCCGGGCGCAGCGACCCCGGGACCCGAGCAAGTTTTCCGAGTTCCGCCCGGAACTCAGGCGACCCGATCCATCTTTTCCAACATTGAAGCCATCAATTGGTGCACTAGGTTGACCGCTTTTAGCGGCCGCAGCATGACCTTGAGCTCCGTGATCTTTTGATCGCCGTTCCAGGTGATGATGTCGACACCGTTGATGGAAATTCCGTCGATCACACTTTCGAATTCGAGCACCGCGGAAGCGTCGGCAATCCATTCGTTGCGATATGCGAAGGTTTCATTGTTCAGCACCTGCAGGGCCGCGCCGAGATATTTCAACACCAGCGGTTTGCCGATCTGCGGCTTGTAGACGACGGGGGAAAGAAAACTCACATCGTCGGCCAGAAGATCGTGCAAAGCGGCAGCGTCTTTTCGCGCGACGATGGCGTGCCACTTTTCAATTACCGGCGATTTTTGCATGATCAGTCCCTTAAAACGCGCGTTCCCGCAGTTTCCGCGAATGAACATCGAATAGGCGTGGACGGTGACTTGGACGGTAGGCGCTCACCGAACCACTTTGGAAGCCAACGGACATACGGCTTATCCCGCTGGCGCTTGCGCGGTTGCTGGCCCTATGGCAAGGATCGCCGCGCTTTTGTTGGCGCTCGCCGTGCGCCGTCCCGCGCGGGCTTTTACGGGTCGCGCGCTCGCCGCTGGAGCGCGTCCAGGAAAAGTGGAAACCGGTTTTCCGTCCGGACGCGCGATAAAACAAGAACTTAGAGCGAGATGACGATTCGAAGATAAGTCATCCCGCTCTAAGGCCGCTGCCGTAGCTCAGTGGTAGAGCACTCCCTTGGTAAGGGAGAGGTCGTCAGTTCAAACCTGACCGGCAGCACCAGTCGCACGCGCATGCGCGGCGGTTACGTCATCAGCTGAAAACGTACGCCGCAGAATTCGACGCCGGCGTTCGAGACGGGATAGCCGCGCTCCTCCGCGCGCGTTTCGATGCCGCTCCGATCGGCCACCTCGATCACCAGCGTGCGCAACATTTCCCGCGCGCCGTCACCGCGCGCGAACCGGATCGCAATCACGTCGGCCACGATGCAGCCGCCGTCGCTGTCGGCTACGAACGGCATGTCCAGGATGCGCGACCAATGTTGACCAAGCCCGACGGGATCGGGGCTTTCGACGACGATCTCGGCGAGCCGCTTGGTGACGTCAGTTCGGATCGCATTGGTCCAAGCCGTTCCGCCGGCCGGGGCATAGGGACCGCGCAAATCCTCTCCGCCGTCGGTGCGGTCGAACTCGATTATCGCCGCGCGGCAGTCGCGCGGGTGGAGCTGCACGGCGTGAAAGCCGGGGTGCTCGATGGTATGTGCGGTGCGCACGCCCAAGGCATTGGCGTTAAGGCCGCGCCGCTGCGGATCGCTGCAATTGAAGATCGCCATGTAGCCACCGACGCCGCCGCTGCGTTCAAGGAAGCGGCCGGCCGCGGTATCGGGCTCGACCGGCGAGACGATTTCGACGAAGGCGAGCCCGAACGGAAACAGCGCGTTGTGCAGGCCGTAGCGGCGCACGTGCCGGTCCTGATAGGCGAGCTTCACCCCGAAGATCGCTTGCATGTCGGTGATCGCCCGCGGCAGATCCGCCGCCACCAGACAAATCTGACGCAGGCGGCAATAGTCGGGCACGTCATTCTCCCTGATTGGTTTTCTTGGATCGCATCCGGGCAATATGCAATATTCCCGACAATTAGCGCCAGGCAGGAGGAAACGTATGGCCTACACCGATATTCTCTACGACGTCGACAATTTTGTCGCCACCATAACGCTCAACCGGCCGGACAAGCTCAATGCCTGGACCAGTGAGATGGGCGCCGACGTGCGCCACGCCATCGACAAGGCGGCCGTGGAAAATTCGGTCCGCGCCGTCGTCCTGACCGGCGCGGGGCGCGGTTTCTGCGCCGGCGCCGACATGTCGCGTCTCAGCAAGATATCGGCCGGCCAGCGGCCAAGCGGCAACGTCAACCGGGACGGCGGCAAATCCGGCAACTTCGAGCAGAAATTCAGCTACATGCTTGACGTGCCGAAGCCGATCTTCGCGGCCATCAACGGACCGATCGCGGGCATCGCGGTCTGTCTCAGCCTGTACTGCGACTTCCGCTACATGGCCGAGGGTGCGAAGCTGACGACCGCCTTTGCCAAGCGCGGGCTGATCGCGGAGTACGGCAGCGCCTGGATGCTGCCGCGGCTGATCGGCCCGATGAACGCGCTCGACCTGCTCTATTCCGCGCGCACCCTGCCGGCGGCCGAGGCGGAGCGGTTGGGGCTGGTTCGTCAACTGCCGGCGGAGAATTTTCTGCAGACCGTGCAGGCGATCGCGCGCGATCTGGTGACAACGTCCTCGCCGCGGTCGATCGGCGTGATGAAACGCCAAGTGTTCCGATCTTATTTCCAATCGCTGGCGGAAGCCTGCGTGGCGGCCGACGCGGCCATGATCGAGTCGTTTCAATCCGAGGACTTCAAGGAGGGCGTGGCGCATTTCGTTGAAAAGCGTGCCGCCGCCTTCGTCGGCCGGTAATTCATAGGCCGGTGACATTGCCGGGCTAATGACCGGCGGTGCCGGCGAACCGAAAGGTGTCCTGCCATGGCTTCTTCCCCGCGTCCCATTGCGCTCGTGACCGGCGCGTCGAGCGGCATCGGCGCCGAACTCGCGCGGGAACTGGCGAAAGACGGCCACGACGTCGTGCTGGTCGCCCGCCGCCGCGAGGCAATGCAAGCCTTGGCCGAAACGCTCAAGGCCGAAGGGGCGGCGGTCACCGTCCTTCCCGCCGATCTCGGCAAGGCAGGAGCGGCGGCTGCGCTGGCGCAAGACCTCGCCGCGCGGGGCATTGCGCTCGACGTGCTGATCAATGCCGCTGGCCTCGGCGACAACGGCCGGTTCGATCGCGCGGAGCCGGACAAGATCGCGGCGATGCTGCAGGTCAACATCGTGGCGCTGACCGAACTGACGCGGCTCGTGCTGCCGCAGATGCTGGCGCAGCGGCGCGGCAAAATCATGCTGGTTGCCTCGACGGCGGCGTTCCAGCCCGGACCGGAAATGGCGGTCTATTACGCGAGCAAAGCCTACGTGCTGAGCTTGGGTCGGGCGATCGGCTACGAGCTGCGCCGCAGCGGTGTGACGGTCACGACGCTGTGCCCGGGTCCGACGGCGACCGGATTCGCGGAGGTCGCGCAAATGGAGGGCTCCGGCCTGTTCAACGGACCCATGCCGGTGATGCAGGCCGCCGAGGTGGCGCGCCTCGGTTATGCCGCGCTCAAGGCCGGCCGCCCGGTGATCGTCACCGGTCTTCTCAATAAGATCCTCGCCGTGTCGTCCCGCTTCACGCCGCCCTCGATGTTATTGCCGATTGCCAGCAGTTTGTCGCGGGCCAGGGGGAGCGCCGGCGCCAAGCCCTGAGAACCATCCCGCTCGCGGCACGCCAAAAGCCTCTTGCGGCGCCAATTGATCCACCGCAAAAGGCCGCGACGATTTTTCGCTTACCAATGCCTCGACAACCCAACTGGAACCCCTCTAAAAAGGGTTCCGGCGGGGTATCGCTGACCGAGGGGGCCGGTAAGTTCATGGATTACAGTGCATATTTTACTGACGCTCTGGCGCAATTGCGGAGCGAGCGGCGTTACCGGGTGTTTGCCGATCTCGAGCGGATCGCCGGGCGGTTTCCCTATGCGGTGTGGCATTCGCCGCAGGGCCCGAAGAACGTCGTGATCTGGTGCTCGAACGATTACCTCGGCATGGGCCAGCACCCCAAGGTGATCGGCGCCATGGTCGAGACCGCGACGCGGATGGGCACCGGCGCCGGCGGCACCCGCAATATCGCCGGCAACAATCACCCGCTGGTCGAGCTTGAGCGCGAGCTTGCCGACCTGCATCGCAAGGAAGCGGCGCTGGTCTTCACCTCCGGCTATGTCTCCAACGAGACCGGCATTGCCACGATCGCCCGGCTGATGCCGAACTGCCTGATCCTGTCGGATGCGCTGAACCACAATTCGATGATCGAAGGCGTGCGCCAGGCGCATTGCGAGCGGCAGATTTTCCGCCACAATGACATGGCGCATCTCGAACAGCTTCTTGCCGCGGCGGAGCCGGAACGGCCGAAGCTGATCGTGTTCGAGAGCCTCTATTCCATGGACGGCGATGTCGCGCCGGTGAACCGCATCTGCGATCTCGCCGCGCGCTACGGCGCCATGACCTATATCGACGAGGTGCACGCGGTCGGCATGTACGGCTCGCGCGGCGGCGGCATCAGCGAGCGCGACGGCGCTGCGGGCCGCATCGACGTGATCGAGGGGACGCTCGCCAAGGCGTTCGGCTGCCTCGGCGGCTACATCGCCGGCTCGGCGGCAGTGATCGACGCGGTGCGCTCCTATGCCGCCGGCTTTATCTTCACCACCGCGCTGCCGCCGTCGGTCTGCGCCGCGGCGACCGCCGCGATCCGGCATCTGAAGACTTCACAGTGGGAGCGCGAGCGCCATCAGGATCGCGCCGGCCGGACCAAAGCGGTGCTCACCGCCGCACGGCTGCCGGTAATGACGAGTCCCACCCACATCGTTCCGGTTTTCGTCGGCGATCCGGAGCGCTGCAAGCACGCCAGCGATCTGTTGCTGTCCGAGCACGGCATCTATATCCAGCCGATCAATTACCCGACGGTGGCGAAAGGCAAGGAACGGCTGCGCATCACGCCGAGTCCCTATCACGACGACGGCCTGATCGACACGCTTGCCGAGGCGCTGGTCGATGTCTGGCAACGCTTGCAGTTGCCGCTGCAGGAGCGCGCGCTCGCCGCCGCCGAGTGACGATACCGCGGCCGGTCAATGGCCGCGACGCAAACCGATTCGCCGAACTAAAATAGCACCGCTTGCGCGTAAGCTGAGGTAACCAGCGGCCGCATCTCAACATTGTGTCTGGCGGGCTGCCGGCGGCGCCTGTCAGTGGGCCGGCCAAAACGGCCCGGACCGGCCGGTTCCCGTCCCGCAATACCGGCAGGCAGGTATCTTTTTGCCACCGCCGACCCGATAGACACCCCCGGCAAACTATGGTGACCTAGCATGATCCGGAAAAGTGGAGGCCGGCTTTCCGAAAAGATCATGCTCCACCAAGATATTAGAGCGCCAATCAGTTCAATCTGAAGCGATTGCGCTCTAAGCAAAACCGCGCGCCGCGGTCCTGACCGCGCGCCGCGAGCCGACGCAGGAACCGCCATGCTGCAAGGCTGGGTCGTCGTTATTATCGCGCTCGCCTATATCGGCTTTTTGTTCCTGGTGGCGAGCTACGGCGATCGCAGGCACGAATTGGTCCGCGGCAGCCGCGCGCGGTTGCTGATCTATCCGTTGTCGCTGGCGATCTATTGCACGTCGTGGACGTTCTTCGGCTCGGTGGGGCTTGCCTCGCGCACCGGCCTCGATTTCCTCGCGATCTATATCGGGCCGGTGCTGGTGGTGGGCGTCGGCTATCCGCTTATCATCCGCATCGTGCGGCTGGCCAAGGGCCAGAACATCACCTCGATCGCCGACTTCATCGCGGCGCGCTACGGCAAGAGCCAGACCGTGGCGGCGACGGTGGCACTGATCGCCATCGTCGGCATGATCCCCTACATCGCGCTGCAGCTCAAAGCGGTATCATCGTCGGTCGGCACCATTCTCGCCGCCGGCTCGATCGGCAGCGTCGCGGCGCCGCCGCTGGTCGGCGACATCGCGCTGTTCGTGGCGCTGTTGATGGCGGCCTTCGCGGTTCTGTTCGGCACCCGGCACATCGACGCTACCGAGCATCAGGACGGGCTGATGCTGGCGATCGCCACGGAGTCGATCATCAAGCTCATTGCCTTTCTCGCCGTCGGCATCTTCGTGACCTTCGTCATGTTCCACGACCCGCTGACGCTGTTGGCGCGCGCGCTGCAACAGCCGCACACGGCGGCGGTGCTGACGCGGGCGCCGCCGCTCATGGCGTTCAGCGCCATGACGGTGTTGTCGCTGTTCGCCATTCTGCTGTTGCCGCGGCAGTTCCACGTCGCCGTCGTCGAGAACCACAGCGAGGCCGAGATCCGCCGCGCCGCCTGGCTGTTCCCGGCCTATCTGGTGCTGATCAACCTGTTCGTGATGCCGATCGCGATGGCCGGCCTGCTGACGTTTCCGGCCGGCGGCGTGGACGGCGATATGTTCGTGCTGGCGCTGCCGCTGAAGACGCATTCCGAGCTGTTCACGCTAACCGCCTTTATCGGCGGGCTTTCGGCCGCGACCGCCATGGTGATCGTCGAATCGGTGGCGCTGGCGATCATGGTGTCGAACGACATCGTGATGCCGCTGGTCTTGAAGCGGCGCGCGGCGCGCGCCGGCGGGCCGAGCGACGCCGGCGCCCAGCTCCTGACGGTACGCCGCATCGCCATCTTCGCCATCCTGCTGCTCGCCTACATCTATTATCGCTCGGCCGGCGAAGCGCAGCTGGCGTCGATCGGTCTATTGTCGTTTGCCGCCATCGCGCAGTTGGCCCCCGCCTTCTTCGGCGGGCTCATTTGGCGGCGCGGCACCGCGCGCGGCGCCATCGCCGGTATGACCGCCGGCATTCTGGTTTGGGCCTATACGCTCTTGTTGCCGAGCATCTCGGACGCCGGCATCGTCGGTGAGCGCATCCTGACCGACGGACCGTTCGGCCTTGCATGGCTGCGGCCGCAAGCGCTGTTCGGTCTTGATCTGGCACCGCTCGTTCACGGTGTCGTGCTGAGCCTTCTCGCCAATGTCGCGCTCTACGTCGGCTTCTCCTTCGGCCGGCGGCCGACGGCGATCGAGCGCGTGCAGGGCGATGTGTTCGTGCCGTCGTCGCTGGCGCCGATCGCGCCGAGCTTCCGGCTGTGGCGTGCTTCCATCACCATTGAGGAATTGACCGCGACCGTCGCCCGTTACCTCGGCGAGGAGCGCACCCGCAAATCCTTCGCCAGCTTCGCCGCCTCGCGCCGCATCGGGCTCGAGCCGCAGGCCGAAGCCGACTTTCAGTTGCTGCAATACGGCGAATATCTGCTGGCCTCGGCGATCGGCGCGGCGTCGTCGCGGCTGGTGCTGTCGCTGTTGTTGCGTAAGCGCACGGTTTCGACCAAGGCCGCGCTCAAGCTGCTCGACGATGCCAACGCGGCGATCCACTACAATCGCGAAATCCTGCAGACGGCGCTCGACCACGTCCGGCAAGGCATCGCGGTGTTCGACCGGGACCTGGCTCTGGTCTGCTGGAACGGCCAGTTCGGCGAGCTCCTCGACCTGCCGCACGGCCTGACGCGGATCGGTATCCCGCTCGGCGAAATTCTCCGCCACGTCGCGCAGCAGGGCGCGCGCGACGCCAAGGACCTCGACGGACAAGTCGCCGAGCGCATCGCCAGATATACCTCGGTGGCCGAGCCGTTCCTCGAACGCTTCGCCGAACGCGAGCTGGTGATCGAAGTGCGGGCCAACCGCATGCCGGACGGCGGCCTGGTGACGACCTTCACCGACATTACGCCGAGCGTGGAGGCCGCCGAAGCGCTCGAGCGCGCCAACGCGACATTGGAACGCCGCGTGCGCGAGCGGACCCAGGAGCTGACCCGGCTCAACGCCGAGCTCGAACGCGCCAAGGCCGAGGCCGACGACGCCAACGCCTCCAAGACGCGCTTCGTCGCCGATGCCAGCCACGACATTTTGCAGCCGCTCAACGCCGCGCGGCTCTATGTGACCAGCCTGATCGAGCGCCAGCGCGCCGGCGAGGACGGCGATCTGGTGCAGAATATCGACGCTTCGCTCGAGGCGGTGGAAGAGATATTCGTGGCGCTGCTGGATATTTCGCGGCTCGACACCGGGGCGATGAAGCCGGAACTCAGCGATTTCCGCATCGACGAATTGCTGCAGCGGCTGGAAGTGGAATTTGCACCGGTGGCGCGGGAGAAGGGTCTCGACCTCGTCTTCATGCCCTGCGCGCTGGCGGTGCGCTCGGACCGGCGCTTGCTGCGCCGGCTGTTGCAGAACCTGGTCTCGAACGCGATCAAATATACGCCGACCGGCACCGTGCTGGTGGGTTGCCGGCGCCGCGGACCGCGGCTGCGCGTCGACGTCTACGATACCGGCATCGGCATTCCGTACGGCAAGCGGCGCGCGGTGTTCAAGGAATTCCACCGTCTCGACCAGGGCGCGCGGGTCGCGCGCGGCGTCGGCTTAGGCCTGTCGATCGTCGAACGCATCGCCCGCGTGCTCGACTGTGAAGTGGGGCTGAAATCGAATGTCGGCCGCGGCTCGCGGTTTTCCGTCGAAGTGCCGCGGGCGGCGGCCACGGCGGCCGAGCCGGTCCGGGACGCCATGCCCAAAGTCGCCGTCGGACGGCTGACCGGAACGGTCGTCGTCTGCATCGACAACGAGCGGACCATTCTCGACGGCATGCAGACGCTGCTGGGCGGCTGGGGCTGCCAGGTTCTCAAGGCCGTCGATCTTGCCGAAGCGCTGGCGGCGATCGAACGCAGCGGCCGCGAGCCGGACGGGCTGCTGGTCGACTACCATCTCGACGGCGGCAACGGCATGACCGCGATCGGGGAGCTGCGCCGCCGCGCCGGCCGCGATCTCGCGGCGATCCTGGTCACCGCCGACCGTTCTTTGCGCGTCCGCGAGGAAGCCCGTGCCGCCGGCGTGCACGTGCTCAACAAGCCGGTCAAGCCGGCGTCGCTGCGGGCGCTGATCAGCCAGTGGCGGGTGCAGCGCGTCGCGGCGGAATAGCGCGGATACGGTTCCTCGGCGCAGCGCAGCACGAAGCGGTGGGCTGCATACCCGGAACCTTCACTAGTGTCGTGTTTTGGACGATCCCGCTTTACGTCCACTATACTCCACGTTACTGACCTCGAATGTGAGGCGTTGTAGCCTTCCAAATATTGCGGCGGGCACGATGTCGGTGGGGACTGGGCAAAAGATGCAAAGACAAGTATGACTGGAGGAGGCCGTTACCTCGCCACGTGCCGGGTCTACTCCAATACAATCCCTGTTCGCGAATTACCGATCGTTTGGGGATACAAAATGGCAAACTTGCCGCTGCTTCTCGCCATTATCTGCGCCAGCGCCAGCTGACCTGCAAGTTTTGGACGCCCATTGATACGCTGTTGGTGCTGACGCAGATTTTTAAAAAATGGCATTCGCGAACATCCGGGTTAGCTTACATGGAATTTGAGGAAGTATTTGAGCGTGCAAAGGCCCTTACCACGCAGCGGCGGTTCGAGGAGGCAACCATCGCGTATCGCGACGCGCTCGCTGCGCGTCCGCTACATCTGGAATCATATCTTAACCTTGGGCTGGTTCTGCAGGCACAGGACAAGCTTGATGAGGCCGTAGCCGCCTACGAAGCGGCAGTGACGATCGCGCCGAATTTTGCCGAGGCACATTTGCGGTTGGGCGAGGCCCTCTGCCAGACCGGCAACGAGCTGCGCGGCGTTGCTTCTCTGAGACACGCAACCGCCATCGAGTCGCAGAACGCGCGAATGCATGTTCACCTCGCGCAGGCGCTGCTTGGCATGGGCGACTTGGTGGGCGCAGAACAAGCCTTCCGCCGCGGGCTCGATCTGGATCCCGCACACACTGAGGCGCGCGCCAATTTCTCGACCTTGCTCCTGAGGACCGCCAAGATTGAAGAGGCGCGCACGCTGCTTGACTATCCTAACCTAGTACGATCGTACCGCATTGAAGGCGCCGAGAGCTTCATTGGCTTGGATGCGTTAAACGAAGAACTTGCCCGATTAGTTTACGCACATCCTACGATTACGCGCGACCCGGCTGCGACCGCGACTCGCGCAGGTAGCCAGACTCTGGAAATCTTTGAGGGCCGGGAGCGCTCAATATCCATTCTTAGACGGTTCATTGAGGAGCGCGTTACGGAGTACCTCGATAGTGTGCTTCCCCTCGCAGGGATTGCCTCGCCTGCTGCGTGGCGCATCAACGGATGGGCAGTCGTACTGAGGTCCGGCGGGCACCAGATGCCGCATTTCCATCCAGCGGCCACGGTAAGCGGGGTGTATTACGTACGTGTACCGGAAATTGTGAAAGCCGGCGGCGCGGGCGAAGCTGGTTATCTCAAGTTCGAACAGACCGGCGCCTCAACGGAGGCCGACAGTCAAGCGCCGAGCTACAGCGTGAAGCCCGAAGAAGGCAAGACAGTCCTCTTTCCCTCCTGGTTGCTGCATCACACCGTGCCATTCGAGAGCCATGAAGAGCGCATCAGCGTCGCCTTCGACGCTGTTCCCGCAAACAGCGCCTATCGAGGAGTCGGCGACGCCCAGCACGAAGGGCAACGGCGGGGGATTTTTTCACGTTGACATTGCTGCGCCTATGACCGACTCTAGCAAGGATAATATCCGTCCACGCGACTGGAGGTGGCTATGCTGCATACTGACGCTGTTGGCACCACGCGCAAAATCACCCCGGCTGATCTTGTCAGCAGAAAGCCGGAGGAGAGTTTCTTGTGGCGCATGGAGATGGGTCACTGCTCCTATGACTATCTGAGCCAGACCCGCCGCTGGACCGAGAGTGAGCGGATCCGTACGCTGATGATGACTACTGGCGCGCCAAACAGCAGCACGCAGTTCGACGGCGAAAAAGACGAATAACCGGCCAGCTGCCGGGCTCAGCCGCGCACCGGAGGTTCGGCGTTCCTGCCGAGACACGGGCGGGGAGGGTTGGTGCGCGCCGACTGATGCTCCATGTCCGCAGACCGTCCTGTCACCCTCCTCATCACCAATTCCATCGACTATGCCGCCGATCTGCTTGTGCGCAGGTTGGGGAGCGATCGCGTATTCCGTTACAACACCGACCTTTGGCGCGATTACGCTCTATTCTTTGGGGGCTCGGGCGTAGAGGTCGCGGACCCGACGGGCCGCTCCGTCAAGGACGAGACGATCGCTAAGGTGTACCGACGTTCTTCCATGCGCGGGTCGGTACTATTTCCACAAACTCAGCTCACCGAACTTGAGCGCTATGCCGAAGAGGAGGTATTCGTCGCCTGGTCCGATGTCCTTAACATCTTCTGGGAGCAGGGTAAGGTCGTTCTCAGTCAGCCGCTCGCCACACTCCGCTCGGGGAAGCTGCAGCAGCTCCGCGTGGCACCGAAGTATTTCGAGGTTCCGCCATACCGCTTTGTCTTTAACCGCGGCGATCAGTTACGCCCCGGGAAATGGTCAGTATGCAAGAGCTTTAATTTCAAATATGCCGAGGGCATCGGTTTCTACAGCCAGAAGGTCGACGAGGGCTCTCTTGACCCGGCGCAACCCTGGTTTCTCACCGACTACATTGACGCCACGTACGATGTGACGGTCGCAGTCGTGCGCGACGAACTTTTCGCCTTTGAACTTGATCGCTCAGTATTCATCGCAGAGACGATCGATTGGCGCCGCGCTCCCGTGCAGCACGCCCACCGTGGTTGGAAGCGCGTCGATTTGCCGGCCACGCTTCGGGCGGCGATATTCGCCTTCATGGCCGAGGTCGGGCAGCACTTCGCCCGTATCGACTTCCTGCGCCAGGAAGATCACTACGTCTTCCTCGAAGCGAACTATAACGGCGAATGGGGATGGCTCGATCCCAACTCAACAGAAGGCTTGATGACAAAGATCGTATACGAGATCGATCCCGATACGCCGCTGGTGAGCGTGCCGCGACCGAACTGGTCGGTGGCTTTCTAGCCTATGACGACCAAAGCTCCGCTAGGCCGCTCGATGCGATAGGCCGAAACATCGTTGGAAACCCAATTCGTCACATAGAGAAAGCGTCCCGAAGGATCGGTTGCCATCCCGCAGGGCATTTTGCCTGACAAAAACGGTGAACCGGTAACCTCCGCCAGCACCCCGGTCGCAGCATCGATGCGCCAAGCCGAAATGGCATCGGATTCACCGTTGCTGGCGAAAAGAAAGGCGCCCGAAGGTTCTGTAGCAATGCCGATCGGCACCTTGCCGCTGGGATAAGGCGAGCCATCCAGTTCCCTGAGCGAGCCGTTCGCCGAATCTATTCGGTAGCCACTAATGTTGTCCGACTTGAAATTCGCAACATAGACGAAATTGCCGAACGGATCCGCGGCGATTGCGGTCGGACCTCTCCCCGCTGCGAACGGCGCATCTGGCAGGCGGTCGAGCGCTCCGCTCTGTCTATCGACGCGGTATGCCCTTACGTCAAAGCGACGATTGGCGACATAGGCATACCGACCTGAAGGCGCAAACACCATGGCAAGCGGCTTTTCGCCCGACGGAAATGGCGACGTGTGCAATGGGTGCAATGCTCCGGTGTCGCGCTGCACACGGTAGGCACAGATATCTCCGCCAAAACCGTTGCAAACATAGGCGAACTCGCCCGACGGACTGAGCGTCACCGATTCCGGATGGCTGCCGGCGAGATAAGGTGAGTCGGCAAGTGCCTGAAGGGCGCCGCTCTCCGCATCCATCCGATATGCAGATACATCGTGTGAACTGCCGTTTGCCGTGTACAAGTATTGGCCGAAGGGGGCGATGGCGACTGAATGCGGCCAGCGGCCCGAAGGGAACGGAGAACCAGCCACTGATTGGAGAGCGCCGCTCGGTGCAATCCTATAGGCCGCCACCGTGTGCTCGCCCCAGTTTGCTGCGTATACGAACTTGCCGTTAGGTTCGATCGCTATGGCAATGGGATTCAGGCCGGCCGGATAGCGCATACAGTTAGCGCTCTTTCTTCAGCTTTAGCGATTTTCGCGCGGTGAGTCTCGTCGTCCTTATTGGTGCCGATAATAGCTGGTCACATTAAGGCACTTTGGTGCAAGCGGCAACGATGGCATAGCAGGCCCGCTAAGCGCTGGACCCGGCAAGATGTTAAAGGTTGCCATATGAGCTCAAGATGGGGAGCGGTCCTTTGACCGTAAAATGACTCAAGGCCCAACCAACCGCGACGCAATGGACGGCGACATTCGATTAAGAGAATGGTGTTTGCGTCAGATACTTCCTGGCATTCTCGCCGGATCCTTGATGTTGCTATTTGCCGCTGTCGCGAACGTCTCGGCGACCTTGCTGTTTCAGCCACTGTTTGACAAAGGGGTTGTGGGACGTGACGGGGCAATCCTGCTCCCTATTGTGGCCCTGCAGTTGTCCCTATTGCTGGCGCGGGGGGTCATAGCGGGTATAGCCTTTGATCTACTGGCGCGAGTGAGTGCACGACTCGGTCAGAGCCTTACGTTGAGAATCTTCGATCGTCTGCAGGGCTATTCACTGTCGTATTTTCTGAGCCGGCCGCAGGCCGAGCTATTGCAGCTCCTACGCAACGACGTGGTGATACTAGAACAGAGCTTTGGGCAACTTGCCGGTCAAGCAATCACCGCGAGCCTTCAGACCCTAGTGATTTTTGTGGTCCTGCTGGGGTGGGAGCCAAGGATGGCGATTCTGTGCATCGTCGGTTTCGGCGCAGGTGCGGTCCTCATCTGGCTCGCGTCCCAGCTCACCAATCGTGCTCTCGCGCGAGAAATCGACGCCAATGCGTCCGTTGCCGACCATGTACTTATGACGCTGGGACTGCGCGGGTTTTTCCTTCGCGTAAGCTCGTCGCCCGGGTGGGGCCGTTTGCGCTTGCAGCAACTACTGCAGCGATATCGCGATGTGCTGGTCCGCCGGCGTGTGTTGCCTAACTGGATACTGGTGTCAGGGGAGGGACTGAGCACCGTCACCTATTTTTGTTTCTATCTAATAGGAGCCTACATCGTAACCGGCGGCAGCTTATCGATTGGATCGCTTGTCGCAATGGCGGCAATAGTCGGTTATCTGATCGGCTCCATGAACCAACTCGCGCCGACCTATGTCGGGCTCGGCGATGCATGGCTACGCCTGAAGCGTATCGAACGGGAATTCGCAAATCATACTGCATTGCCCGAATCCGGAACGCTTGTTCGGCCGACCCTCCGTGGCGCGTTTGAATTGGATAGCGTTACGGTCCGCTATGGCAAGACGGTTGCCTTAAAGGAGGTATCGTTTGCCATTTGTCCAGGTCGTATCACCGCGATTATTGGGCGAAGTGGCGCCGGGAAAACCACGCTTACCCTCCTACTTCTTGGGCTTATCGAAGCTGAAAATGGACGAGTGATAGTTGATGGTGCTCCGTTACGGGAATGGAAGCGCGAGGCATTGTGGCGTCATATAGGTTATATGCCGCAAGAACCGGTGCTGTTCCATGGCTGTGCCCGCGATAACATTGCGGCGGGACGATCACTTTCGGAATCCGAGATTATCGCTGCCAGTTTTGCCGCCGGTATTCACAATCGTCTTGAAACCGCGCCAGAGGGCTACGACTTTGACGTCGGCGAAAACGGTTACCGGTTCTCAGCCGGCGAGCGACAGAGGATTAGTCTCGCCCGCGCGCTCGCGGGCTGCCCGTCGGTGCTTATACTGGATGAACCCACCGCAAACCTGGATGCTGCCACGGAAGCATGGATCCACAAGACTATAGTCGATCAGCGCAACGTCGGGCGGTCGGTGATTATCGTTACTCACAACCCCGCAACGTTGGCTATCGTCGATGACGTGATCTTACTCGAGAAAGGCAATCTTGTCGGTTGCGGACCTATTGCAAAACCCGCGATTCAAGCCTTGACAGCCGAGATGATGCGCGACCATGTTTAGAAATCTGAATCCAGGTTTCAACGAGCCGGTATTAGCGGCTCCTGGAAACCGACAAGTTGCGCAGTATCGTGCGGAGGGACAAAGTCCGATAGAAGTGATGGCGGAATCCTAATTGCAGCATTGATGGTTACAGTGCCCATTTTCATCTCGTCCGCAGCAGTAACAGTGTAATTGGGCGATGCGATGGTGGGATGACTTGCGCATAGTTACTCGGTGAGCAAAACTCGAATCCGTGGGACAGAACGTTGAGACGGAATGGATGCCGTCGGCGACGATGGCCGGACTCGCTGATGCGAGCGCTACCCCGTAACCGAAGGCTAGAAGCGGGACTAAATATGCGACGAGACGAATAGAGCGGGTGGTCATGAGTCCTCCTTGGCTTCCCAATGATCGAACGCGGTCATCATAGACTTTCAGTGGGATAAACCGCGATAAGGGGATTACCGATAAGGAGCAAGTATAAAATTGCTCACTTGCGAAAATATGTCGGGCGCGTCATGCCCTGAATTCTTGGTCAGCGTTCAAAGGAGCGGCTTGCAAGCTTCCGAGAAAGTATCTCTGGTTTTGTGAGCAAGAGCGCCGCGCGGTTATCGCCACCACTGCGCATCCTCTGCATCACGCTTCTTAGCCGGACGATCAACGTGAACACCAATCCGCTCCCCCGATCAATCAATCGTACATAAAAACCGTTGCTCGCGACTTAGCCCAACGCATTCGGCAATGCCTGTGTCTCGACTGCTGCGATGCACGCTCCGAGTCCGACTTGGGGTCACAAGAGGACATGACGCGATTAAATCGCGATGTATGCTCCTCGCCTGAAGGCAGACATGTCTTTGGGTCTATGATTCCACTCCCTCCGTGATGCTCACCCCTCCCGCGCCCGCAGCTGCGGCCATTGGCCGGCTTCGATCTTGCCGGCGGCGATGACCGCCTGGGTGCGGCTCTCGACGCCGAGCTTCTGCAGGATGGCGGAGACGTGGGCCTTCACGGTCGCCTCCGACACGCCGAGCTCATAAGCGATCTGCTTGTTGAGCAGTCCTCCCGACAGCATCATCAGGACCCGGACCTGTTGCGGCGTCAGCGTCGACAGCCGCGCGATCATGGCGGTGATCTCGCCGTCGGATTGGCCCGCCGGATCGAAGTCGGGCGGCGTCCACACCTCGCCTTGCAGCACCCGCGCGACCGCCTGGCGCAGCGCCTCGGTGCCGAGCGTTTTCGGAATGAATCCGGAGGCGCCGAAATCGATGCAACGGCGGATCACGGCGGGCTCGTCGTTGGCCGAGACCACCACGATCGGCAGGCTCGGATATTGCGCGCGCAGATACATCAGACCGGAAAAGCCGCGCACGCCGGGCATCCGCAAATCGAGCAGGATCAGGTCGATATCGCCGCTGCCGCGTTCAAGCAGTTCGCTGACCTCTTCGAACGTGCCAGCTTCGGCGACCTCGACGCGGTCGAACAATCCGGTGACCGCCTCGCGCAACGCGCCGCGGAACAACGGATGATCGTCGGCGATCACGAGATGATAGGATTGAGCCTCGTTCAACGGGGTGCCCCAGGTCGATCGCGCGCGGGCAGACGCATGTGAAACGCGGCCTCGCAGCTCATGTTACTGCCGATGGCCGGGCGCGGTCCACAGGGTGCGGCGCCGGCCTTCGAGCATATCCGCAGCGATCCTTCGGATGCGTCACGCCGCATCGCAGGACCCGAGAAACTGCAGCACTACCTCGCGCCGGTGCGGGCGCCGGCGATGCTCGGCGACATAGATGCCCTGCCAGGTTCCGAGCGCCATGGCGCCGCCGACGACCGGCACATGCAGCGAGACGCCGTTGAGCATCGATTTGATGTGGGCCGGCATATCGTCCGGTCCCTCGACCTGATGCACCCAGCCGGCAAAGGCCGGCGCCATGCGCTCGAGCGCGGTGACCAGATCGGTGCGTACATCGGGGTCGGCATTCTCCTGGATCACGAGCGACGCCGAGGTGTGCCGGAGATAAAGCAGCAGCGCGCCGTCGCGCGCCTTGATGGCCTCGAGGACGCGCGCGACCTCGCGCGTGATCTCGACGAAGCCTTCGCCGGAGGTTTCGACCGACAGCGTCGCGGTCGCGACGGTCTCCGCGCGCGCGGTGGTGATGGGGGATAAACCGAAGGCCACGCCGCCCGCTCAGCTCTTGTTCAGCATTTGCTTTTCCGCCTGCGCGATCGCCTCGACCAGCCGCTGCCACATCCGGCCGACGAAGGTCATCATGCGGTCGAGATCGGAGCGGCTTGGCGGCAGCACCCGGTCGCGGTCACTGACAATCGGCGGCTCCGGCATCGTGCCGGCCGGCAACGGCAGACCGCGCGCCAGGATATCCTTCTTCAGCGCCGCGTTTTCACGGCGCAGCCGCGCGATCTCGTTCTCGAGCACGGCGCGATCCTCGGGCGCCGCCTGACAGGCCCAGCCGACGGTCCGCTGGCTGCACAGCGAAACCTCACCGGTCTGGGTGTCGAGCCGCACGAATCCTTCCGTCACCTTGCTGAAGCTGTAGCGGCCGCCGTCATTTTCGGGCATAGCGTCGTCGGCCAAAGCCGGCGCCATCAAACAGAAGCCGGCGACGACGACCGCGAAGGCCGATTTGATCATGGTCACCTCCCCGTCGAACCTGGAGCGCAACCGCTTCAGATTGAATTGATTGGCGCTCATATCTTAGTGGAGCATGATCTTTTCGGAAAACTGGCCTCCACCCCCGGATCGTGTCCGGGGGCAGGCTTTTTCCGGATCATGCTCTAGGAGAACCGTGATGAGCATGGCGCGGCCGGCCTGCGGGATGCAACTTTTCACAGCCTGCGCGCCATCGACCAGGCGGGCTATTGTAGCGTCTAAGCCTTTGCGGTGCACAATAGCGCCCGCGGCGATGCCCAGCGCCCGTCCATATCTATCGTTGTTTCAATGGATTAGGATCGATCCGCGTTTCTTGACTTGGCGAAACTCAATCAGTATGGTCCGCGCGGCTTCAGGGGGGCGGGCTGGTCTCGATTGCCGTAAGCCGCGAGTGTCGAACAGATGAGCGACGGCACGCGCGAGAACGGCGACCGCGACAAGGCGCACACCGATGAAGCCACCCTCTCCGCGAGGCTCCAGCGTCTCGGCGAAGGTCTAGGCCAGGCACGCGAGCGTGCAGGTCCGCCTTCCGACGGCCCTGGTGGAGATCGGGCGACGACTGCATCGGGCTACGCCAGGGGCTTCCGGCTCTCGAGCGAACTCGTTGGAGGCGTTCTGGTCGGTGCCGGCCTCGGCTGGCTGATCGACCGGTTGCTCGGTATCTCGCCCTGGGGGTTCATTGTCTTTCTTTTGCTCGGCTTCGTCGCGGGCGTATTCAACGTGATGCGATCTGCCGGGGTCGTCCCGGGCCGCGCCCCGGGCGACGACACATAGGACGCCGGAAACAGTGATGTTGCGCATACGGCGCCCGACGGCGATGAAACGATGACGATCGATCCCGTCCACCAATTCCAGATCCACAACCTGGTGCCGATCGTCACCATCCACGGGCACGAGATCGCTTTCACCAATTCGGCGCTGTTCATGCTGCTGATCGTCGTCCTGGTTTCGGCGCTGCTGATCGGGGCGACGAGGTCGCGCGCGGTGGTGCCGGGGCGGCTGCAATCGGTCGCCGAGATGACCTACGAATTCGTCGCCCACACGGTGCGCAGCTCGGCCGGTAACGAGGGGATGAAGTTCTTTCCCTTCGTGTTCACGTTGTTCATGTTCGTCTTGTTCGCCAATCTGATCGGGCTTATTCCTTACTCCTTCACGGTGACGAGCCAATTGATCATCACCGCGACGCTGGCGCTCCTGGTGTTCGTCATCGTCGTTACCTACGGCTTCTGGAGGCACGGTCTGCGCTTCCTCAAGCTGTTCGTTCCCAAGGGCGTGCCGATCTACATCCTGCCGGCGATCGTGGCGATCGAGGTTTTGTCGTTCCTGTCGCGTCCGGTCTCGCACAGCGTCCGGCTGTTTGCCAACATGCTCGCCGGCCACATCACGCTGCAGGTTTTTGCCGGCTTCATTATCATGCTGGCCGGGTGGGGCATCCTCGGCTGGTTCGGGGCGGCGCTGCCGTTCATCATGGTCGTCATGCTGACCGCGCTCGAGCTTCTGGTGGCGCTGCTGCAGGCTTACGTCTTCGCCATTCTCACCTGCATCTATCTCAACGATGCGATACACCCGGGCCACTGACGGCACGATCAACCTCGAAAAGGAGCTTTCTCATGGATCCCACCGCCGCGAAATACATTGGTGCAGGCATCGCCTGCATTGGCATGGGCGGCGCCGGCGTCGGCGTGGGCATCATCTTCGGCAATTACCTGGCCGCGGCGCTGCGCAATCCGTCGGCCGCGCAAGGGCAATTCGGCAACCTGATTTTCGGATTCGCCATCACCGAGGCGCTCGGCATCTTCTCGCTGTTGATCGCGCTCCTGCTGCTGTTCGGGCTGTGAGTTCCGCTAACTTTGGCAGCACCAATGGCCGAGCCGACCGCCCATACTGAGGAGCCCGCGGGAAAGCACGCGTTCCCGCCGTTCCAGTCGCAGAATTTTCCCTCGCAGCTGCTGTGGCTCGCGGTCAGCTTCATCCTGCTTTACGTGCTGATGTCGCGGGTGGCGTTGCCGCGCATCGGCTCGATCTTCGCCGAACGCAGCCGCCGCATCGCCGACGACCTTATGGCGGCGCAGCGGTTCAAAGAGCGGTCGGAGGTCGCCAACGCCGCCTATCAGAAGTCGCTGGCCGATGCCCGTGCCCGCGCGCAAGCGATCGCCAACGAGACCCGGCAGCGGCAGACGGCGGAGGCCGAGGCGACGAACAAGCGGCTGGAGGGGCAGCTCCATGAGAAGCTCGCGGCCGCGGAACAGTCGATTGCCGCGACCCGCACAGCCGCCATGGCCAATGTCCGCAGCATCGCGGCGGAGACCGCCGCCGCTATCGTCGAGCGCCTGATCGGAAAGACACCGACAGCGCAGGAAGTCGCCGCCGCCTTGGGCGACGCGGTCAAGAGCTAGAACTTTTTTGAGCGTGATGTTGTCCGAAAACCGGCTTTCCCTTTTCGGGATCATGCTCTAGAGGTCTGCCATGCCGGAACCGGAAACCTGGGTCGCCTTCGCCTTCATCATGTTTCTCGGCCTGCTCGTCTATCTGGGCGCGCATCGCCGGGTGATCGAGGGAATCGATCGGCGCCAGGCGCGCATCAAGGCCGAGCTCGACGAAGCGGTCCGGCTGCGCCAGGAAGCCGAGGCGGTGCTCGCCGAGTTCGAGCGCAAAGGGCGTGAGGCCGAAAACGAGGCCGCCGCCATCATCGCTGGTGCCAAGGCCGAAGCCGAGCGTCTGGCCGCCGAGGCGAAGGCCAGAATGGAAGATTTCGTCGCGCGCCGGACCAAGATGGCGGCGGCCAAGATCGCCCAGGCCGAGGCGCAGGCGGTCGCGGACGTGCGCTCCGCCGCAGCCGACACGGCCGTCGCCGCCGCCGAGAAAATTCTTGCGGCCGCGGCCAAAGGCAAGATCGCCGAAGACCTGCTCGCCCGCGGCATCGAAGACATCAAGAAGAAGTTCAATTAGAGCATGATCCGGAAAAAGGCCTGCCCTCGGACTTGATCCGAGGGTGGAAGCCGGTTTTCCGATAGGTCTTGTGTCAAGCTTGACCAATGTGATCCGGCGTCCCAATCTCTGCCGATTGCTGCATGAGTTCAAAGACCGGAACTTTGCCGATAGTCCGCTGCCAAATCTCCGTAAAGCGCTGCAGATCGGCCGAGGAGTCGAAATTGCATTTTAGATCCCCGTTCCGGAACGCCGAATAGCCGAGCTGACTGGCCTTTTCGAGTGAATATTTCCAAATTACTTTGACGCCCCTTAATCCAAAAGTCTCCCAGGTACAGTACATTGGAAAGGCAGTCGTCTCAGCAGATTCGACTTCAGTAACCTTCACTCCGAGCACGTTTGTGCCGAGCCATATCGTGTGAACACGATGCGTTTGGTCCTCGCTGACTTCAGTCGTGGTCCTTACGGGCATACCAACCGAGCTCAGTTCCTCAAACAAAGCTGCAAAAATTTGTCTCGGTCCCGGCGTGGAACAAATTGCGTCCCAATCTCCGGTATCAGGCTCGTCGGGTGCGCCGTTTACAAGAAGCATCCACGCCATAGGTTCTATCCGGCAACGCGGGAGCAAAACTCAAGACATAGCCGCGTGACGCGGCGGGTCCGAGATAGCGACCGCTTAGCACTTTATACCCTTTGGGAAACAACCACAGTAGCCGTTTGCAGTACGACAACAGACCTGGTCGGAACGACATTTGGAACAATCGCAAGTACCTGCGGCAAGAACCGTATTTGTTTTCCCGTTGACGATTCCAGAATGCGCGATCGGAACGCCCATCATCGTGCTCAGGATGAGCGTAGCCATGCCGCCCCTGATTCGGTTTGACCATTGATTCGTCATTGTCGCCTCCTTCCTTGCAGCGAGCTTCGCATCCCTTGGCGCACGGCGATTAACACCATCGTTTGCAAACGCACGAACCCGAGCGTTGATCACAAGTATACCCCCCGCAGCACCTTTTAACGACCAAAGGCGCAACCCGAATCCATTCGGATCGGGGAGCAACGGTTTGTTGCTCTATCAAATTCCCAGCCGACAAGTTGCGGTCCGCTGGCGCGACCATCGACGCGCGTGCTTCGACACCCGACAAAGCGGCCACGATTACGCCCTTGGCGACCGCGGTCCGTTGAGTGCATTGAGGATTGTTGGCGCCTGTTGCGAGAGCATTGCCGGCGAAAACCAGCGCAACAAACAGCACCACGATAGATGCTAGTGTCCATTCGATCCATGAGCCCCGACGTGACATGGTTTTCTCCTCGCTGAATTGTCGTGGCCGCCTCACATGACTCTGCAAAATTCCGAATCACTTGCTAGCGATAACGGGCGAATACTATCACAGTCTCATTCGCAGCCTTCACCCAGCGACAGGGAGCATCGAGGGGCACATGCGGGGTGTTATCGATGATCGTTATGGTCTGCCAGTCCGGTGAGATTCGTCCCCGTATCGGAAAGGTCGTCCGCGGCGTTTGGCATCCAGCTGCGGGTGAACTGCTAAGCATCACCGTTCCCGACAGATCGCGGCCAGCTACCGAAAATTGATAGAGCTTGCGAACATCTTCCATGCTACGAAAGCCCTGCGGATGTGGCGTCACATCCGAACTCGACCATCGCATCGTCAAGGTCGAGGGCCCCGTCGTCACCTGATAGATGCTGGTGTACGTAAAAGAGCCAGATACGGACTTTGAGGCCCAGATTCCGACCAGATCAATTAGCTGGTTCTGTGCAGCCGCCGACAAACTCGCAAGCAATCCAAAAACAATGGCCGCAGCCGCTAACGTGCGTCCCTGCCATCTATCGCGCAGCCCGTGAGAGCGCATGGTAGCCTCCTCATCGGCACATTTTGTATGACCGGCATCTCCCAGATAACGAGGGATCGGCGCGGAACGATGGCATTCTGCTGAGATATTTTGGTGGGTCAATGTCGCTTGCGGGTCATTCGCGTCCGGGCCAAGCCAGCAGCAAGTTCGGCCATGTCCGCGATGCCGCCGAAGCGGAAATAAATTCAGAACATGAGCGGCACCGCCACGGTGCCGTTGCGGGTTGATGGCGCGATCAAGCCGATTCTGCTCAACAAGCCGCGCGACGTTCGGCGAGTAAATGACGGTCGCGTGCCTAGTTGGCGCTGGCCGCCGGCTTGGCGCTCGCCGCCGGTTTGCGGTGCCGTGGCTTCGGTTTTGGTTTTTGCTTTTGCTGATCCTGCGCTTCGGCCGCCAGCGGATCGAAGCCGACATAGGCCACGTAATCGTCGAGCAGCGCCGTCGGCGTCGGCAGCGGGAAACTCAGGGCCTCTTCGATATACGTGAACGGCACGTTGCCGTCATTGGGTCCGATCGTCACCGGAAGGCGTATGAACTTGGTGACGATCGGTTTGGTGGCGCCGGGCGTTTCCAGCACCACGGCGAGCCGCAGCGGTACATCGACCTGACCGGGGCCGCCGGCTGGCCCGACGACGATGCGTCCCTGGACGCCGATCTTCATCATCATGTTGCCGTCGACGACGGAGCAGTCGCGCGCCGCGCGGGTGAATGTACCTTGGTATTTCAGCGACATCGCCGCCTTGTCCCCGGTTGGGCCGATGGTCAACGTGGAAGCACCCATGCGAACTTCGACGCGGGGACAATTAACGTCGGGCTGCGCGCCGGCGACGGCTTGCCGCGACCTTGCGGAGGAGCCGGCGAAGAAGCTCGCGATCAGGCCGGAGGACGAGGTATCGGCGGCGCTCGGCGCGCCAATGCCGCCACCCGCCGAACAGCCGCCGGCGAACAGCGCAAGCGCGAGCGAAGCCCCGATCGAAGCGCGGTCGCCCCACCGCATCCGCTGACAATTCCGCAGCATTCCCCCCACACTGGCGCGATGTCGCCGCTGTTATATCAAGCCAACCGTGGCCATCCCAAGGCGGCGGCTGGCGTGGTTAAGGCTTGGATTATCAAGGCTTAATCGTCAATGGGCGGGCCGTTGGAGCATGATCCGGAAAAGTGGAAGCCGGTTTTCCGAAAAGACCATGCTCAACTAAGAGATTAGAGCGCCAATCGATTCAATCTGAAGCGATTACGCGTGAAGGCTTGGCATCCTTCAACCGCCCATAGAGCAGGTGGTCCTGCCAGATGCCGTTGATGCACAGGTAGTCCCGCGCATAGCCTTCGCGCACGAAGCCGGTGTTTTCCAGGAGCCGGATGGAGGCGGTATTGGTCGGGATGCAGGCCGCTTCGAGCCGATGCAGCCGCAGCGTTCCGAAGGCGAACGGAATGACCGCGCGCACCGCCGCCGTCATGTAGCCGCGGCGCACGAACGGCTGGCCCATCCAGTAGCCGAGGCTGCCGGCCTGCGCGACGCCGCGGCGGACATTGGCGAGCGTCAAGCCGCCGACCAGCGCATTGTCGGAGCTGCGAATGATCAGGAAGGCGTAGCCCTGGTCAGTCCGCAAATCCTCGGCATAGCGCCTGATGCGGCGGCGGAAGGCGCTGCGGCTAAGATCGTCGATTGGCCAGGTCGGTTCCCACGGCGTGAGAAAATCCCGGCTCGTTTCGCGCAGCGCCGCCCAGTCGCCGTAGTCCGTCGCCTGCGGTGTGCGCAGCATGACGCCTTCGCCGGCAACGGAAGGCAGCGGTTCGGAAAAATTGATGGTGCGGAAAAACGCCATCGGCGTCCGTCGTCATGCGGCCCGGCGGGTGAGAGTTTCCGCAATGGCCGCCGCGCTTTCAAGCCCGGAACCCAATCCGAGCACGGCGGTCGCCATTTTGCCGCGGGCGATCAGCGCCCGGCCGGCGGCGCGGGCGCTCTCGACCGTCACCGCTTCGACCTTCTCGACCAGCTCGGCGAGCGGAATCGGCCGGCCCCAGGCCAGCATGTGACGGGCGAGTTGGCCAATGCGCTCGCCGGAGCTCTCCAGCGCCATCAAGAGGCCGGCCTTCATCTGCGCCTTGGCGCGCGCGATCTCCGGCTCGGAAACGGTCTCGGCCGCATTGGCGATCTCGTCGACGACAAGCCGCATCAACTCCGCGGTGTCGGCGGCGTCGGTGCCGGCATAGAGGCCGAACATGCCGATGTCGGAATAGGGCGCGTGAAAGGAATAGATCGAGTAGCAGAGCCCGCGCTTCTCGCGGGCTTCCTGGAATAGCCGGGACGACATGCCGCCGCCGACCACGTTGGTAAACATCTGCAGGCTGAAAAGCGAAGGATCGGTTTGCGCGAGGCCCGGCAGCGCCAGCGCGATATGCACCTGCTCGAGCTCGCGCCGCTCGACATGGGTGCCGCCGCCGAACCTGGCTGACTCCGGCGTCGGACCGGCCGGGCCGCTGAAGCTGGCAAAGCGCTTTTCCACCTCGGCGGCCACGGCGGCGTGATCGACGGCGCCGGCGGCGGCGACCACGATGTCCGGCGCGCGGTAGTGCCGGGCGAGGTAGTCGCGCAATTTCCTGTCGTCGAACGAGCGCACCGTCTTGGCGGTGCCGAGAATCGAGCGGCCGAGCGGCTGATCGGGAAAGGCGGTCTCCTGCAGGTGTTCGAACACCAGATCGTCCGGTGTGTCGGCGACGGCGCCGATCTCCTGGACGATGACGTTCTGCTCGCGGATGAGTTCGTCGCGGTCGAAGGCCGGCTCGGACAGAATGTCGGCGAGCACATCAAGCGCCAGCGGCACGTCGGCCTTGAGCACGCGCGCGTAATAGGCGGTGTTCTCGGCGCTGGTTGCGGCGTTGAGATCGCCGCCGACCGCCTCGATCTCTTCGGCGATCTGCCGCGCGGTGCGCCGCCGCGTGCCCTTGAACGCCATGTGTTCGAGAAAATGCGAAATGCCGTTCTCGTCGCGTCCTTCGTCGCGGCTGCCGGAATTGACCCACACGCCAAGCGAGGCGGTCTCGAGATGCGGCATCGTGTCGGTCACCACATGGATGCCGGATTTCAAGGTCGTCACCTCAACGCTCATGCTGCCGCTCCTTCCTGCGCGGCGCGGCTCGTCGAAAGGACGAACCGCTCGACCGCGGACTGATCCACCGGCAGCACCGTGACGCGCTCCGGGCGTTGATCGAGATCGCCAAGCCATTCCGGCAGGCGCGGCCGTACGCCGCAGGCGGCCTCGACCGCGTCGGGGAACTTGGCCGGATGCGCGGTCGCCAGCACCACCATCGGCACCGCGGGGTCGCGCATTTCCTTCTCGGCGACGGCAATGCCGACCGCGGTGTGCGGATCGACGAAATTGCCGGTTTCGCGCTTGACCGCGCGCATGGTGGCGGCGACCTCTTCCTCGTCGGCGCGATCGGCGCTGAACAGCGCGCGAATGTAGGCGAGCGCCGGCGCCGACAGCGTGAAGCGCCGCGATCGCGCCAGCGAGCCCATCAGCGAGCGCACCACGCCGGCGTCGCGGTCATAGGCGTCGAACAGCAACCGCTCGAAATTCGAGGAGACCTGGATGTCCATCGACGGCGAGGTGGTCGGCACCACGTCGCGCAATTCGTACGTGCCGGTCGCCAGCGTCCGCGGCAGGATATCGTTCACGTTGGTGGCGATGACCAGCCGGTCGACCGGCAGGCCGAGCTTCTGCGCCACGTAGCCGGCATAGATGTCGCCGAAATTGCCGGTCGGAACGGTGAAGGCGACCGCGCGGTGCGGCGCGCCGAGCGATACCGCGGCGGTGAAGTAAAAGACGGTCTGCGCCACGATGCGGGCCCAGTTGATCGAATTGACGCCGGAGAGATGCACGCGCTCGCGAAACGCGAGATGATTGAACAGGCCCTTCACGATCGCCTGGCAGTCGTCGAAGGTGCCCTCAATGGCGACCGCGTGGATGTTGGCGGCCGCCGCCGTGGTCATCATGCGCCGCTGCACGTCGGAGATGCGCCCCTGCGGGAACAGCACGATGACGTCGACCTGATTGCGATCGCGGAAGGCTTCGACGGCGGCGCCGCCGGTATCGCCGGAGGTCGCGACCACAATGGTGCGGCGCTCGCCGCGGGCGGCCAGCACGTGGTCCATCAGCCGCGCCAGGAGCTGCATCGCCAGGTCCTTGAAGGCCAGCGTCGGACCGTGGAACAGTTCGAGCGCAAACGTATTGACGCCGAGCTGGGTCAGCGGCGCCACCGCGGAGTGGCGGAAATTGCCGTAGGCCTCGCGCGCCATGCGGGCGAGGTCGGCCTCGCCGATGGAATCCTCGGTGAAACGGCGGATCACCTCGACGGCGACTTCGGCATAGGGGCGGCCGGCGAAGTCGAGGATGGTCTCGCGGTCGAGCCGCGGCCAGGCCTCCGGCACATAGAGGCCTCCGTCGCGGGCGAGGCCCGCGAGCATCACGTCGGCAAAGCCGAGTGGGGGGGCCTCGCCTCTGGTCGAGATATGGTGCAATCAGGCCTTCCTGGCCCCCGGCGCGAACCCCGCGGGCTTAACTAAGTGTTTGATTATCCAGGCTGTTCGCTGCGGACGGCGCATCGCCGCCGCTCCCGGATCAAGTGCCACAGTTATAGAAGAGTGGCCCTTTTCACAAGGAAGGCGATGGGGGCGCTTTACGGGCCTCTACTTCATGAGATCGAGCGCGATGAGCAACGGTTGCTCGATGGCCGCTTCGCCCTCAAAAGCGGATTGTCCGCCGCTGTCGCGGAATGTCCGCTAAGGGTCACAAACGGACTTGGCGGGCTCGATTTGTGATGTTCGCTCTTCCCCCGAGAGCGAACAATGCCCCACGCGTTTATGAGTAGATGTCCTAGCACTACTTTGGCAGATTTTTAGCGGCACGGGATTCCCAAATCAGTTTTTCAATGATTCATGGGTGGTCGGCTTTTGGAGGGCCGACCATGGTAGGCACAACGTCGAATTGGGAAGACGAGCTTCGAGGATGGCTCAAGCCGTTCTTGGATCGCCTAGGCCATAAATCGCGGCGGCGAATGTGTCCGCTTTATGTGGCAGGGCTGATCGGACCCGGCGATCGCAAGAGCGTTCAGCCAATGGCGGAGCGGCTTGCGCCTGGCGATTACGACCAGCTGCATCATTTTGTTGCGGCTGGCGTCTGGGACGCGGCGCCATTGGAGACGGAGCTGCTCATTCAAGCGGATCGGCTCGTTGGTGGCAGCGACGCTGTGTTGGTAATCGACGATACGGCGGTGCCAAAGAAGGGCACGCACTCGGTCGGCGTCGCTGCGCAATACGCTTCAGCGCTAGGCAAGACCGCCAACTGCCAGACTCTGGTGTCACTGACGCTCGCCCGCGGCGAAGTTCCGGTGATGGTGGCATTGCGGCTTTTTCTTCCAGACCGTTGGGTCAACGATCGGTGGCGGCTGAAGCGAGCTGGTGTTCCGGCCGAATATCGAACTGCACGGACAAAGCCCGAGATCGCACTGGCGGAGATTGATCGCTTGATATCGATCGGCGTGCGCTTCCGCTGTGTGCTGGCGGATGCCGGTTACGGTCTCAGTGCGCCTTTCCGTCAAGGGCTGACGGCCCGCAAGCTTGCATGGGCGGTTGGCATCCCTCGTCACCTCAAGGTGTACCCCGTTGGGGTGCAGCTCATTTGGCCAGTTACCAAAGTTCGAGGCCGGCCACGTAAACGACAGGTGCCAGATAGTCTATCGACAGCAGCTGAAGACATGATGGCCAGTGCGCGGTGGAGAACTGTGAGTTGGCGCAGCGGTACGAAGGGTCGGCTCAAAGCCCGGTTTGCTGCCGTCCGTGTGCGTACTGCCGACGGTCCTCCCCAGCGGATATGGGACAAGGGCCAGCAGCATCTTCCAGGGGACGAGGCCTGGCTGATCGGCGAGCACCGCGCGTCGGGAGAGAAGAAATACTATCTCGCCAACTTGGCCGCCGGAATGGACCTCCGCAGCTTAGCCGCGACGATCAAGGCACGATGGATTTGCGAGCAGGCCCATCAACAGTTGAAGGAGGAACTCGGTCTCGACCACTTCGAGGGAAGGTCTTGGCACGGCCTTCACCGTCATGCGCTGATGGCGATGATTGCTTACGCGTTCCTCCAACATCGCCGGCTCAAAAAAGTGAGGCGGGGAAAAAGAATCAACGGCCCGCCCCCTCAACCGACCTTGCCGGCGGTCCGCCACGCCATCGTCGACCTCATCATGCGATCAAGTCCTCAGCGATGTCCGTACTGCCGATCCTGGATCAGCGAGGAAAAGCAGCGTGAGTAAATCTGCCAAAGTAGTGCTAGGTCTGTCGTGCGCGCCCGGAACTGCGCGCCCAGACGACGAACACCACGACCAAAACCAGCGCCAGGCCGTACCAGGTCACCGCGTATTGCAGGTGCTCGTTGCGCAGCCGCACCACGAGCTTGCCCGGCTGCGGCAAGCCGCCCGGCGGCGCCGGCGATTCCTGCTCGACATAGAACGGCGCCACCGGGCCAAGCCCCTGATTAAGCCCTTTGGCGGCGGCGATCGCCAGCGGGTCGCGCGTGAACCACAGATTGTGCAGCGGATCGTCGGCCGGGGAAAACCAGTGGCGGGCGTCCGGCCAGCGCATCACGCCGACAATCTCGACCGCGCCCGCGATCTGGCCGGCGGTCCGCGACGCGGCGTCCTTGCGCGCCTCGGGCACGAAGCCGCGGTTGACGATCACGAAGCCGCCGTCGGGCAGCCGCGCCGGCGTGAAGATCCAATAACCGGGGCCGGCGCCGGCCACGTCCGGGCGGAAGGACGAAGCGGCCGCGTAAACCAGCGCCTCCTTGCCGTGATCGAAAGTGGCGGTGAATGTGACGCGGCGGTATTCGTCGCTCGCCGGATCGAGGCGCGGCCAAGTCGCCGGCGCCGGCAGCGCGGCGGGCGGCGCCGCCAGCCGCTCGGTCAGCGCGGCGATCAATCCCTTCCTTCCAGGCCTTGCGCTCGATCTGCCAGGTGCCGAGCGCAATGAGAACGGCAAAGACGAGCAGTGCCGGGATGAGCAGACCGAGCCACGACCGCCGTTTTTTTGTTCTTGTTGCTTTGGCCGGCGCGCTCAAGGTCCTTCTCCGCGGAAGCGTCCTTCCGCGGCCTTGTGATGATATTGCAGCGCGATCATCAGTCCCTTCATCGGCCGCAACGGCCCGAGCGTGACGATGAGGATCAGCGGCAGCCACAACGCCGCGTGCACCCAGAACGGCGGCCGATACAACACCTCGGTGATGAGCGCGGCGCCGACCACGATGAAGCCGGCCAGCAACATGATGAAGACCGCCGGCCCGTCGCCGGAATTGGCGAAGCCATAGTCGAGCCCGCACACCTCGCAGCGCGGCCGCAGGTCAAGAATCCCTGGAACAGTTTGCCCCTGCCGCAGCGCGGACACCGGCAGGACAATCCGGCGAGGATCGATCCCGAAAGCGTGTCGATTGTTTTCTCGGTCATCACAGCGATGTCGCAGCCCGCGCGTCGCCGCGCAAGCGGAGACCCGGCTTTACAGTACGCTCAGCCTGGATTCCCGCTTGCGCGGGAATGAGCGGAGAACCGCTATGCGCTCGTCCGCTATTCAGGTACGGGCACGCCGGCGCCCCACACATAGATGCAGGCGAACAGGAACAGCCACACCACGTCGACGAAGTGCCAGTACCAGGCGGCGAACTCGAAGCCGAGATGCTGGTCCGGCTTGAATTGTCCGGCCAACGCGCGGAACAGGCAGACGATCAGAAAGATCGAACCGATGATGACGTGAGCGCCGTGAAATCCGGTCGCCATGAAGAAGGTGGCGCCGTAGATGTTGCCCGAGTAGTGGAAGGCCGCATGCGCGTATTCCCAAGCCTGCACGCAGGTGAAGGAGATGCCGAGCGCGATGGTGCAGACAAGCCCCCAAACAAGCCCTTTGCGATCGTTCTTCAAGAGCGCGTGATGCGCCCAGGTGACCGTGGTGCCGGAGGTGAGCAGGATCAGCGTGTTGAGCAGCGGCAGATGCCAGGGGTCGAAGGTCGCAATGCCCTTGGGCGGCCAGACGCCGCCGGTGACCGCAATCCGCGCCACGTCCTTCAGTTCATCGGGGAACAGCGCGGTGTTGAAATAGGCCCAGAACCAGGCGACGAAGAACATCACCTCCGAGGCGATGAACAGGATCATGCCGTAGCGATGCGAGATCTGCACCACGCGGGTATGATCGTGCTCGACCTCGGCCTCGAAAATGACGTCCCGCCACCAGCCGATCATGGTGTAGACGATGCCGATGGTGCCGACGCCGAGGATGATCGGCGCGTAAGCCACCAGATGGTGCATCCACAGGATCAGCCCGACCGCGGAGATGAAGGCCGAGGTTGCGCCGACCGCCGGCCACGGGCTGGGATTGACCAGGTGGTAATCGTGGTGCGGTCTGGCATGTGCATCAGCCATGTCATCTTCTCCAAATTGGCGCGTCCTCGAGTCCCCGCGCCGCGTTCGTTGCCTAGTTTCTTCGTTGAGCATGATCTTATCCGAAACCGGGTTCCACTTTTCGGGATCATGCTCTAAATGCGCCCGGACTTTCCCGGCACCGCGCTCTCCGCCGCCGCCTGATCCGGCACTTTCACCGGATAGAAGGTGTAGGAGAGCGTGATGAGATTGACGCCGTTCTGCTCGGAATCTTCGGCGAGCTTGGGATCGACGTAGAAAACCACCGCCATGTCGCGCTTCTCGCCCGGCTTCATGGTCTGTTCGGTGAAGCAGAAGCAATTGATCTTTTCGAAGTAGATGCCGACGGTCGACGGGCTGACATTGTAGCCGGCCTGGCCGGCGGTGACGCGGGCGGCCTCGTTGGTCACCGCATAGTAGACGGTGACCACCTCGCCGAGCTTGACGTCGATGGTCCGGCGCTCCGGCTCGAACCGCCAGGGCAGTCCGGCGGCGACATTGGAATCGAAGCGTACGGTGATGGTGCGGTCCGATATGTGCGTGGGGGCCGCCTTCGCCACCTGCGTGGTGCCGCCGTAGCCGGTGGTGCGGCAGAACCAGGAATAGAACGGCACCGCGGCGAACGAGAGGCCGACCATCGCCGCGACCAGGCCGCCGCAGAAAAACGCGACGAAAAGGTCGCGGCGCGGCGTCGGCGGGGGAGTCGGTTGCTGCGGGCTCATCGGCATCTCACAGGTCGCGTTTCACCGGCGGCGTTCACAGCGGCCGCACCAGCACGGCCGGCCCCTTCACCAGCGTCACGATGTAGAACAGCACCACCAGCACGCCCAGCGATACCGCGATCGCGATCGAACGCGCGCGGCGGGCGCGCAGCTGCCGTTCCGTGAGCTTGATGCCGGTCTCCGGTTTCTTCATGGCCTCACTCATTGCCGTCATACCGCGAAATGGCCGAACAGCCCTCCCGAGAGCCGATCGGCCAGCAGCATGGCGAACAACAGGAACAAATAGAGGATCGAGAAGCCGAACATCTGCTTGCTTGCGGCATAGCCTTGCCGTTCGGCGCGCACCCGCAGCGCCAGCGCGATAAGGGCGGCGCCGGTCGCCACGGCGACGACGCCGTAGAGCGGTCCGGCATAGCCGAGCAGCCACGGCGCAACGCCGAGCGGCGCCAGCAGAAACGTATAGAGCAGGATCTGGCGCCGGGTTTCCGCCTCGCCGGCGACGACCGGCAGCATCGGCACGCCGGCGCGCGCGTAATCCTCGCAGCGGTAGAGCGACAGCGCCCAGAAATGCGGCGGCGTCCAGAAGAAGATGATGAGGAAGAGAACGACCGGCTCGATGGCGACGCTTCCGGTCGTCGCCGCCCAGCCGATCATCGGCGGCAGCGCGCCGGCGGCGCCGCCGATGACGATGTTCTGCGGCGTCGTCCGCTTGAGCCACATCGTGTAGACGAGGACGTAGAACGCGATCGTGAACGCCAGCAAGGCGGCGGCGATCAGGTTGACGAGGAGGCCGAGCACGACCACCGAGAAGCCGGCCAGCGTCACACCGAAGGCGAGCGCCTCGCCCGGCGCCACACGCCCCGCCGGAATCGGCCGCGCCGCGGTGCGCGCCATGCGGGCGTCGATGTCGGCGTCGTACCACATGTTGAGCGCGCCGGCGGCGCCGGCGCCCACCGCGATGCACAGAAGCGCGGTCAGGCCGATCACCGGATGCAGGTGGCCGGGCGCAATCACCAGACCGACGAACGCCGTGAACACCACGAGCGACATCACCCGCGGCTTCATCAATGCGACGTAATCGCCGACGCCGGCGATGCTCGGTTCGGCCGGCGCGAGGATAATGCTCATCGGATCAGCGGCAGCGTGTCGTATTGGTGGAACGGCGGCGGCGACGGCAGCGTCCATTCCAGCGTGGTGGCGCCGGCGCCCCAGGGATTGGCCCCGGCCGGCACCTTGCGCATGAAGGCCTGCGCCACGCCGAAGAAGAACACCAGCGTGCCGACGCCCGAAATGTACGAGCCGATCGAGGAGATGAAATTCCAGTCCGAGAAGGCGTCGGGATAATCGGCGATGCGGCGCGGCATGCCGGCAAGCCCGAGGAAGTGCTGCGGGAAGAACACCAGATTGACGCCGATGAAGGTCATCCAGAAGTGCAGCTTGCCGACAAATTCGCTGTACATGTAGCCGGTCATCTTCGGGAACCAATAATACCAGCCGGCGAAGATGGCGAACACGGCGCCGAGCGAGAGCACGTAGTGGAAGTGGGCGACGACGTAATAGGTGTCCTGCAATACGCGGTCGACGCCGGCATTGGCCAAGACCACGCCGGTGACGCCGCCGATGGTGAACAGGAAGATGAAGCCGATCGCCCACAGCATCGGCGTCTTGAACTCGATCGAGCCGCCCCACATCGTGGCGATCCAGGAGAAGATCTTCACCCCGGTCGGCACCGCGATCACCATGGTGGCGGCGATGAAGTAGGCCTGCACGCTCGCCGCCATGCCGACCGTGTACATATGGTGCGCCCAGACGACGAAGCCGATGCCGCCGATCGCCACCATCGCGTAAGCCATGCCCAGATAGCCGAAGATCGGCTTGCGCGAGAACGTCGCCACGATCTGGCTGACCATGCCGAAGCCCGGCAGGATGAGAATGTAGACTTCGGGATGGCCGAAGAACCAGAACAGATGCTGGAACAGCAGCGGATCGCCGCCGCCGTGCGGATCGAAGAAGGTGGTGCCGAAATTCCGATCGGTCAGCAGCATGGTGATGGCGCCGGCGAGCACCGGCAGCGACAGCAGCAGCAGAAACACCGTCACCAGCTCCGACCATACGAACAGCGGCATCTTGTGCATGGTCATGCCGGGCGCGCGCATGTTGAAGATCGTGGTGATGAAGTTGATGGCGCCGAGGATCGACGAGGCGCCGGCGAGATGGATCGACAGGATGACGAAGTCCATCGCCGGGCCGGGATGGCCGTAGGTCGACAGCGGCGCATAGATCGTCCACCCGGTGCCGGCGCCGTTGGCGCCCGGCTCGCCCTCGAAGAAAAACGAGGCCAGCAACAGCGCGAAAGACGCCGGCAGCAGCCAGAACGAGATGTTGTTCATGCGCGGGAACGCCATGTCCGGCGCGCCGATCATCAGCGGAATCATCCAGTTGCCGAAGCCGCCGATCATCGCCGGCATGACCATGAAGAAGATCATGATCAATCCGTGCGCGGTGACGATGACGTCGAAATAGTGCGTCTCGTGGAAGATCTGCAGGCCGGGGAACATCAGTTCGGCGCGGATCAGGATCGAGAAGATGCCGCCGATCAGGCCGGCGACCAGCGCGAACACAAGGTACATCGTGCCGATGTCCTTGTGGTTGGTCGAATAGACATAGCGGCGCCAGCCGTGCGGAATGGCGTGTCCGTGATCGTCGCCGTGTGCCGCGTGTGTCATCGCATCCATTGTCGGTCCCTGCGTTAAACAACCGCCCCCAATCTAACCCTCCCCGCTGGCGGGGAAGGGCAGGGAGGGAAGATATCGTCAGTGCGCCGGCTGCGCCGGCCGCCGCCATTGCGGTCGGCGGCGCGCTCTCGCAGGCCGGCGTTCTTCTTCTCCGCCTCGACCCATTTGGCGAACTCGGCGTCGCTCACCACCCGCACCGTGATCGGCATGAACGCATGGTCCTTGCCGCAGAGTTCGGAGCATTGGCCGTGAAACAAGCCCTCGCTGGTCGCCTTGAACCAGGTGTCGTTGATGCGGCCGGGAATGGCGTCGATCTTGATGCCGAAGGAGGGCACGGCGAAGGAGTGGATCACGTCGGCGCCGGTCACCAGCACGTGCACGATCTTGTTGACCGGCACCACCAGTTCGTTGTCGACGGTGAGCAGCCGCGGCTGCCCGGGCTTCAGATCCTTGTCGGCGACGATCAGCGAGTCGAACTCGAAATTGCCGTTATCGGGATAGTTGTAGCTCCAATACCACTGCTTGCCGGTCGCCTTCACCGTGAGGTCCGGCTTCGGCTCGTCGAGCTGCAGGAACAAGAGCCGGAACGACGGCACCGCGATCGTCACCAGGATGATGACGGGAACGATGGTCCAGATCACTTCGAGCAGCGAGTTGTGCGTGGTGCGCGACGGCGTCGGATTGGCCCGCGCATTGAAGCGGACGATGATGATGAGCAGCAAAATGAGCACGAAAGCGGTGATCGCGGTGATGACCCAAAGCAGGAAATTGTGGAAGGCGATGACGTCCGCCATCACCGGCGAGGCCGCGTCCTGCAGGCCGAGCTCCCAGGGCGACGGCTGGCCGACACCGGCAAAAGCCGCTCCGGCGCTCGCGAGCAAACCCGCAGCGGTCAGCGCATATGTCGTCAAGCGTGAGAACACCGGCATCTCTTTCTCGGCTCCTCGTTGCTAAATCAGTCCTGGTCAGGTCGGCTGGTGCGGCGCGCGCCGCGCGACCCATTTAAATACATGTTGGCGGCACGACGGCAACAGTCCATCGCTGCCTGTTGCCGGCGAAATTGTCTGCCACGGGTCTGGTCCTTGACGCGCATCGGGGGGTTGGGGGCTCGTCCCCTCAAACCACAAAACGCGGGCTACCGCAACGTATCCGTGGGCCGCTGCGCGCGGCCATCCGCAACCGCTTCGGCCGCGGCCGCGGCGGTCGCGGCGGGCGCGCGGCGCGGAACTTTCGCGTCCTTCGCGCGGCCACAATGGCTTGGTCTTGATGCGTCTTGACACGGTGGGCTCACCATGTAGGCAGGCTCGCGCGGCGACCGGCCTGTCTCGGTGATTCGCGCCGGTCACCGCCGCAGGCGGCGGTAGCGGCGGGGGCGGCTGGTCAGGGGAAGACGATCATGGCGATCTTCGATGTCGGGCGGATGCGGCCAATGGCCTCGGCGCTCGTCGGTACCGCCATCCTGCTTGCGGCTGTCGCGGCGCTCGGCGGTCGAGGCGGCCGCCCAGGGCGCGGTCCGCTCGGTCCATGGCGACTGGCAGATCCGCTGCGACACGCCGCCCGGCGCGCAGGGCGAGCAATGCGCGCTGATGCAGAGCGTGACGGCGGAAGACCGGCCCAATGTCGGACTGACCGTTATCGTCCTGAAGACCACCGATCAGAAGAGCCGGCTGATGCGCGTGGTCGCGCCGCTCGGCGTCTTGCTGCCGTCGGGGCTCGGGCTGAAGATCGACAACAACGACGTCGGCCGCGCCGGCTTCGTGCGCTGCCTGCCCAACGGCTGCGTCGCCGAAGTGGTCATGGACGACAAGCTGATCAATGAGCTGCGCACCGGGCAGACCTCGACCTTCATCATTTTCCAGACCCCCGAGGAAGGCATCGGCTTCCCGATGAGCCTGAAGGGCTTCGGCGAGGGTTTCGACAAGCTGCCGTGATTGCGCCGCGGCCGCACCCCGCGCAGCCCGCAATCACGAGATCGCGCCTTGCCTGTTATCGCGAAGCCTCGCCACTATCTTATGACCGTCAAAGTGGGATGACTTATCTTGGAATCGTCTTCCCTCTCTGAATTATGCGTTATCGCGCGTCCGGACGGAAAACCGGTTCCACTTTTCCTGGACGCGCTCAAGGTCATAGGAAACGGGGCGACGCCGCCATGGACATCAAACAATATCCCGTGACGCATACCGAGGCGGAATGGCGCAAGCTTTTGACGCCGGAACAATTCCGGGTCATGCGCGGGCACGGCACCGAGCCGCCGGGGAGCTGCGCGCTCAATTACGAGAAACGCCCCGGCACGTTTTCCTGCGCCGGCTGCGGTCAGCCGTTGTTCGCCGCCAAGCAGAAATTCGAGAGCGGCACCGGCTGGCCGAGCTTCAACGATCCGGTGCCGGGTGCGGTCGAGACCTCGACCGATCGCAGCTACGGCATGGCGCGCACCGAGGTGCATTGCAGCCGCTGCGGCAGCCATCTCGGCCACGTCTTCGAGGACGGCCCGCCGCCGACGCATCTGCGCTACTGCATCAACGGCGTGGCGATAAATTTCAAGCCCGAATAGGCGGTCATCCGGACTGGAAGCCGCTCGGGCGCCGCGCCGCGGGATGATGTCAGAGCATGATCCGGAAAAAGCCTGACCTCGGACTTGATCCGAGGGTGGAAGCCTGTTTTCCGAAAAGATCATGCTCCAAAAACCAAAAGCGGCCAGGACCGGAGCCGCTAACGGTTCGGTCAAGGCCGCTCGGCTCCGCCAACACCCCCGCTGAGCCAGATGGCACGCTAAGCGCTTTGGCTCGAGCCGCCTTGATTTGCATCAATGGTCCTACGTTTATCGGGCACGGACCTTTGACTGGGCGCCCGGCTCAGCGGCTCAGTTCGCCACCAATTCGCGGCCGCGCGTCTCCGGTAGCACCAGGGCGGCGAGGATGACGATGGCATAGGCAATGGCGGCGAAAATGCCGATCGCCGTGCCCAAGGTGACCGAGGCCGACAGCATGCCGACCAGCGTCGGGAAGAACGCGGCAATGCCGCGGCCGAAATTGTAGCAAAAACCCTGGCCGGCGCCGCGCACGCTGGTCGGGAACAGCTCGGTCAACACCGGCCCCATGCCGCTGAAAATGCCCGAGGCGAAGAAGCCGAGCGGGAATCCCAGCGCCAGCATCATCGAGTTGGAGATTTCGGTCTGCGTGTAAGCGATCGCGATCAACAAAGAGCCGATGGCGAAGATGAAGAAGTTCTTGCGCCGCCCGATGGCGTCGCTGAGATAGGCGCTGGCGATGTAGCCGAGCCATGAGCCGACGATGATCACCGCCAGGTAGCCGCCGGTGCCGAGCACGGTGAGATGCCGCTGACTGCGCAAAAAGGTCGGCAGGAAGGTGGTGATGGCGTAGTAGCCGCCTTGCGCGCCGGTGGCGAGGACGGCGCCGAGAATGGTGGTTCGCAACAGGTCGCCGCGGAAAATATCGAAGGTGCCACGCCGTTCCGCCGCGCCGGCCGCTTCCTTGAAGACTTTCGGCTCGGGCACGTTGCGGCGAATGTAAAATAGCAGCAACGCCGGCAGGATGCCGACGAAGAACAGCGCGCGCCAGGCGATTTCCTGCGGCAGGACCTGGAAGACGATGGTGGCGAGGATCGCCGCGGCGCCCCAGCCCCAGGCCCAGGCGCTCTGTACCGTACCGACGGCTTTGCCGCGATCGCCGGCGCGGATGACTTCGCCGATCAGCACCGAGCCGGCGGCCCATTCGCCGCCGAAGCCGAGGCCCTGGAGGCCGCGCACGATCAAGAGCTGCTCGAAATTCTGGGTGAAGCCCGACAGGAAGGTGAAAAAGGCAAACCACGCCACTGTGATCATCAACAGCCGAGCGCGGCCGATGCGGTCGGCGAGCATGCCGGCGATCCAGCCGCCGAAGGCGGAAATCACCAGCGCGCTGGTCGCCAGCAATCCGGCTTGCGCGTTGGTGATGTGCCACAGCGCGATCAGCGCCGGTATGACGAAGCTGTAGATCTGCACGTCGAGCGCATCGAGCGCCCAGCCGCCGAAGCATGCCCAGAAGGTCCGCCGCTCGGCAGCTTCCAGGTCGCGATACCAGTCGATCATCTTAGGCCTCCCCCTCGTCCGTCTGCGGCGTCCAAAAGAATACCTCTTGGCCGTTTTGGTCCAAAATCCGCAAGCCATCGGGGTTCTGCGCCAGGTTCAAAGTCTCGAACAGGGACCTCGCCTTGATCTTGGCACTGTCCAGATCGGCGGCGATATGCGTGATCCGATCGAGCGTGGCGCGCGCTTTGTCCTTTTCGCGAACGCGGAAGAACTCGATGGTGAACATCATCGCGCGGCCTTTCCGATCCGCGGCCAGCGTAGCGCGGATCGAGCGCCGGCGAAATCCAGCATCAGTGTTTTCGGCATCGCTGTTTGAGGCGGCGGATCGGTCCCGGCATTTTCGCGCGGTTTTGCCATCGGGTCCGCCTTTTTGGCGCGGCCCGATGGCTCAGTGCGGCTGCTTGCTGCAGTTTTCAAGCCGTATCGGACGGCGCCGCGCCAAGTTATTTGCGCTCGACGAACAGCAGACGGCACTCGCCCGGACCGATATTTTCGGAGGTATGCGACGCTGTGATCGGCACCGGCTGCGCCGTTCCGGCCTTGTTGTGGATGTCGCGCGTCTTGCCGTCCGGCTGGTAAAGCCGAATGACGCAATCGTTGAGCGCATAGACGATCGAGGGAACCGGATGCGAGTGGGCCTTGTCGTGCTGACCCTTCTTCCAGGTGCCCTCGATGACGCGAAAGTTCTGGTCCTCGAAAATCACCTTATAGACGGATGGGTCTGCCTGATACGTCGGCGGTGCAGTCTGCGCCAAGGCGACAAACGAGGTCGCCGACAGCATCGCCATCGTGCCGAGCGCAAGCGTCGTGTAGCGGTTCATGGCGTTCTCCTTGGGCGGGGGGAAGGCTCAAGGTGCCCGCCCATACGAGGCGGGAGAGCCACGAAGGATATCGGATATCGATGACGGCCGCGAGAGGTAACGTTTGGGGTTTCGGGCCCCGCGTTTCAATGCGGTGAAAGCGCGAGAGGACCGGGAGCTAGAAAGTGAGAGGTTCAGATAGCCATCGCTCACAACATGGATTTGTGATCTCAGACCTGCGCCAGAAACCTGAGTTCTTTGGCGTCGTTGCCGATCGTATTTGGCACGCGTGGTGGAGAGATAAAGGTCATCCGCTGGAATATATCGCCGACCGTCTGCGGGCGAACTTGAACGCCGAGCCTATTCCCTTTGCGCATCCCGTGACCGGCGGCGGTCGTTCTACTTCAATCGGGGATGGACGCTGATTGAACAGGATGTGGGAAGACAATTGCTCACGATCATGGTCAGAGATTCCGTACAGAGCTTGAAAAGCGGGGATGGAGCCAACGAAACCCGGCAAAAGGACCTTCACCTCGGCTGATGGTCCGCTTGGTTCCGTGCGGGCTACTTTCCAAAGGCCGAATTGATCACGTCACTGCCCTCCAATCGCCGCATTGATTGCCCAAACAACGGTGCCAAGGATCGGGCATCTTTACCATCTTCGGCCCGGAGCGCACTTGAACCCGAGTGGAGGGTTACCCAAATGACTGGAGGGTTGCCCAAGGGGTTAGAATCGATGCGATCGGGTTCGGGATTTCCAGGAACCGTGCGAGCGATGCGAACGCCCGCAACGTGCAATAACGGGTAGGGGTTCGACTCCACCGATCGCGAGTTCGCTGAATTTGATCTCGGTATCATCGGCGGCCAACCGTGGCCGCATCGACATTGAGGATTTGTTCAACGTCATGCCGTTCCGCGAATTACAGATAATCCCCATTCGTTGCATGACTTGTTGCATGGCGCGATGACCCTCATCCTCACGCTTGCATCCCGCAATCTGTTTCATGACCGAGTTCGATTGATCGCCACGGTCGTTGGGATCGTCTTCTCGATCGTGCTCGTCACCGTTCAGCTCGGAGTCTTCCTGAGCTTCGAGCGCATGGTCACGACAATGATCGACCACGCGCAGGCCGATTTCTGGATCGTGCCCGCCGAAACCAAGAGCTTTGAGGGGTCCTCGCTGCTGGCCGGGCGCGAGCGTCTCCAGGCCTTGTCCGTCGACGGGGTCACACAGGCGATTCCGGTCGTTGTCGGTTATGCATCCTGGCGAAAGCCGAATGGAGGCGCATCGACGCCGGTTCTCGTCGTCGGCGCGCCCACGACCTCCGCCGGTTTGCAGCCATGGAACGTGGTCGAAGGGAGTGTGGACGATCTGTCGATGCCCGACGGCGTCGCGATCGACCGGTCGTATTTCGAGCAACTCGGAATCGCGCAAATTCGAGGACGCGCCGAAATCAACAATCAAAAGGCGCGGGTCGTCGCGGTCACCAACGGTATCCGCTCATTCACGACGACGCCGCAGGTATTCGCGTCACTCGAGCGCGCGCGAACCTATCTGGGCGTGCCGCCCAACCGAGCCAATTATTACATCGTGCGCATCTCGCCGAACGCAAATGCCGCAGTCGTTCGCAGCCGGCTTGCAGCCAGCCTGCCCGACGCGGAGGTGTTGACGTCCGCAGAGTTTCGTCACCGCACGCGCGTGTTCTGGCTGTTCGACACCGGCGCCGGAGCCGCTCTGCTGGGCAGCGCCATACTCGGTATCATCGTCGGCACGATCATCGTCGCGCAGACGCTCTATTCGAGCACCAAGGACCATCTCAAGGAATTTGCAACGCTGCGCGCCATCGGCTCGTCGCGCATGTACATCCTCAAGGTCATTCTCGCGCAGGCGCTCATCAGCGCCGTCGTCGGTTTCTCCATGGCTGCGTCCATCGATCTGGCGCTGGTGAAGATGACCGCCGATGCAGCCTTGCCCATTGTCATGACCCCCGAGCTGACCGCCGGCCTGTTTGGGCTCACGGTCACGATGTGCGCGATTGCCGCTGTTTCGGCCATCAGGGTCGTGACGCGCATCGATCCCGTCCTGGTATTCGCGCAATGACAAAAACCATGATCGAGGCAACCGACATTGCGATGGCTCTCGGCGAGGGGCCCGGGCGCGTCGACGCGCTCAAAGGTATCAATCTGTCGCTCGCCGGCGGCCAATTGACCCTGCTGATGGGCCCATCCGGCAGCGGCAAGACTACGCTTCTCTCGGTGCTTGGATGCATGTTGTCGCCGACGGGCGGGACGGTGCAAATTCGCGGCCGCTCAACGACCGGGCTCGAACTCGGAACAACTGGCTGAACTTCGGCGGGATAATGTCGGGTTCGTGTTTCAATCCTATCATTTGTTCCCGACTTTGACCGCTGCGGAAAATGTCCGTTTGGCGCTCGATGTGCGCGGCGAGCACTCGCCGCTGGCGCGGGTCAAGGCGGAAAAAGCCCTGGCGACGGTTGGACTGTCCCATAAGGCGAACGCGTTTCCGCGCGCGCTTAGCGGCGGTGAACAACAACGCGTGGCTATTGCCCGAGCGATCGTAGGAGATGCATCCGTTGTCCTGGCAGACGAGCCGACGGCGGCGCTGGACAGCGAGAATGGCCAGGCCGTCATGACGGTGCTGGCGGAGATCGCCAAGGATCCGGCGCGGGCGATGTTCATCGTTACGCACGATCCACGCATCATGCCGTTCGCAGACCGGATTCTTCGCATCGAAGATGGCCGGATCGTCAGCGATCAACGGCGCGGCGCAAACCTCAGCGCCGTCCGCACTCTGAAATATGCGAGCTGATCGGGGGAGTAATATGCGCACTCGAAACCAGAAACTATCGCTGCTGGCGCTCCTTGTGTTGGGCGTCGCTTCGGCGGCACCGGAATCCGCGCCAAAATTTCGCGCCGATGAACTGCACCCGGCGCCGTCCGGTTCGGCGGCCCAGCGTGCACCGGCGCAGGGCTCACAGGCACGAGCCTTACCGGCACAAGGCTCCTGGGATGCGGTGACGCTTGGACGCGTCGAGCCGCGCTCGGGCGAGATCAAGATCGCGGCGCCCCTGCCGGGGGGACGGATTGCCGACGTGCTGGTCAAACCCAACGAAGACGTGTTTGCCGGTGAATTGCTGGTTCGCCTAGATGACGAGGAAGCATTGGCGCGCGTGGCCGAAGCCGATGCGCAGGTCGCCCTGCACAAGCGCGCCCGCAACGATCAGTCCGCGCCAGCGGCGTCGGCGGAACGGCGAAAGGCCGAGGATGCGGCCGCCGATTCCGAGCGCAGTCTCGCCGATGCGCGATCCGCGCTGGACAAGGCGGCCGCCGACTTGCGGGCCGGCAGCGCGTCGAAGGCCGATCTCGACGCGGCGCGCGCGGCTTTGTCGCGTGCGCAAGATCGTGTGCGCGAGCGGCGGGACGCGCTCGCCAAGCTCAAGGCATCGACCGATACGCCATTGCCGACCCGCCTGGAAGGCGAACTCAATGTGGCCCAGGCTGAATGGCGCGTGGCGGCAGCGGCGCTGGAAAAGACGCAAATTCGCGCGCCGGCCGACGGTGTCGTCTTGCGGGTCGATGCCAGGAAGGGCGAATTGGCGGTGCCGTCATTGGAGCCGGCGCTGCTGGTCATTGGCGATGTGTCGGCCTTGCGCGTGCGCGCCGAAGTGAACGAGCAGGATATTGGAAGAATCCGGGCCGGCCAGAGTGTGCTGGTTCGCGCTGCGGCGTTTCATGGCCGTGAGTTCGACGGCAAGGTTTCGTCCGTCGCCCGCGTCGTCGGCCCGAGCCGGATCAATTCGGGCGATCCGCGCAAGTTCAACGATGTCGATGTGTTGGAGGTGGTTGTCGATTTGCCGGATCCCGGACCGCTCGTCGTCGGCCAGCAGGTCGACGTCTATTTCAAATCCGAACATTCCGACGAAACCCAATAGCCCGCAAGGTTGGCTTCGGGCGAAGCCTGCAACTTAACCCTGCGCACGAGCCGTTGCCATAGTCGCCGATGTTGTGACTATCTGCTTGACATCCGTCTGCTCTTTCTTGCGCATGATCTTGTCCGAAAACCGGACACCACCCTCGGATCAAGTCCAAGGGCAAGCTTTTCGGGATCGTGCGCGGCGAGGGAGCAAACGAATCAACCAAACCTCGGGCGCGGATGCGTCGCGAGAATGAAATCATTTTCCCCTCTCCGCACCGGGGAGAGGGGAAGATAAGGAGACACGAACGCGCCGCGAGAAGCGCGTTTTGCATTTCGCCGTTGCCGGATTTGTGCTGGCAATCCATGCTACGGGGACGACATGGTAGGCGGTGCGGGGAGGCCAACAGTGAACGAGAAGACCGCGGCAAAGCCGGCCGAAAAGAAGTTCATCTACCAGGTCAACGAAGATTGGCTGGCGTTGCGGCGCGAAGAGCCGATCGAACCGAGCCTGCCGATCATCGATCCGCACCATCATCTGTGGGATCGCGGCTTGCGCTATCTGTTCGACGAGCTCAAAGCCGATATCGACACCGGCGGCCATAATGTCCGCGCCACCGTCTATCTGCAGTGCGGCTCCATGTACCGCGCCGACGGCGATCCTAAATTCGCGCCCGTCGGCGAGACGGAATTCGTCAACGGCGTGGCGGCGATGAGCGCCAGCAATTCGTATGGGCCAGCGCGCCTTTGCGCCGGCATCGTCGGCTTTGCCGATCTTTTGCTCGGCGCCGAGGTGGATGAAATGCTGGAGGCGCACGTGCGGGTCGCCGGCGAGCGCTTCAAGGGTGTGCGCCACCCGGCTGTGTGGGACGCCGACCCCGCCATCCGAACGACTCAGGTGAAATATCCACAGGGGCTGTTGCTCGACGCCAAGTTCCGCGCCGGCTTCGCGCGCTTGTCGCGCTACGGCCTGTCCTTCGATTCCTGGAATTACCACACCCAAATTGGAGAACTGACCGACCTCGCCCGCGCTTTTCCGGAGACCACGATCGTGCTCGACCATATCGGCGCGCCGCTTGCCATCGGTACCGCCTATGCCGGCCGGCGCGACGAGGTTTTTGCCGATTGGCGCCGCAGCATCCGTGAGCTCGCCGCATGCGCGAACGTATGCGTCAAGCTCGGCGGCATGGGCATGCGCCTCTTCGGTTTTGGCTTCGAAGACCAGCCGCTGCCGCCATCCGCGGACGATCTCGCCACTGCCTGGCGGCCCTACGTCGAAACCTGCATCGAGGCGTTCGGCCCGCAGCGGGCGATGTTCGAGAGCAACTTTCCGGTCGACAAGGTTTACTGCAACTACGGCATCCTGTGGAACGCGTTCAAGAAGCTGACGGCGGCTTACAGTGCCGACGACAAGGCGGCGCTGTTCTTCAATACCGCCAAGCGCACCTATCGGCTGCCGACAATTGCGTAGAGCATGATTCGGAAAAAGCCTGCCCCCGGACGCGATCCGGGGGTGGATGCCGGTTTCCGAAAAGATCATGCTCCACTCAGCAAGCTAGTGGACTATGTTTCCCCGATCTCGCGCAGGATTTCGGCGGTATGCTCGCCGAGCCGCGGCGAGGGGCGTTCCGCCGCCATCGGCGCGCCGTCGATCATGATCGGCGTGCGCACGCCGGGAATAGTCCCGGCCTTGGCGGCGGCGCTCGGCACCTCGATCTTCATGCCGCGATGGATGACCTGAGGGTCGGCGAAGACCTGGGCGAGATCGTTGATCGGGCCGGCCGGCACGCCGACGGCTTCGAGCTTGTCCAAGAGTTCGGTGCGCGACATGCGCGCGGTCAGCTTGCAGATGCGATCGACCAATTCGGCGCGATGCGCGAGCCGCGCCGTGTTGTCGATATAGGCCGGGTCCTTGGCGAGTTCGGGCTCGCCCAGCACGGCGCACAGTTTGGCGAACTGGCTGTCGTTGCCACTGGCGATGATGATGTGGCCGTCGGCGACCGGAAACACCTGGTAGGGGGTAATGTTGGGGTGGGCGTTGCCCATGCGGTGCGGCACTTTCCCGGAGATCAGGTAGTTGAGCGCCTGGTTGGCCAGCACGCCCACAGTCGAATCGATCAGCGCGGTATCGACATAGCCGCCGCGTCCGGTCTTCTCCCGCCGCGCCAGCGCCGCCAGGATGCCGACCGCCGAATAGACGCCGGTGAAAATATCGGAAACCGGCACCCCGGCGCGCAACGGCTCGTCGTCGGGGTTGCCGGTCAGATCCATGAAGCCGCCCATACCCTGCGCCATTAGATCGTAGCCGGGGCGCGTCGCATAGGGGCCGGTTTGGCCGAAACCGGTCACCGAGCAATAGATCAACCGCGGGTTATCGGGCGCGAGGCTGGCATAATCGAGACCGAACTTGGCGAGATTGCCGACCTTGAAGTTCTCCAGCAACACGTCCGAGCGCGCCGCGAGTTTCTTTACGATGCGGCGCCCGTCTGCGCTCTCGAAATCGAGCTCGATGGAACGCTTGCCGCGGTTGGTGCCGTGGAAATAAGCGGCGCCGAGATGACCGCCGTCGGCGGCGGGAACGAAAGGCGGGCCCCAGCTGCGGGTATCGTCGCCGGCGCCGGCGCGCTCGACTTTGATCACGTCGGCGCCGAGATCGGCCAGGATTTGGCCGGCCCACGGCCCGGCCAGGATGCGGGCAAGCTCCAGCACTCGCAGACCGGCCAATGGTCCCGGCATGGACAGCTCCTCAACGCTTCGCGGCGGCTTGCCGCGCGCCCGTTAACTGACAAAGCGGCGCCAATTTGTCTACCAGTGCCGCTGCGATCCCCAGCCCCGCATGCGGCGATGGTCGGAGAGAGGGACGAGCTTGCCGCCGCTTGCCTTGGCCGCCGGAGATCATTAGCTGTTTCATACCGGGCGGAAGGGCTGATGGGATGGTTGCGCTGAACACCTCGTTCTTCGGCGAGATGCTGCAGAGCATCGCCGAACGCAGCCGCGCCTTGATCCGGCGTGAGCCGGCGCGCGGGCGCTCGGATGGCTTGGTCGAGCTTTGCGAGGCGCTGCTTTCCGGGCGCGGCGAGGCCTCCGGCGTGGCGCTGGCCAACGAGATTCTGGCGAACTATGCCGCGCTGACCACCGGGCCGCGCATCGCCTTTTTCGAGGTGCTGGCGAAAACCTTCGGCCACGATCCCGCCCGCATCGATGCCGCGATCGCCGCCTGGCGGCAGTCGCCGTCCTCCGATACCGCGAACGAACTGCATCGCGCCACCGAGCCGCGCCGGCTGGAACTGTTTCGCCGCCTCAATCTGGCGCCCGGCGGCACCGCGGCGCTGGTGCGCATGCGCGAGCAACTGCTCGACGCGTTGGATCATCGCGACGATCTCGCCGTCGTCGACGCCGACTTTGTTCATTTGTTCGCCTCATGGTTCAACCGCGGCTTCCTGGTGCTGCGCCGCATCGACTGGTCGACGCCGGCTTTGATCCTGGAAAAGATCATCCGCTACGAAGGCGTCCACAAGATCCGCGACTGGGACGACCTGCGCCGCCGCATCGACCCGCCGGACCGCCGCTGCTATGCCTTCTTCCATCCGGCGCTGGTCGACGAGCCGCTGATCTTTGTCGAGGTGGCGCTGACCCGCGAGATTCCGACGGCGATCGCGCCGATTCTTTCCGATCGGCGCGAGGCCGTCGTGCCGGAGCGGGCCAGTACGGCGGTGTTCTACTCGATCACCAATTGCCAGCGCGGCCTTGCCGGCGTGACGTTCGGTCACTTCCTCATCAAGCAGGTAGTGGAGGAGGTCTCGCGTGAGATTCCCCGCATTTCCACCTACGTGACGCTGTCGCCGGCGCCGAACTTCGCCGAATGGCTCAAGCGCGAGCGCGCCAGCGCCGCCTCGCCGGCGCTCGATGAGGAGGATCGCGCGGCGCTCACCGCGCTCGACCAAACCCATTGGTGGCGCCAGCCGGATCTGGTGGAAACGATCCGCGCGCCGCTCCTTCGCGCCGCCGCCTGGTACTATGTGCGCGCGCGCAACAGCCGCGGCGTGCCGGTCGACGCGGTCGCCCGCTTCCATCTCGGCAATGGCGCGCGGCTGGAACGGCTCGACTGGCCCGCCGACACCTCCGACCGCGCGCTCGGGCAATCCCACGGGCTGATGGTGAATTACCTCTACGATCTCGGTTACATCGAGGAAAACCACGAGGCCTATGCGCAGCAGCACGCCGTGGTCGCCGCCGGCGCCGTGACCCGACTCCTGCGCACGCCGGCGCGCGAGGTGGTCCCGATCTCGGGGTAGAAGGTGGTCCCGATCTCGGGGTAAAGATTGTCGCCCATGCCCAACCTGCTCGGCATTCTGGAAACCTCGCTCTATGTCGAAGAGTTCGAGCGTGCCTGTCCGTTCTATGAGCAGGTGCTCGGGCTAAACAGCATCTACCGCGATCAGCGGCTGTGCGCTTACGATGTCGGCGGGCGCGGGGTGCTGCTCTTGTTCCTGCGCGGCCGCTCGTTCGAAACCGTGCAGCTGCCCGGCGGCACCATCCCGCCGCATGACGGTCATGGGCCGGTGCATATCGCGTTTTCGATCGCCGCCGAGGAGCTGGCGGCATGGGAGGAGCGGCTCCTAGCGGCGGATATTGCCATCGAAGGCCGCACCAAATGGCCGCGCGGCGGCGAAAGCGTCTATTTCCGCGATCCCGACGGCCATCTGCTCGAACTAGCGACGCCGGGATTGTGGCCGGGGTATTAGAGCAAGATCCCGAAAAGTGGATACCGGTGTTCGGAAAAGATCATGCTCGAACCAAGATCTACGACTTTCCGTACACCGGCACCACAGCGCCGCGGGTGACGCGGTTGGCCGGCGAGGCGAGGAACAGGATGGTCGCGGCGACCTCCTCGACTTTCGGCCAAGCACCGTAATCGGCCTTGGGCATGGCCTTGCGGTTGGCCGGCGTGTCCATGATCGAGGGCGCCACCGCGTTGACCAGAATGCCGTCCTTGGCCACCTCTTCGGCAAGCGCCGCGGTCAGCGCGGCGACCGCCGCCTTGCTCGCGGTGTAGACGGTCATACCGGCGCCGCTTCGCCATTCCAGCGCCGCGCGGGCCGCGACATTGACGATACGGCCGCCGCGGCCTGCGGGATTGCCGGTCATGGCGTTGACCGCGGCGCGGCAGCAGAGGACGCAACTGACGAGATTCATGTCGATCTGTTGGCGCAACGTCGCCACGCTGGTTTCCGAGAGCGGCGCCGCGGCAAAGCCGCCGGCGAGCTGGATCGATGCCCAGAGCGGCGCGCTCCCCTGGTAGAAGCGGTTGACGGAGGTCTCGTCGGCAAGACTGCCGGTGACGCCGAGCACGACTTGCTGGTGTCCGCGCAGCGGAAAGCGCTGCGCCTCGGCGTCGTCAAAGCACGGCACGTGGCAAATGGCGCCGGCCTCCGCCAGTGCGGTGACGACGGCGGTGCCGAGCGCGCCGGCGCCGCCGGTGATCACCACGTGACGATCGCGAAAGTCCATATCGCATCATCGCCGATCCCGGAGCGGAGGCAAGGCCGGGATTTGATATTCTGCGAGCGCGATCACGCCCACGGCGCGCGGTTTGTCGACCATTGGGAATCGCGTTACAAAGCCGGCGGGATTTTCCCGCACGCCGCGGCTGGGGAATGCAGAGCGTCGGATCGAAACGAGATTTTGCGCCGTGGACCGATCCGAATCTGCGTCCGCTGCTGCGCATCGAAGTCCTGACCAAACGCTTCGGCGGTACCGCGGTCGTCGATCATCTGTCGCTCGACGTTTTTGAGGGCGAGTTCTTCGCCCTGCTCGGCCCCTCGGGCTGCGGCAAGACCACGTTGTTGCGGCTGATCGCCGGCTTCGAGCGGCCGAACACCGGCCGCATCCTGCTCGACGGAGCCGATCTTGCAGCCGTGCCGCCGCATCGGCGGCCGGTGAATATGATGTTCCAGAGCTACGCGCTGTTCCCGCACCTCACCGTCGAGGCTAATGTCGCCTTCGGCCTCAAGCAGGAAGGCCTGCCGAAGCAGGACATCGCGCAGCGCGTCGCTGACATGCTGGCCCTGGTCAAGCTCGAACGCTTTGGCGGCCGCAAGCCGCACCAGCTTTCCGGCGGCCAGCGCCAGCGCGTGGCGCTGGCGCGCTGTCTGGTCAAGCGCCCGCGCGTGCTGCTGCTCGACGAGCCGATGGCAGCGCTCGACAAGAAGCTGCGCGGCGAAACCCAGTTCGAGCTGATGGAGCTGCAACGGGAGCTTGGCCTCACCTTCATCATCGTCACCCACGACCAGAGCGAAGCGATGATCGTCGCCGACCGCATCGGCGTGATGGATCGCGGCCGGCTCATGCAGGTGGCGCCGCCCGCCGCAGTCTACGAGCGGCCGAATTCGCGCTGGGTCGCCGATTTCGTCGGCGACATCAACCTGTTCGAGGGCCGTCTCGGCGACGATTATCAGAGCGTCGAGGGCACGGCCGCCGGCCGCGTGCGCGTCGCCGCCAAGGTCGACGCCGAGCCGGGCAAGGTGGTTTGGGCCGCTGTGCGGCCGGAGAAGGTCCGCATCGCGCGGGAGCCGCCGTTGCCGGGCCTCGACAATTGCGTTGCCGGGACGGTCGTCGACATCGGCTATCTCGGCGACACGTCGATCTACCAGGTGCGGGTCCGCGACGGCTCGCTGGTCAAGGCGGCGATCGCCAATGTCGGCCGCATCGCCGGGCGCGCGGTCACGTTCGATGATCAAGTGTGGCTGAGCTGGCCGCCCGAGGCCGCGATCGTGCTCACGCAATGACGACGAAGCGGACACCATGAAGCGACACCACGGGCGCTCGTTTTGGCAAAGCCTGGTCGTGCGGATTCCGTATCTGTGGCTGCTCGCCTTCTTCCTGGTGCCGTTCCTGATCGTGCTCAAGATCAGCTTGTCGCAGACGGCGATCGCGCAGCCACCTTACGTGCCGGTGCTCGACCTCGCGGCCGGCTGGCCGGGGCTGAAGGCTTTTTTCGCCGCACTGTCGCTCGACAATTACGTGCTGATCGGTTCCGATCGGCTGTACCTCTTGTCTTATATGAAGAGCGTGGAGATCGCCGCGTTCTCCACCCTCATTCTCATCTTCATCGGCTATCCCATCGCCTACGCGATGGCGCGCACGCCGCGGCGCTGGCAGGTGGTGCTCGTCGTCCTTGTCGTGCTGCCGTTCTGGACCTCGCTGCTAATCCGCATCTACGCCTGGATGAACATCCTGCAGCATGACGGACCGCTCAACCAAACGCTCTTGGCACTCTCGATCGTCAAGGAGCCGCCGGCCTGGCTCGCGACCGACACCGCGATCTATATCGGAATGGTCTATTCCTATCTGCCGTTCATGGTGCTGCCGCTCTACGCCACGCTGGAGAAACTCGACGAATCGCTGCGCGAGGCGGCGGCCGATCTCGGCTGCCCGCGCTGGAAGATCTTCTGGCTGGTGACGCTGCCGCTGTCGTCGTCGGGCCTGCTCGCCGGCGTGCTATTGTGCTTCATCCCGATCGTCGGCGAGTTCGTCATTCCCGATCTGCTCGGCGGTTCGCAGTCGCCGATGATCGGCCAGACGATCTGGACGGAATTCTTCGGCAACAAGGATTGGCCGGCCGCCTCGGCGGTTGCCGTCGTGCTGGTGTGCCTGCTGGTCACGCCGATCGTCATCTATCAGAACCAGGCGATGCGGGCCCTGGAGCGGGAATGACGATGCGCAAAGTGTCCACCTTCAATCTACTGTCAATTCTGCTCGGCGTCGCATTCCTCTATCTGCCGATCGTCATTCTGGTGATTTATTCGTTCAACGCGTCGCGTTTGGTGACGGTGTGGGGCGGCTGGTCGACGCGCTGGTACGCCGAACTCGTCGACGATGCGCCGCTCGTCGAATCGGCCTTCATCAGCTTGCGCCTGGCGCTCGTTTCGGCGACCGCCGCGACGTTTTTGGGGACGCTGGCGGCGCTGGCGCTGGTGCGTTTCGGACGCTTCCGCGGCCGGCTGCCGTTCGCGGCGATGATCTATGCGCCGCTGGTCATGCCGGAGGTGATTACCGGGCTGTCGCTCTTGCTGCTGTTCGTCGCCGTCGCCGTCGATCGCGGTTTCTGGACGGTGGCGATTGCGCACACCACCATGGCCATGTGTTTCGTCACCGTGATCGTGCAGGCGCGGCTCGTAGACTTCGACATGAGCCTGGAGGAGGCGGCGATGGATCTCGGTGCCTCGCCGCTGCGCACCTTTATCGCGGTGACGTTGCCGCTGATCCTGCCGGCCATTGCCGCCGGTTGGATGCTGGCTTTTGCGCTCTCGCTTGACGATCTCGTCATCGCCAGCTTCACGACCGGGCCGGGCGCGACCACGCTGCCGATCCGCATCTATTCCGAGGTTCGCCTCGGGGTGAAGCCGGAGATTAACGCCGTGTGCAGCATCATGGTCGGCGTGGTCGGCATCGCCGTGATCGCCGCTTCGCTGCTCGCCAAGCTCGCCGCCACGCGGGGCGCCTCGGCACGAGGATGAGTCTGGAGCTAGTTCGGGCTGTTGGGCGTTGCCGGCTTTGGCGCCGTGGCGGCTCCGGGAGCCGCAAAAAGCTTGTCGATCACCGAGCGGACGGCGGCCCCCGCGTTGCGGGCCTTGATGGCGTCGAGCAGCGGTGCGGCTGCGCCCGAGCGGCGGATCAAGCTCTGCGGATCCGGCAGCATGATCGGGTCGTCCCATTGACCCTGGACGACGAACGGCAGGTCGAACTCGCTGGCGGTCGCGTTGGAAACCAGGGTCGCGACTCCTTTCAGATCAAGATCGCGCGCCGGCACGGAGACTTGGCCGCCGACCGCAAGCCGCACGGCCGGACCGTCGAGATGCATGTCTTCGATGGATACCTCGCCCCGTTCGATCTTGACGTTGAGCGCAAGCCGGTCGAACGGGGTTCGTCCGCTGCGGAAATCGCCGTTGCCGGACAGCGGTCGACGCTCGAGCCGGCGCAGCAATTGCTCGACGTTGATGCCGGCGAGCGCGCCGTTATGGGCCGTGAGGCTCGCCGTGCCGTTAAGCGAATTGGTCACGCCGAGCACGGAGGGTCCCGATCCTTCGATGTTGAGCGCCAGATTGCCCCGGCCCGCGAGCTTGCGGATCCCGAAGATCTGGCCGAGACAGTTTTCGAGATCGACATCGACGAATTGCAGGTGCGAGGCCACCGCAACGCCGCCATTGGCGCTGGCAAGCCCGAGAGAGCCTTTGGCAATGCCGCCGAAGGCCTGCGATTCTCCGATTGTCAGGTCGAGCTTGCCGTTGCGGATGTTGGCGGAGACCGCCGTGCGGCCCAATTGCGAGGTGGCTATCTTGACGCTGGCGGCCGACAGCCGCAGATCGAGATCGAAATCGGCGAATCCGTCAAGCGCGATCGGCAGTCGATCCCAGGTGCGTTCGTTCGCGGCCAACAGACGAATTCCGGACACATACGGCGTCAGATCGAGCGCGTCGACCGCGAGCGTGCCCTGCACGTTGCGATTGTCGGTCGAGAGCGTAATCACGCCTTCGGCGGTATTGCCGTCGAGCTCGACGTTGACGCTGGACAGCGACATCAAGCCGGCGGTGAGGCTACTCTGCGCTCGCAGCGCGAAGCGCCCGAAGCCGCCGAACGGCAGCTCGCTTGTCGCGGTCCAGCGCAGCGCGTCGCGCAGCGAGGGAGCTTCCACGCTCAGCGTGCCGTCGGCCTTGAACGTTGGCTGATCGCTGATTGTGCCGTCGAACGCCACTTTCGCCGGTGCGCCGGACAGCCGGAGCTTGACGCCCGAGCGCTCGCCGTTGAGCGCCGCGAGAAAATCGCTGAGGGTGAGGCTCGCGTCGACCGGTTCGTCATGCCACACGAAACGGCCGTTAGCGCCGAAACTGCGCGAGATCGACGGCCACGCAAGCTGGAAATCAACGCCATTGAGGCGGTCGGTGAAATCCTTGCCCGTGCGTTGACCGTGGATCACGACTGTGCCGTCATGGATGCCGATCTCCGAGAACGATCCGGTGCGCCCGGGATTGGGCTCGAGCGCGCGGGCGAGCGATCGCATCAGCCCCGACCAGTTCGATTGGCCGTTGGGCAGGAACGTCACGGTGATCGTTGGCCGCACCAGCGCCACGTCGGCGATTTCGATCCGCCCGGCGAGCAATGGAAAATAGCGCAAGTGCGCAATCAATTGGTCGGCGGTCAGGGCGGACTTGCCGGTCCCGCCGTCGCCGAGCAGGACGCTGCGGAAACTTACAGTGCCGGAGGGAAACAGCGACACCGAGATGTCGCCGCGCAGCACCGGGTCGAGGCCGGTGACCGTATGGATCTCCTTGGCGACCGCGTCGCGTACCGACGCGGCCGGGATAAGAAAGGACAGCGCCATCAAGGTGATGAACACCGCCGCGATCGCGGCAGCAATGGCAATCGCCAGGCGTTTCAAGCCAATAGCCGCGGTCACAGGATGCGTTTCCGATGTTCGCTGGGCCGATCAAATATACGGTTCGGCAGGTGAGTGGCAAAGATGCCCGACATCTGTGTCGCTTTCGTGGCCGCAGTCGCGGCGGGGCAGGTCAAAGTGTTGCTGCAAAAGGGTAAAAGCGGCCCGGCTGACACGCTGCCTGGCAGCCGCCGAACGCCGCCTTGCGTTTGCGGACCTGGGCCGTCAATGGACCGCCGCATAGAGCGTTGGTCTGGCGCCTGCCTTTGCCACCTCGGCGATCATCTTCTTGATGATCGCTTGGCCGAATGAGTTGAAGTTCTCCGCCACCAGGACGAAGGCGCCGGGACCGCCGATGACGTTGTTGCGGTAATAATTTTCCAGGCCGCCCGGCGGATTGGTGTGGTCGGGATTCCACGCCAACGGGGTCTCGCTGAGGATGACAAGACCGTTGATGGTGACGCCTTGGGCAACGGCTTGGTCGCGCGCCAGCGTCACGTCGCGGCCGGCATTGTTGGTGCCGTCGCCAGAGATGTCGACCGTCCGGCGAGCGGATTCATAGGGGGCGCGGGCGAACTGCTCCATGGCGAACTCGATCGCGCCGCTGATCGACGTGCGGTTCGCGAACGATCGCGGCGCCTCCAACAAGCGGTCGCCGAAACCCTTCGCCGATTCGGCGTCGCCGATGGTCGTCCAGTCGATCAGGACCCGCTGCGAGCCGACCCCTGACCACTCGACGAATGTCAGTCCGACGCGGCCGTTACGCCCTGATCGAATGGCATCGAGTACGCGGGGATCGGAGACGGCGGCGGCATAACCTCGCGTTGCAGCTGGAATTTGGCGCTGTCGACGCTGCGCGAGACGTCGGCCGCCAGCACCAGCAGGAGATCGACTTGCTCGGCCGCCGCTGCGGCCGCGGACAACGCCGCGACACCGGCCAGGATCAGCAGCAGGAGGGTACCGACAGTGCGCATCCCCGCGCCTCGCTGTCACGCCTCGGCGGCGGCATGGATGGCGGTGCGGATGCGCTGATAAGTGCCGCAGCGGCAGATATTGGTGATCGCCGCGTCGATATCGGCATCCGTCGGCTTAGGCTTCTGCTTGAGCAGCGCCGCCACCGCCATCATCATTCCGCTTTGACAATAGCCGCATTGCGGCACGTCATGATCGAGCCAGGCTTTCTGAACCGGGTGCAGCATGCCGTGCTGCGCCAGTGCCTCGATCGTCGTGATCTCCTCGGCGCCCAGCGTGCCGACCGGGACCTGGCACGAACGGGTGGCCACGCCGTTGATATGGACCGTGCAGGCGCCGCATTGGGCAATCCCGCAGCCGTATTTCGTGCCGGTCAGCCCGATCGTGTCGCGCAGCACCCACAGCAAGGGCGTTTCGGGTTCGACGTCCACTTCGTAGGTTTTGCCGTTGATGAAAAGTTCCGTCATGCTCGGCGTTCCGTTGGTGCGACCGGCTGAAAGTCGCTGGCGCTGCCTCTGGCAACAGACGATTTTAGCCTGTTGCCGTGCGAAACCAAATCGAAAATCCACTGGGAGCGGCGAGAGAAAACGGGTAAGCGCCAAGCCGGCGCGGCAGAAACAACCCGACAAGAACCGTTACATCCGCCGGTAGATGTAAGGCGCGTCGTTCCGCACCGCTGCCAGCGCGGCGACTTCATCGTGATGGGGTGCGAGATGGCACACCGGGTCGGTTGCGCGCGCGTCACCGGTCAATGCGAAGGCCTGGCAACGGCAGCCGCCGAAATCGATATCGCGCCGCGCGCAGCTTCGGCACGGCTCCTGCATCCAGTCGGTGCCGCGAAAGGCGTTGAAGGCCGGCGAATTCGCCCAGATGTCGGCAAGCGAATGCTCGCGCACCGACCAGAACTCGAGGCCGGGTATCGACTCGGCGGCGTGGCACGGCAGCACCTTGCCGGCCGGCGTCACATTGAGCGAACGCCGCCCCCAGCCGCCGACGCAAGGCTTCGGCAGCCGCGCGTAATAATCCGGCACGACGGCATCGATGACGATCTCGCCGTGGTGCCGGCGGCGCAGTTCCTCGACCGCGGTGGCCGCGCGCCTGACCTGCTCGGCGCTCGGCATCAGCGTGGCGCGGTTCTTCAGCGCCCAGCCGTAATATTGCGCATGCGCGATCTCGACGCGGCTGGCGCCGAGCGCGAGCGCGAGCGCCACCATATCCTCGATGCGATCGATGTTGGCGCGGTGCATCACGGCGTTGATGGTCAGCGGAATTTTCAGGTTGACGACCTCGGCGGCGAGCGCGCGTTTGCGCGCGAAGGCGCCTTGGTAGCCGGCGATGTGGTCGGCGGACGCGGGCTCGCTGTCCTGGATCGAAATCTGCACATGATCGAGACCGGCTTCGGCGAGCCCCTGCAACGTTTCCGCGGTGACGCCGACCGCAGAAGTGATGAGATTGGTGTAAAGGCCGGCGGCATGCGCGGCCGCCGTGAGGGCGACAAGGTCGCGCCGCGCGCCCGGCTCGCCGCCGGATAGATGCACCTGCAGCACGCCAAGCGCTGCGGCCTCGGCGAAGACCCGCGCCCAAGTTTGCGTGTCGAGCTCGTCCGCCCGCGGATCGAGCGCCAAGGGATTGGAGCAATACGGACAGCCCAGTGGACAACGGTGCGTCAGCTCGGCCAGAAGGCCGAGGGGGCTGTGCAGAGGAGGACTGGACGAAGTCACGTGATACCCGGACTTTTTCACAATCGTAACCCGTCATTCCGGGGCGCGCCGTGAGGCGCGAGCCCGGAATCCATAACCACAATCGGTACTGCTTGGTCTGGGTTTATGGATTCCGGACAGCCGCTAGGCGGCTTCCGGAATGACGGCTGGCGGAATTGTATCACAATTCCAGGAGCCTTTTGTCGGCAAGGCCGCGCAGCAGGGTGGTGACATCGGCGAGGATCCGCTCGCGCGGCGCCGCAAACGTTTTTGCCAGATCGTCGACGATGGCGGCGAAGGTCGCCTCGCCGGTGCAGCGTTTGACGACCTCGGCGGCGATGGCGTCGGCCTTGAATATCCGCTCGGGAGCGAGCAGCACCCATCCGCCCTGCGCCTCGTCGTGGACCAGCCGAACGCCGTGCGGCAGGCGCGGACGCGCATCGGCGGCGATTTCAGGTGATGTCTCGACCACTGCCGCCGCCTAATCGTGCGGGACAAACGCGCCGGGCGGAACTTGCCTGGGCGCGACATAAGCGTGATACAGCGCGTCGAGCATCGCCCACAGGACGTCGCATTTGAATTCCAGCGCGGCAAAGCACGCTGTACTGTGCTTCCGGCGTGTGCGCGTGCCGTTTGACGTAGTCGAGGGCAAAACGCGAGTCGCGCTCGGCCTGCGGCGGACGTTGCGAGAAATAGGCCAGCGTCTCCGCCGTCACGAAATCGTAGTTCTTCAGCATGCCCTCGATGCGCTCGCCGATGATCTGCGGCGAGAACAATTCCGTCAGCGACGAGGCGATCGCTTCGAGCAGGGTTTTCTCGCGCACGAAATGCACATAGGCGTCGACCGCAAAGCGCGTCGCCGGCAACATCCCGCGCAGCGACACGACATAGTCGCGGTCAAGGCCCAGCCCGTCGGTGAGCTTGAGCCAGCGCGCGATGCCGCCTTCGCCCTCGCGCGTGCCGTCGTGATCGACCAGGCGGCTGCGCCATTCGCGGCGGGTAGCCGGATCGTCGCAGCGGGCGATCAGGCTCGCATCCTTCACCGGGATCATCGCCTGATAATAATAGCGGTTGAGCGCCCAGGCCTGGACCTGGCCTTTGTCGCAGGCGCCGCCGTGCAAGAGCTTGTGGAACGGATGCAGCCGGTGATAGCGCCGCGCACCGATGTCGCGCAGCCGGGCTTCGAGTTCTTCGGCACTCAGTGTCTTCACAGCACGATCTCCATCCCGTCCTCCGCGATCTCGATCCCGGCGTCCTCGACCTTGCGCCGTTCGACGGAACCCTCGATCAGGATCGGGTTGGTGTTGTTGATATGCGTCAAAATACGGCGGCCGGGAAGGCCGGCGAGCGCGGCGAGCGTGCCGTCTTCGCCGTCGACCGGCATGTGACCCATGCGCCGGCCGGTTTTGCCGCCGGTGCCGGTCAAGATCATTTCGTCGTCGACGAACAGTGTGCCGTCGAACAGCACAACGTCGGCGCGGGCGAGCCGCGCGCGCAAGGCTGCCGTCATGCCGGCGGCGCCGGGCACGTAAACCAGCCGCCGCGCCCCGCAGACCAGTTCGACGCCGACATTGGCGCCGGTTTCGGCGGCAAGCGCAGGGTCGTCGCCCTTCGAGATAGAGCGCCACCTTGCCGGGAACGGCGAACAGCTCGGCATCAAGGCCGCCCGGCAGGGAAAAGCTCTCGCCCTCGCGCCACGGCCTGGCGCGTCACCAGATCGGCGGCCAGCACCCCGAAGATCGGATTGGCGGCAAGCGCCGCAAGTGTGTCGGCGGTGGCAAATACGGTGAAACCCTGGCGTTCGCGCAACGTCAGCAGCCCGGCCACCTGATCGACCTCGGCACCGGTCAGGACCACGGCGGTAATCGGACTGCCGCGCGCGCCGGGCCGCGGCTGCAGTGCAGGTGTTGCCAAGAGCTGCGCGCGCAGGTCTGGGGAGGCGTTGAGCAAAATCCAATGCTCGCCGTCAGCCGAGACGGCGAGGCTTGCTTGCGTGCGCGGCTTTGCTCGCCGGTCGCCGGCCCAGGCGAGGCGGCAGACCGGGCACTGACAATTCCATTGCGGAAAGCCACCGCCTGCCGCAGCACCGAGGACGATGGCGGTCAGGCGCCCCATTCACGGGGATTGCGGTAGACGAAAGCTGCGGATCAGAACTCGGCCGGCAGATAGCCGTTGATCTCGAGGCCGATGCAGATTTCGACGAGGGTCGGAGTGGTCCAGGCCATGGTCGTTTCCTTTTTTCATACGCGAGGGAGCTGTCCAGAAACTGATCGCGCCGCCTCGAGCAGCCGTATAGTAAATCGAAGCGAGCCCTTCGACAAGGGGTCTGTCCGGCTTCGGAGCCGCCCTGTGGGCGGCAGCCCGCGCCGGGGCAGATTGCCACGGTCCCTTTTCATGCATGTTGAAGCAGGGCATTGTGCGACGAGCTGTGCGCGTCGTGCCGCGATCGCGGCGGCCCGCCAGGGCGTAAATTCGAAAAAAGCCATTTGGGAGGAAACCATGGGTTATCGCGTTACACGGCGCGGCGTTACCGGCGTAATCGGCGCGGCTATGGTCGCTGCCGGGTTCGCTGCGGCGACCGCTCCGGCTTCCGCGCAAAGCGGCGAGCCGATCAAAATCGGCTTCAGCATGGCGCTCACCGGCCCGCTGGCGCCCAACGGCAAGCAAGCTCTGCTCGGCGCCGAAAATCTGGGAAGAGGAAACCAACGCCAAGGGCGGCCTGCTCGGCCGGCCCGTCAAGCTCATCTACTACGATGACCAGTCCAACCCGGCGACGGTGCCGGGCATCTACACGAAGCTTCTCGACGTCGACAAGGTCGACCTTGTCGTCGGGGGCTACGCGACCAATATGAACGCGCCGGCCATGCCGGTGATCATGCAGAAGGGCAAGACTCTTCATCAGCCTGTTCGCGCTCGGTTTGAACAGCGAGTTCCACTATCCGAAATACTTCTCGATGCTGCCGACCGGTCCGGACACCAAAGCGTCCTTCACCGAGGGCTTCTTCCAGGTTGCGGCGGCGCAGAAGCCGAAGCCGCAAACCGTTGCGCTCGCGGCCGAGGACGCCGAGTTCGCGCGCAACGCCTGCGAAGGCGCCCGCGACAACGCGAAAACCTACGGCTTCAAGATCATCTACGACAAGACCTTCCCGCCGAACACGACCGACTTCTCGCCGATCGTCCGCGCGCTGCAGGCCGTCAATGCGGACCTCGTGGTGGTCTGCTCCTATCCGCTGAGCTCGGTCGGCATTGTGCTGTCCGCCAATGAGCTCGGCCTCACGCCGAAGATGTTCGGCGGCTCCATGGTCGGACTGCAGGCGACTGTGTTCAAGGACAAGCTCAAGTCCAAGCTCAACGGCATCGTGAACTACGAGACCTGGGTGCCGTCGCCGAAATTGATGGCGCCGGCGGCCGCGTTCTTCAAGACTTACCAGGAACGCGCCAAGGCCGAGGGCGTCGACCCGCTCGGCTATTATCTCGGCGGCTGGGGCTATGCCTATCTTCAGGTGCTGGGGGAAGCGGTCGAAGGCGCCAAGAGCATCAACGACGACAAGATCGCCGACTACCTGCGCAGCCATGAGTTCAAGACCATCATGGCCGATGTCAGGTTCGGCAAGAACGGCGAATGGACCAAGTCCGAGATGCTGGAGGTGCAGTATCACGGCATCACCGACGCCGCGGACCTCGAAACCTGGAGAGGCATGAGCTATCAGACGGTGCTGACCCCTGCCGACCAGAAGACCGGCGACGTCATCTATCCCTACGAGAAGGCGAAGTAGTTTACCTCCGACGCGTTCATTCCGGGGCGCGGGCGCTCGTCCGCGAACCGGATTTGAAATGCGCGATCCGCGGATTGCAGCGAGGCCTGTGCTCACACTTCGAGCCAGGCTTGGCGCACCTGGGAGTCGGCGGCCAGCTCGGCCGGAGTGCCCTCGAACACCATGCAGCCGTGGCCCATCACATAGACGCGATGCGAGATACGCATGGCGATGGTGAGCTTCTGCTCCACCAGCAGGATGGAGATGTCGCGCTCCGCAATCTTCTGCAGCAGGTTGGCGACGCGCTCGACCATTTGCGGCGCCAGCCCCTCGGTCGGCTCGTCGATCATGATGAGATCGGGGTCGCCCATGAGCGTCCGGCAGATCGTCAGCATCTGCTGTTCGCCGCCGGAGATCACGCCGGCCGGCGCTTTGGCGCGCTCCTCGAGTCGCGGGAACAGCTGATAGGTGTCGGCCATGCACCATCGCGACGCCTTCTTGCCGGCCTTGACGCCGAGAATGAGATTCTGCTCGACGGTCAGCGTCGGAAAGATGGCGCGATCCTCGGGGACGTAGCCGATGCCCCGCTGCGCGATCTCGAACGGCTTCAACCCGGTGATGGCTTCATCCTTGAAGATGACCGAGCCGTGCGGCGGCACGTCGCCCATGATCGCCTTCAATGTGGTCGAGCGGCCGACGCCGTTGCGGCCGAGAACGCTGACGATCTCGCCGGTGCCGACGCAAAGCGAGACGCCCCGCAGGATGTGGCTTTTGCCGTAATAGGCATGCAGATCGCGGACGTCGAGCATCATGCCGCAGTTCCCAGATAAGCGGTCTGCACCGCGGCGTCCTGCTTGATCCGCGCCGGAATATCGCTGGCAATGATTTCGCCGTACACCAGCACGGAAATGCGGTCGGCGAGGTCGAAGACGACACCCATGTCGTGCTCGATCATGATCAGGGTGCGGCCCTCGCTGACCTTGCGGATCAGCGCCACGGCGCGCGCGGCCTCGGCCACGCTCATGCCCGCGCTCGGCTCGTCGAGCAGAATGATCCCGGCACCGCCGGCGATGGTGATGCCGATCTCGAGGGCGCGCTGCTCGGCATAGGCGAGCACGCCGGCCTGGACGCGGCGGCGGTCGGTGAGGTCGATCGCTTCGAGGATGGCTTCGGTCCGCGCGCGCACGTCGGGGAGTCGCATCGATGCCGCGCCAGAATGCGTACTTGTATCCGAGCGACCACAGCACCGCGCAGCGGATATTTTCCCACACCGAGAGCCGCGGAAAGATGTTGGTGACCTGGAAGCTGCGGGAGAGGCCGCGCCGGTTGATCTGGTGCGGCGGCAGCCCGGTCACGTCGTCGCCGTTCAGTCGGACCGTGCCGGAGCTCGGGGTGAAGCGGCCGCTGATCAGGTTGAACAGGGTCGATTTGCCGGCGCCGTTCGGCCCGATGATGGCGTGGCGCTCGCCCGGCGGTACCGCCAGGCTGACGCCGCGAATGATCTGGGTCGCGCCGAAATTCTTGTACAGGTCGATGAGCTCGATCGCCGGCGCGGTCATTTCGTTCTCCCGGCTCCGCGCGCTTGCGCGAACGCATCGTGCCAAGCGGCGCCCACGACCGGCCAGGTCATGCGGAACAGCCAGAACCCGCTGGCGATGAGTATCGCGGCGATCACCCAGGACTTCATACTCACAGTGTCGAACGTGATGTGGAACAGGGAGATCGTTGTTCCCTCGGTTGGCTTGACGCTCAAATGATATGTCATCTCGGTGAACAGGATCAGGCCGGCGAGCAACACCAGCGCCGGCGCCAGCGCGACCAGATAAGCCAGCGTCAGCCGCAGCATCGGTCTATAGGCGCGGGCCTGCCACAGCGGCGCGTGCATCATAATGAGTCCGGCAATGCCGTTCGGCGCGAACATCACCATGCCGATGAACAACAGACCGAAATAGAGCTGCCAGACGTCGGTGACGTCGCTGAGCATCACCTCGAGCCAGGTGACGAGGACGGCGCCGATTACCGGGCCCATGAAGCTGCCGATGCCGCCGATATAGGCGGCGAGCAGCACCAGACCCGATTGCTCCGCGCCGACCTCCGAGGAGTTGACCAGCTCGAAATTGACCGCCGCCAGCGCCCCGGCGATGCCGGCGAACAGCCCGGCGAGCGAAAACGCGATGAAGCGCACCGTTTGCGGATTGTAGCCGACAAATTGCGCCCGCTCGGGGTTCTCGCGTACCGCGTTGCACATGCGGCCCAATGGGGTGCGCGTCAGCGCATACATGGCAATCATGCACAGCAGGCACCAGCCGGCGATCAGATAATAGACTTGGATCTGCGGGCCGAAATTGAGACCGAATACGTGCAGCAGCTTGGTGCGGTTGGTACTCACCCCCTCCTCGCCGCCGAAGAAGCCGCGCAGGATGAGCGAGCTCGAGGCGACGAGCTCGCCGAGTCCGAGCGAGATCATGGCAAACGCGGTGCCGGCGCGCCGCGTCGAAACCGACCCGAAGATGATGCCGAAGAGGAGACCGCTGAAGCCGCCGACCAGCGGAATCAGCGGCAGCGGTACCGGCAGACGGTCGGGGATCACGGTATTCATGGCGTGCACGGCGAGGAAGCCGCCGAGGCCGTAGTAGACGGCGTGACCGAACGACAGCAGGCCGGTCTCGCCGAGCAGCATGTTATACGAGAGCGCGAACACGATCATGATGCCCATCATGCTGAGCATCGTCAGCGACGACCCGGAGGTGAAAATCGCCGGCAGGACCGCGAACGCGACGGCGAGCACCAGCCACGGCGCCACGACGCGCGCCACCGCAATGCCCGGCTGAGACAGGGCGCCGCGCGCCGGGACGTTTGCTACGCCGCTCGCTACCTCACTCAAGTTTCGCGCGTCCCCAACAGACCGGTCGGCCGGAAGATCAGGATCAGTACCAGCAGCAAATAGGGAATGATCGGGGCGATCTGCGCCACCGTCACATGCCACAGGTCGGACAACGGGCCGCCGGCCGGCGGTGCGACGCCGATGCTGCCTAATACGTCCGCGACCGAGAGGTTGACCGAGACGGCAAACGTCTGGACGAGCCCGATCAGCAGCGAGGCCAGGAAGGCGCCGGCGAGCGAGCCCAGGCCGCCGACCACGACGATGACGAACAGAATCGGGCCGAGCAACCCCGCCATGTTCGATTGGGTCACCAGCGCCGGCCCGGCGATCACCCCGGCAACCGCCGCAAGTCCGGTACCGACGCCGAACACCAGCATGAACACCCGCGGCACGTTGTGGCCGAGCATCGCCACCATGTGCGAATGCGTCAGCGCGGCCTGGATGATGAGCCCGACGCGGGTGCGTGTGAGCACGGCAAGGAGCACAGCGAAAATCGCGATCGCGGTTGCCAGCTCGAACATCTTGTAGGCGGGATAGTTGGTTGAGAATACCGTGAACGCGCTGAAATCAAGCGACGCCGGCACCCGATAATCGACCGGCCCCTTGCCCCAGATCATCTCCACGACTTCTTCGATGACGAAGGCGAGCCCGAACGTGAACAGGAGCTCCGCGACGGGACCGTGCTGGTGCACGTGGCGCAGGCCGTAGCGCTCGACCAACGCGCCGATGCCGCCAACCAGCGCCGGCGCGATGACGAAGGCCGGCCAGAAGCCGACAATCTGGCTGATCTGGAAGCCGAAGAATGCGCCCAGCATATAGAAGCTGGCATGGGCGAAATTGAGCACGCCCATCATGCTGAAGATCAGCGTTAGCCCGCTCGCCATTAGAAACAACAGCATGCCGTAAAGCACGCCATTGAGCGTCGATATGGTGACGAGCTCCAGCACCCCCCAACCCAGCTCGCCAGTGTTAGCTCGGTCGCTTCATCTTGCAGGTGGTGGGGAGGACGGTGTCCTTGGTGTCGATCTTGCCCCGCTCGGTCCAGCCCCAGCCGGTATTCTCCTCCTCGAACGGCTCGTTCTTGGTGATCGGACCAAAGCTGGCGATATACATCGGCTGGAAGAACTGATGATCGGCGGACCGCATGAAGCCCTCGCCGCCGTTGTAGACGGTGACCTTCATGCCGTCGAGCTTGGCCGCGACCTTGATCGGCTCGACCGACTTCGCTTCGTTGGCGGCCTTGACGAACATGCGGATCTCGTTGACCGCGCGCGGATAGAATAGCGATACGTGTTCCTTGGCGCGGAACGCCTTCTCAAACTCGCGGGCCGGCTCATAGGGATCGTTCGCCACGCCTTCGGCGATTGCAAACACGCGATTCGACAGGTTCGCCTGCTTGATCGCCGTCGGGCCGCCGGTGCCGCCGGCATAATAGGTGTACCAGTCGACCTGCAATCCGGCGTCGGCCGCGGCCTTGAGCAGCAAGGCGATATCCTGGCCCCAGTTACCGGTGATGACGCTGTCGGCGCCGGAGGCCTTGATCTTGGCGATATACGGTGAGAAGTCGGTGACTTTGAGCAGGGGATGCACCTCGTCGCCGACGATTTGGATATCCGGCCGCTTGGCGTTGAGCATTTTGCGCGCCTCGGCGCGCACGGCGTTGCCGAACGAATAGTCCTGGTTGATCAAATAGATCTTCTTGATGTTCGGACGCGCCTTTATGTAGTTGGTGAGCGCGTTCATTTTGATGTCCGAATTTGCGTCCCAGCGGAAATGCCAGTAACTGCATTTTTCGTTGGTCAGCACCGGATCGACCGCCGCATAGTTGAAGAACAGCACTTCCTTGCCGGGGTTGCGGTCGTTGTATTTCGCCACAAAGTCCTCGATCGCGGCGGCGAATGCCGAGCCGTTGCCCTGGGTGATATAGCGGATGCCCGAATCGATCGCCTTTTGCACCTGGACCAGGGTCTCCTGGGCGTTAAGCTTGTTGTCGTAGGGGACGATCTCGAGCTTGTGGCCCAAAATGCCGCCCTTCGCGTTGGTCGCGTCGGCGAGATATTGGAAGGTCTTCAGGCCAACCTCGCCGATGCTCGCCCCGCCGCCGGAGAGCGGGTCGACATAGGCGATCCTGACAGTGTCCTGAGCGGCCGCGGGCAGCGCCACCACCACGGTGGCTGCAACGGCGCAGAATAGGGTGCTGAAGCGCGAAATCATGGACATCCTCCGTTTTGTATCGTTGCGCGACTTCTGGGGCTGGCGCATAGAACTCCGGTCGACTGCCGTTCGTCAAGAACTCTCGGTCGTTCGGCGGAGGCACCCGAAAGCATTCGGGCACGCGGAATGTCCGGCAGGGGGCGGGGGTCATCGCCTGTCTCCGTGTTGTCCCGGTGCCAAATTCTTGGGGCGGAGCACATGTATGGAATGACCCCTCCACAATCGTGAGCGTGTGCTCCTTAGTCACTGCGTTCGAGCGCCATGCGGTCCCATTTCGCCAAATCGGCTGCAGCATCGTAGGTCTCCTGCAGAAATCCCAGCAGCAGCGCGTCGGGGTCATGCGCCTGGCGAACCGCGTCATAAGGCAAGATGAATTGACCGAGGTTTTGGTCGTAGAAGCCTTCGGCCGTGCGTAGCTGTGTCTCGCCATAGCCGGCCGGCTCCGGATAGGCGTAGACATAGAACGCGGCGCGGCCATAGCCGCCGTTTCCTGGCCAGAAGCCGCAACTCGAAACCTCGTGCGAATAAGCTTCTGCCATCACCCAGCTCGCAACGTTGGGTGTGACGCTCGTGGGCGGCGGCGCGGTGCGGCCGGAGAAGCGCGTGACCGCGAGATCGAAGCTGCCCCAGAAGAAGTGCACGGGACTGGCCTTGCCGATGAAACGGGCGCGAAATTCATTCATCACCCGAGCGGCCTGAGCCAGGGCCTGATGGAAGCGCGAAGCGTAGTCTGGATCGTATTGCGCGTTCGTGCGATCCCGCTCGAACGGCACGGCATGGTCGATTTCGCTTGGCATGGTCCAAATGCGCACACCGATATCGAGGCGCCGCAATCGGTGCATGAACTCGCCATAAAAATCGGCGACCGACATCGGCGCGAGCGCGAAGCTCTCCATGCGTCCATCGCTGGTGGCGATGCGAAGCTGATGATCGATGAAATCGAACGCAATATCGAACGTGCCGCCGGTATAAGGATTCGCCGCAGCGACGAGGCCGCGCGAATTCACTTGTAACGTGACGTTCCACCAATGATTGATCAGCGGGGTTGTCGCCAGGCGCACCTTGCCGGCGATCTGCGTCCAGCGGTGCAGCGTCTCACAGGTGTCGCTCCATGCCGACAGCGGCAGTTCCGGCCACAGCGAATGCCCGCTCATGAGTCGTCCTCGACGGGACTTAATTCTCGATCAAAGGTCGGAATTATTCCAGTGCGATCCGCTGCCGAACGGCATCGTTCCCTAGTCGCGCCGGTGAGGCACGTGCAGCGATCAATCCCCGCCATGCGGTCGAGACAACCACGGATACGACAGTGAACCGATCGCGGAACGGACCTGCGAAACCAACCGCCAAACCCACGGCGTTTGCTTGATGAAACGTTTGATCCGTCGCCGCACCCGCGAAGACCAGCATGCCGGCAAGCCGCGCCAGCTCGCGGCCGCAACATTATCGTATAACTTGAGGTCCGTATCCGACCAGTCGATCTTGTACGGCTCGTCTCCGATCGTGAAATCGAAGCGCTTCAGCCCCAGTCCGATCGCGTGCGCCATCAGCTCGCGCAGGTGAAACGCGCCCGGTCCGTAGTGCGATATTTCGCCGTCGTCATAACTTGCGAGCACGTGATAATAACAATCGCCGAAAACGATCCCGAGGTTCGCCGCCGCGCAAGTCGTGCCGATTTCCACGCGGCTGATGTGGACCAGATGCCGAGTTTTTGGATTAGACGCGACGTCAAGATAGAATTCTCGGTGTCCTGCCGGAGCAAAGATGTCGGCAATGCCCTTGAGCGCCAACGATCGGCTTTTTTGGTCCATCAGCGTTTCCAGCGTGCGCCGCGCGTCGTCCGTGTCCGACGCGGTGATGAAACGGACTTCGCCGTATTCGGACATATGTCTGAGCTTGGCGCGGTCGCGCCGGCGCGTCGCTGAAGAACGCTTGGCAGCGTAGAATTTGCTCCAGTCGTCGCCCAGCTGCATCAAATGCGCACCGCTGGCGTTGGGGCTGACGCCGAGATAGGTGAACGGATTGATCTGGTGCCCGATTGTTTGTGGCATTTTCTCGAACTCGATCCAATCGTAGCGCAACAGCGGATCGCGCTGCATCTGGTCTTGCAGCTGCCGCCAGGCTGCGAGGAAGCGATCGGGCGTCACGTGTTGCGAAAAGTCAGGCGCAAGCAGCGGCGCATGGTAGTCGCACAGGTCCTGGCCGAGCCAGCAAAGGCGTCTGGCCGAAAGCCCCGGCGCGACGCAGAGCGGCAGCACGAAAGCGGTTTCGCCGTCGCCGTAGCGGCCGACGGCGATCGCCGGACGGACGCCAGCGCGCCAGCCAATGTGTTGATGCCAGGTCGCCAGCCAGTCGAACGCCTGGAACGCGGTGCAATCGGCGAGACGTTCGAAACGGCGCCATTCGGCTTCGACTGCAGCCAGGTCGTTGTAGATGCGCAGGCTCAGATTGGGCGCGACGCGCAGACGCTCCCCGCTGCAGCCCGCAACCGCCGGGTGGCTGACGTCCACTGCCGAACCATCGGTCCTGAACGCCGTCAATGTCGTCGCCCGTGTCACAGTATTCACCGACATGAGTTGCAGCCGCACTTCCGCGTGATAATCGACAATAGCTAAGGTCGCCTCGCTACCCGATGGCGCAATCGCGTTAAGGTAAAGCAGACGTGAGCCGCCAATGCGCCGCATGAACGCGGGCGTGAGCGGGACGCTTTTGCAGTTAGTCGGCTGTTAAGGTTAACGAGGCATGATCGCAAGGAGGTGAAACACCTGGACGAAGCACGATGCGTCGGTGGGTACTTGCTGTGGCAGCGCTCGGATTCGCTCATGCGGCCGGCGCTGCCGAGCTCAATTCGGAAAATCTGCGCGGCCTGATTGTACCCACGTTTCCGGTCATGCAAACGCCGGCGCAAGCGTGGGAACTGCCTGGTCCCAACGACTACGAGCCGGCTTATCAGAGCATTCCAACACCAGCTGGGTGGACTCGAACCACCGACCTCCTGATCCAAAGTTATGCCCTGGGATTGGCACCCTTGAGGATGCGATCGACGTAGGAAACCGACGCCACCACTGTCTCAACCGGGCGCTCGCGATCGACTTCTGCATCACCAATTTTAAGGTCATTTTTTGAAGGAGATGAAGCACGGGAAGAGTGCGAAAGGGCGGGAGCAGTAAAGGCGCCTCGCAGCTCTCCTTTAGTGTGACAGTGGCGTCAGCCGCCGCCGGACCGGGAACAAGCTTATGTCGAAGGGGCGTGAGATCAGGCCCCAGACTCCCGTCGGAGCAAACAGCATGAGGAGAATGGCGAGGGCCCCTAGGAGGATCAGATACCAGGAACCGAGTGCGGCCAGATAATATTGCAGAAGGTAGAATATGACGACGCCGATAATCGGCCCTTCGATTGTTCCGATTCCGCCGATGACGACGATAAAGATGACATAGGCGGTCCAGTCGATGAGCGAGAACGCCGCATCCGGCGAGATCCTGGCCTTCTGCAGAAAGATCAGCGCCCCCGCCATGCCGGTCACGACGGCGGTCACGATGTAGATCAAAAGCTTGGTGCGAAAGACATCGACGCCGGCGCTTTCGGCGGCAGCTTCGGTGTCGCCGATGGCGGATAAAGCGAGGCCGTACCGCGACCGTAGCAACTTGTACACTAGGACGAGCGTGCCGACCGCAAGAACGAGAGCCAGCCAATAGGCCAGGATGTCGCGCGCTGCCGGGCCGCGGATCTGAAACAGGTGGCGGACAACGTCCAGCCCGACAATGGAATTGACGATGTCCGGCGGCAGCGAGGTTCCGGTGCCGCCGCCCAGTTGCTTGAATTCCGCAAGCACCAGTCGACAGACCTCGGCGACCACCCAGGTGCCGATGGCGAAGTAAGCGCCTCTCAGGCGGAAGACGATCAGCGCGGCCGGGACGGCAACAACCCCCGCGACGATCCCCGCCAGCACGATCGACAGCACGGGCTCAAGGCCCGCCATCAAGGTGAAGGCGAACAGCGCGTAGGCTCCGATGCCGACGAAGGCCTGTTGCCCGACGGAGATCAGGCCAGCGCAGCCGGCAAGCAGATTCCATAATTGCGCCAGCGCCAGCATCGTGAACACGTAGAACAGCTCCTGCAGCAACGCCCGACTGGCGAATGCCGGCAGGGCGAACAGCAGGAGGATGACCGGGATGGCGAGGAGCGCCGTGACGGTGGACGCGCGCGTCGCCGTGGCGACGCTAAAGCGCGAGCCGTGAAGCCGGCCTTCGTCGACAGCGACCCGGTTCAGCTTACTCACGCGCATGCCGCCGCTCTCAATCCACCGCGCGCGGAAACAGGCCGCGCGGCCGTATCACCAGCACGATCAGGAAAGCAACATGACCTGAGAGAATCTGCCATTCGGGATTTATATGCGCGCCGATTGTCTGCGCCACACCGAGGACGATGCCGCCGGCGAGCGTCCCCCACAGGCTGCCGAGGCCGCCAATGATGACGGCCTCGAAGGCGTAGAGGAGCCGGGCCGGGCCGATGCTGGGGTCGAAGTTGGCGCGGGCGCCGAGAAAGAACCCGGCGACGGCGCATACAGCAAGCGCGATGCCCATGGTCACTGCATAGATCGATTTGTTGTTGATGCCCATGAGCTGCGCGATCTCGACATCGTCGGACGTGGCGCGGAAGGCGCGTCCAAGTGCGGTCCGGTAGAATACCCCATTGAGGAGCACAATGACGCCGGCCGCCGAAACGAGACAGATCAGCGGCATCAGCCCAACCGCTATGCCGCCACCCAGCGGCAGCGAAGCGCTTTCGAGCGTTCCGACATTGAGGCGGCGGGTATCCGCCGAGAACGTCTCCAGCAGCCCGTTCTGCACGATGATCGACAACCCGAACGTGATCAACAATGGCGGCAGGATATTGCGGCCAAGCGCGCGATTGAGCAGCACCGATTGCAGCGCGTAGCCGACGACGAACATCAGCGGCACCACCACCGCGAAGGCGAGAACGATAGGCACGCCAGCCGCCGACGCCGCAAGGATCAGGAACGCGCCGAGCACGATCAGGTCGCCATGGGCCAGGTTGACCAGGCGCATGATGCCGAAAATGACGGAGAGGCCGGTGGCGTAGAGCGAATAGAGCCCGCCGAGCAGGACTCCTTGCAGCAGCGTGTCGATCCAGCCGAGCATGCGCTCACAATCCGAAATAGGCGGCGTGAATGGCGTCCCGGGTCAGGTCCTGCGGCCGGCCGGTTAGGCTGACCCGCCCCTCCTGAAAGCAATAAGCCCGGTCGGCAACCGACATGGCGTGGGCGAGGTCCTGCTCGACCAACACCACGCTCGTGCCGCGCGTCCTGATGTCTGCAAGGGCGGCGTAGATGTCGTGGATGATGATCGGGGCGAGGCCGAGACTGAGCTCGTCGCACAACAGGATGCGCGGGTTCGACATCAGGCTGCGGCCGATGGCGACCATCTGTTGCTGCCCGCCGGACAGGGCCGTGCTCGGCGCGTGACGTCGCTCCCGCAGCATGGGAAAAAGCCGATAAACCGCGGCGAGGGTCCATGGCCCGTCGACCTGTCGGCGGTAGGCGCCGACCAACAGATTCTCCTCGACCGACAGCGACGGAAACAGTCGGCGGCCTTCCGGCACCAAAGCGATGCCGAGTTTGACGATCTCGAACGCCGGCAGCGCGCCGATATCGCGGCCGTCGAGACGCACGGCCGAAGGCGGCCGCGGCAGCAAGCCCGCGATCGCCTTCAAGAAGGTGGACTTGCCCGCGCCGTTGGCGCCGACGATGGCGACGGTCTCGCCCTCATTAAGAGCAAACGTGATGCCGAACAGCGCCTGGAAGTCGCCGTAAAAGGCGGTGAGTTCGCGGGTCTCCAGCACGGCCACGTCCGAGTGCCTCACGCCGCAATGCCCATATAAATCTCGCGGACTTCGTCCGAGGCCATCACCGTGCGGGGCTCGCCTTCGACGATCTTGCGGCCGAAGTTCAGCACCACCAATCGCGAAACCACCGCAACCAGCGCATGCACGACGTGCTCGATCCACACGATGGTCACGCCCGAGTTCTTAATGTCCTGCACCAACTGGACGAGCTCGGCACATTCGGCCTCGCTCAGCCCGCCGGCGATTTCATCGAGCAGCAGCAGTCGCGGCGCGCTCGCCAAAGCGCGCGCCAGCTCCAGACGTTTGCGTCCCAAAAGATTGAGCATGCCGGCGCGACGATTGGCGAAGGCGATGAGGCCCGTCTGCTCCAGAATCTCGCAGCAGGCATCGATCACCTGTGCCTCGCGTCGCCTGCGGCCGTGGATGGCCGCAACGAGGAGGTTCTCGAACACGGTCAGGCTCTCGAATGGATGCGGAATCTGGAACGAGCGCCCGATGCCGGCGATACAACGAACGCGCGGCGGCGCGCGTGTGATGTCGCGTCCGTCGAACCAGACCGAGCCGGTATCCGGCCTGAGCAGCCCGGTGACGAGGTTGAAGAGCGTCGTTTTTCCGGCGCCGTTCGGTCCGATGACGCCGAGCGCTTCGCCCTGCGCCACCTCAAGATCGACGGCGTCGATCGCTCTGATCGAATCGAAAGACTTGCTCAGGTTTTCCAGTTTCAGGATCACGTGACTGCCTAGAAGGGAGCCGGCCACGCCGGCTCCCCCGTCCAGCCATGAAATCAAGCGATCGGCTGCATCTGACCGCCAACGGGAATTTCTGGCGCGGTCTTGTTTTCGGTAATGACGATGTCGTATTTGTTCCCGTTACGCAATCGCCACTGACCGCCGACCAGCGGCGTCTTGGCGATGTTCTTCTGGGCGAACGGCGGCAGGTTCTTCTGTCCCCATTCAATGTGGCCGACCACGGTGTTGAGGTTGGTCGCGGCGATCGCCTTCACGATCGCCCTGTTGTCGCCGACATCGCCCGAGCGCTTCATGACATCGACGGAGAGTTCGAACAGCGCGTGCGCAAACCCAATCGGCTGCGTCCATTGCTTGCCCGAGGATTTCTCATAGGCGTCGGCGAGGGCCTTCGCCGACTGTCCGGTCAGCGACGACTTGAACGGATGGCTCGGCGACCACCATACCTCGGACGAGAGATTGTTGCCGTTCTTACCCAGCGCTTCGACCGCGACCGGGAACAGGATAGCCTTGCCGATCGAAGCAGCCTTCGGCTTTAGGCCCTGCTGCAGCGCCTGATTCCAGAACGTTGTGAAATCTGGCGGTAGGACCACACCGGTGATGATGTCACAGTTTGCCTTCTTGAACGCGTTGATCTGCGCGGAGAAGTCGTCTGTGAGGTTCTGATAACGGCCGGGATCGGTGAGCTTGTAGCCGAGCTTCTCGAGCACCGGCGGGAAGCCGACCTGCTTGTCGCCCCAGGCGTTGCCGTCGCCGTCATTGGGGAAGAGGCCGCCGACGGATTTGTCGGTCTTGAGCTGTCCCCACATGTTGGTGAAAACCGCGATGACGTCCTCGAGCCCCCAGAAGAAGTGGTAGGTGTAATTGAATGGCTTCCAGGTCGCCGGGTCGCCCGGGTTGCCCTGTCGGCCGATGAAATAAGGCTGCCACGGCGCCACGGTGGAGATGCAGGGCACCTCCTCGTTCTCGCATTGCGTCGATACCGGGTTAGTCGTTTCCGGGGTCGAGGCCACCAGCATCAAATCGATCTTGTCGGAGACGATCAACTCCTTGGCGACTTCGGCCGCGCGATTGGGATTGGACTGGCTGTCCTTGACGATGACTTCGACCGGATAGTTCGCGTTGCCGACCTTAAGGCCGCCCTTCACCGCGTTTTGAAAGTTTGAGATGATGAATTTGTCCGCCTCTGCAAAGGCGGCGAGCGGTCCGGTCTGCGGGCTGACATAACCCAGCTTGATGCTCGTGGCGGCGCGAACGGCCGGCGCGAATACCGGACCCGCCGCCAGCGCTGCTCCGGTGGCCGCCGAGACTTTGAGGAAAGTGCGTCGATTGAATAGGGAATCACTCGATTTCAAAGTCATATTGTCGTCCTCCCTCTGATATTATAAGTCGCTATAGCGCCTATTACCGACATGCTAATGTTGTAACCTTTAGTCCTTCTTTGGCTATTTCCAGACGAACTGGGGGCAAAGATACGCAGCCCCCCTGGAAGGGGCCCGCTCATTCGAAACTCAATCTATTTCCGCGCGCGTGAAGCTCCTAAAGGGCGGCTAAAGAAGAGCGGCTTAGCCTTTCGCTCTAAGCGTGCCGGCTCGGCGGCGAACATCCACAAGCCGCCTCGGGAGCGACCAAATGTTTCAAAATTGGACCAAGTCGTAGAAGGCATGACTGCCACACACGCCGTATCCAGACTTGCAGAATCTCCGCTCACCGGCCGTCATGCCGTAGTGACGGGCGGCGGCAGCGGTATAGGTGGCGCAATCGCAGACACGTTGGCGCGACTCGGAGCCGACTTGACGATCATGGGTCGCCGCATGCCAGTCCTCGAGGTTCATGCAGCAACCCTTGCGAGGCGCCATGGTACTCAAATTGAGGCGGTTGCGTTGGACGTGGCACAACAGGAATTTGTCGAGGCGGCTTTCCGCATCGCCTGCGAGCGGCTGGGCCATCCGGCAATCTTGGTGAACAACGCAGGGTTGGCGAAGGCGGCGCCCTTTTCAAAGACCGATCCCGCCTTGTGGCAGGAGGTAATCGAAGTCGACCTCAGCGGCGCTTACCTATGTATTCGCCAAACGTTGCAGCACATGATCAAGAATGGCTACGGGCGCATCGTCAACATCGCTTCAACGGCCGGATTAACCGGCTATCCCTATGTGGCTGCCTACTGCGCCGCGAAACATGGCCTCATTGGACTGACGCGGGCGCTAGCACGGGAGACGGCACGCACGGCAGTCACTGTCAACGCCGTGTGTCCGGGTTATACGGATACTGCCATCGTCGAAACCGCGGTGACGAGTATTTCCGCCAAAACCGGTCGCGCACGCGAGCAGGCCTTGGCCGAGCTGGTGGCGCACAATCCGCAGGGACGTTTGATCCAGCCAGCCGAAGTGGCAGAGACAGTCGGCTGGCTATGTCTGCCAAGTTCCGCCTCCATCACGGGTCAGAGCATCCTGGTCGCCGGTGGAGAGCTGATGTGACGGAGAGCACGGTGGCAAAGTAATCTTCGAGCCGCGGGTAGATTGATGGCACCTAGTACATCATAAATTGGGGGATGCCCGCGCCGATCGTCAAACAAGGGGGAAACCCATGAAATTGTTCCAACCTCTCGACATCAACGGCATGGTCATTCAGAATCGCATCATGGTGCCGGCCATGGTGACTCGCCTATCCGGCGAGGACGGCGTGGTCAATCAGGACATCATCGATCGCTACGTCAGGTATGCGCAAGGTGAGGCGGGTCTGATCGTGGTCGAGGCGATGGCGGTGCACCATTCCAAGTCTGGCCCCTTATTGCGGATCAGTGACGACACGTTCGTCCCAGGCCTGGCCAAGCTCGCTCGCCGCATCCATGATACGTCCGGCTCGAAGGTGGTGCCCCAAATCATCCACTTCCTGAAGGTGGCGAAGTCCGGGTGGCGGCAGACGGTCGACATGCTGTCGCTGGAGGACATCGATCGGATCGTTGACGAATTCGGCAACGCGGTCGCGCGCGCTCGCGAGGCCGGCTTTGATGGCGCCGAACTACACTCGGCCCATGCCTATACGCTCGCCTCCTTCTTGTCGCGGACGAACAAGCGCCAGGATGAGTATGGGGGACAAACCCTGGAGGGACGCCTACGCCTCATCGGTCGCGTTGTTCAGAATGCTCGCGGAAAAGCAGGCAAAGATTTCCCGCTCGGCGTGCGCTTCGTGGCGGATGAGTTCATCAAGGATGGCTATACGGTCAACGACGCCAAGGTCATCGCCCTGCGGCTCGCGCAAATCGGAGTGGACTATCTATCGCTGTCGGTCGGAGGCAAATTCGAAGATGCTGTCCACATTCCGGGACAGGTTCTGTATCCGTACACCGGCTACTCCGGTGATCGGGCCATGCCAGGCGATTGGTACCCTCCGGTTCCGCACGCTCATTTCTCAGCGGAAATAAAGGCCTATATCAAAGCGAATGGCTACGACACGCCAGTCGCAACAGCCGGCAAACTATCAAACCCCGACGATGCGGAGCGGCTTGTCGGCTCGGGCCAAGTCGACATCATCGGAATCGCGCGCGGCCTGTTGGCGGATCCGGACTGGCCGAAGAAGATCCGAAACAACGAACGCGATCGCGTGATCCAATGCGACTATTGCAATGTCTGCAAGCACCTCGACGGCACACATAGCCGCGTCATCTGCTCGCTGTGGCCGCAAGGATCGTTGCAGGCACCGGCCGACGACCCTGCCGTCAACGCGCCGCAATGGGGCCCGAACGGTGCGAATCTGACGGCGACCGCCGGCAAAGGGACGATAACGTTGAAGTGGACCAAGGCCCCGGGTGCGGCGCGTTACGACGTGTGCCGCGCCGATCCGGTGGGACAGGTGCGTCTCGAGGACGCTGTGAAGGTGACCCGCTGGGAGGACAGCAATGTGCTGGCCGGCACGCGTTATCGCTATTACGTCCGAGCCTACACAGCCACCGGGCAAGGCAGCCCCCCTTCGAACACCGTGTTCGTCGAACTACCGCCGCCCGATTACATGACAAGCACGATGCGAGCCGAGGATTCCGTGGCGAATTGACGTTGCTGTCCCTTGGCCCATCACTTGGATCGAGGATGTCACCAAACACCAGGAATGTGCGATTTCCTGGACAAAGATACGAAAGAGCTTTCCAGGCACGCGACGCAAAAGCGCTGAGGTGCCCAGCGCGCGATATTGAATTCTGCCGCATGCCATCGCGTGGATCGCCGCGCACCTGAGGCCATCTCCAATAGGAGGTTAGAATGCTCGCCGGCTGCACTCCCTGGCCTGAGCATTTTGCGAGAACGTATCGCGAGAAGGGTTATTGGGAGAACATCACCCTCAACGACATGTTCGAGAGCTCGAGCCGTCGTCATCCTACAAAGGTTGCTGTTGTATTTGGTGAGCAAAGGATCACTTACGCCGAACTTGTGGAGCAGGTGGAAAGACTTGCCTTCGTGTTGATGCAGACCGGGCTTCGACCTCTCGACCGGGTAATTCTCCAACTCGACAATCGGCCGGAATTCATTTGCACATTTCTCGCTCTCGTGAAAGTCGGCGTGATCCCGGTGATGGCGTTGCCACAGCATCGCAAAACCGAGATTAGTCACTTCGCACGCCACTCTGGCGCCGTCGGGTATATCTCCGCTGATGTCATTCGCGGCTTCGACCACCGGACGCTTGCCGCCGAAATCCGCGATAGCACGGAGATGAGGCTGGTGCTGATTTGGGGGGAACCCGGGCCCGGTCAATTGTCCCTGATCAAACTCATGGGTTCGGAGCGGTCATCCACAATTACTGCCGCACAGCTAGCAGGTGTTCGCCCAAACCCTGACGAGGTCGCATTGATGCTTCTCTCTGGTGGCACCACGGCCCTCCCGAAGCTCATCCCGCGCACCCACAACGACTATGTCTACAATTGCAAGCAAAGTGGCCTTGTAGCCGGATTTGATGCCGAGACCGTGTATTTGGCGTTGCTACCGATGGCGCACAATTATTCGTTAGGTTCGCCCGGTGTGCTCGCAACGCTGGCCTACGGCGGTCGCATCGTGATCGCTCCTGGAACGGCAGCCGATGTAGTATTTCCCCTCATCGAGCGCGAGCGAGTGACGGTGGTATGCGCTGGCGTGCCATTGTTCGTGAAGTGGCTGAGTGCTCCCGAACTCGGCCGGCATGATCTCAGGTCGCTGAACGTGCTAATGAACGGCGGCGCTCGCCTAGCTCCGGAATTACGACGGCGGGTAGGGGGAGTATTCGGATGTCTCACTCAGGAGAGCTTCGGAACTGCTGAAGGGCTGCTCAGCATGACACGTCTCGATGATGACGAAGCGAAACGCTTCGAGAGCTCGGGTGCACCCATATCGTCAGGAGACGAAATCATCGTGGTCGACGACGACGGCCAGAAATTGCCGGATGGGGAACCCGGAGAGTTGCTGTGCCGCGGCCCCTATACCATACGCGGATACTATAATGCGCCGGAAATCAACCAGCAGGCATTCACTGCTGACGGCTTCTACCGCATGGGCGACATTGTCCGCAAATTCGGTAACTACCTATACGTGGAGGGTCGAAAGAAAGATCTAGTCAATCGCGGCGGCGAAAAGATCAGCTGCGAGGAGATCGAGAACCACATTCTCGCAAACGAAAAAGTGGAAGCTGCTTGCGTCGTAGCCATGCCCGACGACACTTTCGGCGAAAAGGCTTGCGCCTTCATCATTGCCCGCAAGGGGAAAACCATCGACCTGCCAGAGCTAATCGATTTCCTATCGAAAAGGGGTATCGCGAAGTTCAAACGGCCTGAAAGGATGGAACTCGTCACCGAGTTTCCGATCAGCCCAGCTGGAAAAATATTGAGACGCGACTTGCGCGCCATGATCGCACGACGGCTCGAGGACGAAAAAGGCCACAGACAACCAGCCGTTGCCGAAAGAATTGCTCAATTGCCAGCCGGGGGACCTTTGGAGACAGGCAACGCGCATCTGTCGAAAGACACCTCCATCTGATCCCTCCCGCAATGAACAAGCAAGACGATTCGTTCCAGCATCGTTGCGGCGACTCAGCCCCTTTGAGAGGTCGTAGCCTGTCGCGACAACCGTTGAAACCATGAGGGTCGAAAGAAGATCGACCGCTCCCGACCGTCGGCGTCGATTTTGCCGAGGGCGCCATGGGGCATTCGGTTTAGGTTGATCTAGATCAATGAACGGCCTTCTGATAGGCCTCCTGATAGAGAGTAGTCAAAATCAACTTTCGCGCTCGGTGCCAACGGAACAGCAAGCGTCGCCCAGGGACGCGAAACGGGGAATTTCTTTATGCCTGTGCCGCTTCCCGGGCAGTAAGGGCTCGGAAGCAGGGTCGCGCGTGCATGTGTCTCGATGATCACAGCTGCGTGTTCTTCGAAGATGGCGCCGAATTGTGGCCTATGTGCGCTGATTCTGTTGCAGCAGCCGAACGTGCCGGATTTAAATGGCTTGTCATTTCTGAAAGACGGGCAGTTGGTGGGTATTCGCTGGACACAGCGGCACTTCCGGCCTCATCGATTTCCACCGCAAGCGCATTCGGGATGAGCGAAACGCCGTTTTCGGTGAGCCGGGTGATTGGCAAGATCCGCGAGCAGAGCGAGGCAGCCGTCGCCGAGGGGTTTGCCGGGTTGCTGCTGCTGATTGATATGTCCTGGCTTTTACGCACTCCCTCGGGCATCGCTCAACATGGTGAGTTCGAGGCTGCCCTTCAGGAACTGGTGTTGGGCACCCTGCCATTACGTGCGGTATGCCTCTATCACTTGGCGATGTTTCCGGATTGGATGGTTTTGGATGCAATGCGCACCCATCCAAAAGTGCGCACCAGGGATGGAGAATTTGAGAATCCTCATTTCCTGATGCCACGAACCTTCCTGAGCGGCAACGCGACAGCAAAGCTCGAGGCATGGCTGGGTAGCCTGCGGCCGTTTAGTTTGGCGGCGAACTCTCGTTCGCAGCCGATTCGGCCGAAAGCATCCCGAACGGTGGCCGCATCGGCATCAAATGCCTCCCCACGACTCGCCGTCGTCAACAATACTAACGCCGCACAAGCCGAATCGGACGGTCTAGGGCATCGCTGGAAAATCCGATGCTTCGGCAACCTACGTATCTACCGCCAGGACAGCACGCTAGTGCAGTGGAACGTTGCCAACGGCGCCACGACGAAGACCAAGACGCTGTTCGCGTACCTCCTGCATTGCGGTGTGAAAGGTGCCAGCGCCGAGGAAATCGCCGACTTGCTGTGGCCTCAGGCGGATTCCCTGAGCAAAAGCCTGAATCGCCTCTATCACACCATCCATTGTCTGCGCATGGCGTTAAGTCCTGACCTGAAGTGCTCACGCACGTCGCCGTACGTAATCGGCCACGATCACCACTATCAGCTATCCCTTCCCGAAGGAACGTGGGTGGACGTGCCGACCTTCGAGCAGTTTTGTCGCCGCGCTGAGAAACTGCTTAAAGCAGATCAGCTGGAAGAGGCCCTTGCCTGCTACGTGTCCGCCGAGAGGCTCTACACGGGGAGTCTGCTCAGCGATATCCCGGTTGAATATACCGAGAACATCGACCGGGATTGGTGTTGGAGCCGGCGCTATTGGCTTGAGGAGATTCACGTCAAGATGCTGACGCAAATGAGTTGCGTCTATCGACGTCTTGAGAACCTGGAAAACGCTACCGTTTACGCCGAGAGGGCACTCAAGCTCGAGCCTTGCTTTGAGCCGGCGCATCAGGAGTTGATGCACATTTTTCACCAATCGGGACGGCGCGATGCGATCGAGCGCCAGTATCGCCTGTGTTTGGGCGCGCTCAAACGGCATGAGGATAGGGCCCCTTCGGCTAACACCAGGGTCCTGTTCCAGCGCCTAGTCTCCTGATTGAACATGTCCGGATCCATTGGAATCGGGACATGCCCTTAGTTTCTTTTGATTTCTCACATTTTCTACCGTGGACCGCCGCAAACTTCGCCAGAAATTGCTGTAAACACGCCCGTGGGGCGTAATCGGAGGCCCTCTCGCAGCGGCCAACGTGACGCGAAATTCGAAAGGGCTTCAATAACGGTACTGTGAACTGTGCCGTCGGGATGCGCCTGCATCGCAAAAATCTCAACACTGGTTGGGCGTCCCCATCCGTTCCACTCGATGCTGCCCCATACCTCCCTGCGCCGAAATCATCAGGCTAGCCTCCCTAGGGAGTGAGCTCCTAAAGATAGGCTAAAGATCGCTCGGCCATCGTCGTCACAAAGAGGCGAGCCACAGCAGCCGCAGCGTGCTCGTCCAAGCAACCTCCTAATGGGACCGGCGGCGGGAGCGAGCGCTATGGGGACTTACATTGTGCCCCTTCAGGACATTCGAGAGGATGAGGTCGAACGCTGCGGCGGCAAGGCTGCCAGCCTGGGAAAACTCACGCGCATGGGTGCGAGGGTGCCGCCGGGCTTTTGCATCGTCTCCGAAGCCCTTTCATGCGTCCTAGACACCGAGGGGCTGACCGACCGCATCGAGGGGCTCGCGCGCAAGCTGGACTTTAGCGACTTCGCTAAGGTCGATGCGGGCTGCAAGGAGATCCGCGGCCTCATGGCTTCTGTCGGTATTCCAAGCTTGCTGAGCCGCGACATTTGCGACCAATACGCTGCACTCGTCACGCCAAACAATCGCTTCGTCGCCGTACGTTCATCGGTAGCGGTGAAGGACACGGCAATTTCGTCGTTTCCTGGGATGATGGATACCTATCATTACGTGTTGGGCGAGGATCAGGTGCTCGAGAAGGTGCGCGAGTGCTGGGCCTCACTGTGGTCGGCACGTGCAGCCTATATGCGCCATCACAAGCGGATCCCGCACCAAAAGGCGATCATCGCACCGGTTGTCCAGTTGATGGTCAATTCTGACACCGCTGGCGTGCTTTTTACGGCAAACCCGGTAACCAAGGACAAGACCGAGGTGATGATCGAGTCCAACTGGGGGCTGGGCGAATTGGTCGTGTCCGGCAAGTCGATGAACGACTATTTTGTGCTCGACAAGGCGACTCTGACGGTCCGGGATAAGAAGATCGCTCACAAGACCCTCATGGTCGTGGCCGATGACGGCCGCGGAAGTGGCCGCATAGAACTCCCGGTGCCGGCGGAGCGCGCCACGCTGACGACGCTCTCGGATGCTCAATTGCTTGAGCTCGCCGAATTCGGTCGTCGGATCGAAACTCACTACGGCTTCAACGTCGATGTCGAATGGGCTTACGAGGACGGCCGGCTGTTCATTTTGCAGGCCCGCAAAATTCGAGACTTGGACTGACCTCCCGCCCTACCCGCCTGAGAAAGGAAAATCGCAATGGCGCAGAGAACTGTCGACATCCACAATCACTACTATCCGATGGATTATATCAAACATCTGCTCGGCCGTACCGGCAAGACCAAAGCCGTACAGACCGGACCTCATTCGTACGTCATGAAGGCCAGCGACGTCATCGTCGCGCATATCGACCGGCCAGGCCATTATGACCTAGCTGCCCGCATCGCCGACCTCGACAAGGCCGGGATGGACACGCAGGTCGTGAGCAAGACCATACCCGGTCCCGATATGCTGGAACGAGACGAGGGCGTGTACTGGGCCAAGCGCATCAATGACGCCCTGGCCGAAGCGACACAAAAGTACCCTCATCGCCTCTACGCCTACGCCTGCCTTCCCTATCAGGACGTCGACGAGTCCTGCAAGGAACTGACGCGCTGCCAGAAGGAGCTTGGATTCAAGGGAATCCAGATGTTCTCCAATATCCAGGGAGAACCACTGTTTCTCGAGAAGTTCGCGCCGATATTCCAGATGGCGGCGGACTACAACATGCCGATCCTCATGCATCCCACCGTGCCGCTGACTGACAAGATCCTGGACATGATGAAGATCCCGTATCAGCTCTACGGCTACACGTTCGACACGACCATGGCTGTGATCAGCCTGATCTTTCACGGCGTCTTCGAGCGCAACCCCAAGCTCAAAATGATCCACACCCATATGGGCGGAATGGTACCGTACTTGGTTCGTCGGCTGCAGGATTCTTGGAAAGGCTATTCGAAGGAATGGGGATTGGAGCTCTCGGAGTCACCGGACCTAACCTACAAGCGGCAGGTCTACCCAGACACGGCGTCGTTCTATCTGCCGGCCATGAAATGCTGCCTTGAATGGGTTGGTGCGGATCATATGGTGATCGGCACTGATTATGCCCACCGCGTGGGTGATCCCGAGGGTGCCATCAAGTGCATCAAAGATCTCGGCTCGCAGATCAAGCTCCCCCAGGCCCAACTCGACCTGATGCTCGGGAAGAATGCAGAGAAATTGTTCAACCTGCCCCCCATGCCAGGGAAGTAGGAACTCTCGGCAGCTGGCCGGAGATATTCTCCGGCCATATCGCCGAAGGCCAATACAATCGCGAGGCTGCCATGGTCGATACTAGCATCAGCGCCCTGCGGACCCTCAGGCCCAACCACGACAAGGACATTTTCTGGTTCCGTGACGACCTGCATCAGCCGTTCCCCGTCTCGCCCATGGGCATGACGACGATCCAAAAACACCATGCCTGGGGTTACCACGTGGCGGCGGAGCAAACCCAACTGCCGCCATCCAAAGGTGCGTACGTCAAAATTTACAAGGGACGGGTGTATCTCGGCTTCGCGCTTATAGACGACGCCAAAGAAGTGGCGTCCCGGGCCGAAAAATTCGACACCTTTGTCGAGCATTGTATCGATCATTGGGACGAGTTCTATCGGGGCTACATCGCCGAGGTCAGCGCCGGCTTGGCCACTCTCGCTGCGGTGGATCCGGATCGCTTGGCCACCTCCGATCTGCTGCGTTATCTGGAGCGCAGCGACGAGGTCAATCGGCGGAACTGGGAGATCCACTTTATTCTGATGTATCCGGCAGACACGATTTACCTGCGCTTCGAAGATTACTGCCGGAAGCACAGACTCGACGAACAGCGCATGGTGTCGATGCTGTCGGGCTTTGACAGCATGCCGGCACGGACCGACGCGGAGCTTTGGGCGCTGGCCACGGCGGCCCGCCAACAGGGGCTCGATCGCGCGCTGCTCGACGCGCCCGCGTCGGAGGCTCGCGCCGTTCTGTCAACGATGCCGGAAGCACGCGATTGGCTCGCGCGCCTCGATCAATTTCTCGTCGTCTACGGCAACCGTATCAGCGCTGCGCACTTGGACGTTATTTTTCCGACGTGGCGGGAGGATCCGGCGCCGGTGTTCGACACCATCCGCAGCTATTTCCGCCGGATGGACGAAGGCTGGGACCATGCCGAGCAGCGCAAACTGGTCCACCGCATGCGCGAAGAGGCGATTGCCGCCGTTATGCGCGAGATGCCGGCCGACAGTTTGGACGAATTCCGGCGTCTGCTGGCGGTCGGCCAGAAGGTCTACGCCTATCAGGAGGACCATGGCTTCTACATCGACCAGGGCTCGACCGCGGCGCTGCATGTGACGCTCTTGTCCTGCGGCCGGCGCTTGCAAAGGGTCGGACTGCTCGATCGGGCTGATGACGTATTCTTTCTCACTTATGCCGAGCTGCATGAAGTGCTCTCCGATTTGGCGCGCGACGAGAAGGTTGCAATCTACCATCACCAGGCGCTGGTGCCGCCGCTGATCTTGGAGCGCAAGGAGCAGCGGTCGAAGGTGCCCGAACTGGATGCGCCGCTTACCCTCGGCAACGTTCCCGAGGTCATGACCGACCCGATCGCCATCAAGGTCTTCGGCATCATCGATGAGATTCTCCACCCCAAGGGCGAGAAGGATGTTCGGCTCAAGTTGCATGGCTTTGGCGCCTCGCCCGGCGTGGTCGAGGGCCCCGCCAGGGTGGTGATGCACTTCGACGATTTTGCCACGGTGCAGTCCGGCGACATTCTGGTCTGCCCGTATACCGGCACGGCCTGGACGCCGCTGTTCCTAAAGATCGCCGGTGTCGTCACCGATACCGGCGGCATGCTTACGCACGCCGCCATCGCCGCCCGGGAATACGGTATTCCGGCCGTCGTCGGCACGTGGAACGCGACGGCGTCGGTACAAAACGGCGACATTGTCCGTATCGACGGAGCGGCCGGCGCCGTCGAGATCTTGAGCCGCGCGTGATCCAAGCACCGGCTTACAGCCTGCCAATGGGAACTTGACATGTCTGTCGACATCGAAGCGATCAAACAGATCGTCGTAGCCGCGGGCGAACTGGCGTTGATCTATTACGGACGAGTTTCGGCTTCGGTAAAGGCCGATCTGACAATCGTCACCGAAGCCGACGCGGCAGTGGAGAACTATCTCAAGCTGGCATTGACGGGCCTTGCTCCCGAGTACGGCTATATCGGCGAGGAGACCGCGGAGTCCCGCGCTCCCGCGGCCGGCGAGACCCATTCCTGGATAGTGGACGCGCTCGACGGTAGTCGCGCCTTCGCAGCGCGTCTGCCAATGTGGACTCCGGCGGTTTGTCTGTTGCGCGGCGACCGTCCGCTCGCCGGTGCAGCTTTCAACCCTCTGACACGCGAGTTGTTCTGGGCCGCGGAAGACACGCCCGCCCTCTGCAACGATGAGCCATTGCGCCCACACTACGAGACGGTGGCCAAGGCCAACACCATCGTATTGGGCCCGACCGATCACCACCGGACGTTCAAGGTCGATTTCCCCGGCCGCATCTATTGTCTCGGCGCACCAATCTACCAGCTGTGTCTGGTGGCGAAGGGAGCGGCACAAGCATTCTTCTTCGGCCCCTCGGTCAATTTGTGGGATCTAGCCCTGCCTTCACTGTTGCTCGGGAAAGCGGGGGCCAAGCTCGTTTATGCCAGTGGCCGCCCGGTAATGATCGGCGAACTGATGGATCGGCGCAGCGTTCCCGAGCCGGTCTTCGCCGGCGGCGCCCAAATGGTCGAAACCCTTCGTCAACACACAAGGTTCACCAACGGAACACCGCATTAACGGCGAGCATCGCGTGGTCTCGAGGCCCCGGCAAACACGGCACCGGCATGATGATATAATCGGACAAAATCCTCGAAGGGAATTGAATATGTCTACGTCTGCGCTCGGGACATTGGACGACCTACCGAAACTCTACCGCGATACCTTGTCGAAGGCCAACCTTGTCCCGTTATGGCCGGCGTTGCGCAGCTTTCTCCCTTACGGCATGCCAGAGCGAAAATGCGCTCCTACCATTTGGCGTTACAATGAAGTACGACCATTGTTGCTGCAGGCGGGCGACCTTACGCCCATCGAAAAGGCCGAGCGGCGCGTTCTTATTTTGGCCAACCCCACGCTCGATCACGCCACAGCTCGTGCGACGCCCACCATTTATCTTGGCTTGCAATTAATCAAGCCCGGCGAGACGGCGCCGAACCACAAACACTCGCCGAGCGCAATCCGGTTTGTTGTGGAAGGCGAGGGCGGATTTACAATGGTAGAGGGCGAAAAGCTCCCAATGGATAAGGGCGATCTGATCTTGACCCCCTCCGGCCGGTGGCATGAACATGGTCACTCGGGCAAGGGGCCGGTGGTGTGGCTCGATGCTCTTGATCTGCCGCTGATTTATTCGATCGAAGCCTCGTATTGCATCGAAGGTGCTTCCCAAATGTCGTCCAACAAGCCGGATCGTTCCCAAACCGCTTACCGGCGCTCGGGTTTGGTGCCGTACAGCGCGTTAGAACACAGATCCAGCAAATATCCGCTGAAACGCTTCCCGTGGTCTGAGGTCCGTGAGGCTCTGCTGGCTGTTGTCGCCAATTGCGGGCGGGATCAGACGGCGCACCTTGCCTATGTGAACCCAGAAACCGGTAGCGAATGCCTCCCGACATTAGGCGTTTCGGCGCTCGCACTCCGGCCCGGCGAAACGTTCGCCCCCCGCCGGCGCTCCGCATCATCGGTGTTTCACGTCATTGAAGGCGGCGGCGATGCTATTGTTGACGGCGTCGAAATGACGTGGGGCGAAGCGGACACCATGGCCGTTCCTACCCACGCGAACATTCAAATCCGCAACAATTCTTCTAAAATGTCCTTTTTGTTCATGGTCGACGATGCGCCGATGCAGCGTAAGCTTGGTTTCTACGAGCAGTTTTAGACGCGGGCCGCCTGAGTCGTCATAGGCACGCGCCACGCTCGATCTCGGACACGTATTAACTTCTTGCCCCACCAGCCAAGTCCGATGATGCCAGCCAGTCTCTAGCTCACCGTGACCGCCGAATGCCTCGACCCCATCACATCCAGGTGAAGTCGACGCGATAGTGCATTGCTACGATCAAACAGCAGATCGCCCAGAACAGGCAATACTCGTAACCGCCGATGTTCCACAGCCACTTGCCCTTGGTGACTTTCCAAATCGCGGCAGACGCGACGAGAAGGTGGACAAAGCCGAGTACGCCAGCAATGAACGGATAGATTGCGAAGATAAGTCCGATCGTGATGAAAACTTCGATGACGCAGGAGATGTACATCCACGTCTTCGGCGGATTAAACTTTGCAGCTTTGAAGAATCCCAGCGCCTCTGGAACGTAGAATTTCGCGTAGATGTGCGGGATGAAGAACAGCCCGCAAATCAATCGCAAGATATTGAATCCATTGGTGAGATCGAAGTTTTGCATGTAGCCCGACATGGCGCCCCCCATTTTCCCGGCTGCTAGGTTAGTCCAAGGCCGCGATCATTGCGAGGAGTAAGGTGCCGAAGCAATCAACCTCTCTGCGCTGCCTAAAAGCCGCAGCGAATTATAACTCAAAATCTCGCTCAGAACTTTTGTAGATCGACTTGATTGTCTCATGGTTGCGTTTACATGGGAAATTCTGAACGTTATTGGGTTCAATCACGCTGAAAACTATTCAATCGTGCAGGCGGAACCAGGAGGAGGGTGCCGAACGCCGAATTATGTCAAAACCTTTCGCTCGGGGGAGCGATTGCCGCCACATAGCTGTAGAGCATGTCAGCGTCATAAGTTATGATGGCAAGGTGTACGATGCGCAGATCGCAGGTGCGACCTTAAGCGCACAGCACGCACAGTACTTTTAGGGGGCGAAAATGGACACCAAACTGTATCTGACGATAGCTGCGATTGTTGCGATCCTGTTCGGGCTTGGCTTCTTGCTGATCCCAGCAAATGTGATCCCGCTCTACGGCGTGCCACTGTCGCCGCACGTCATCACGAACGCCCGGTTCTTCGGGTCGGCGCTCCTGGCATGGGGCGTGATAACGTGGTTTGCGAGGGATTTTCAGGAATGGGCGGCAGTGCGCGGCGTCCTGATCGGTAGCGTAGTTGGCGACATCGTGGGCGGTCTCGTAAACATCTGGGGCACGATGCGGGGCTCGATGAACGGGCTCGCGTGGTCGTCGACGATCATTTACGCGCTGCTGCTGCTCGGGGCTATCTATTGTCTGTTTACCGGTTCGCGCAAGACGGCGTGAGCGCATTTGCTACGACGGGCGCCGGCGTCCCATAGGCAGAAAACGCCCCAGCTTCTAGCCGGGGCGGCAATCGAGTTCTCACCCTCGTCAACAAGGTGCGTACCAACAAAGTGGCGCGGGCGAAGTTCACCGCCATCCGCCGCGCCTCATCCACTTTAGCCATGTTAATGCCGCATGCTTCGGCCGCACCGTCCTGCACTTTTTCGCGCATGGCGAGTTGGGGGCAACCCTGCCGCCAACAATGTGAAACGGTAACATGCGCCGACGCGCCAACCGGCGCCGCCGTGTCATCATGACGCGGCGCGCGGGGGCTTGGTAGCCGCCATTAAGACGAAAATTTCATGCATGCGATTGGGTGCGTCGGCAATGGTCGCCGCCACCAGCGCGGACGAGAGTGTTTCCGTACACGTAGTCGTTTTCGACCAGAGAACCCGATTATTCGCGGCTCTGATTGCCGATGCCAACAGATTAGGAAGAGGGAGGAATGCACAATGCCGAAGAGAGAGGATATCGAAGGCAGAGGGCGTCGCGATGAAACCGAACTGGCCAAGCGATACGGTCAGATCGGAATTAAAGCGGTAGCTGCCGCGGTGCGATCGGAAAACAACAAGAACTCACCGAAGTCAGGCAGGACAGAAACGGGACCCGAGAAGAGCGACGAAGGCGAAGGGAAATAAACGAAGCGTCCCCGCGAAACGGTAAACCGCGCTGACGCGCCAAACCTAATCCATCGTTTGGCCACTCGTCCTGAGCGCGGCCTGAATGGCTTCTTCGCTGATTACATTGCGGGCAACCAGCAAACTGCAATCCGTATAATCCATGAGATAGGCCCCCCGGGGGCCTGACCACCAGCGTTCAAACGCGCTCTGCCGCCGATGGCCCACGACGATGAGATCAGCCCCAATTTCCCTTGCGAAGGTCCCAATTACTTCGGCGGGCTCACCTCTCCCCAGCTTTGCGACAGGATCGAAACCCAGTTGCTTCAGTCTGGCAACGCCCTCGTTAAGTACCTCCATAACGGCATTTTCCATCTGAACGAAGGCTCCGGCGTGGGCTACGTCAGCCAACAGCGAAATACCGGTATCGACGAGGACGGCTAAGAGGAATACTTGGGCGCCGCACTGACGTGCCAATAGGGCGCCCTCGCGAAGGGCAGTCCGCCCTTCTAGCGAACCGTCGTAGGCCAATAGGACGCGCTTATACATTTTAGCTGCTCTCATCTAAATCGGTTTGATGATAGAGCGTTCCGATCTAAATAGCTTCCGAACCGGCGTTTTGGCCGGATATTTGCTTCGCATTATCGACAACGCCGACCTTACCTTAAGGAGACGGAACGGTAAAACGGTTACAATTTCTCGCACATCGTTCGGTGCTTGCTTGCCGCGGTCTAGCGTTGCGACGACGTTGTTGGCCCTTGGTTAGTTGCCGACCCCCGAGATCACCTCGCCGAATAGGTGCCAGGTCGTGCCGCCGAACTTCTCCAAGGCATCTGTTTGATCGGGGCGAAATCGTCAGCGCTGGTGGAGAGCGTAATGCCCGGCAGCAGCATCGGCTGAGTAAGATTGTGGATGCTGGCCGCCTGCTTCGTCACGTTCTCGCGGGTGAGATTGTCGCCGCTCGCCTTCAGCACGGCGACCATGATCTGTGCTAAGGAGTACCCGCAAACGGTCAGGCTGTCGGCTACGTTGGCCGATGCCTCGAAACGGACGAACTGTTCGACGTGGGCGCGTGTAATCGGCACACCGCGACGGAACGCCAGAGCAGCGATCCATGGCGCGCGGCAGCGATGCTGGCAGCTGTCGGAAGCGAAGGACGCGCTGGGGGTTAGCTTCAATCATATCGCGCTCGACAACCCCGGCCCGCAGCCGGCACCGATCAACTCCTCGGTGACGCCATGGCGCGGTTTGTGCAGTTCCCTGTCCATCTTAGCGTCGCAGGAGGCATCTGTGGCACGGGCAGTGATTTCCGACCCAAAACGACGCACAGCCTACGAACCGCTGTACGATATTGATCCAGAGACCGGCGCCAGCGTCGAAATTTTCTACGCTGACCGCGCGCTCGCAACGTCGTTCGGCACGCGTGGTGCAGGTTGGTTCTGGTGGTCTTGCCAGCCCGCATGTCTGCCAGGGGTGGTCGCCGGTCCATTTGCAGACAACTATCTCGCATACCGCGACGCGTTGGGTGGCCTCAAATCCGCGCAGCGCTTCGGCAAGCGTCTTTCTTGATCAGCAAACTTCTGACCGACACCCGATCTCCATTGTATTTGCGGACACAGTACGGACACAGCTTTTAATGCTCCAGCGACGTTGTTACTAAGTATTTGATTTTACTGGTACAGCTGGGTGGACTCGAACCACCGACCTCCTGATCCACAGTCAGGCGCTCTAACCAACTGAGCTACAGCTGCACGGGCCCGCGGGTCGGCAAGCGCGCGAAAGCTATGTGGATCGTCCCAGTTTGGCAAGGCCGGCGGCAAGCCCATGGCCCGACCGCAGCAAGCGCCGGGAAGCCGATAAGCAAAAGCCCGGGCCAAGAACCCGGGCTTTCCGCTTGCAGCAGCTGGCAAACGCGACGCGAAAGCGCCGCTTAGGCAACCTTGCTGAACGCCTTGTTCATGCCGCTCTTAATCGGCTCCGCCGTCTCCGTCGCAACCTTCTGCGCGAGCGCGCCGAGCTCCTTGCTCTGCTGCGTCAGCGCCTCGAATTGCTTGCGCGCATGCGCGCTGGTCAGCTCGACGACTTCCGACAGTGTCTTCGCTGCCATCACTTCGCCGGCAAAATCGAACGCGGCATTGGTGTTCACGCGCGCCACCTCGATCACCTTGAGGCCGTAGTCGGAGGCGCCTTTGGTGGCGGTGGAGTAGGTGGTCTCGAGCACATCCGTCGCCTCTTCGGCCGCGGCTTTCATCTTCTCGTAGGTATCCTTCGCCTGGGCGACGCCGCGCTCCGCGAATTCGCGGAAAGCAGCCGGCATCTCGACCTTCGGGATGTCAAACTTGGGCATTTCGAATTTCGGCATTTCGAACGCGCCCATCGCTGGCTTGGTTGTCTTCACTTTCGGGGCAGTAGTTGTGGCTTCCGCCATGACACTCGTCCTTGTTCTCGTGTGCTCTTGGGCTGTTAACCTGCGGAAATTTCATTCGCCTCACCGCCCGTCGCGCGAGGCAATTCGCATTTCAATGACCCCGTAGGCCGAACGCAGCACCACTAGGCCTCGGGCCGTGCAATTTATATAATACCACTTTGGGTGCATTGCAATAGGAAATATTGCAATGCACAATAAATTGCTAATTTATTGAAAATATTTTGTTTTCTCTATAATTCGCGATGCGGCGGAGCCGAATCACGGCTTCGGTTTGGCAGTCTCCATGACTAATTTGGCGGCACTTTGTCCAAGCTCCTGAACCTGAGCCGAGAGCGCCTGCATCTGATGGCCGAGAAACTGGGACTGTAGACCCATCACCTCGGCGGCGTCCTTTGCGTGCATCAGCTTCTGGGCGAAATCGAACGTTGCCGCTACATTCTGCTCCGCATACGCCATCGATTTGTGCGCGATTTCCGTGGCACCGCTCTGGGCCGCCTGAGTGTGGCCGTGCATCTGTCCCATCGCCTTGTTTGCCGCCTGGATAAAGCCGTCAACGGCCTTTCTTGCCTGTGCCACGCTTTGCTCGGCGAATGCACGCACCTCATTTGGGATTGCGAATTGTTCGAAGGGTTCCTTGGCCATGGTCCTGCTCCTCTATGCCTTATGCATCATCTTAACCTGAAAACACCCTCGGCGTGCAGTGCCGATCTTCGCGCCGCGTCAAGTTCGCGGCGCGATTAAGGTTATCCCTCCTTGCTCGGCCGGAGTCGAGGTCGCGGCATGGACGGCGCTGGCAGCCCGCACTATTAAGAATTTGTTAGGCAATGAGTTTTGTCGCATGCCGATTGTGAAGTCAGTGTTCGACCCGTCGCGCGATCCGCGACTTGCGGCGCAGCTCGCAGACCACGCGACGAGCACATCGCCCGCCTGGCTGTGGAGTGCGGACGGATCGCGGATTCTGTGGGCGAATGCGGTCGGTGCCGCCATCTTCGGCGCGGCGAATATCAGCGAATGCGGCGCCCGTCGCTTCGACGCCAAGCACCCGGCCGCCGCGGCGATCAGACGCCTCGCTCCAACCCTGCCGTCCGCCGGGCAGGCCCGGCTTGAACGCTTGCGCGGCTTCGGCGCGAGCTTCGGCCGTGCGCTCACCTGTGTCTGCTCGCGCTTCGTTTTGCCCGAAGGCCGGGCGGCGATCCTCGTTGTCGCAACGGAGCCGGCGGGACCGGCGTTGACGCTTCGCGAGCGGGTCAGCCGTCTGTTCCCCGATCCCGAACGGACGCTCGCGGTCTTCGCCGCCGACGGTACTTCCCTCTGGGCGACCGAGAAGGCGCAGAAGCGCCTTGGCGGCACAGCCACGCAATCTGCTCTCGGCATCGCCGCGATTGCCACCGAAGCACTCAAGGCCGGCCGCGCCAGCGGAGCGACGCGCTATGGTCCGGTCACCGTCGAGCGGCTCGGCCGCGATGCCTCCGCGGTGCTGGTGGCGAGGTTCGGTGTCGCGCCGAGTGAAGAAGCTCCTGTTGTGGAGAGCGCTCCCGCAAAGACCGAGCCGCCGCCTGCAGCAACTGAACCCGAAGCCGCCCAAAAGACATCGCGACCTTCGCCGGCGGCAGAGCCGGCACCGGAAGCTGCCGCTGCACCAGAGCCGCAAATCTCCGGAAACGCTGCACAGAGTGAGTCCGCGGCGGAACGGCGCTATCCGCTGCGCTTCGTTTGGCAGATGGATGCCGAGGGCCGCTTCGTTATCGGCTCCGACGAGTTCATGGAGCTGATCGGGCCGCGAACCACGGCGGCATTCGGCCGATTGTGGAGTGAGGTTGCCGCCGAGCTGCAGCTCGATCCGGAAAATCACGTGACACGCGCGGTCGCGACGCATGAGACATGGAGCGGCATCGTCATCTCCTGGCCGGTGGATGAGGGCGGTGAACGGCTGCCTGTCGAGCTGTCGGGCCTTCCGGTATTCGATCGCGAGCGTAACTTTCGCGGCTACCGCGGCTTTGGCGTCTGTCGCGACATCGCCCGCATCAACCAATTGGCGCGGGTGCGCCGGGAGCGCGCGATCGGGTTCATGGCTCAGCCCGAGGCGCCACCTGCGGATCACAGCATCTCCGCTGCAACGCCAAGCGCGATGATCACCGGCGCGGAGGCCGCGGCCGCTGCACCGGATGCAGCCGCGAACGAGATGACCTCTCGCAACGAGCGCGCCGCAAGTGTCGCGCCGACCGCCGCCAATGTGGTGCCGTTTCGCCCGGGGGTGCCGCCGGAAACGAAGGCGCCCAGCCTCAGCGCGGTGGAGCGCAGCGCGTTCCGCGAACTGGCGCAAGAACTGACGGCACGCTTGCGGGGAGGAAACGAGGGTGCCGTCGCCGAGAGCACCGGCGTGACCGCCGAGGAAGAGACAGCGGAACCTGCCGCAGCGCCGGCGGCTGACATCGGAGCACACCACGAGGACGCGACAAAGCGGCAGGCTTTGGCCGCCGTCGAGCCGGTGTTGCTCGACCGCATTCCGGTCGGCGTGCTGATCTACCGGCACGATGCGCTGCTGTACGCCAATCGGCACTTCCTCGAATTAAGCGGCTACCAGAGCCTCGACGCGCTTGCCGCCGCCGGCGGCTTGAGCGCACTTTTCGCCGAGCCCGGCGCCGGCGCACTGGCCGAGAGCAACGGCGCGGAATCGCTGTCGATCATGACCGCTGACGGCAACCGCCGCCCGGTTGAGGGGCGCTTGTTCACCGTTCCCTGGAACGGGTCATCGGCGCTCGCGCTGATCCTCAGCGACGGCGAGGCGGAGGAGCGCCGGCGGGTCAGCGCGCTCTCGCTCGACACCGCGCAGGATGAAATCCGTGAGCTCACGGTGCGTCTCGAATCCTTCCGGGAGGCTGAGGAGGAATTGCGGGCCGCCACGCGGCAAGCGCAAAAAACGGCGGCGGCCAAGGCTGACTTCCTCGCCAAGGTCAGCCACGAGATTCGCACGCCGGTCAACGCCATTACCGGCTTCGCCGAGGTGATCATGGCGGAACGCTTCGGCCCGATCGGCAATGAGCGCTACCGCGACTATCTCAAGGACATCCATGGCGCCGGCATGCACCTTGTCTCGCTCTTGAACGACCTGCTCGACCTTTCCAAGATCGAAACCGGCCAACTCGACCTCACGTTCGCCAATGTCAGCCTCAACGAGCTGACACAGCAATGCGTCGGCATCATGCAGCCGCAGGCAAGCCGCGCGCGTATCATCATTCGCACCTCGCTCACCCCCGGGATGCCGCAGGTCGTCGCCGACGAGCGGTCGCTGCGTCAGATCGTGCTCAATCTGCTCTCGAACTCGATCAAGTTCACCGGCCCGGGCGGTCAAGTGATCGTATCGACGGCGTTTGCCGACGGCGGCGAAGCGGTGTTACGCGTGCGCGATACCGGCGTCGGCATGAGCGAGGCGGATGTCGAGGCGGCGCTCGAACCGTTTCGGCAAACGGCGACGTCCGGCAGCTGGGGCTCGGGCGGCACCGGCCTTGGCCTGCCGCTGACCAAGGCGTTGGCGGAGGCCAACCGTGCGCATTTCAGCATCAAGAGCGCGCCGAACGCCGGCACCCTGGTCGAGGTGGCATTCCCGCCGACGCGCGTGCTCGGGCAATAGTGGCCCGCAAATTGATCCGCCGACCGCGGTAAGCGTTGTGCGTTAGGGCTTTCGCTCACGCCACCCGGACGACGATTTTGCCGAAATGCGCCCCTGCCGCCATGTGCTTGAAGGCCGCCGGCACCTCGTCGAAGCCGAACACGCGATCGATCGCGGGCTTGATCTTGTTCGCGGCGATGGCGGCGTTCATTTCCTCGAACATCTGCATCGAGCCGACGGAAATGCCCTGGACGTTGGCGCGCTTGCTGAAAATCAGGCCGGGATTGAATTCGGTCGCGGCGCCGCTGACGCCGCCGATGATGCTGATTTTGCCGCTGGTGCGGAGCGCGGCGAACGAGCGAGTCAAGGTGCTCGCGCCGCCGACCTCCAGCACGTGGTCGACGCCACGCCCGCCGGTAAAGTCGCGTACCGCTTTATCCCATTCCGGGTTGGTTTTGTAGTTGATGCCGCGGGCCGCGCCGAGTGTCTTGGCGCGTTCAAGCTTCTCGTCGCTCGACGAAGTGATGATCGCCGTAATGCCCGTCGCGTGCGCGAATTGCAGTCCGAAGATCGAGACGCCGCCGGTGCCTAGCAACAGTACCGTCTGCCCGGCGATCAGCTTGGCGTGGTGGATCATGGCGTACCAAGCGGTGACGGCGGCACACGGCAGCGTCGCGCCTTCCTCCAGGGACAAATGTTCGGGGAGTTTGACGACACCGTCCTCCTCCAGCACCGCATATTCTGCGAGCATGCCGTCGATCGGACCGCCGAGCGCCGAGGCGTGCATATGCGGGCCCGGCTCGCCGCCCGGCCAGCGCTGGAAGAAGCAGCCGGCGACCTTGTCGCCTGCTTTGACTCGCAGAACGCCGGGGCCGATGTCGACCACCTCGCCGGCGCCGTCGGAAAGCGGAATGACATTGTCGCGCACCGCTGCGCGATAGCCGCCGCGCACGATCAGGAGATCGCGATAATTGAGCGAACAGGCGGCGACCTTGACCAGCACCTGCCGGTAGAGTGGTTTCGGCGGCGGCCGGTCGACCACGGTGAGCGCGCCGATTCCGGCACCGCCCTTCGGCAGCTGATAGGCACGCATATCCTTTCCTCCCGGCAGCCACGCAGATTTCACTCGGCGGGCATCACGCTCACGGCCACGTCGATCCGTTGCCGGCCCGAGCCGACGATGACCCCGTCCATCGGCGCGACATCGGTATAGTCGCGGCCGATCGCGAGCACCACGTGCTGGTCGGAGGCCATGACCGCATTGGTCGGATCGAGCCCGATCCAGCCGGCTGCGGATCCGCACCATACCAGCACCCACGCATGCATGGCGTCGGCGCCTTGCAGTCGCGTCGGGTCGGTCGTCGGCATTGTGCGCAGATAGCCGCTGACATAGACGGCCGGCAAGCCGAGGCCGCGCAGTCCGGAAATCATGATGTGGGCGAAGTCCTGGCAGACGCCGCGGCGCAGTGCAAACGACATCGGCGGCGTGGTGGTGACGGTGGTGGCGCCGATTTCGTAGACGATATCGGATTTAAGACGGTTCATCAGCTCGATTGCGGCGTCGAGCAGCGGCCGGCCGACGGCAAAACTCTCCCGCGTATAGTCGCGGATCTCCGGATCGAGGGAAACCATGCGGCTTGGAAACAGGAAATGTGCCGGCGACAGCGGGCCGATGTCGCTGGTGGCAAACGCCTCGTCGCGGACCGCCTCCCAGGCCGGCGTCGCCAGCGCGTCGAGCTCGTCTGCCGCGTCGACGGCGACGCGCGCCGACAATTTCACCGTGATCTTCTTGTGCGGCTCTTCGATTTCGATCCAGGTCAGGCGGTTGCCGAAAAAATCCTGGCCCTCGCGCCGGTGCAGCGGTTCCGGCACGATCTGCAAGGCGGCGACATGCACACGCTGACCGGAGCGGGGGATCGGTGTCAGACGCAAGACGTGATGCGCGTGCGCGACCGGCGTGGCGTAGCTGCAGGTCGTCGTCTGCCGGACGTCGTAGATCACGCCAGCGCCTCCCAGGTCGAACTCGGAGCGTTCGTTGGTAGTGAGATAGGCGGCAGTGATCGCATCCGAAAGCTTCATGAGCGACTGCTCAATGTCGATAATCAGCGCCTCGTCGATGGCAGCCGCGTCGACCGTGCGCAAGCGCGTTGCGATCGAGGCGGCGATCTGCTGCACCGGCGACAGCCGGCCGGCGGCGTTGCGTCGCGGCAAAGCGGAAAGATGCGTCTCGATGCGGTCGAGCTGGAACGCCGCGGAGCGCGGATTGTTGGGATCGAGCATGACGAGATCGATGACCGGCGCGCGGGCGGCGATCATCACGTAGCGCTGCCGGTAGGTGATCTGGCTGTCGGCAAGCTCGAGCAGCAGTTCGAGGCCGCCATCGGGCGCGCCAGCTTGCGCGAAGCAGCGGACCAGCCGGCCGGTCAGGATGGCGCGCTCGATGCGGCGGCCGAGCTCGAGAAAGCGCCAACCGGCGAGCTGCGTCATGTTTTCCTGTGCCAGGCCGGAAAGCGATGAAATGATTCGCAGCGCCGCTTCGACGCGCTCGATCATTGCGCTTTCCGCGGGTCCGATCGCCAACGGCGCCGCGATCATGGTCGCGAGATCATTGATCGCGCGCCAGGCGTCCGGCGAGAAGCGATCGCGAATGACGGAGGCCGCGGAGCGCGCGGCGCCGGCGAGATGCGGCAGCGAGCCAGCCAAATCTCCGTGCGTGAGGACCGCGCGTGCGGCGAATGCGGCCGGGGCCCCGCCGGTGCCGCTTGCCAGCGCATTCCAGCTTTCGAGCAGGGCGCCGATGCCGACGATGACCGGCGCGACCGCTTCGTCCGCCTCCGCAACCCGGTTGATCATGGCGCGAGTGAGTCGCAGCGTTGCTTCCGCGCGTTCCACGTAGCGCCCGACCCAAAACAGATTATCGGCGGCGCGGCTCGGCAGCAGGCCGGTCGCGCGCTGGACTTGAATCCGTTCCGGCGTCGGCAGCAAGGTTGTCTCGGCAACCGGACCGTGCGCCAGCACCCAGGCGTCGGCCGTGGCGGCGCCGCGCTGCAGGCTCACCGCCCGCGCATCGGCGTTGTCCGCGATCCGTACGAAGCCGCCGGGCATGACTTGCCAGCGCTCGCCGACCTTGGCGAGGAACAGCCGCAACGTGAAGGGTCGCGGTTGCAGGCGGCCGTCGCGCCACACCGGCATGCTTGAGAGCGTCACCGCTTCCTGCATCACGTAATCGACGCCGCGGTCGTGGATCGATTGTACGAGCGCCTGGCGCTGCGGCTCGTCGAGCTTTGCTCCCAGCACTTCGCTGGCGCTGCGCGCGTCGGTTGGCGGTTCGAAGGCCGAAGCAACGACCATGTAGTCGAGTTTTTCGAGCATTTCTTCGCGCATGTCGGCGCGGCCAAGCCACCAGGTCGCGAGGTTCGGTATCGCCAGATCGGTACCGAGTATGATCGGCGCCAGCGCCGGCAGGAACGCCAGCATCGCGCGAGCCTCGACCAGCCCGGCGCCGAGCGCGTTGATGATGACGACCTTGCCGTCGCGCACGGCTTGCAGCAGCCCCGCCGCGCCGAGGCGCGAGGCGGCGTTGAGCTCGAGCGGATCGGCAAAGTCGGCGTCGATCCGCCGCAGCAGCACCTCGGTGCGCTGCAAGCCGGAAACGGTGCGGACGAAGACACCGTCGTCGCGCACGCTCAAGTCCTCGCCTTCGACCAGAAGGAGCCCGAGATAGCGCGCGAGATAGGCGTGCTCGAAATAGGTTTCGCTCAACGGTCCCGGCGTCAGCAGGCAGACGTGGGTGTCGTCCTGGCGGCTGAGCGCAGTGAGCTCGGCCTGGAAGGCCTGAAAGAACGGCGCGACGCGTTCGACGCGCGTGGTGCGATAGATTTCAGGGATGGCGCGCGACAATGCCAGGCGGTTCTCGATCGCGTAGCCGGCGCCGGAGGGCGCCTGGGCGCGGTCGCCGAGCACCCACCAGCGGCCGTCGGCGCCGCGCCCGATATCGACGGCATAGAAGCGCAGATGCGCGCCGCCGGGCGCGGCGACGCCGACCAATGGACGTAAGAATTCCGGATTGCCGGCGAGCAGTGCGGCGGGCAGGCGGCCATCGCGATTGAGCGTTGCCGGGCCGTAAGCATCGGCCAGGACGGCTTCCAGGAGCTCGGCACGCTGGATGAGCCCGGCCTCCAAAAACTTCCACTCGGAGGGTTCGATGATGAGCGGCACATGACTGAGCGGCCACGGCCGCTCGATGCCGGCCGCATCCTCGTAGACGCGATAGAAAACGCCGGAACCGCGCAAATAGCGGTCGGCGGCGGCGAAGCGACGATTGATCTCCTCGGCGCCCAGCGCCGCCAGCATCGCCAGGAACAGCCGCCAGTGCGCGCGTACGCGGCCGTCGCCATCCATCATCTCGTCGAAAATGCCAGGCAGCGGCCGGTAACTTGCAACCAGCTGTTCCAGGCCTGCGGTCTGTTCTGCGACAATCGGGTCGAGCTGCGTTGACATGGGGATGTTTTACATCAAACGGCGCAGATCGAGGGTGGTCGGATATTCCAGCGAGACTTCGAGCGGCGGAATGTCGATCAGCCCGCCGGTATGGCCGTGATCCTGAAAGCGCGCGCGGCGGCGTGCCTCCGCCTCGTAGGAGTTGATTGGAAAGGTCTCGTAATTGCGCCCGCCGGGATGTGCGACGTGATAGACGCAGCCACCGAGCGAGTGCCGGTTCCACGTGTCGACGATGTCGAAAGTCAGCGGTGCGTGGACGCCAATGGTCGGATGCAGGCCCGACGGCAGATTCCAGGCCTTGAAACGTACGCCGGCGACAAATTCGCCGGAGCGGCCGGTCGGGGTCAGCGGCAGGCGGGCGCTATTGCAGGTCACGACGTGACGGCCTTCGCTCAGGCCGTCAACTTTGACCTGCAGCCGCTCGACCGAAGAATCGACCAGCCGCACGGTGCCGCCCGGGACGCCTTCTTCGCCCAACACGTACCAGGGCTCGATCGCCTGGCGCAGCTCGAGCCGCACGCCGCCGTGCTGCACGCTGCCGCAGACCGGGAAGCGGAATTGCCGTTGCGCCTCGAACCAGGCCGGGTCGAAGGCGTAGCCGGCGCGCTCGAGGTCGTCCAGGACCGCGAGGAAATCCTCCCAGACGAAATGTTCGAGCATATAGCGGTCGTGCAAGGCCGTTCCGAAGCGCACCGGTTTGCCGTCGAGCGGCGCACGCCAGAACCAGGCAACGAGCGCGCGCAGCAGCAATTGCTGGGCGAGACTCATGCGCGCGTCCGGCGGCATTTCGAACGAGCGGAACTCGACGAGGCCGAGCCGGCCGGTCGGTGCGTCCGGCGAGAACAATTTATCGATGCAGATCTCGGTGCGGTGGGTGTTGCCGGTCACATCGACCAGGATATTGCGGAACAGGCGGTCGACCAGCCACGGCGGCGACGGCTCATCCGCCGCCGGCACCTTGCCGAGCGCGATTTCAAGCTCATAGAGGATGTCCTGGCGCGCTTCATCGATGCGCGGCGCCTGGCTGGTCGGTCCGATGAATAATCCGGAAAAGAAATAAGACAGAGACGGCCGGTGCTGCCAGTAGAGCACCAGGCTTTTGAGAAGATCAGGCCGGCGCAGGAACGGGCTGTCAGCGGCCTCGCGGCCGCCGAGAACGACGTGGTTGCCGCCGCCGGTTCCGCTGTGCCGGCCGTCGATCATGAACTTGTCGGTGCCGAGCCGCGAGAGGTGCGCCTCCTGGTAAAGCCCGCTGGTGATGTCGACAGCTTCCCGCCACGACGCCGCCGGATGGATGTTGACCTCGATGACGCCGGGATCCGGCGTCACCTTGATCGCATTGAGCCGCGGGTCGGAGGGCGGCTCATAACCTTCGACGTGCACCGGCAGGCCGAGCTCGGCCACGGTGGCCTCGACCACGGCAAGCAGATCGAGATAGTCGGCGAGCGCTTCGACCGGCGGCATGAAGATACACAAGCGACCGTCCCGCACTTCGACGGTCAGAGCCGTGCGCACCGGCACACCCGAGCCATCGGGTTCGGCAGCGGCGGTGCTGGCGCACTGCATGACCAACGTCTCGGGCGCGAGCGGCGGCGCTATCTCCTCACTTGTGGAAGCCGCCTTGGCTGGGATCGGATGGCTGACGCGAGGATCGGGCAGCGGCCGACGTTCGGCGAACGGATCCGCCGGGGCGAGATGCGGATAGTCGGCAGGGTCGACCTCGGGCAACGACGGCAGCGGCAGCCGGAAGCCCAACGGCGAATCTCCCGGCATCAGGATCAGCCGGCCGCTCGGCGTTTGCCACAGCTCGCTCAGCCATGGCTTCGCCGCTGAAGTCCAGCGTTGCAGCGGCAGCACGAACCCTGCCGGTTGACCGAGGTGATGATCGAATGCGCTCAGAATGCGCGCGCGCTCATTGGGATCGTCGATCTTGGGATCGCTGGGATCGACGCTCTCCGGGATCAGACCTTGCTTGAGCATCCTGTCGGTCGGGTCCTCATAAGCGGGCTGCACGTGATCCGCCATGATTCCCAGGCGCGCGGCAATCCCTTCGGCCAGTCGCCGCGCGGCATCGGGCGAAGGCTTTTGCGTGCCCGCTTCCCGCGCGATCAGGCTGTCATCGCGCCAGATCGGAATGCCGTCGCGGCGCCAGTACAGCGAGAACGCCCAGCGCGGCAGCGGCTCGCCGGGATACCACTTGCCCTGGCCGTAATGCATGAGTCCGCCGGGCGCGAACCGGTCGCGCAGGCGCCGTATCAGATCGTCGGCGCGCAGGCGCTTCACCGGACCGAGCGCGGCAGTGTTCCATTCCGCCGACTGATAATCGTCGACCGAGACGAAGGTCGGCTCGCCGCCCATGGTCAAACGCACGTCGTGCGCGACCAGATCGGCGTCGACCTTCTCGCCGAGCGCGTTCAGCGCGGTCCAGGCGGCTTCGGAAAACGGCGCGGTCACCCGCGGCTGTTCGGCGAGCCGCTTGACGGTCATCTCGAAGGAGAAGCGAACCTCGCCTGGCTCGACCAGACCGCTGATCGGCGCGGCAGAGCGAAAGTGCGGCGTCGCGGCAACCGGCAGGTGACCTTCGCCGCACAGCAGTCCCGACGTTGGGTCGAGCCCAATCCAGCCCGCGCCCGGCAGATACACCTCGGTCCAGGCATGCAGGTCGGTGAAGTCGTGATCGGTGCCAGCGGCGCCTTCGAGCGGTTTTATGTCCGGCCTGAGCTGGATGAGATAGCCGGAGACGAAGCGGGCGGGCAGGCCGATATGCCGCAGAAGCTGCACCAGCAGCCATGCAGTATCGCGGCAGGAGCCGGCGGCGGACGCCAGCGTCTCTTCGGGCGTCTGCACGCCCGGCTCCATGCGAATGAGATAGCGGATCATGCCCTGCAGGCGCTGATTGAGATCGACCAGAAAATTGACGGTGTTGCGCCCTTCGCGCGAGATCGACCGGACCAGCTCTTTCAGCAGCGGGCCGGCGGGTTCCGGTTCGACAAAGGCGGCAAGGTCCTCGTGCAGCTCGGGCGGAAACGCGAACGGCCAGATCTCCGCATAGGGCTCGACGAAGAAGTCGAACGGATTGATGACCTCCATGTCGGCAAGCAGATCGACGGTGACGGAAAATACCTTTGTCTTCTCCGGGAAGACGAAACGCGCGAGCCAATTGCCGTGCGGGTCTTGCTGCCAGTTCACGAAGTGATCGGCCGGCTGCACCGTGAGCGAATAGCTCGGAATGCGGGTGCGGCAGTGCGGTCCCGGCCGCAGCCGCACGACCTGCGGCCCGAGGCCGATCGGCCGCTCGTAATCGTAGCGCGTGGCGTGATGGAGCCCGACAAGAATCGACATGCTGTGACGCGTTGTGGCCTATTGCCCAATAATCATGCAAGTTCCGGGCCGCCGCCAGCAGTTTCGCTGGGATCAGAGCCGCCCGCGGTGCAGGCTGCAACTATGCGGGCAGCTCTTGATAATGGGTGAAATTGAACGGCGATTGTCCGCGGCCTATCGAGCTAGCCGATGCTTCGGCCAAAGCGGACTGCCGTGCATAGGATATAAAAAGGCGGCGCGGGTGCCCCCCATCCGCGCCGCCACTCGCGACAAGCACATTTTCACGCCATTGCCGCAAGTAGAATAATTGTGCGCGATGCCGGTGAGCCGAGCCTTGATCTCGATCAATCCCACGCACGGCGCGGCGTGGGAATTTTCCAGGTTCAGGACTATTGCGCCAAGCCACGCCGAAAACGGCCTTGCGTTGCTCGGGCCGCGATCTCGCCGGCTCACTCGTTCCGGCTCACTCGTTAATGACGCCGCGGACGATGTGGCCGGCCTCCGGCCCGCCCGCCGGCACCGCGCCGGCCCATTGCCCTTGCGATTTATCGCCGAGCCGCAGCAGCGGCACCAGCACGAAGGCAAAGGCCGTGAACACCGCCGAGACGATGATGAGCGGCGCCAGCCTGTTATGGAAGAAATGCTCGAACAAAAACGAACCGACAATGTCGGCCGAAGAGGTCGCGAGATTGATGATCGACATCATCACCGCAAAGCTGAATCCCTCCGATCGCTGCGGACAATAATCGGCGGCAAGCGTGACGGTCGCCACGGTCGCCAGCATCGCGGAAAATCCGCTGCACAGGCTGAGGATCGCCGCTGAAAGTTCGCTGGCAAGCAACAGGTACGCCGCCGTCGTCACCGTGCCGAGCGCGATGCTGAGGTGCAGGAGCCGCTTGGAAGACAGATCGCCAAACAGCCGCCGATAAAGCAATGCGCCGACCACCCAGCCAGCCGACGCAATCGATCCCAGAATGCCGATATAGCTTTGCGAGAATTTCAGGCTGTCGGTCATGGTGTAATAAAGCGGTGTGCTCAAGCCCGGGCTGAAGTAATAGAGAAACAGGAAAAATCCGACGATCCAGAGCTCACGCTTTCTCAACGCGGCCACAAGACCCCGGAGACTTGCGCGCAAGGCCGGCACATCGATGCGCGTTTTGTTTTCCGGGATCAGAAAGATCGTCCCGAACAGGACCGCCAGGGGGGCCGCGGCGACCACGGCGGCGGCGGCGTGGAGCGCCGCAGTCGGCGACAGCCGCTGAGCGAGTTGGCCGCCCAGGATGGCGGCGATCATCGCGGCGACGTTGAACCACAGCCATTGTTGGTTGACGAATCTGCCGCTTGCTCCGAGCCGCTGGCCGTTCTCGACCAGCACCGCGCCGCAAACCGTGCTCGATATCGCCATGGCGTAGGCTGTGAGCTGGAGCGCCCACACCAGCTGGCTCGGCACGGTGAGCTGAGTGGCCCAGAGAAAGGCGCCGGCCGCGGCAAGATTAGCCGCAAAAAGGTAGGTCTTCCGGCGATAGCCGAACAGCGGCAGGAAATCGGAAAACGCCCCGTAGACTGGCTTGATGATCCAGGGAAAATTGAAGACGGTGAGATACGCGGTAACTTGCAGCGGCGTCCAGCCATGGACCTGCTTCAAATAAAAGCTGAGCGGTTGTGCGATCAGGCCGCCGACCTGCCCGACGCCCTCGACGACATAGACGAGGGCGAAAAACAGCAACAGCCGGTTGGTCACGCCATGGTCTTGCGCCCGAGCGTCTGCTTGCGGCGATAGCGACTGCTCGTTCATCGGATCGCGGCCCGCGCATCTGGTCGCGCAATCCTTAAGAATGCACAACGGCGGCTCTTGGTTCAGTCCGATCCTATCGGTTCGCGAACCCGGAGTTGCATATTGAGCGTGATGGGTTGCGCTTATTCCCGCGTCAGCGGCGCCTGCAGCGCCGGCCGCGCGATGACATCGCCTCGGGCCAACGACCTGTCGCCAATCGACACGGCCGTTGCGGCAACAACGAGCGACACGGTGAGCGCGAGGGTCGCGATCAGTTCGAGCGCGACCGCGCGTCGTCTCGACAGCGTCTGCTCGGCTCGCGGCGGCGCGAAACCGGGATTGCCGCTCAGCTCTGCCATGATTGTCACCATCCTTCGCGAATCAATTTGCTCGTCACACCATCGCTGCCGATGCCGGCGCCCGTTCGGCCGGATTCGGGCGACGGCATTGAAGAACAAAGGCGATTTGGTGAAAGATGGTTAACAGACGGTTAATGGCGAGAGCCGGGCGGTAGCGGTGGCTATTGGGCGGCCGAGCGTAATTGGGCAATAGCGGCGGTCGGCGCTTTGGACTCCATCGTCACGTGGCCGGGCTCGGCGGCGACGCGAGCGAGCCAGGCGCGTAGCGCCGGGAATCCAGCGAGGTCGTAGTCGCACAGGTGCGCGACGTGCGTGTAGGCGTAAAGCGCGATGTCGGCGATCGTGTAGCGGTCGGCGGCGAAGAAGTCGTGCAGCGCGATGTGCTTCTCCATGACGCCGAGCGCGCGATAACCCTCTTCCATCCAATCTTCAAAAGCGTGACGCTGCAGGTCGCGTCCGCCCTTGACGAGCGTGAGCCAGAAATAAGCGGCCCCTAGGTTGGGCTCTAGGCTGTGTTGTTCGAAGAACATCCACTGCAACGCTTCCGCGCGCTCGATGCGGTCCTCGGGCGCGAGCGGCGTGCCGCCGGCGATGTACCAGAGGATGGCGTTGGATTCGGCGAGAAATCGGCCCGGCGCCACTTCCAGAAGCGGCACCTGACCGCTCGGATTCTTCGCCAAAAACTCCGGCGTATGGCTTTCGCCCTTCAGGATGTCGATCTCGATCAGCCGATAGGGAATGCCGAGCTGCGCCAAAGCGAGCCGCGCCTTGTAGCTGTTTCCCGAACGCTGCATCGAATAGAGCGTGAACATGGCCGCGTCGAACTCCCGTGGGCCGCCTCCGTACTCCTTGAACGCGGCGATGTCGTGACCGCGCGAGGTACCGTTGAGTACCGCGCTATTTTAGAAGAAACGCGCCCGGAAAAGCCATCGGCGAGGCGAGTTGGGCTGTGCTGCGCCGCAACAGCAGAATGAAAACTGCGAGCATCACCAACACCCCGATGGGAATCAGAGTGGCTTGGGCGACGCTGCGAGCAACGAGCGGCGTCAGCCAGAGTGCGGCAAGCGCGGTCTTTTCCCAGGCGCCGAAACCGCGGGCGCGGCCGTCGGCGGCGGCGAAGGCGATGGCCGGCGCCAGTACCATCATGTCGTAGTCGAAGCTGTAGGGCGTGGCGAGAATAGTGGCGAGGCAAAGCGCCGCCGCCTTGAGCGGATAGGACGCGATGCCGCGCCACAGCCAAATGAGGGCGCCGCCGAGCGCTACAGTGACGGCGCCCTGAAGCGCGTAGGCGAGCGGGATCGATCCGCCCCATATGCGCGCCCAGGCGAAAATGCTTTGAGTTTTGTACCAGCCGCTATCGCCCTGCTCGAGAACGACGAGGCGGGTGAAACGGGTCGAGTCGAGGAACGCTTGCCAAACATGCGGACCGAAAGCGATCGTGGTCGCGAGGGCGAGCAGAGCGACTGCCGCGGCGGCGGCGGCGAACGTGCGCCAGCGGCCGCTCGCCGCCAGTACAAGCGGAATCATCAGCCCGAATTGCGGCTTGTAAGCGAGAAGGCCGAATAGGATGCCGGCAAGGAGCGGCCGGCGGTCGAGTTGAACGAGCGCGGCGCCGAGCAAGGCGGCGGTGAGCAAGCCGTTCTGGCCGTGGCCGATATTGACCAGCACGGCCGGGAAGGCGAGGGCGAGCAGGAGCCAGAGAGGATCGGCGGCCGCTTTGCCTTCTGGCGTCATTCCGGCCGGACCCGTTGGCGGGCCGCCGAATGACGCGTGGACGATGGCGCGCATGGATAGGAGATAAAGGCCGAGCGTGACCGCCTGCCAGACCGCGAGCGCGACGCCGTAGGGCATCAATGCCAGAGCGGCCGCGACGAAGAGAAAAAATGGCGGGTAATGCCAGCCGTAAAACGGCGTCGCTTCGCCGAAGATTCTTTGCTCACGCGCGTGCTGCCGAACGGTATCGAACGGCGCGTCAGGGTCGCCGTCGAGCACATAGCTGCCGGCGGCGTAGACGTTGGAAAAGTCGGTGCCCAGCGGCTGGCCCCGCAAGTCGATGACGCCGTTGGCCGTGACGGTCAAAAAGAGAAGGCCGGCGACGGAAGCGACCAGGAGGGTGACGGCCACCAGCCGGATACGCTGGCGCGTGAGCCAGGCTCCGCTCCGCAGCATATCGTGCATCCGGCCCATTGCGGCTTCCTTGTTCGCGTGGCGGCGGGGCATTAGGCCAGCGCAGGCTTAACGGAGAATTGACCCGGCCATCCGGCGCGCGCCCTTGCCTGTGCGCCAACGGCGTTTTACCAAACACGCGCTCTCAAAACGGGGCACTTTGGAGGTTAGCAATGGCCTTTCTTGCGGACCGGATTGCACGCATTAAGCCGTCGGCCACCATCGCGGTGACGGACAAGGCGCGTGCGCTCAAAGCGGCTGGCCGCAATGTCATCGGGCTTGGCGCGGGCGAGCCGGATTTTGATACGCCGGACAACATCAAAGAGGCGGCCATCAAGGCCATCCGCGGCGGCAAGGCATCGAAATACACCGCCGTCGACGGCATTCCGGAGCTCAAGGCCGCGATCGCACGCAAGTTCAAGCGCGAGAACGCGCTCGCCTACAAGCCCTCGCAGATCATCGTCAGCACCGGCGGCAAGCAGGTGCTCTACAACGCGCTGGTCGCGACCATCAATCCGGGCGACGAGGTGATCATTCCGGCGCCCTACTGGGTGAGCTATCCCGACATGGTGCTGCTCGCGGGCGGCGAGCCGGTCGCGGTCGCGACCACCATGGAATCGGGCTTCAAGCTGAAGCCTGAAGCGCTGGAGCGGGCGATCACGCCGAAAACCAAGTGGATCATCTTCAACTCGCCGTCGAACCCGACCGGCGCCGCGTATTCGCGCGCCGAGCTCAAGGCGGTCACCGACGTGCTCGTTCGGCATCCCCATGTTCACGTCATGGCCGACGATATGTACGAGCACCTGGTCTACGACGATTTCAAATTCTTCTCGCCGGCCCAGCTCGAGCCGCAACTCTATGAGCGCACGTTGACAGTGAACGGCGTGTCCAAGGCCTATTGCATGACCGGCTGGCGCATCGGCTATGCCGGCGGTCCGGAGCCGCTGATCAAGGCGATGGCGATGATCCAGTCGCAGTCGACGTCGAACCCGACTGCTGTTGCGCAATGGGCGGCGGTCGAAGCGCTCGATGGCCCACAGGACTTCATCGCCAAGCACAACAAGATTTTCAAGGAACGGCGGGACCTCTGCGTCTCCATGCTCAACCAGGCGAGCGGCATCCAGTGCCCGAAGCCGGAAGGTGCGTTCTACGTCTATCCATCCTGCGCGGGGACGATGGGCAAGACTGCGCCGACCGGCAAAAAGCTGGCGACCGACGAGGATTTCGTCACGGAACTCCTGGAGGCGGAAGGCGTCGCGGTGGTGCAGGGCGCGCCGTTCGGATGGAGTCCGGCCTTCCGCATCTCCTACGCCACCGCCACGAGCGCGCTGGAGGAAGCCTGCACGCGCATCCAGCGCTTCTGCGGGAATTTGCAATAGGCTGGCGCAACTGCGGCCACTTCCCGATCCTGCGAAAGGGCGAGAGACGCCGTCTTCATTCTTGCGTACAATCCCGCCCGGCCCCATCGGCGGGCCGGGGGAGGGAGAATCCATATGTTTCGCTCTGCTTTCGCCGCGGCGCTTATCACGGCCGCGGCGCTCGCGATGATTGCAAATCCCGCGGACGCACAGCAAAGGCGCATCCAGGTCGGTACGCTGACATGCTCGATGTCGGCCGGAGTCGGCCTGGTCGTCGGGTCGCAACGCAATGTGAATTGTCTGTTCAAGGGCGAGCCGGGTGATCCGCAGGAGGCCTATACCGGCACGATGACGAGAGTCGGACTGGACCTCGGCGTGACCTCCGGCGGCGCGATTATTTGGGCGGTATTTTCGGATACCGACCGCCACAGCGGGATGCTCGCCGGTACCTACACCGGGGCGTCGGCGGAAGTTTCCGTCGCCGCCGGTCTCGGTGCCAATGTGCTGGTCGGTGGATCGAACAGGACGGTGGCGCTGCAGCCGTTGTCGGTGCAGGGCCAGGTCGGGCTCAATGTCGCCGCCGGGATAGGCCAGTTGGAGTTGCACCCGGTCCGATGAGTTCGACGGGGCCGTGCTCGACGGCGCCCCCCGGGTAATGACTGCCGCGCGCAGCGTGCAGCATTGCGCCCTTGACCAGCCCCGCCGACGCCTGAAACGATGGCGTCGTGCGATCCGCTGCGGAGCGGGTGGATCTGCGCCGGGAGGGCAGTCATGGCAGCAAATGGAAACAACGCCACGCGCGCGGCCGGCCCCCGCTGTGTCGCGCTGGTCGGCCCCTTCCAGAGCGGCAAGACCACGGTGCTCGAGGCGATCCTCGCGCGCACCGGAATGATCCAGCGCCAGGGCACCGTCGAGGCCGGCAACACGGTCGGCGACGGTAGCAAAGAAGCGCGCCATCATCGCATGAGCGTCGAGCTTACGGTCGCTACCACCAATTTCATGGGCGACTCCTATACCTTCCTCGATTGCCCCGGCTCGGTTGAGTTCGTCCACGACATGCGCGCGGTGTTGCCGGCGATCGACGCGGCGGTGGTCGTGTGCGAAATGGACGAAAAGAAAGTGCCGCAGCTGCAGCTCATTTTGCGCGAGCTGGAAGACCGAAAAATTCCCCGCATTCTGTTCCTCAACAAGATCGACAAGGCCGAAGCCGGCGTTCATGACGTGCTCAACCTGCTGCAAGGCGCCTCGCGCACCAAGCTCATCTTGCGTCAGATCCCGACGTTCTCCGGCGATATCATCACCGGCTTCGTCGATCTCGCTCTGGAACGCGCCTTCGTTTACAAAGAGCACGCTCCCTCGGAAGTCATGGCGCTCGAAGGCGACGCCGCCGATCGTGAGAAGACGGCGCGCTTTTCCATGCTGGAGACGCTCGCCGATCATGACGACGAGCTGATGGAGCAGTTGCTCGAGGACATCCAGCCGCCGCGCGACAAGGTTTTCGACGACCTCACGCACGAGCTGCGCGAAGGGTTCGTCTGCCCGGTCCTGATGGGCACCGCGACGCGCGCCAACGGCATTTTGCGGCTGCTGAAAGCGCTGCGCCATGAATCGCCCGGCATCGCCGACACGGCGAAGCGCCTCGGCGTCAAGGCGAACGGCGATGCGGTCGCCTATGTGCTGAAGACGCTGAACACGACCCATGGCGGCAGGCTGTCGATCGCGCGCATGCTCGCGGGCCAAGCCGGTGACGGCACCACCTTCTTGTCCGGCGACAACGAGGCCGGCCGTGTCGCCGGCGTCTTCAAGCTCGTCGGCCAGACCACCGAGAAACGCGGACCGGCAGCGGTCGGCGAGACCGTTGCCTTCGCCAAGCTCGATAAGGCCAAGACCGGCGATACGCTGACGGCGGGCAAGCAAGCCCATCCTGCGGTGGGCAAGATCGAGCCCTATCCGCCGGTCCTGGCCATCGCCATATCGGCGAAGGAGCGCAAGGACGACGTGAAACTCGGTCAGGCTCTCAACAAGCTTGCCGAGGAAGATCCCTCGATCACGATCGTGCACAATCCGGAGACGCACGAGGTGGTGCTGTGGGGCCAGGGCGAGATGCACCTGCGCGTCGCCACCGAGCGATTGAGCGACCGCTACGGCGTCGCCATCGAGCGGCGCCAGCCGAGCGTCGGCTACCGGGAAACCATCCGCAAGGGCGTCGTCCAGCGCGGCCGCCACAAGAAGCAGTCGGGCGGCCACGGCCAGTACGGCGACGTGGTCCTCGACATCAAGCCGATGCCGCGCGGCTCGGGCTTTTCTTTCGAGGACAAGATCACCGGCGGCGTGGTGCCGCGCAACTACATCCCGTCCGTCGAGGAGGGCGTCATCGACGCGCTCAAGCACGGCCCGCTCGGCTTCCCGGTGGTCGACCTTCACGTGGCGCTGATCGACGGCTCGTATCACACGGTCGATTCCTCCGACATGGCGTTTCGCACCGCCGGCCGCATCGGCATCGCCGAAGGTCTGCCGCAATGCCAGCCGGTGCTGCTCGAGCCGATCCATCTTGTCGAGATCGTCTGTCCCAGCGAGGCGACGGCGAAGATCAATGCGCTGATGGCCGGACGGCGCGGTCAAATCCTCGGCTTCGACACGCGCGACGGCTGGGAGGGCTGGGACGTGGTGCGCGCCAAGATGCCGGAGGCGGAGATCGGCGACCTCATTGTTGAAATCCGCTCGGCAACCGCCGGCGCCGGCACCTTCACCTTCAAGTTCGACCACATGGCCGAGCTCACCGGCCGTGTCGCCGATCAGATCATCGCCGCACGCCGCGCGGCGGAGTGAGTCAAACAGCGCTGGTCATGGCCGGGCTTGTTCCGGGCATCCACGTCTTTAGCTTCTCGGGCTCCGGATATTAGAGCGTGATGAATTTAGGTTCGTGCCATCATTAGTTCGTCATGGCCGGACTTGTTCCGGCCATCCACGTCTTTAAGCAAGTAGCCCGGATTGAGCGGCAGCGAAATCCGGGGCAACCTTACGGCATGGTCCGTTACCGTCGAAATTTCGCTTCGGGTGGGACGTTTTTCCTCACCGTGACGCTCGCGGATCGGAAGTCGAGCGTAGGGTGGGCAAAGCGAAGCGTGCCCACGTGCTAACTTGCAGTTTGCGGTGACGTTGACGTGGGCACAGCGCTGCGCGCCTCTGCCCACCCTACGCTTGCTGCAAAGAAAAATCGAAAATTTCGAGCGCCATCTGATACGTTGGCCGACGACATGCCCGACGACGACGACAAGCCCACGCCGATCCCGTTCACTGCAGATGTGACCGTTGACCGAACACGCGTGCAAGTCACGTTGCTGCTTAAGCCGGGCACTGCGGTGACCGTCGCTGAAACAAAAACCACAACTGAGCCGGAACAAAACCCGCCGTCCACGACAAAGACGTAATAAAGCGAATGGGGGTGTTCTACTCCACGTCATCGTTGAACGAGTTTAGTGGCATGTGCTCGGCTGCCACGAAAAATGATGCTCCGGTTCTGACTTCACTAGCTTTCGCGCCAAGAGCGATGGCGTCGCTTAGGGCGTACAGGGCCTTAAGCTTGGCAACAAAGAAAGCTAGTTTATTATAATCGCTTGTCTTGATGCGGCTTAAGTCGTGAACAAGGGTGTTGCGGAAGTCGATTACTTCACTGTGGAAGCTGTCTGGCACCGATACGATGTTGGGCGGTAGTTCGGAGATAAAGTTCTTTACCACTATCTTTGCGTCATAGGAATTGATGTAATCGATGCGCCTCTCTATTGTTTGACGCCAATTATCGCTATCGGCTTCTTGAGTTGCAAAGTCACTTAGAACTTTTTTAAACGCATCGCGCAACGCGGCCGATTGCGTCTTTGTGAGCGGAGTTGCCCCGGCGTCCGAAGCCAACATCTCGATGATTGTCACTAGTTCACGAAGGTGGCTGAAGCGCAAAGACCCCTTGTCTTGCAGAATTTAGAGGTGGTCCCACTTCCTAAGACAGCCGGTTAAGGTGGATTCGCCGATACAGAGGACGAACCATCATGAGGACGCGGAGACGGTTTTCGGCTGAGTTCAAAGCCAAGGTGGCGCTCGAGGCGATCAAGGGCCACGAAACGGTCGCAGAACTGGCGAGCAAGCACGAACTGCACCCGACCCAGATTGCTGCCTGGAAGCGTGAGGCGGTGGAGAAGCTGGCCAAGGTGTTCGACGAGAAGGGCAGCGCGCGCGAACAGAACCGCGACGCCGAGCTGACGAAGCTTCATGCCAAGATTGGTCAGCTGGTGGTGGAACGGGATTTTTTGTCGAAAGCCTTCGATCGCTGAGCCTGGATCGGAGGAAGACGATGATCGACCCCGGTCATCCACGGCTCTCGATCGTACGCCAGTGCGAGCTGGCGTCGATCAGTCGCTCGACATTCTATCGTAAGCCGACGGCGGAGAACGAAGCGACGCTGGTGTTGATGCGTCTCATCGACGAGCAGTTCCTCGAGACACCGTGGTACGGCTCGCGGCAGATGGTACGGCATCTGCGCCGCAACGGCTGCTGTGTCGGGCGCCATCGTGTCCGTCGACTGATGACCAAGATGGGCTTGGCGCCGATCTACCAACGCCCGAAGACCAGCGAGCGGCATCCGCAGCACCGGACATGGCCATACCTGCTTCGCCATCTGACCATCGACCGGCCCAACCAAGTCTGGTGCGCAGACGTGACCTACATCCCGATGCGCAGAGGCTTCCTATACCTGGTCGCGGTCATGGACTGGTTCAGCCGCAAGGTTCTGGCATGGAGGTTATCGAACACGATGGATGCTGACTTCTGCGTCGCGGCGCTGGCGGAGGCGATGGTCCGCTTCGGCAGACCTGAGATCTTCAATACCGATCAGGGCTCGCAGTTCACCAGCTTTACCTTCACCAACACCTTAAAGGCTGCCGACATCCGCATCTCGATGGACGGCCGTGGCCGCTGGATGGACAACGTCTTCATCGAGCGGTTATGGCGATCGTTGAAGTACGAGTGCGTCTACCTCAATGCCTTCGAGACCGGCAGTGAGGCACGAACAGGGATCGGTCGGTGGATCGGCTACTACAATGCCGATCGACCCCACTCGGTCTTCGGCGGCAGGACGCCCGACGAGGTCTATGCTACGCAGGCAAACGAGGAGAAATTGGCGGCGTAATCGAACCCAGAATCCACCTTAGCCAAGCCGCCATTCTGTCCCGTAAGGTGGGACCACCTCTGCGTTCGCATGCAACTCGCGTTTGCGAGGTTGGATGACCGCCTTTTGTACGGTCTCAAGGTTTACGACGATCCCGAGAAAGCGGGGCTGCTATGGTCGGTATTAGAGCGCGACGAAGAAAAGTCCGCCCTCGCGGCGCTGACGCGCGGTGAACATTGCCAAACGTTCTTATTCAACGAGGTTGCAGCAAACGCGGCATGGTCAGCAATTGGCATCAACTTCACGGGAGCCGATTTGTCGGCTCTGCTTGAAGGCGCGGTAACGGGACCCGTTGACCACAGTGCGCTAAAAGGCCGCGCGGCCGCACTCTTCGATCGCATTCATGGTGCGACCAATTCGGACTCCGATCTTATCGCCGAGAGGTGGTCCCACCTTACGGGACAGAATGGCGGCTTGGCTAAGGTGGATTCTGGGTTCGATTACGCCGCCAATTTCTCCTCGTTTGCCTGCGTAGCATAGACCTCGTCGGGCGTCCTGCCGCCGAAGACCGAGTGGGGTCGATCGGCATTGTAGTAGCCGATCCACCGACCGATCCCTGTTCGTGCCTCACTGCCGGTCTCGAAGGCATTGAGGTAGACGCACTCGTACTTCAACGATCGCCATAACCGCTCGATGAAGACGTTGTCCATCCAGCGGCCACGGCCGTCCATCGAGATGCGGATGTCGGCAGCCTTTAAGGTGTTGGTGAAGGTAAAGCTGGTGAACTGCGAGCCCTGATCGGTATTGAAGATCTCAGGTCTGCCGAAGCGGACCATCGCCTCCGCCAGCGCCGCGACGCAGAAGTCAGCATCCATCGTGTTCGATAACCTCCATGCCAGAACCTTGCGGCTGAACCAGTCCATGACCGCGACCAGGTATAGGAAGCCTCTGCGCATCGGGATGTAGGTCACGTCTGCGCACCAGACTTGGTTGGGCCGGTCGATGGTCAGATGGCGAAGCAGGTATGGCCATGTCCGGTGCTGCGGATGCCGCTCGCTGGTCTTCGGGCGTTGGTAGATCGGCGCCAAGCCCATCTTGGTCATCAGTCGACGGACACGATGGCGCCCGACACAGCAGCCGTTGCGGCGCAGATGCCGTACCATCTGCCGCGAGCCGTACCACGGTGTCTCGAGGAACTGCTCGTCGATGAGACGCATCAACACCAGCGTCGCTTCGTTCTCCGCCGTCGGCTTACGATAGAATGTCGAGCGACTGATCGACGCCAGCTCGCACTGGCGTACGATCGAGAGCCGTGGATGACCGGGGTCGATCATCGTCTTCCTCCGATCCAGGCTCAGCGATCGAAGGCTTTCGACAAAAAATCCCGTTCCACCACCAGCTGACCAATCTTGGCATGAAGCTTCGTCAGCTCGGCGTCGCGGTTCTGTTCGCGCGCGCTGCCCTTCTCGTCGAACACCTTGGCCAGCTTCTCCACCGCCTCACGCTTCCAGGCAGCAATCTGGGTCGGGTGCAGTTCGTGCTTGCTCGCCAGTTCTGCGACCGTTTCGTGGCCCTTGATCGCCTCGAGCGCCACCTTGGCTTTGAACTCAGCCGAAAACCGTCTCCGCGTCCTCATGATGGTTCGTCCTCTGTATCGGCAAATCCACCTTAACCGGCTGTCTTAGGAAGTGGGACCACCTCTCCGCCGACATTCCCCGCACTAAGGACTGGAAGCAGGTGCGTAATGTTCTCATTACCAACCGCGCCTCGTCGAGTCTCATAGACCTATTCGAAATGAATGAGGGTAATCAGCAGGAGCAAATCGGTATTTGGCTGACGGACAATCTTCATCCAACAGGAGCGTATCACAGTCCACAAATTCCCAAGGGGAAACAAAAACGAGAACTGACTGACATTCTGCTGAGCTACGAAAACGGCTCGTTCCTCATCGAGTCGAAGGCATTGTCGATTTTTGCCCGCGATATTCTCCCAGAGCGGGCTAAACTTGCCTCTGACGTAGCCAAGCATGTTACAAAAGCGGTCTCGCAGCTTCGGGGCGGCATTAGAGAGCTAAAGAGCGGCGTTCCTGTCACTACCTCGGAAGGTGATCCGATCGAGGTGGAACGCGCCCAACCAATGCATGGAATAGTTCTCATTCCAGACCTAGACCTGATCGGGGACCCCGAGGCGTATGGGATCGAGTTTATCCGCGACTTTACGAAAGCGACCGGTGGGTTCCTGCATCTCCTCGACACCGCGGAGTTGCTTCGCATGGTGCAGGCGGCGGAAATGATCGCCGCCCGTGGCACCAAAATAACTCCGATGATGGCGTTCGACTTTTACCTTATGGAGCGCTTTAAAAAGGCGCTTGAGGCCGGCACGCTCTGCTTTGAAATGCATGCCGTTAACGACTGCCGCTAATGCAGCTAATCTGCCATCTAAGTGATTGATTTTATTAAATGGCGCGCCCGAAGGGACTCGACCCCCCTGACCCGGCAATCCGTGCCACCGTTCAACATAGGTGGACTTGCTACAAAACTCTAAGCTCAGCATGGATACGCGGGTCGAGCCCGCGTATGACGACTTTTGGAGGCGTCACAGCTATCGCGACACTTTTGACATCCGTCCCCGCTTCCGTTACATTCCGCGAAATCTTGCTCACCGAAAGGACGTCAGCCGGGTGACACCGGTTGACGGAGCGAGTGCGGTTCCCGCGGGCGGAGGCTCGTCACCTCCGCACTCGGGCGGCTTCGGGAAGACGCCCGGCCGGCATGATGATCGGTCTGCGACTTAGTCGCTGGACTGGGACAGGAAGGAGCGGGTAACGCCCGCTAGTGACGCATGATCTTGCCGGAAAACCGGCAACCACTTTTCCGGATCATGCGTTGCGAAGCGCACGGTCTTTCGAACCATCGGGATCGCGCGCCCCGACCACGTCCCAGGAAGCGCGTTCTGGAGCTGAGCGGCGGCGTTGGCTCGCTGCCGCAAGTGCCGTGGTGGAACGCCGTCAGGCGAGCGCGCTCCGCTGAGCGCGAGCCGCGCCCGTATGGCGCGGAGGCAGGATTAATGCGCCTGGCGGCGTTCCGCTTCCTTTTATTTGTCGAGCATGATCCGGAAAAGTGGATACCGGTTTTCCGAAAAGATCATGCTCAAATAGACCGCAGAGCATAATCGAGCCGAAGGCCGATCCCACCGCCGGTTCAGGCGTGACGCGATGGTGCTCGGCGGGAGGTTTTTCCAGTGGTGTCGGCATGACTCGGGCGCGAAGCGCGTCGCGAGAACGAGATTTTGTTTCGTCATTGCCGGGCTTGACCCGGCAATCCACGCGGGTAGCCGGTTTGCTCATGACGGGGCCGCAAGTTTCTCTTCGCTGCACGTCAGCATGGACCACCGGGTCAAGCCCGGTGGTGACGAGTGGAGGGGGCGTGCGGCGCTGCGGCAAGTGTCTAGGCCGACGCCCCTCCCACCGCCCTTCGGGCGGTCCCCCCTCCCCGCTATCGCGGGGCGGGATGAAGTTGCAGGCGCGAATCGCGTCGCGAGAACGAGGGCGCTTGCTCGTCATTGCGAGCGAAGCGAAGCAATCCAGGTTTTACCTGCAAAGTCTGGATTGCTTCGTCGCTGCGCTCCTCGCAATGACGAAGGGGGGCCGACGCCCCTCCCACCGCCCTTCGGGCGGTCCCCCTCCCCGCTATCGCGGGGCGGGATGAAGTTGCAGGCGCGGATCGCGTCCTTGAGGGCTTCGAGACGTCGCGTTGACGGATTGGTAAGGTGGATTAAGAGCGCGTTACTGACGGTATTGCTGAATACGCGTCGTGCGCAGCCCGGCCAAGCCGTGTTGGTCGATCGAATACTGCCAGGAGAGAAATTCCTCGACGGTGAGCGTGTAACGGCTGCACGCCTCTTCCAGCGAAAGAAGGCCGCCACGCACCGCGGCAACGACTTCTGCCTTGCGGCGAATCACCCAACGTTTGGTGCCCGGGGCCGGCAAATCGGCGATCGTCAGGGGTGAACCGTCAGGCCCGATGACGTACTTGACCCTCGGGCGATGGGGCTCGGTCATTGGATACACTCACAAACTCGACACTACCGGACTGGACCTTACGCACCGCGACTTAAAATTTGCCTAAGCGCAAAGGTCGATTAGAGGCGTTTGCCCAAGAAACGTACAAGGAGCCCCGCCGCCCGATCGGGGGCGCGGTTCGGCGGCGATAAGGCCGCAATCCGCGCCGGGAGAACCGCACCAGGGTGCGATGATGATCCGTGGTCGGCCGCAGGCCGCTACCGTGGCGCCGCGACCCCTCGACGCCTATACTAACGGCAGATCGAGGCGATCGATGGCGCAGGTGCAGCCGCGCGATTGGCCGCCGGGAAGGATGACGGCCGCATGGCCATGCTGAACAGTCTCGATTTCGAGGGTAAGCCGTCCGACACGCGTGTTGTCGTCGCCATGTCGGGCGGGGTCGACTTGTCGGTTACCGCTGCGCTCTTGTCCGACGCCGGCTACGACGTGGTCGGCATCACGCTTCAGCTCTACGACCACGGCGCCGCCACCCACCGCAAGGGCGCTTGCTGCGCCGGTCGCGATATTCACGATGCGCGCGCGGTCGCCGAACGTATCGGCATCCCGCACTACGTGCTCGACTACGAGAGCCGCTTCAAGGAAGCGGTGATCGACCGTTTCGCGGAAAGCTACGTTGCCGGCGAGACCCCGGTGCCGTGCCTGGAATGCAACCAGTCGATCAAGTTCCGCGACCTTTTGCAAACCGCGCGCGACCTCGGCGCCAGGATTTTGGCGACCGGTCATTATGTCGCTTCGCGGGCGCTGCCGGGCGGCGGCCGCGCGCTCTACCGCGCACGCGAGGCGGAGCGCGACCAGAGCTATTTCCTGTTCGCGACCACCCACGCCCAGCTCGATCTGCTGCGCTTTCCGCTCGGCGATCGTACCAAGGCGGAGACGCGGGATCTGGCGCGGCGTTTCGGTTTGCCGGTCGCTGACAAACACGACAGCCAGGATATCTGCTTCGTCCCGACCGGACATTACGCCGAAATGATCGAGCGCCTGCGGCCGGAAGCCGCCGCGCCGGGCGAGATCGTCGGCCTCGACGGGCGCGTGCTCGGTCGCCATGAGGGCATCATTCATTTCACCGTCGGCCAACGCCGCGGGCTCGGCGTCGCCACCGGCGCGCCGCTTTATGTCGTGCGGCTCGACGCGGCCGCCCGGCGCGTCGTCGTCGGCCCGCGCGAGGCGCTGCGCACGAGCCGCATCCGGCTCCGCGAGGTCAATTGGCTCGGCGACGCCACGATCCAGCAGGCCCTGGAGAGCCGTCCGGAGGTTTTTGTAAAAGTTCGTTCGACGCGGCTGCCGCAGCCGGCTTGGCTGCGTCCCGGCGCCGACGGCGGCATCGATGTCGAGTTGATCGCCAGCGAGGACGGCGTGGCGCCTGGCCAAGCCTGCGCCTTCTACGACGCGGCGGAAGGCCAGGCGCGGGTGCTGGGCGGCGGCATCATCGCCAGCACGATGGCTGCGGCGTCGGCCAAGCACACGTTTCGCGCCGACCTCGCCGCAGCGCATTGATGATGCCTCAATCGCGGTAGCGACGGCGGTGCGACGGCGGGAGCGATGGCGGCGGAACTCGACAAAGACGCAGTCGCCAAAGCCTATGCCCGCTGGGCACCGGTTTACGATCTCGTGTTCGGCGCGGTGTTCGAGGGCGGCCGCAAGGCCGCGATCGCGGCGGCCGAGCGCATCGGCGGCCGCATCCTGGAAGTCGGAGTGGGTACGGGGCTATCGCTGCGGGACTATTCGTGGACCAACCGCCTTGTCGGCGTCGATCTTTCCGTGCCGATGCTGCGCAAGGCAAAGGCGCGCGTAGCGGAGCACCGCCTGAGCAATGTCGAGGGCCTGGCCGTGATGGACGCACAGCATCTCGGCTTCCAGGACGCCGCGTTCGATGTCGTCGTCGCGCAATACGTCATCACTGCGGTGCCGGATCCGGAGGCGACGCTCGACGAGTTTGCGCGCGTGCTGAAACCCGGCGGCGAGATCATTTTGGTCAACCATCTCGGCGCCGAGGCCGGTCTGCGTGCGTTCTTGGAACGATGGTTCGCGCCGCTGGCGCGACGGCTCGGCTGGCGGCCGGAGTTCCGCTGGGAGCGCCTCGCGCAATGGGCGGCGCGGCACGGCGGCGTGCGCGTCGTCGAGCGGCGCGCCATGCCGCCGCTCGGGCATTTCTCGCTCATTCGCTTTGCCCGGATTGGCCGCTTCGCCGGTGATGGTTTTGCGCCGGCGGCCCGGGCGGTGCGGTGATTCAAAGCGCCTAAGCGCGGAATGAGCGCCCGAGCGCGTTTTTTTGCCCTTGGAAACCACCCTGAACTACCCTAAATCTCGCCGCGGCCGGCTCGAAATGACGTGATGGCGGAGTAGCTCAGCTGGTTAGAGCAGCGGAATCATAATCCGTGTGTCGGGGGTTCGAGTCCCTCCTCCGCTACCAAGCCAATCGATAACTTGCATAGAATTTTCGCCTCGCGTGAGCATCAAAAAGACCACGCGCGCGCCAGCTGCCAAGCTGCGAGAAATCCCTGATATGGTGAAACCGTCGAAGATGGGAAGCGACCAGGGTTGGGGGCGAATGATTAAGTGCGGGACGATGGGGTTGATAGCGGCTCTGCTATTGACCGCAGGGAAGGTGCAGGCTGGCGAGAAGGAGCCTTCCGCAATCATTGAGATGGGCGGTGCGACTGAGTGGGACCTGCGGGACGGCAGCCAGAGTTTCGGCCCCACGGTCTCCCTAGATGTCACCCCTATCAAAGAATGGTTGGAAATCGAAGCGGGCGTTTCGTCTCTCTTTGGTGGCGGTCACACCGACTGGAACACTGATCTCGTTTTCAAAAAGCCTTTTACGTTATCCAAGACCGTGGAGGTCGAGTTTGGTGTCGGACCGGAATGGCTGCATACGACGGGCGGCGGGAAAACAGCCGATTCGCTCGGCGGCGAGGCGGTGGTCGAATTCCAGTTCTGGCCATGGCCGAATCGAAACTACGGTTGGTATCTGGAGCCGAGCTATGGATACGATTTCGGCAGCGGGCATGGGCAATCGCTTGGCGTAACCGTGGGCCTGCTCATTGCCATTCCATAATCCGCTGTGCGAGATCCGGTCGAAATCGATCAGCGAGGGAGACCAGGTCTCCGCTCGAAAAATATCCTACCGGCTGAGAAACTCCTTTCGGTGTTGGACCATGAAGCTCTCGAGCGCCGACACCTGCTCTTGCGATAACCGCAGGCCGAGCTTGGAGCGTCGCCAAAGGACGTCGACGGCTTCCTCCGCCCATTCCTCGCGCATCAGATAAGTCACCTCCGCCTCGGTCAGACCGCTTCCGAAGTCCCGGCCCAATGTACTCCAGTGGGTCGCGCCATCGAGAATCGTGCGGGCCCGAGTGCCGTAGGCGCGGGCGAGGCGGCGGGACTGATGCGCGCCGAGCCACGGATAATCGCGGACGATATCTTTGACCAGCGCCTCAAAGCCCTGGACCGGGAAGTCACCGCCCGGCAGCGGCGCGGTGCCCGACCAGTTGCGGCGCGCACGAGCCTTTGCCGGCAGATACCGATCGAGCTTATCAAGCGTATGCAACGCAAGTCGCCGATAGGTTGTGATCTTGCCGCCGAAGATCGAGAGCATCGGCGCGCCGGCTTCGTCCAGGTCCAGCACGTAATCGCGCGTTGCCGCCTGCGCTTCGCTCGCCCCATCGTCGTAGAGCGGTCGGACCCCTGAATAGGTCCAAACTACCTCCGCCGGAGTAATTGCCACGCTGAAATACCGGTTTGCGGCTTGGCACAGATAGTCGATGTCATCGGCGGTCGTCTTAACCTGGCCCGGATCGCCAACATAGTCACGCTCCGTCGTGCCGATCAGCGTGAAATCGCCTTCGTACGGAATGGCGAAGATGATGCGCTTGTCGGGATTCTGAAAAATATAGCAGCGGTCATGCGCATAGAGCCGGGGGATCACGATATGCGATCCCTGGACCAGTCGGACGCTGGCCGGCGCGTTGCGCCGCTGGGTGGCGGCGAGTACGTCGGCCACCCAAGGGCCGGCAGCATTGATCAGAATACGCGCCTGCACCACCTTGGTGCCGCCGTCGGACCGGCCGTCCACCGTCGTAAGGCGCCAAACGTCGGCGCTGCGGTCTGCCGCAATGGCCTTGGTCCGGGTGCGGATCGTCGCTCCGCGGTCGGCGGCATCTCGGGCGTTGAGCGTCACCAAGCGAGCATCGTCCACCCAGCAATCGGAATATTCGAAACCGACCGAGTATTGGCCGGGCTTGAGCGGCCGGCCGGCCTCGTCCTTGGTCAGATCGAGGGTGGAAGTCGCCGGCAGAAGCTCGCGCCCGCCGAGATGATCATAGAGAAACAGGCCTAGCCGCAGCAGCCAAGCGGGACGCAGCCCCTCGTGGTAGGGTAGCACAAATCGCAACGGCCAAATGATGTGCGGCGCCATGCGCCACAGCACCTCGCGCTCCATCAGGGCTTCGCGTACGAGGCGGAATTCGAGGTGCTCGAGATAGCGCAGGCCGCCATGGATCAGCTTGGTCGCCGCCGAAGATGTGCCGCTGGCGAGGTCAGCTTGCTCGCAAAGGTAGACCGAAAGGCCGCGGCCGGCCGCATCGCGTGCAATACCGCAACCGTTAATCCCGCCCCCGATGATCGCGACATCGAATGTCCCGTCCACCCGTTTTCCTCCCCAAGCCGGCGAGATGCCATTATTCGTTTTTGATTGCGGAGGACGGTAAGTGAATAATAATCCGTACACAAGCGCGCATTTCGAAATTTGAAACGAAAAATAGCGGCCGACGCCTTGCCAGCCGAGCAGGTGCGCGTGGCACTTCGCCGGTTTCTGGACCTTTCAGCGCCCCGCAGCGGTCAATGGCGACAGGCTCGAAACGGCCTCTTCGTTTGCGGTTTCGATCACCTTGACGTGGTGCGTCGCGCAGACCTCGCGGAGCCGGGCGGAGGTCAGCCTATCGGTGACGAAGGAATGGACTTCGGACAAGTGGCCGATGCGGACCGGGGCGGCCCGGTCGAGTTTCGTGCGATCACAAACCAGAAGCACACGCCGGGCATTGTCGATGATGGCGCGGGAAACGTTGACCTCGCGCGGGTCAAAGTCGAGCAGCGAGCCGTCTTCATCGAGAGCAGAGGCGCCGATGATCGCCATGTCGACTTTGAATTGCTTGATGAGATCGACCGCCGAGCTGCCGATGACCGCACCGTCTGAGCGGCGGACCAAGCCGCCGGCCACGATGACTTCGATGGTCGGATAACGATAGAGCGCCATAGCGACGTTTAGGTTGTTGGTGATGACAAGGAGATTTTGATGGTTTTTCAGAGCGTTGGCGACTTCTTCAGTGGTCGTGCCGATGTTGATGAAGAGCGAGCACTGGTTTGGGATCAGCGCCGCGGCGGCAACGCCGATTTCGCGTTTCTCAGTGGCCGCGATGAAGCGGCGAGCCTCATACGACAGGTTTTCGACCGACGAGGCGATGATCGCGCCGCCATGCGTCCGCGACAGGACGCGAAGATCGCAGAGTTCGTTGAGGTCGCGGCGGATCGTTTGCGGAGTGACCTCGAAGCGCGCCGCGAGATCTTCGACTGTCACCCGACCGATGGTCCGGGCGAGGCTGACAATGGTGTTTTGTCTGTCGCTGAGGAGTTGCATCATCTTCCCCCCAACTCCCGCGCCCCTTAAGGGCACCATTGCATAATGCCCAAGTCGGCGCCAGTCCGCAGCGCTGCCCATAGGGTAAAATTTCTCTTTTCATTTTCGTTTTGAGCGTTTATGATCGATATTGAGTTCGAATGCAAATCAGTTCGCCGAACGAGCGAACGCATACAGGGGGGAACGCGGTGTCTGCCGAGGGCTGCCGAATGTGCCGCTGCGCGCCGCTGTGTTGCGCCGGGCGCTCTCCGGTGGCCGCAATCGGATGTGCCGGCGACCGTCGTCGCCATCGCTCGGCAAAAACTCCACTTTCAATTCAGAAGCCCCGCCCGGCGGCCCGGAGCGCATGAGCATCCGTCTTGAGAGCGTCAACATGGTTTCGATGGGGGAGAGCGTCATCAGCGAAGTCTCGCTCACCATCGAACGAGGAACCATGAACGTCCTGCTCGGCCCCACGCTCGCCGGCAAAACCACGCTGATGCGGCTGATGGCCGGCCTCGATAAGCCGACCTCGGGCCGGATTCTGGTTGACGGCAAGGACGTGACCGGAGTTTCCGTGCGCGAGCGGTCGGTGGCGATGGTCTATCAGGAGTTCGTGAACTACCCCTCCTTCACTGTCTACGAAAACATCGCGGCGCCGCTGCGGCGCGCGAAGCGCCTGTCCGCGCCGCAGATCGATGCCAAGGTCAGAGCAACAGCGCAGATGATGCATATCGATCATCTGCTGCACCGCCTGCCGTCGGAGCTTTCCGGCGGGCAGCAGCAGCGCGTCGCGCTGGCCCGCGCGCTGGTCAAGGAAGCGCCGCTCCTGCTACTCGATGAGCCGCTGGTGAATCTTGACTACAAGCTGCGTGAAGAACTGCGCCGTGATGTCCGCGAAATCTTCCGCGGCGGCACCACGACAGTCGTCTATGCGACGACTGAACCGCAGGAGGCCCTGCTGTTTGGCGGCAATACCATCGTGCTCGATGCCGGACGCGTGCTTCAGTGTGGGCCAGCCCTCGAAATCTATCACCGCCCCGCGACTATTCGAGCGAGCCAGGTATTCAGCGATCCGCCGATCAACCTCATCCGCGCGGTCATCGGCCCTCAGGGTTGCCGCTTGTCGCCTAGCGTTGCCTTTCCGTTGGCGCGGCACATGCGCGCGTTGCCACAGGGTGATTATCGCGTGGGTGTGCGGGCTGACCACATCGGCCTCACTGGTCACGCCGAGTACGGCTGCTTGATCCCGGCGAAAGTCGAGCTTGCCGAGATCAACGGCTCGGAAACCTACATTCACGCCGGGCATGGCGACTTTCAGATGATTGCCTTGCTGCAGGGTGTGCACGAATTCGGATTGGGGGATGAGATCAGCCTCTATCTCGATCCTCGGCGCTTGTTCGTTTTTGACAGCGCCGGCAATCTGGTGGCGGCGCCCGAAGAGAATGCCTGCGGCACGGGGGCGCACTAATGGCGCTGATTGAGTTCGAAAACGTCGCGCACAGCTACCTGCGCTCGCCCGCGCGAATCGAAGACTATGCATTGCGCCCGATGAATCTCGCTTGGCAGCACGGAGGCGCTTATGCGCTGCTCGGACCGTCGGGTTGTGGCAAGACGACGCTGCTCAACATGATCTCGGGGCTGCTGCGCCCGAGCGCCGGCCGTGTGCGGTTCGACGGCCGCGACGTCACTGACTCCTCGACCGTTCAGCGCAATATCGCCCAGGTGTTCCAGTTCCCGGTGATCTACGACACCATGACGGTATTCGATAATCTCGCCTTTCCGCTGCGCAATCGCCGCGTCGCGGCCGCGGATGTTCGCGGCCGCGTCTCCGAGGTCGCGGAGATGCTGGATCTCACCAACCACCTGCAGTGGCGCGCCAGCGGCCTCGCGGCGGACGAAAAGCAGAAGGTATCCCTCGGTCGCGGTCTCGTGCGCTCCGACGTCAGTGCGATCCTGTTCGATGAGCCTTTGACTGTCGTCGATCCGAACCTCAAGTGGCGACTGCGCCGCAAACTCAAGGAGATTCACAAACGTCACAGCACGACTCTTATCTACGTGACTCACGACCAGAGCGAGGCGCTGACCTTCGCCGACCGCGTCGTAGTGATGCATGAAGGGCGCGTGCTTCAGCAGGGTACGCCGCAGGAGTTGTTCGAGACGCCGACCGACCGGTTTGTCGGCTATTTCATCGGCAGCCCGGGAATGAACTTTTTGCCCTGCCGGTTGTCAGGCGATGGCGCCGAGGTGGCGGGTCAATTTGTCCCGCTGGCGGCCACACTGCTGGCCAAGGCGACGCAAGCCACGGGGCTGGAGATTGGGATACGGCCGGAAGCAATCGGTCTTAGCAGCAGCGGGAGCGGCCTCGCCGTTGAGATTGGCGACGTCGAGCATTTAGGCACCCGCAAGATTGCAACCTGCCGGCTCGGCGAGCATGAGATCAAAGTCGTGGTCCCGCCGGAGCAGCCGATTCTTTCGCAGCACGGCATTCTGAAATTCAACCCGGCAATGACCCACCTCTACGCCGACGGTCGGCTGGTCGGCTAGGGCCGCGCGATGCAAAAGTGGCAAAACCAACGAGCCTGGTTCCTGGTCATTCCGGTCGTGCTGCTGGTTGCCTTCAATGCGCTAATCCCGCTGATGACGGTGGTAAATTACTCGGTCCAGGACATTTTCGACTCGACCCACCGGATCTTCGTCGGCACCGAATGGTACCGGGAGATGCTGCTAAACACGCGGCTGCAGCATGCGCTGCTGCGCCAGTTGGTGTTCTCGGGACTAGTGCTGCTGATCGAGCTGCCGCTGGGCGTCGCGATTGCCCTGACCATGCCGCGCAAGGGCGGATGGGGACTCTCCGCGACATTGGTTATCGTCGCGCTGCCGCTGCTGATTCCCTGGAACGTCATCGGCACGATCTGGGTGATCTTTCTACGGCCGGATATCGGATTGCTCGGATATTTCATCGACCACACGCTGGGCATCCACTTCGACTATCCGACCGTGCCGATCCAGGCCTGGATTTCGGTGATGATGATGGAGGTCTGGCACTGGACCCCGTTGGTCGTGCTGCTTGCCTATGCCGGTTTGCGATCGATTCCGGACGCCTACTACCAGGCGGCAAGCATCGATGCCGCCTCGCGATGGGCCGTCTTTTGGTACATCCAGCTGCCGAAGATGCGTGGCGTGCTGACCATCGCGGTGCTGCTGCGGTTCATGGACAGTTTTCTCATCTACACCGAACCGTTTGTGCTGACGGGCGGCGGACCCGGTGACACGACGACCTTCCTCTCGATTTATCTGGTCAAGCTGGCCGTGGGAGAATTTGACGTCGGCAAAGCCGCGGCCTTCTCGATCATTTATTTCCTAATCGTGCTGGTGTTCAGCTACGTCTTTTATCAAGTGCTGCTGCGAGCCCAAAGGGGAGAGGTTCGATGAATAACCGATCCACCAAACGCCGGCAGAAAAACCGACAGCAAGACCAAGCCCAAGAGCAAAAATCGCAATCATCATATCTTCCCGAAGTTCGGATAGACGATCTTGCGGTTGAAGTTCAGACGCGTCACATGCCGATCCAGACCAACAGCCAGATATCGAAAAGCATCAGCTTCCGCTTGATCTGGCTCCTCATCTATTTGCTCGTCGTGCTGCTGCCGATCTACTGGATGTTCAACATGTCGTTGCGCGACAACAACGACATCATGTACCGCCTGGTGTTATTTCCGAACCCTCCCGTCATCCACAACTACGTGCAGATATTGACCGATCCGTCCTGGTAT
>CAVRHN010000007.1:0-391805 GCA_963721025.1 uncultured Alphaproteobacteria bacterium | reverse complement strand
AGCGTGATCATCGACCTGAAACGCACAAGCGACTTGCCCGCGAACATTGTTGAATCAGATGGTTGGCTGACGATCGGTGCCGCGGCAGCGCTAAGCGACGTCGAAAGGCACGAGATTGTGCGTTCCCACTTCCCGGCGCTTGCGGAGGCCGCAAGCGTCGTCGGATCCATTCAAATCCGCAACCGCGCCACCTTGGTCGGCAACGTCTGTAACGCGTCTCCAGCCGCGGATACCGTTTCCGTGCTTGCAGTATACGGCGCTGTTGTAAACGTCCTTGGCCCGGGTGGCGAACGGCGGTTGCCTGTTGTCGACTTCATCCAGGGCAACCGGCGCACCGCACTTGCGGCCGCCGAGCTCGCGGCGAGCGTGAGCATCCCGTTTCCAAAGCAGCCTTTCGGCGCTGCGTTCGCCCGAATTACACGACGGCGCGGCGTCGACCTGGCCACCGTGAACCTCTGCTGCGGCATCGACAACGCCGGCGTGACGACTTTCGCATTCGGAGCCGTGTCGCCGCGACCGCTGCTGCTGCGAGACGCCGGTGGTGTTCTCGCCGATCCATTTGCGGCGACCGAAACGAAAGCGACGGCCCTGGAAGCTTTGATCGCCAAGGCCGCTCCCATTACGGACGTGCGAGCGAGCGCGGAATACCGCCTGGCGATGCTTGGGGTATTGGCAAAGCGAGCACAACACCGAGCCGCCGAAAGACTTGCCGTTGGAAGAAAAAAATATGGGTGACACGAATCCAATAAAAATTACCGTCAACGGCCGACGCCACTCGTTGGATATCGGGCCAAACATCTCTTTGTTGGACCTCCTGCGCGACACGTTGCATCTGCACGGTGCGAAGGAGTGCTGTGGCGTGGGCGAGTGCGGCGCATGCACGGTGTCCGTCGACGGCCACACCGTCAACGCCTGCCTGATGCTTGCCGTTGAAGCGGACGATGCCGAAGTTGTCACCATCGAAGGGCTGGGCGCCGAGGGTCTCATCGCATTGCAAGAGGCATTCATCGACCACGGTGCGGTGCAGTGCGGGTTCTGCATACCGGGTATGGTGATGTCGGCCCAGGCGCTACTCGATGAAGATCCACAACCGGACGATGACAAGATTCGCGAACGCTTGTCGGGTAACCTTTGCCGCTGCGGCGGTTACAATCGGATTGTCGCGGCCGTCCGCGCCGCGTCGAAGACCAGTCGAAAGGGTCAGGATAGCCGCGCGAAAAACTCTGCCCGCAGCGCAACGGAATATGGTCAACATCAGTCGGACCACGCGACCGGACGCCACGGGCAAAACGTCGAAGCCTGGGTCGGCGCCAATGTGCGGCGTTTCGGCGGACGCGAACGCCTAAGCGGAAAGCAACAGTTTCTTGCGGATATCCCGCTTGCGGGCATGCTTCATGTCAAGCTTGTCACCCTCGACGCTGCCCGAGCACGTATCGTCTCCATCGATACGACCCAGGCTCGTGCCGTGCCCGGTGTCGTCGATGTCATTACGGCCGACGAGTTGCCAACACCGGTTCCGCGCTTCGGGCCGGTTTACAAGGACCGGCCGGTCCTCGCGGTCGGCGAGACGAAATACCACGGAGAGCCCGTGGCGGCGGTGGCGGCAGAGTTGAAGGAGGTGGCCGAGCTCGCGGTTTCTCTGGTGCATGTCGAATACCAGGCGCTGCCGGCGGTTTTTTCAGTGGCGGCGGCGCTCGCGCCAGCCGCGCCACTCGTGCAAGACCCGGTGCTTCGTGGTGGCGATCCGCTGGCCGCCAGCAACATTCTCAAGGAACGAAGATATGGCTGGGGCGACGTCGACTCCGCGAAAGCCGATCTCGTTGTCGAGAACTCTTACTCATTTCCAATGGTTACGCATTTTGCGATCGAGCCCCACGGGTTCATGGCGCTGGTCGATGGGGACGTTCTGAAAATTTGGAGCCCCGTCCAGCATCCGTTTCTGCTGCAACGGATCATGGCCGAGTTGTTCGACCTGCCGCTCAGTCAGGTGCGCGTGTTGGCTCCCGATCCGGGCGGCGGCTTCGGCGGGAAGCAAAACCCGAAGTTTGAGCCATTGGTGACGTATTTGGCGCTTCGCACGGGCCGACCTTGCCGGCTAGTCCTCAGTCTGGAGGAGACATTCCAGGCCGTGCGGCGGACCGCAGCAGAAATACACGTCCGCAGCGGTTTCACGCGGGCGGGCGAAGTCGTCTTTCAGGACATCAAGTCGGACTTTCTGATCGGTGCCTACGCCGACATCGCAGAACGGGTCATGACCAAGGGGAACTATTTGGGCTGTGGTCCATACCGGACGCCCAACGCCAGAATCCACGCCCGGGCTGTGCTGTCGCACACTACGCCGAGCTGCGCCTTTCGCGGCTTCGGCGCGCCCCAAATCACCTGGGCGGTAGAGTCGCAGATGGACGAAGCGGCTCGGCAACTGGGCTTGGACGGGTTGAACATCCGCATGCACAATCTTGCACGTAAAGGAGATGAGGTCGTGCGCGGGGACGTGCCCTCAGACGGCAACTGGCCGGAGTTGCTGCGCCGTGCGGCCGACGCATTAGGCTGGAACGCGCCTCTTCCTCCGGGGCGTGGCCGCGGAATTGCCGTGGGCTTCAAGTCCGGTGCTACGACTGGCCTTTCAAACTCGACCGTGCGGCTGCTCGCCGACGGCAGCGTCATCGTCTATGCCGGAACGTCGGACATGGGCCAGGGGGCGCGGACGATTTTCGCTCAGCTCGCAGCGGACGCGCTCGGTGCACCGCTGGAAAAAGTGTCGGTGGTGATGGGAGATACTTCCGTAGTACCCTTCGACCTGCAAACATCGGCGAGCCGCTCGACGGTGTTCATGGGCACCGCCATCGTTCGCGCGTGCGAGGAAATCCACGAGCAACTCCGCGAGATGGCCGCCGACTTGCTTGGGTTAGCAAAGGCCGACGTGCGCGTGGCGAGCGGCATGGTGAACCTTCCAAACCGCGCGTTGTCAATTGGCGAATTCATTGCCGGCAAGCTTGGCCGCTGGAACGGCGAACTGATCGGCAATGGCCGCATGCGAAAGCCGACCGTCCCCGACCATCCGCTAGGTGGCACGCCGGCGTTTTACGAGTTCAACTGCACCGCTTTTGAAGTCGAGGTGGATACCGATACCGGCGAGATTGTCATTTACAAGCACGTCACGGTCGGCGATGTCGGGAAAGCGCTGAACCCACTTCAGGTCGAGGCGCAGGATGAGGGCGCGGCCATCATGGGGCTCGGCCATACGCTGATGGAACACATCATTCTCGATGGTGAAGGACGTATCAGCAATCTTGGTGCCCTGGACTACCGCATCCCGACTACCAAGGATGTCCCGCTAGCGCTGGAGGCGCTGAGCGTCGAGAACGCGGACGGCCCGGGACCTTATGGATCAAAGGGAGTGAGCGAGGGCGCTTTGCTCTGCACTGCCCCGGCACTTGCTGCGGCTGTAACCCGGGCAACCGGCGTTGTCATCAGGGACCTGCCTCTGACGCCAGAGCGGGTGTGGCGGGCCATACAGGATGTCGCGGGCCGGGCCAGGTGAGGTCGATGACGTGGGCCATCCGAGTCAGAACATAGTGTCCGCGCGAATGCCGCCTGGGACAGAGAGGAGAAGACAATGAGGATCGTCGATCTGAGCCGAGAACTCTATCACCGCACGCCGACCTATCCGGGACAGCCACCTATCATCTACGGCGTTTGGAAGACGCATGAAGAAGCGTTCGTCGATTCCGGCTACATCCAGGGCAACGCGGTGATGTTCTTCTCCATGCCAGACCATGGCGGCACGCACATCGACGCGCCGCGCCACTTCGGTATGAGCGGCACGCCGATCGACAAATACCCTCTTGAGAATTGCATCGTCAAAGGCATCTGCATCGATCTGCGCGACATCGCACCCCGCGCGGAGATTACGCCCGGCCATCTGGAAGCGGCGGTGAAGAAGGCCGGCGTGCCGATCCCGAAGCGGGGCACTGTGCTGCTTTGCACCGGCCATCACCAGCGCACCTTCCCGACCCCGGCGTATGCGACGGATAATCCCGGCGTTAACGTCGCGGCGACCAAGTGGCTGGCGGAACAGGGCATTGTGCACTTCGGCATCGATGCGATGCGGCCGGGGCCGATGGGCAAGATCAACTCTTTGGTGCACAAGGCTTGCCTCGAACTCGACATCACGCACATGGAGAGTCTGTGCAATCTGGAAGCTTTGCTCGACCAGGGCGAATTTCAGTTCATCGGACTGCCACTCAAATGGCGCGATGGCACCGGCTCGCCGATCCGCGCAGTGGCGGTGTTTTAACGATTGACTTTTCGTCGTAGGCAACGAGCCATCATGAACAGTTCGATGCTAGCGTCGCGCCGATGAGAAATGGCGATTGAATTATCGCCGGATCAGCTTGGAACAACAACTTTAAGCGAGTAGCACATGACACGTCGATACACGAGAGAAGAGGTAGAAGCTCGGCTGCGCGCCACCATCTCAGCGGGCAGTCCGATAATCGCAGGGGGTGCGGGAAACGGGCTTTCCGCAAAATGTGCAGAGCTTGGCGGTATAGACCTGGTCGTCATTTACAATAGTGGGAAGTTTCGTCTGGATGGCTTGCCTTCCATCTGCGGACTGATGCCGTACGGAAATGCCAACGAGATTGTGCTGGATCTTGGTGAGAACCATGTGCTGCCAGCCGTAAAGAAGACGCCAGTGCTTGCCGGAGTATGCGGGACAGACCCTACGCGAAATATGCACAGCTTCCTTACGCAGCTTCGCGAGGTCGGATTCTCCGGTGTCATCAACTATCCAACCGTATCTCGGTTCGACGGCAGCATCCGCCATGACTTTGAGTTGGTTGGGCTGGGCTTCGCCCGGGAAGTCGAAATGATCATCATAGCTCGAGAGGTTGGTCTCTATACGACCTGCTATGTCCGTACCGCTGAGGAAGGCGTCCAGATGGCCAGGGCCGGCGTAGACTTGATCGTTCCTCATATCGGGCTAACCAGCGGAGGGACGACCGGTTCAGCGAGGGCCATGTCGCTCGACGAAGCTGCAAAGGCGACCCAGGATATCATCGATGTAGCGCGCGCTGTAAATTCGAATGTGATTGCGTTGGCGCACGGTGGACCGATTGAGAGCGCGCAAGATGTTGCTTATGTTCTGGAGCGTACAACCGCACAGGGCTTCGTCGGCGCATCGAGCATCGAGCGGTTGCCAGTCGAAACAGCGATTGTTGGCGCAGTCCAGGCATTCAAAAAGCTGGCAGTGCCGAAAAGAGGATAGAACTACTAGCAGAGATCTCCGAACATCCATTAGTTTGACCGGTCCAGGTCCTCGTATCCGCGCATGACTCCAATTTGCCTCCCGATCGCGTAGTCCTCGGACCAAGTCCCGGCTTTGACGCGGTGACAATGACCGTACCGCTGGTTATTTGTCGCCACTTTCGTGTTTGCAATCCTTGCTGGGGGCCCGCGCCCGCCATCGACACGCTGACCCACGACGGCGCGCGCAACCTCCTGCATGGTGCCCAATCCGGTGCTACGCTGGCGCTGGCGCTGCTGTTGCTCTACGGGCGCCAGCTGGCTCAAGGCATGATAACAGCGCCGGGGAAACCACCCACGCTCACGGGGAGATCACATGAACGATTACGGAACCATTGCCACGCTGCGGATCGGCTTGATCGGCTCCGGCTTCATCACCAAGTTCCACCTGCAAGCGCTGATGTCCGTTCGCCACGTGACCGTTACGGGCATCTACAGCCCTACGGCCGCCCATCGCGAGGCGCTGGCCGCACAAGCCAATGCGCTCGAGCTCGGTCCCTGCCGGCCATTCGCTTCGCTCGAAGCCATGCTGATTTCCGGTGAGGTCGATGCGGTATGGATCGGCGTGCCGAATTTCGCCCGGCTCGACACCATGCGGGAAATCCACCGGCTGGTGAAATCGGGCCGCGCGAAGCTTATTGGTGTCGCTTGCGAAAAGCCGCTGGGGCGCACGCTCACCGAAGCCCGCGAGATGTTGCGCCTGACCGAAGATGCCAAGCTCCTGCACGGCTATCTGGAAAATCAGGTGTTCTCCAGCGCGGTGCAACGCGGCAAGGACATCGTGTGGCGCCGCGCCGTGCCGGTCTGCGGTCGACCCTATTTGGCGCGCGCCGCCGAGGAGCATAGCGGCCCGCACATGCCGTGGTTCTGGCAAGGCCGCCGGCAAGGCGGCGGCGTTCTTTCCGACATGACATGCCATAGCGTCGAGGTCGGACGATACCTGCTGACCAAGCCCGGTGCGCCACGCACCGACCTTAAGCTCGTCAGCGCCAGCGCTACCGTCGGCAATCTGAAATGGACGCGGCCGGAATATGTCATGCGGCTGAAGAAAATGATGGGCGCCGAGATCGACTACGCCAAACGGCCGGCTGAGGATTTCGCCCGCGGCGCGCTCACCTTTCGCGACGCGGATGGCCACGAGCTCATCGTTGAAGCCACCAATTCCTGGGCCTATGTCGGCGCCGGCTTGCGCATCCTGATCGAACTCCTCGGCCCGGAATATTCCATGGAGTTCTCATCGCTCAACACCGGATTGAAAGTGTTCTTGTCGCGCGACGTGACCGGCGGTCAGGGCGAAGATCTGGTCGAGAAGCAGAACGCCGAGCAAGGCCTGATGCCGGTGGTCGAGAACGAGGCGGATATTTACGGTTATATCGGCGAGGATCGGCACATGGTGGAGGCCTTTCGCCACCTCCGCCAGCCGATCGAGACCTTCCATGATGGCGTCGCCGTGGCCGAGATGCTGATGGCGCTGTATCGCTCGGCCGAGATCGGCCAAGTCGTCACCTTCCCGGCGCTGGATTTGGAGACCTACATTCCGCCGGTGGCGCGGCCTTAAACGTCGGAACCGTCCTCTTGCAGAAACGCCGCAGCGCCCGAGCAGGTCCGGATGCGGCCCGCGTAGTGAGAAAATCGCGAACCTGGCCCCGAGCACCAAACGGAACGGGAAGGCGGGAAAAACGCGAACCTTTCCGCGCTTCCTTGTCGGTCGCCTCCGATAATTCCATAGCGCGTTAAGTGAATGTCGCCTGTGTGAGGCGACCAACAGCAAGCGGGAATAAACCTTTTGCAATGCGGCAATTGACTGGCCCAAACGTCGCCTTTGGGGTCGTTTTCGACCGATTGACGATGTCGGAGCACGTCCGCTATTCCTCCAATCGCTACCGAAATGGTGCACCGCTAGAGTAACGAGAAGGGCCAATTGCTACCGATGCGCCGCAGCAAACAGGATCGCTATGCGATCACCTCGTCGGCAAGGGCGAGACGCTTCGGCGGTACGGTGAGGCCGAGCGCCTTCGCGGTCTTGAGGTTGATGAAAAGTTCTAGTTTTGTCGCAATGGCCCGAAAAATGTTGCCATCGAGCCGGACCAATTGGCGCAAATTCATGCCGCCTTTGCCGATGCAGGCATCCCACCGCCTTCGATAAGTGAAGCCATCCAGACTTCGTTCTGGCCGCGAAGAGTGGCTTCACCATCGTCCGGCAGACGACCATGAAGAACTTTTTGACGGCATCGTGCCGTTCTGAGCGTCATAGGTGGCAGAGATCATAGCACGCTCACGGTGATTCAAAAATCAGCCGCACACCATTCTTTATTCATCACGAATTGCACCAATCCTCGTGCGCCTGTTTCACGACATCGTCAGAATTTCCGAACTCGCCGAGCGGGCCAATCTCCTTCTTGCCAGTGGAATCGTAGAGCCAGTACCAGTCGTAGCTGCCGCCGAACACGAAATAGCGGTGGTCCAGGATGGCGAGGAAGTCCTTGTATTTGTTTTTGCAGAAACTCAACACCAGCACATCATTGGCGGGCATCATGAAATGTTCGCTCTGTTGGCGCATGTCGTAGACGTGCAGCGCGCCCGACGTTGCCCATCCCGGCGAGAGAAAATAAAGGCTTTGACCGTCGGAAGAAAATTGCTTGGTATGGAAGCCGCAGACTTGCTGCCCGCCATCGCCCTTGTGGCCGCGCAGCAGGACCTTGTCGTTGTTCCCATCGACATTGATCTTGTGCAGTTCGTCGGCCTTCGATGACGCGTCGCAAGGCTGATCATTGTCAGTGCTGCTGCTCGCGCGACTCTGACGCGTGAACACGACGAAAGAACCGTCAGGCGAGATTGCAGGTTCGATGTCCTGCGCGGTCTTGGTGAGCTGTGTCTTAACGCCATTGCGCTCGAGAAAAATATTTCCGGCCTCGCTATAGACGCGCGCACTTTCCGTTGCGGCTCCGGCGGCGCAAGGCAACAGCATGTAGAGTGCGACAAGTGAGGTACAATACCCTTTCATGTCGAGGACCCTTCCGTCGCGGTCAGCTGGCGCCAGGACCTGCCATCATAGCACTTAACAAATCATCTAGCGCCTCAGGCCGCACGAGGCTGCGCCGGTCTATCTTATTCGTATTTTTCGAGCACGCAACCAGCCTTGAGTCGAATATCCAACGGGTCGTGCAAATAGGCGCGGTATTGAACATAGAACGTCTTGCCCCCGACGACGGTATAGCCGACGATTGTATCGCGAGTACCCTTCGGCACAACGACGCCGACGCGCTCAAGCGCGCCCGTGTCGTTTCGATTGTCATAACTTTGCGAGTCCCGAACGAACACACCGGGACACGCGCCCGCAAGCGCCTGGCTGGACGCGAAGAGCGCCAACAGCGTCGCCAGCCCTCCAATGCACCGATTCCGTTTCATTGATTGCTCCTCATGTCTGGCCTCGCCAATCAGTCTCGCTGGCGTACAATGTGCCCACGCGCCGGCGGCGGCGACGATCTGGATCAACTTGAACCCGCCAAATCCGGCCGCGGACTCAAGAGAAGAGAACGGCGGTCTCAATTGAGGTCCGGCGGGAACTCGCGTTCGGGCCAGGCGTTATTCCCTACCAATTGCGGCGGCGCGCCGATCAGATCGCCTGCCTGCGAAATGGAATCGTCGGAGCACATATTGTTCTTCACGCCGATCTTCCATGCGCCACTCTCTAACTTCATCCAATATTCGTGACCGACGCTTATCGGGTTCTGGAAGCACTGTTCGCCAAACGCCTTTCGCCAGACGGATTGCTCGATCGGAGCGCCGTTCGGGCGTTGGGGATGCACGACGACAAAGGCAAATCCTGCGGCCACGCGAAGGGTCTCAACTCTAAACACGATGGGAGGCCCGAACACCTCCTCGTAACGTGGCCGCAAGGCATTCATGATTGCGGCTCGCTCGGGCGAGCCGGGCCCCGGCTTAGTGACTTCGGCCAGGGATATTCTCGGCGGCGCGGGCAATGGCGGCGGGTTGAGCAGCCTATCGATCCGGTCGGCGGTCCATAGCGGGGCGTTGGAGCACAGGTCTTCGGATTCCTCACCTCTTGAGCCTTGCGCGACCCATGCGCCAAGATAGCTGCTCCACTGATAGAAAACCTGAATTTCTACGGGGCGCGTGCGGCCTGTGCAACGCGCCCGCGCAAAAGCCAACGCGTCGCCATGCGGCGGGAGAATGCGGAATTGTAAAAAAGCCCGGGGATACTTGCCCTGGACAACCCGCCAGTCGAGGACCTCGAATCTCTCCTGGTCGACCCTTTTGCCGGTTATGTGCTTATTGAACGATCTCCAGGTTTCGATGAGCTGCTGAGCGCTCGGCTCCTGGGCCTTTGAATATTCGGGGTTGAGATCGCCGGTCGGCCCGACAATCGAAGTGAGCGCCGACGCCGCATACGCTGGTCCCACGGCACATAGACGCGAAGCGCTCAACGCCAAAGCCAATGCGACCCCCAAGCGTGCAATTTCGCCATTCCAGGCGCGCGCGGCCAAGCGATCCATGGAAAGTTCCTTTCTGAGCTAACGCCTAGAACGGCTCAATAAAGAGTTTGCCCGGCAGCGTCCCGCGAGCGGGTCGTTAGCCGCGTTTGCGGACTAAATGCTAATCCCGCACACTGGCCTTGGAAACACCCCAATATAAATTTGTTTATCCAATTGGCTTTGCGCACATTGATCTTGCTCAAAGCATATACCTGTCTGTCGAATCAAACATCGGCGTCTTTATGGATGGTCGCGGTATGGACGCTCATTGCTGAGCGCCCCCCGCACAGATCGCGGCGTGCGCTGCTAACGCACCGGGTTCCTCCCTCGGGTCAAACGCTCGGCGTGCGGCTATTGCCTTCCCGAGCCGGCCCGGAACAAGTCCGGGCACGGGTGAGACCTCCCAGGTTCCGCGCAAAGAACTTCTCCACGTGCACAAGATCTCCGACTGCGCGAGGTTCTTCCCATGCAAGCCATTCGTCATGGGACGATGTTGCCTTCTCGTCAGCGAACTAGATCGGCACCTCGGAATTAGACCCGTTTCGCAACTCAATACTTGGCCCGTGGTCTCCCCTGTGAACGCTTCACGGCTGCCCTCGTGAGCAGAACCTCGTGCATCACTCCCCGTGGGGGACTTTCACCTCCTATTCTTTGCCAGCTTCCTGGCGCACTCACGGTTGGGTCAATCGCTACCGAATTGCGGTGCCCACGGCATGTCCGCTCTTCCACCGATCGCTACCAAATTTTGCACCGCAGCGCAGTGTCTCGGGACTTGCTGCTCGGCGCAACAAATCCGGCAGCTCGGCGATATTCGCCGCGATGCGCCGCGCCTCGTCGCGCGTCAGCAGCTTAGCGGTCGATCGCCGACCAGGTTCATCTTCGAAATAGACATAGGCCACCGCCTGCCCGGCCGCGTCCTTCACGGTGAAGGATTCCCGGTGCTTCTCGATCGTCCAAGGCGGTGGGAAGCGGCGAGGCGTCAAAATACGAGCGCTAAGGCCACGACCACCAGAATGCCAAGTCCCATCACCGGCTATGCCGAGGGGTCGTAAGTGCGCAGCTTGAACATGGCGAGCTCCGAACGCGAAACTCCCCGACGCCCGATCCGTTCAGCGTGACTATTCTCGCAAAAAGTGGCGCCTCGGTGAACGCCGCAAGGTTGCGCGCAACGTGTCTCACGGTCGAGCCCTACCGGCGCGAGCTGTTTCGCCGAAGCGGCGTGAAAAAGAATGGGGCGTGGCGGTCATTAGCGTACCTCCTGGACCTGCCAATCAATGCAAGGGCTTGACCGTCCCTGGCTTCTGAACATCTTTCTGCCGCTTGTTCAATGACTTAGGCTCACAGCCCGTTCTTTTTCCCTCGGTCTCGCAACGCCATCGCAACAATGGTGCTGAACAACGTGCGCGAAAATGGCGCTTGGAATAATTCACGCCGCCGTGCGCTTGGTGGTGCGAATCAACTGCTTCAGAATTTCCTGGAATTGAGGATCAGGGTCCACTGGTTGCGCCAGCTCGCGAATGATTTCTCGCTGCCGCTCGGCGGCAACCTCACCCGTAGCTCGAAAACGTCGTAAGCACCTTCTCGTGGCCGAGGTTCTGGCTCCAGGCTTTGAATTGCTCCGGAGTGCGGCAGAGCTTTTCGCCCAACTGAGCGAGCGTCTTCCGGAAGCTATGAGGATTGAAGTAGGGCAACCCGGCAGCTGCGAACGCATTCTTGAAAATCTTGCGGATGGGACCGGCGCTGTTCCAATGCTTGCGGTCGAGACCCGATACCTCAAAATGACGGCTAGCTCCGACCACGATCTTGGTTGCCGGAAATAATGGATCGTCGCCGCCCCAGAGCTTCTGTTGCCGCAAATAATTGACCCAGTCGATGAACGCCTGCTGAATGTCGTCGCCGACTGGGAAGAACCACGTCATGAATGTTTTGGAGAACTTGGTGTTCACCTGACGAGCGTCCTGGATGATTTTCCCCTGATCGAGATCGACGTGTTTGAGCTTGATGGAAGCGGTAGCTCGGTCGCGGACACCGGTCAGGATCGTGAAGGCGACGAGGGCTCGATCGCGGCGCTCAACCTCAGTGTTCGCCGGCATCATGCAGATGAGGTGCCGAATTTGCTCTAGGGTGGGCACTCGCTCTTCGCGCCGCGCCGACAGATTTAAATACTCGGCATCGGAGTACGAAATCCGTGATTTGTACCCCGGCTGTCCCGCCAGCCAGATGAAGAACCGCTTCAGGGCGTTCAGAGTAGCATACAGCGTGGCCTTGCTCAGACGATCTTTGGTCCGAAGGCTCATTTGCTCCGCGAGGCTCGCCTTGAACCCCTTGGCCTGCTCGATGTGAAACGTTTTGAAGTCGCGGAACTTGGTGTAGCTTTCGAAGCGGTTAATGGCCTTCGCAACGCTGTCGAGCGTGGCCTCGCTGAATCCTTGGGCTTCGACCAGATAGGTGAAGTATGCGCGTTTGATCCGCTCGTTATCGGGATTATGGGTTTTCATTGACGTGAGCCTTCATGCTTGAGTCACAATTCAGGGAGGGGATGGCGCTCTCCCTTATGCGTGAGACCGCTTGCGGAAACGCGATGTCCAAACCGGCGCCGACAACGTTCAGCTTGGCGAGGGAGACGCGGCGGTGCATGAACGTGCCGCAGTCTGGACAGAACGCACGGAGATTTCCCGAGGTGTCGCTGATTGGCAGATAGTCCGCCATACCGGCGGCAGGCTGTTTCGGCGATCGGCATTTGAGGCAGTACATGTAACCTGGAGGACACGGCTGCTTGCCGCTCGTCCGACGATTCTGAAGGAAGCTCACCAGTTCGAGCCCGTGAATGAGCGTCGGCCTTCGTCCGTCGATTGGCCGTAGTCCCTGTTTGATCCAGGCACGCACGGTATTCTTGTGCTTTCGGAGAATCCGAGCGACCTCCTCCACGGTGTAGCTGCGGTGGATCTTCACTAGGCGTGGGTTTGGATGCCGGCCCATCGGCTACTCCACCCTCCAGCCCGGCGCACCGGCATTTTCCAATGCAGATTGGGGCGGGAGATTTGCGCCCGCACCGTCCGCAGCGTTCTCAGCGTTGGTTTTCACTGGGTTGGCGCGGACGGTCGGAGCGTTGCCTTTTCCGCTGCCGTCCGCATCGTAGGCTACCGTCCGCAGGGACTGAGCCGCGAAGCCATTGCCCGGATTGGATTTCAACATGGTCGCGGACGATGTAGACGGTGCGGACGGTTGCGCCCCGGCGTTTTCTGGCGCGGCAGAAGGCGGCGTTACCGTGATGTTGATAATTCGGGCGCGCGCTCGACCTTCCTTCTTGAAGGCAACCTCGATGCCGATCTTGCGCAGGAAAGTTGCCGCCCGGCGCAGCCTGCCCGCCAGCGCCCGAGGGCTATCTGGCCAAGTCTTGGACTTGGCAGCCCGCTCGCCAGCGGCCTCCGCCAAGGCGCCCAGAAGGTCCGATGCGGTCCCCGTCCACTCCGTCCGCGCTGTCATCATGGCACGCACGGCGGTGGCGATCGGGTCGGCGTCGATCACACCCTCCACCGCCTCGTCGCGATTGCCGCAATAGGCCGACCAGAAAGTGCCGGCAGGCCAGAGCGCCGTCTCGCAGGCCGTCGCCCACAGCGCGAAATCCGCCATGCGCGGCAGCTTCTCCAGCCGCATTTCGGGCAGCCGCTTAAGCCCCTCGACGACCGCATCGAGCAGCACGCCGAGGATGCGGGGGCGTTCGGTCTCAAAGGTGGCCCACAGTTCCGCCTCCGGCCGGCGGCGCTCTTCCGGGATTGGCTCCAGTGTCAGGAACACGGCACGGTCGGCCAGATCGGGACGCGTCACGATGTCCTCAATGCCGTTCAGGATCACCGGCCTGGCGGCGTCGAACAGCACCTCGTCCTGGTCAGTATAAAGCTGGCGCACGGCAAAGCCGCCGCCAGTCGCCAGCCGGCAGAGCGTGTCGGAAATCCACGCCGGCAAACCCGACACGTTGTCAAAGACCAGCAGATGGCCGTTGCTGGCAGCGATGAACAGGTCGCGATCCTCGCGCGGCAGGGCACGCAGGGGTGCGGTGTTGGGATCGAGTAGCGCCCGCAGGATCGCTGAGAAGGTGGACTTGGCTGATCCCTGCTCGCCTGACAGCGCGATCACCGGATAGGGACCGCGATTACGCAAGCACGCGAGCACACAGGCGACCACGAGCACAAACTCGGCGTCGGTTTTGACGTTGAGGAACAAGCGCAGCACCTCGATCGAACCGCCGCGCAACGGCATCGGCAAAGCTTGCATTCCGGCCGCGCGTCGGAAGCGCACCGGCGGATTGTCGATCACGCGCCATCCGGTGGCACCGATCTCCACCGCCCGCCAGGTAGCGTCGCAAAGATCGAGGTAGAGGCGGCCGTCAAGTCCTCCGACGCGGATATGGACCGTGCGTTCGGGCGCATCGAAATGAGCCTTTGCCTCGATTACGTTTAGCGCCGATTGCAGCGCCTCGGAACTCGGCGCGCCTTGCGTCGCCTCGAAGAAGCGGCGGGCAAGCCAGCGGCGAAAACCTTTGGCGCGGATTGGCCAGGTTTCGCGGTGGCCCTTGATGTCAAGGTCGGCAAAGCCAGTGCCATCCGGAGTGTGGAACAGCTCGGCACTTTGCGCGAGGTCGATCAGGATATCCGCTTGCGTCGGGCCGCGCCCACCGGCCTCGCGGTTTTCCTCGGCGATCGCCTCGTCGAGCGCTGTCACCCGGCAGCCAACTTTCTTCAGCTGCGCTCGTAAAGCCTCGAACGCGGCGCGATCTTTTTTTCTCAGCGCCGCAAGGCGTTCCAGCACTTCAGACGCAAAGGGCGCGCTGGGATCGGTCATGGTCCTCTCGACCAGCCCATCCAATGGATCGAGGATGTCTTCGGCTGCGTCTATGGCGGCGGCGATAAGGTTTTCGCTCGCGGGGTCGACCTTCACGGCGCACCCTCCTCCATGCAGGGCGCGCGACCTATCAAAAGATCATTGAAATCCATCCCATGCGACGGCCGGGCGATGCGCACGCGGCGACCCTCCCGTTTCCACCGCCAAGCGCAGTCGCACGCCGCCGCCTCACCAGCGTCGTCGCCATCGGCCAGCACGATCACAGCGCGCACGCCGTCTGGCAGATCGAGGCTGCGCAGTCCCGATGTCGAAAGGGCCGCCCAGGCGGCATGGCCGGTCGTCTGCATGGCCGAGAGTGCGGTTTCAATTCCCTCGGCTATCATCAGCCCATCGCCGGTTCGACCAAGCCGGACGGCACCACCTCGACAAGGGCCGAGCATCATCTTCTGCGGATCGACCGGCGCCTTGCCGCCACCGTCGCCGGCAAGGAAGGTGCGGTGGATCGCAAGCGGCGTGTCGTCCTCGCCGCGCGTCACCAACGCGACCATCGCCGGCCAAAGGTGGCCGCGCGGATGCTTGATCGCGGCGTGGAAACGCAATGTGGCGGGCACCGACATGACGATGCCGCGAGATCGGAGATAGGTCTCGACCATCGTGCCGTCGGCTGGCACCGTGGCTCTCCATATGCGCAGCGCCGCTTGCGTGCGATTTGCATCGCCTCGCCCCTGATCGTTGGTCGCACCCGAATGAGAGGCGATCATTCTGACGTGGCGTCGGCCAGGGTTGCTCCATATCCCGCGCGCCTTGAGCGCCGCGATGACCTGTTGCTGATCGCAGCCGGCATGGCAGCGCACCAGCACTTTGCCGTTGTCGGCGTCCTTGATGGAAAGGCTGGGCTCGCGATCCTCGTGGGCCGGGCACTTTGCCATCCACGCAGCACCGGCCTTGCGACCACCAAGCGCCTTGGCAACGGTTTCAGCGCTCATCGAGGGCCACGCCGCGTGGTATGTTCCCCTTCCGTCGGATCGTTCGGTTTCACCTGGATTGCAGGAAGCCGTCCAATCCACGCACGCAGGTCATCGGCGAGCACAAGCGTGCGGCGACCGCGCTTGACCGCGCGCAACTCGCCTAACTTGATTGCCTCATAGAGCGCGGTCCGGCCGGTGCACGCAACGGTGCACGCTTGCGCAACAGTGTAGGCCAACGGTGTATTCATTTTCATCTCGCCATTTGAGCCGAGATGGTCCCGGCGACCGTGCCCGCGTTTTTGCGGCCAATGGCGAATTCTTATGGTTGGCGTGTTGCCGCTGCATTAGGCAAGCGCGTCATGACGCCGATGACTCAGGTTTCTCACTTGCGTCGGTGGGCGGCTCTCAAAATTGTCGCGTCTGAAACCTCAGGCATATTGTTGCTCTTCAACCAGCTACCGACTTTCCGGCTGAGGATCGCATTTGGTTCGGTGGCTTGGTCAGGAATGTCATTAGGATAAAGCTCGTTGATGGCGCCCTGCGCGCGTTCAAGTGCCGGCCGGCGTCTGGATCGCTGTGGAGGCTTGGACGCTCGGTCGCCCGCGGCTGACAACAGGAGCGTCCGATCGATCGCAAAGACTTGCGAGTTGTTCGTCATCGCTACCGCGATCGGAACAACGACGAACGATCGGTCGGCCACGTCTTGCCGCAGCGGGTTTCGGCTGCTGGTCAGGATCAATCCGCCGCTTCTTCCAGCCCGCTTCAGCAGGGCCTTTCGAAGCGCCTTAAGCGTTGCGTCGCGGTGAAGCCGTCGGACGAACAAGATGGGGATGTTCCGTTGATGCGTGATCCGGAGATCGCCGATATCCCACGCGCAGGTCGAAACGAGTTCGGTCGGTTGGCCGGAATTGGTGAGGGCGAGCGAGGCCGAAAGCCAGGCTAGCCACCAACGCAGCGCAACCCGGAAGAGCATCTGCGCCTCAGGCGCGACCACGACTTTGCCGTCCGATGTATCGAAATAGCCATAGGCATTTTGATCTGCCTGCCAGACGAGGTCGCGGAATGCCGGGCCGTCATCGCCTGCAACGAGCGCCGCGCGACTAGCACCGTACCTTTCCAGCGCGCCGACCTTAATCAGCGTCGACCCTGCCTCGAAGGGAAACTCCTCCAGGGCCGCCGCGGCGATGACTGGCCTACTTTGCTCCAGAAGGTGAAGCAGTAGCTCACCGCCGCAACGGGAAAGGCGAGCAGGTTCGGTCAAACCTCCGCCCCCCGCAGCAGACCCCAGGCTTTCAGGTAACGGTTCAGGAGGAGTCGCTCCTTTTCGGTCTTGCCCCGGAGGTTACACTTAGTCGGCAGGCACAGAATAACGTTGATCTTCTTGCCCCGCTTCCGACCGGGCTCGATCTCAAACTGGATCTCGATTCGAGCCATCCACGGGCGCGATTGATTGCGCAGAGGATTCTCGGTGCCGTATTCGTCGTCGAGCACTTCATGCAAGGTCTTATCGTCGGCGAATGGCACCTCGAACCATTGCGTGAGGCTGCCGTCGAGCGCCGAGATGACAAGCCGGGTAAGCTTTACACGCGCAATTCCATCCTGAGGTTCGACTGTGAAGGTGATCGGGTTAAGGAGCGGCGACAGGTCTACTCGCCGCGGTGGCAAACGCTCGCCGCTGAGCTCGACGCCAAGGAGCTTCTCGGCGAATAGGCTGGCGACCTGTTCGCGGAGCGCCTTGACGCGACCGACGACCTCGATCGTGCCGCTGCCCGGCTCGTAGGTGATCGCCGTCTCCCTCACGGGCTTGCGCGCTTGGTTTTTCACGCCGACCGCGGTGAACACGACCTCGTCGACCGGAACATCCTCGCTATAGACCGTGATCTGCGTGATCTCGCGGTCGGGCTCGCCACTACGGCTGCGGACACGGGCGAAGATCTCGACGTGGACGCGGCCGGCGCCGAGTAGCCCCCTCAAGGCCTCCTTGAACTGCTCGACAATCTGCGGGTCGTTCTTCAGCTCGAGCAGGCGCGGTCCGACGAAGCCGTCCCAGAGCCGTTGCGCGTTTTGATTCTCGTCGGCGTAGCGAATTTCCTCCGCCTGGCGAAAGGCATCGCGGGACTGGACGTAGAGCCAATGGGACCGCTGATACGCGCTGTCGATCGCTCCGAGCCGGTCGCGCCACTCGGCGAGCGCCATGAGCGCGGCTTGGCCAATCTCGTCCGTCATGTCGGAGACGCGATCGATGTCTGCGAAGAGCTGAATGAGCTTCTGCTCGGGAAGTTCATCAACAGCCTTCAAGAATCCTTTGGAAAACTCCTCGGCCGGCGCATCCCAGTTGAGATTTGCCGGGACGGTGATGTCACTCTGGGAGAGGTGGCTACGGAGATCTTGCGGGGAGACGCTGCGAACGAAGCGGTAGAGCTTGGACATGGTCGACGAACCTTTCGCTAGCCCGCGCTCGGCGAGCAGATGAATGGGTCCGGCGACCATCGGTCACTCTCGGTTGAGGACCAGAGACACGTGCACGCGAGAATCGCCGGCACGGATGGTTTGTGATTCTATGTCCGGAAATCGGACGCGCAAGGAAAAACTTGACAATCGTGGTCCGATCCACGATAAATCCACAGGCGACGGCCGCGCGGCCGCCGCCCAAAAGCGTTTGGGCAATCAGAAGAACCGATGGAGGTCAGGATGGATGCGGCGCAGCTTGGGACTCGGCTGCGGGCCGCACGTGACCGCCGTGGCTTGAGCCAGAAGGCGGTCGCCGATGCGCTCGGCCTGCCGAGAACCGCAATCACCAATATCGAAACCGGAGCTCGAGCGGTTTCAACCCTCGAAATCACGAAGCTGGCCGATCTCTACGGTCAGACGCCGGCCTATTTTCTCTCCCCGAACGAGCAAGAGGCCGAGGATCTCCTTGTCGTGCTTCATCGTACCGCCCCCGAGATCGAGGGGACGCCAGAGATCAAGGCCGAGGTTAGTCGCATCCTTGATCTCTACCGAGAAGGGGCCGCGTTGCGCGGCCTCCTCGACCAAGTGTCGGAGCAGACGCTGCCGAACTACGCAAGCAAGCTCTTGTCGGCTGGGGATGCAATCCGCCAGGGCGAAACGGTGGCCCAGGAAGAGCGCTGGCGTTTGGGATTGGGCATCGCCCCGGTCATCAACATCGCCGAGACGATCAGCGACCAAGGTGTCTGGACGGCCGGGACGGACCTGCCCAAAGATTTCTCCGGACTTTTCGTGAACCATCCGTCGATCGGCTTGGCGATTGTGATCAACGCCAACCACAAGCCTGGCCGTCGGCGATTCTCCTGCGCTCACGAATATGCCCACGCGCTGTTCGACCGCGAGGAGACCGTCACGACGACGCGAAAGCAGAATGCGACCCAGCTCATGGAGAAGCGCGCGAACGCTTTTGCGGCTGCGTTCCTGATGCCGGCGGATGGCGTTGCTGATCATTTGCGCCAACTGGACAAGGGACTGCCCAGCCGCCGCTCGCAGACGCTCTTTGACGTCGCCAATGACACAAAGATGGAAACCGAACTACGGACGCGGCCCGGATCCCAGGCGATCACCTATCAGGACGCGGCGGCGCTCGCCCGACGATTTGGCGTGAGCTACGAGGCGTCTGTGTGGCGGCTGAAGAGCCTTGGCCACATTGGCGCTCGTGAAACCGAAACGCTATTGGCTCAGAAGGACACCGGAAACCAATTTATGCGTGCAATCGGTTTCGCGGATCCCTCTGAAACGGAGACGATCAACGAAAAACCGGAACAGGAGCTCCTTGGGCAATTGGTGCGGCTTGCCGTCGAGGCCTTTCGTCAAGAAGAAATATCTCGCGGTCGTCTCATCGAAATCGCGAAGAAGCTGTTCTTCCCCGACCCTTCGGTATTGGTCGAGTTCGCGGAAGCGACGCGCCCGGGCTGATAGGTGGATCGTCGGATGGTGTGCGCGATCGTTGTTGCCGACACGTCCGTTCTCATCAACTTCCTACTAATAAACCGGATGGACCTGATCGCAGCCCATCCCGCGTCATTCATCACCACCGATCACGTCGCCGCAGAGATCGCCGACATCTATCCTGCGCAGCAGGCGCGATATGCCGCCGCCCTGCATGCGGCTCAGATCACCGAGCAACGTATTGATGATTCAGCCGAACTAGAAATGTTTCTGCGGCTCGCGACGAAGGGGCGGTTGGGCGCCGGCGAGCGTGCGGCCATCGCAGTCGCCCTTAGCCGCGGTTACGCTCTAGCCATCGACGACGCGCGTGCGATACGACGAGCCCTACAGGAGGCAGCGCTTGGGGAGAATGCGCTGATGATCCTGCGCACGCAGGACATCGTTATCGACCTGATAAGAGAGGGCACCATCTCGGTCGAAGCTGCGGACGCCATTCTTCTGGACTGGGCGTCGAACCGCCGCTTCAGATTGAAGATCAAATCTTTTCGAGATTATCTGTGATGGCGCCGCCAGCCGCTGGGGCGCCATCGACTGCGCGTGTGAATGCGGTGACAATTTCCAGAAGCATCGGCTTATATTATACCAAGCCGCTGAGTGGCTGACTCTCGCGAGGGATTCACGAATCACCTGCCAAATGATTCAAGGCGCTCGGTCCCGAGCTTCAATAAAATTTCCACCCGTGCAGCCTTTTGGTGGTGATCACTTCGGGTTCGCCTCCTGCAGGCCGAGTTCGCTTATAATATGTTCGCGCATGACGAACTTCTGTGGCTTGCCCGTCGCCGTCAAGGGAAATTCCGGAACAAAGCGAACGTAGCGTGGCACTTTGTGATGGGAGATCTGTCCTCGGCAGAAAGTTCGAATTTCCTCGTCCGCCGCCGATTGACCAGGCTTGAGCACGATGAATGCGCAGACCTCCTCGCCAAGGCGGTGATCCGGCACACCGAACACCTGCGCGGACTGGACCTTCGGATGCTGGATCAAAAAATCCTCGATCTCACGCGGATAGATGTTTTCGCCGCCGCGGATGAGCATGTCCTTGAGCCGACCGATGATCGTGCAATAGCCCTGATCGTCGATGGCTGCAATATCTCCCGAATGCATCCAACCTGACGGGTCGATCGCCTCGGCGCTCCTTTCGGCATCGTCCCAATAGCCCCGCATCACGCCATAGCCGCGGGTGCATAACTCTCCGGACGCGCCTGTGCGCACCACGTTGCCGGTCGCATCGATAATCTTGACCTCGACGTGCGGGTGGATGCGGCCGACTGTTGTGACCCGGCGCTCGATCGGATCGCCGGTGCGTGATTGGAACGAAAGCGGGCTGGTCTCGGTCATGCCATAGCCAATGGTGACTTCGCTCATGTGCATCCGGTTGATGACCTGACGCATAGTCTCGATCGGGCACGGTGCGCCTGCCATGATGCCGGTCCGCAAGCTCGACGTGTCGTAACTTGAAAAATTCGGGTGCTCAAGCTGGGCAATGAACATCGTGGGAACGCCGTGCAGCGCCGTGCACTTGTAGCGCGCGACGGCGGACAAGGTCGCTTCGGCCTCGAAGCTCTCGCCGGGAAATACCATTGCGGCGCCAACAGCCGTACAACACAGCACACCTAAAACCATGCCGAAGCAATGGTAGAGCGGTACCGGAATACAGAGCCGATCCTCGCCGGACAATGCCATGCACTTCGCGGCGTATCGCGCATTGTTGACGACGTTGAAATGGCTGAGCGTTGCGCCTTTCGGCGAGCCCGTCGTGCCGCTTGTGAACTGGATATTGATGGCCTCGTCGGGATCGAGCGCAGCGGAAAGCGTATCGACGCGGCGGCGGTGACCAGGCCCGGCGCACGATGTCAGGCTCGCGAAGGAGCAGGCCGAGCGTGGCAGCGGTCCCTCGTCAAGGATGGCGACGTACTTGAGATGCGGCAATTTTGCTGCGCGTACGGTCGTTCCATCGCCTTCGATTTCAGGTGCGAGCGCGCGCAGCATTTCAACGTAGTCGCTCGACTTATGACGGCGCGCCATGACCAGCACTTTGCATTCGACCTTGTTGAGCGCATATTCGAGCTCGGACGTCCGATATGCCGGATTGATGTTGACCAGGATGGCGCCGATGCGTGCTGTACCGAACTGGACGTACAGCCACTCGGGGCAATTGGGGGCCCAGATGCCGACGCGGTCACCGCGCCCGACGCCGAGCGCGAGCAGGCCTGCGGCGACGTCGTTGGATCGCTCGCGCAGATCGTGCCAGGAGAGTGCAACTCCGTTGGCTGCGAAGATAGCCGCAGTACGTCCGCCATGCCTGGCGCACGCCCGGTCAAGTAGCTGGGGGACCGTTATGAATTTTAGCGGATCGTCAGTTGCGCCGGTGACGTAGGAGAGCATTCCCTGCGGCCTTAGACGCTCGTCGGAGCTGCTGCGCAGAAAATCCGAACTAAACGGGTTGTAAGTGCTCACCGACGTCGGCCGCTCTCATTTCGGACCAATTGCAAATCAGAAATTCCGCCAATCTCCGAGCTGTTCGAAAGCATGAGCGGCCCGATAGATGGTGGTCTCGGCGTAATGCTTGCCGACAAGCATCATCCCGACCGGCAGTCCGTCGCTCATGCCGCAGGGTACGTTCATCGCCGGATGGCCGGTCACGTCGAATGGACATGTGTTCGGCAGCATTTCGAAGCCACGCTGACACCACAAAGCTAGTGGCGCATTGGCGGGCGGCAGCGGTGTCGCCTTCATTGGCAGCGTCGGCATGAGGAGAAGATCGTAGCGCGCCAGCACGTCGTCGTAGGTCTTGCGCAGGAGCCGTCCCAGGTTCTGCGCCTTGGCATAGAAATGGCCGCGATGATGCTTGATGAAATATTCGCCGGCGAGCATCGAGATTTTCAACGTTCGCGAAAGTTCGTCGGCACGTGCTCGCCAATTGGCATGGGCATCAAGGAGGCTGGTCGTGTATAGACCCTTCCAGTTAAAGCCCATGCCGTTGCCGTGCATCATCTGCGCTACCAACCCCTCGAGCGCGATGGGCGTCCAGATGGCGCTGCCATCACGGTGCATGGGGATGGATACAGGCTCGATGACCGCGCCGGCGCCGCGCAAACGCTCGGCCGCTTCGCGCACCTTGGCATCGACGTCCGGCTCGCTCGAAGGCCAGCCAAATCCTTCGGTCACCAACCCGATACGCATCCCGGAGACTCCGCGGCCAAGCCCGGCCGTGTAGCTATACTTCTCGACTTGCACGTCGTATTGGCGCGGATCGAGTCCATCGGTTCCCGCAATAACTTCGAGCAGCAGCGCATTGTTGCCGACGGTTGCCGTCATCGGCCCAGCGTGGTCGATGGTTGCCTCGATCGGCATGACGCCCGTATAAGGGACGAGCCCGTGTGTGGCCTTCATTCCGTAACAGCCTGAATAGGATGCCGGCATGCGGATCGAACCGCCTTGGTCACCCCCGATTGCCATTTCCACCTCACCGGCGGCCACCAGTGCCCCACACCCCGACGACGAACCGCCCGCTGAATAGCCATATTTGTATGGGTTATGAACTGGACCGAGTGCTGAGGTGTGGCTGCCGCCGGACAAGCAAAAATATTCGCAATGCGCCTTGCCGACGATTGTGCCGCCGGCATCCAGAATGCGGGTGACGAGTGTTGCATCAATGTCCGGCACGTAGCCCTCAAGGGTGGACGCTCCGTTCATCATCGGCACGCCGGCAAGGCAGATGTTGTCCTTAAGCACCACGCGCTTTCCCGACAGCGGTCCGTGCGCCGCGCCGCGCACCTCCGTCTTCACCGCCCAGGCATTGAACGGATTCTCGTTTGCGCCCGGCCGATAACCGGGTGTCCGCGGATAATGGACGGGTGGTAAATAGTCCGGCAGCTGATTAACACGATCGTAGGCCTCGAAGGTGCCTTCCAGAACCTCGAGGTATTCGGCGACCTCGCTTTGCGACATATTCAGATGCAGCGAAGTGACGATATCGTGCATCTGGTCGGCCGATGGCCGTCTGACGGTCGACATGGGACCTCCCAGTGATGTAGCGGCGGCTGGTGCCGCTGGCGCCGAAATTCGGACTCGCGGTGCCGGGACGGATTTCTGAACGCTGATCGTCGGTCGGGCGCCGCTCGATGACTGTCGCGTGGCTCCGTTTCCTAGAGACGCGACCGGGGTCTGAGCGCGTTCCGGCTGGATGGCAACGCCGCTCGGAGCCGCATAGCTGTTTCGAGCGCTGCCAAGGCCCACTAGATCGGCAATGGCGCCCCCGCGCATCACGCTTGCATCCAGTTCGCGCGAGATACGACCGCGCTCCACCAACAACATGCGGCTTGCGACATCAAGCACCAGTTCGAGATTTTGTTCGACAATAAGCATCGAGAGATGATGCTTTTCGCGCAGCGACGCTAGGAGCTCGCCGATTTCCTGGACGATGGACGGCTGGATACCCTCCGACGGCTCATCGAGAAGGAGCAGCCAGGGAAGTGGTACGAGTGCGCGTGCCAGCGCGAGGATTTGCTGCTCACCACCCGACAGTGCGCCGCCTCTGCGTTCCAACAACTGGTTCAGCCGGGGGAAAATTCCGAGCACGCGCTCGATCGCCCGCTCTTCGGTCTCGCCGGAGTCCGGTGTCCACGCTAGACGCAGATTCTCATGCGCGCTGAGTCCGGGAAGAATGCCGCGGCCCTGTGGAACGTAAGCAATGCCGAGCCGGCTGCGCTCGTGTGCCGCCCATGAGGTCACGTCGACGCCGTCGACGACGATCGTGCCGCCGCTCGCCGGCAATAGTCCTATGATGGTCTTTAAGAGCGTCGTCTTGCCCATGCCATTGTGACCGACAATCCCGACCGCTTCGCCTTCCCAAAGCCGCAGCGATACGCCGCGAAGAACCGGGACTTCACCGTAACCGGCATGTAGGTCCGTGACGTCGAGCACCACGCCGTTCGGCGCTGCTGCGTCGCCGAGAACATTCTCTCGAATATCCTGATCGGCTCCTTCGCGAATGGTCATGCGCGGTTCCCCAAATAGACTTCCCGCACATTCGGGTCGGCGAGCACCTTCTCCGCGGTGCCTTCGACGAGTATGGCGCCTTGATGAAATACCGTGATCAAGGAGTTGAGCGCACGCACAAAATGCATGTCGTGATCGACGACGATCAGCGTAGCCGCTTGATTGATCCGCTTGATGATGGCGACCAGCCGCTCGGTCTCCGCATTGGTGAGGCCAGCCGCCGGTTCGTCGAGCAGAACCAGCCATGGTTTGTTGGCGAGCACGGTGCCGATTTCCACCAGTTGACGCTGCCCGTGAGCGAGTTCGCCCACCGGACGGCGTGCGATAGGGGCCAATTCGAGTTCCGCCACGACCTCCTCGACGGCAGTGTCGGCCCCCTCGGGGCCGGCGGCACGGCGGGCGGAAAGCCAAAGGTTTTCCTCGACCGTTAGGCCGTTCATCACCGAAGGGACCTGCGTTTTGACGCCGATGCCCAGGCGAACGATCTGATGTGTCGACCAACCGGAAACGTCCTGACCACGGATCAACACTCGACCACTCGCATTTGCGCCGCGAATCTGGCCGGTGATCGATTTGAAGAACGTGCTCTTGCCGGCTCCGTTGGGGCCGATCAGGCAGCGCAGTTCGCGCTCACGCAACGTGAAGCTGACATGGTCGACCGCGAGCACGCCGCCAAACCGCACCGATAGTTCATGCGTCTCGACGACGGGCTCGCTCACTGTTTGGCTTCCTGAAGCGCGATGTGGCGGCGGCGTGTGCCGCGCGCCTGGCGTCTATGGACCTGAGATTGCGCGAAACGCCGCCGCCAGGCTACGAAAGTCGGGGCGAAACCGCGCGGAATCAGCAGCACGACGAGGATCAGGATCGCGCCGAGGATCAGCGAATTGTCGACCGTCGTCTGATGGCCGAGCCCAAGCTTCAACGATCCGAGCGCCACCGCCGCAATTATAGGACCAATCAGCGTGCCGAGGCCGCCGACGATCACCCAGATAAGAACCTCGGCGGTTTGTCCGAGGCTAAACACGCTCGGCGTCACGATCTCGGCCCAATTCGCGAACAGGCAGCCGGCAAGTCCCGCCATGGCACCCGATACCGCAAAAATCGCCGTCTTGTACACTGGTACGTTGTAGCCGAGAAGCTCCATGCGAAGCTCGTTTTCACGAATGCCGATAAGCGCTCTCCCGAATGCGCTCGCCAGGATCCAGCGGGCGATCAGATAGGCAGCGATCAGGCAGACGATCACCACGTAATAGTAGGCGGTTCCGTAGACTTCCACATTGGGTTCGCCGGGCACGTTGATCGTGGGGAATGCCGGAATGCCGTTGAAACCGCCGAGTCTAGCGTTGCCGATCCGATAGGCATCGCCTGCCGTGGCGTTCATGAACCGGTTAAGAATAAGAGTAACCACAAGGGTCATGACGCCGAGGTAGACGTCGCTTATGCGCCCGTAAAACATCATCGCGCCGATGATCGCGGCGACGAGTGCTGGCACAATCAGTGCTAGCAGAAACGGCACGGTGCTTTCGCCGATGTTAAAAGAGGCGACGGCGTAGGTGTAGGCGCCGAGACCAAAATAGGCGGCGTGTCCGAAGCTGAGGATCCCCGCATAACCCCACATAAGGGCGAGCGACAGCGCGAAGAGTGCCCAAATCGCCAGCAAAGTCGGCGTATTGGTTTCGCTCACCAGCGGCAGCGCCGCGAGCAGTACGACAAGCGCGACGAACCAGTTCCAGCGGATACGCCCTATGCCGAACCCCGAGCCGGTCATGTCGAGTTGCGGAAGAATTGCCCGGTAATGCCTTGCGGCATCAGGCGCAGCAGGACGAGGGCGAGGGCCAGCATGGCGATTTCGCCGATTACTGGAGTCGTTGCAAAGGAAACCAGTTGATCCACGGTTCCAAACAGCGCAGCGGCCGACAGCGTCCCAGCGATGACCGCGGCGCCGCCGGTGATCACCGTGATGAAGGCCTTGGCGATGTAGGCACCTCCGATCGAGGGTAAGAGCCCGGTCAGCGGCGCCATCACGCCTCCGGCCAATCCCGAAAGAGCCGCGCCGACCGTGAATGTGAGCATGTAGATGGTGTTCGGATTATAGCCCAGCGCCGAAACGACCTCCCTGCCCTGCATGGCGGCCCGCGCCACCAGTCCGACACGTGTGTAGCGCAGCGCGAACCACATCCCGCACATCAGAAGGGCAGCGACGGCGATGACGAACAGATTGTATCCGCCCATCTGGTAGTGCCCGATCCGGTAACCCGGGATCGGCGCCGGCACGCTGACGGCCGTATTGCCGAATATCAGGTCGACCAAGCCGATCAGAAGCAGACTCAAGCCCCAGGTCGCCAGCATGATGTCGATCATGCGGCCGTAAAGAAAACGCACGATTAGCCGTTCGACAACGAGTCCGATCGCGCCAACGACAAACGGAGAAATGACCAGCATGGCGAAATAGATGTTGATGCCGGCCTTGGCGGCAGCGATCGTCGTATAACCGCCGAGCATCACAAATTCGCCGTGGGCGAGATTGATGACGCGCATCATCCCGAACACGATCGCCAGCCCCGCACTGATTAATGCGAGAAAAGCGATCATATATAGAATTTCAAGAACGACGATCGCCGCGTAGTCCATTCCAAACTTCCATTGGGGCTGACCGGCTCACTGCAGACCAGCCCTTCCTACTTACTTAGATCTTGACCTCGTACTGCTTGTTGTCGTCCGGATGCTTCTGAAGATCGCAGTATTGGGCTGTATCGCTGGGCGGCCTTTGCGTGGCAGTATCGATGATTGTAAGCTTCTGATTCTTGACGACCATCAGATGGATGTCGAGCGCGCAATGGTGCGTCTTGGGTTCGACCGCGACAATCCCGGCCGGCCCCTCGATTTTCAGTCCGGTTTCAAGCTCCTTGACGACGGCATCGTGCCCGACCGATCCGGCCTTTCGCACCGCCTCCGCCCACAGCAGGATGCCCTGATACTGCGAAACAGCGAGCTCATGGACGACCTTTGCGCTGCCGTAGTGTTTGGCCCACGCCGCCAGGAACTTTTTGTTGGCGGGCGTGTCGAGCTCGGGGCTGTAGTTGCCGGCAATAACAATACCGTCGCCTTCCGCGGGCGAAAGTGCGAGATGCTCGTTGCCGACACCGAACGTAGTCGACGTCAGCGGAATTTTCTTGTTCATGCCCGACGCCGCCCATTGCCGAAAGAACGACAGGTGGGCGCCGCCCACCAGCGCGGCGACGACGAAGTTCGGCGCTGCATCCTGAATCTTAGCGATGGTTGAACCAAAATCCGAGACATCGAGCGGAAAGAAGTTGGTCGCCAACACTGAGCCTTTCCGCTCCTCGACGTAGTGCGCCACCCACTTCGCTGTTATCTGGCCATAATTGTAGTCGGCTGCGAGCACATAAACCTTGTTGCCCCACTTTTTCATCGCGTAATCTATGATGGGCTCGACGGCCTGGGCCGGCGTTGTGCCGGTGCAGAAGCAATTGCGGTCGCACACGCCTCCTTCGTAGAGCACATTATAGAAATAGAGAACGTTGCCGCGCCGGAAAGTTTGCCTGATGGCCTCGCGGGAGGCCGAGGTGATGCCGGCATGAGCGACGTCGACCTTGTCTTCGCGAACCAGCTGCTGAGCGTATTTCGTGTACAGTGCGATGTCAGACTGGCTGTCGTACTGTTTCAGCTCGATCTGGCGACCGAGCAATCCACCGGCGGCGTTGATTTCCGCGACTGCCATCGCGGTCGCCATCACCATCGGCTTGCCGTAGATGTCGAGGACGCCCGAATTGTCCTGAATCGCTCCGAGCCTGATTGGCCCATCTGCGAACGCGCGCCGCAACGGCATGCCCGCCGTTAGGGCCGTTGCGCCGGCGGCGTTGAGCAATGTTCTTCGGGAGATGGCCATGACTGCTCCTTCAGGTTAAGAGGCTGTCCGCGACAGCGAGAGACACTAGAGTGACGTTACTTTCCTTTTCGCTCGGATTCATTTCCGGGCTTTCGTTCCGTTACAGTCGTAGTCGTTCCGCCGACGGCGGAGGAAAAGTCGAGTCCGATCGAGTTGCCAATGCTCCTAAGCGCCGGAAGCTGCAGAGCCATGGCGAGAATGCTGTCCATCACCTGATTGATCGGGGCCTTTTGAGCGGAATTGCCGTTGACGGTCGTCGGTCCCGAAGCGCCGCCGAAACCATTGATCTGATGAATGCGGATCGAGTCAATTTTCTCGGCAGGCTTCATCATCTGAGAAACGATCTCGGGCAGCCGGTCCAGCCGGTACTGCTCGAGCTTCATGCGAATCAGGGCCTCGCTGCGCGAGTTCTCTGCGTCGATAACGGCGCGTTCGCCCTCCGACTGCGCCAGTAGCCGCAGCCTTTCGGCTTCGGCTTTGGTGCGGATCGCCTCGGCTTCGGCACGAATCCGGCGTAGCAGCACGTCGGCCTCGGTCTCAGCCTTGGCCTGTTCCACGGCGCCTTGTTCGTTCACCCGCTTCACCGAGATTTCGTGGGATCTTTCCGCAACCGCTCGGTCGCGTTCTGTCTGGACGTGTTCTTCGGCGAGCACGACTTCGGCTCGCGCCAACTCCGCTTGGGCCCGGGACTTCGCTTCTTCCACGTGCTTGGCGGCGAGCTGAATGGCGCTGTCGACCTTCCTCATTTCCACGCCGAGCTGGGAGTCGAGTTCGAGCTTACGCAACTCGCTTTGTTTGGCGACCTCCATCGCTTTGGTCTGCCGTTCCCGCCCGATGCGGGCATCCTCGGACGCGATCATCGATTCCTCGCGCGCCTTGGCTACCTCGGCGTCGCTCGCCGCCTTAATCTTTTCGATCTCCAAATGCTGGTTGATCTGAGCTTGTTCTTCCTGCTGGGTGAGGATTAGCCTCTGCTTGGTGGCTTCGAGCTGGGTTTGCCGCACTGAAATGTCGGCGTCAGCCTCGATCTCAGCCCGCTTCTTGCGGTTGACCGCGATGATTTCGGCGAGCTTGCGCAGTCCCACGGCGTTGAAGGCGTTGTTCTCATCGAACGATGAAAATGCCGACTGGTCAAGGCGCGTCAACGAAACTGAATCGAGCAAAATGCCGTTCTGCTTGAGATTCTCGCGCAATAGGTCGGAGATGTTCGCGACGAATTCAGCGCGGCCTTCGTGCAGGCTGTCCATTGTGTGGCGTGCTGCGACGGCCTGCACTGCGTCGACGAAGCGGCCCTCGAGCAGGTTACGAATACCGTCGACTGTGAACGACTTGGCGCCCAGTGCCTGTGCGGCTGTAGCGATACCCTCCTGCGACGGGATGACACGCACGTAGAATTCGAGCTCGACATCGACGCGCATGCGATCTTCGGTGATCACCGAAGCCTCCGCCGTGCGCCGGACCTCGATGCGCAAAGTGCGCATGTTGATCTCTTCGACCTTGTGCAAGAAGGGCAAGGCGAGACAGCCGCCCGAGATCAGGATCCGCTGGCCGCCAAAGCCGGTGCGCACCAGCGCGATGTCGCGGGTCGATTTGCGATAAAAGCGGTTGAGGAACATGACCGCGATTGCAATAACGACAATCGCAATCACAATGGCAAGCAGCCACGCGAGGACAGTCATGTTGCCCCCTTCCCCTCAGGCAAAGCGCCTGAAATTCTGAGAACTAATCCGGCTTCGAATTTTATTTGACATGTGAAACATGACCTCTGTCAATAGGGTCGTGCTCAGCATGCGATTGGCGCCCACCGCAAGGCTCTTTCGCATAGGGTGCGATTAGGCGGCGAACGCGCTCCTTTGCGCTTCGAGTTTGCGGATCATCGAGTCCGTGTTTTCGATCTGAGCAAATGCGGCCTTCAGCGTCGCAAGGACGATCGGCTGAATCTGATCCGCGGTTGCTTCCGGGGTGTTGAAGGTCGCGGTCGCATCGCTGATGAAGAAAACTTTGTAGTCCCTCATATTGGCTTCGCGCGCCGTCGTTTCGCAGCATACGTTTGTGCAGATGCCCGTGATAATGACCGTATCGATCTCTCGGTTACGGAGAATGAGATCGAGATCAGTTCCGTGATAGGCGCCGTAGCGAGGCTTTTCCAGAATGATGTCATGCTTGCCGACGACGATTTCGGGATGCAGCTCTGCCTGTTTGTTTCCTTTGTTGATGAGTCCGGCTGCGATCGCTGGAATGATGGCTCCCATTACACCAGTATTGCTTCCGTCCGGCCGCACCACGTGAACGGTGTGAATGACCAACGCTCCGCGCTTGCGACAGACTTCTGCGAGCCTGTTGATCCGTGGCAGGATCTCCCGCCCCCGGGTCGCGGCGACGGGTGAATTTTCAACGAAGCAATTCTGCATGTCGATGTTGAGGAGCGCAGCCTTGCGCGGATCGAATTTGAAATCGGTCATAGTGTTAGGCCTCTTTCTCTCTGAGGCGCCGCCGGTGTGTGCAAGGGGGGCGTTCGGACGTCCCGCGAGGAACGAAACCGGTAGCGGAGTTTGGTTGCAGAGCGGACCCCACTGAGCCTATTCGTGGAGGCCCTGGCTGTCCACTGCAGCCCAGCATGTCGCCACGGGATTGATTCAACCCGGGGCGCCGTACAGCAACGCTTGCGCGACGGAAGGGTCTCGCTGGCATGGCGTTCAAAGGAGTTCCTGTAGGGCGTCTCGCTGAGGAGGCCTTCGATCGACCTCAGGCCTTGACGGTGCGCATGCGCGCGTACCGCGCACGCCACATTAAGCCGACCGACTTCCGATCAGCTAACCTTCCGGAGCCGGACCACGCTTCCGGCCTCCCGTCCTGCCACTATGTTCCGCAATCGCTCGTCCCACGCGCGCAGCACCTTGCTCTTGCGCTCTATGTGGTCAGTGCGGACGTAATGCCGAACTAGCGTGCGTGTCTCCCGGCTCCCCGCTTCATGCCCCACGACCGCGGCGACTAAATCGAGGGGCACGCCCATTTCGGCTAGCATGGTCGCCACCGTGCGTCGCAGGTCGTGAGTGGTGAACTTCTCGATTGGTAGTTTGTCGCACCGAGCCAACAGGTAATGTCCAATGTGTGCGGCAGTCAAGACGGTTCCCGTCTCCGCCGTAAACAGCTGCCCCGATTGGGCGGTCGAAACCCGCGCCTCGATGATCTGTCGAGCCACCCCAACCACCGGCGTGACGCGCGGTCGCTTATTTTTCGACCGCGCGGCCGGTAGAGTCCAAATCCATTCCACGCGATCAATTTCCTCGGCACAAAGGCCGCTGATTTCGCCGCAGCGCGCGCCGGTCAAAAGCTGCAGCTTCAAAATGTCTGCGGGATTTGAAGGGAGGGCGTCGGAGTCGAGCCATTTCCAAAGGGCCTCGATTTCCTCCACCGTTAGCACGCGGTCGCGTGGCGTGCCGGGATCATAAGCCTTCAATCCAGCGGTAGGGTCCGCCTCCACAATGTCCTGCGATAAGGCCCACCGGAACATCGCGCCTACCGTCTGCCGGCGCTTTTCTGCTTCGCGCTCGATGCCCTGATCGGCCACCGCGTCCAACAGTTCGCGAATTTCGCGTCGGCGAATGTCGTCGGCATGCCGTTTGAGAATCGGTGCGAGCGCCCTGTGCAAGCGGCGCTGGATGTCGGCGGCGGTGCGCAGTCGCCCGGTGACGCGCCGGCGGACATAAACCTCGATTAACTCTTCGACCGTGAGCCGGGAAGCCGCCGCGGCTCTGTTTTCCTCTTCCTCGGCGATCAGGTCACGACCGGCCCGCGCCGCGGCGGTCAGCTCGTTGGCGCGCTCACGCGCCTTTTCGAGGCCGACATCGGCGATGCGCCCAAGTGAGACTCGTCGCACCTTCCCCGAGCCACGAATCCGACAGGCCAAATCCCAAGTCTTGATCCCGCTCGGCGCCACACGGACGGCCAATCCGATGCAACGCTGATCGGATACACGATAAGGCGCCTCGCTCGCTCGCAACGCCTCGATCGAACGATGTGTGAGTGCCACAGTGCCGCGCGTTAATCCTGATCCACAAGCCATTTTCCAACCCGTCTTTGTTCTCTCCATCGCAACGCTGTCGCAACAAATTTGGCGGTACTCGGCGGATAGGCACGAACGCAGTAGAATAATAACCCTTTGTTCTACCAACACAAAACGGTCGTCGCCGGACAACAGCGATTAGCGCCGAACAGAGATTTAAGGGCTGGATGCAGACCTGGCTGGTGCATATGCGCCGGCCGGGCCGCCTGCTGCGGGAACTCGGTCCCGCCGGTGCGACCGCCTTTCAGCTGTTCCTTGCCTGCAACGTGCTGGCGGCCCTCATCCATCCCGTCTTTATGATCGCGCTTTGCTGGGCGCTGTTCGCCGCGCCGCCGCTGCAGTTCGTCGGCGCCATGCATGGCGCGCCGGTGTTTGCCGCGACTTTTTTCTGCGGCTATGCCTCGACCATTGCGCTCGATGTGGTCGGGCTGCGGCGGCGCGGACTATTGGCGCACGCCTGGGTGCTGTTGCTGACGCCGCTCTATTGGTTCCTGCTCTCGCTCGCCGCCTGGCGTGCGCTGTTCCAGCTCATTCACGATCCGCAGCGCTGGGAGAAGACCGAGCACGGGCTGGCAAGAAGCTCGCGCCTGGCGGCATCGGACCATTATTGGACAAATCGGAGCCGCTTCGGATGAGCGGCCGCCGGCACCGCGCCGGGGCCGGCGCGGCTTTCAGAGATAGCGGCGCAATTCCGCGGCCTCCGCCTCCGGTGTCCGCTTTAGGTTGAACGGCGCGACGAAATGACCGTCCTTGTCCATCAGATAGACGACGGCGGTATGGTCCATCGAATAGTCGCCGCCTTCGAGCGGGATTTTCTTGGCATAGACCCGATAGGCCTTGATCGCGGCGTTGATCGCCGCCGGGTCGCCGGTCAGGCCGCGCAGATGCGGGTCGAAGCTCGACAGATAATCCTTGAGCGTCGCCGGCGTATCGCGTTGCGGATCGACGGTGATGAACAGGGCGCCGACGCGGTCGGCGTCCTTGCCAAGCTGCCGCATGACTTCGGACAACTCGAACAAGGTGGTCGGGCAGATGTCGGGGCAATGGGTATAGCCGAAAAACACCAGGAAGGGACGACCCTTCATGTCTTGATCGCTGAACGGCTTGCCGTTTTGATCCTCAAGATGAAACGGGCCGCCGACGGCGGCAATCGCCGGTGCGATCGCCGAGGGCGAACGTCCGGTGATATGGATGATGGCGCCGAACACCAGCACGAGCCCGAACAGAAAGGCGCCGAGCACCGACAAAACGCGGAAGGATCCCTTCAACGCTCTCTCCTCGTCAACCGAAGCACGCGACAAAAAGAAGCCCAGAGCCAAATCGTGCCGGCGAGCGCCATTATAGATGCGGCGCCTGCCAGCAGCGGCGGCCGCGACATTAGGCGTGGTGCGACAGTCTCGCGCATTGGGGACCCCGGATATGCCGGTAGATAGGCGCGAAAGCGGCCGCGGGCAACGCGCTAAGGCTTAGCGACCGGACTTACCGGCAGGTGCTATAGAGCGCAGCGAGTTCGCGGCCGCGAAGCCCGATCAGACGCGGTGTCAAGCCGCCATGCCGCTCGATCCAGCGGCGGATCTGCGGCGGGTAAAGGCGCATCACCAGCCGCGTACCGGTGCGGGTCGGCACGAGCGACCGCCTGACGTCGTCGTAGTAGGACGCCGCGTGGAATCCGAGCACCGCCCGCCGGGTTACGCAAACCTGATTGCGCGGGATCAAGCCGGTGAACAACGTGCAGGCCGACAGGCACGGCCCGTCGATGACCAGGCGTTCGCCGGAGTCGCGCATGGTCTCGAACTTGCGAAGATAGGCGCTGATTTCGCCGCCCGGATCGTTGGTGATGCGCACGTCCGCGTTGGCCACAGTCATCAGCAGAGCCGACGCGAGCGCGCCGACCAAGGCCGCCTGCCATTTCATGAAGAGTCCTTTCCCCGTTCCGCCCGCCGAGCATCGTTCGGCGTTGTGGCGAGAGTTCGGACGCCGATCGATGGCGTCTATTTGGAACCGGATGCCGCGGAGGCGGGAACTCTCGAGGACGCGGAAGCCGGAACAAACAACAATCGACTGCCAGGTGGATGCATTGCTCGCGGTGGAACTCGCTGCCAAGGTCGTATTCGGCAACATCGGCGTTCCCGTCGGGGAGCGAATGGACAGCCTCCTGAAAGTCCACATCTAGGCGTGATAATCGGCCGCGACGGTGGCGTCGAAGGACCTTGCGCCCATGGCCTTGAACACCGGCGTCAGCACGATCGCGATGACGAGATTGAGCACCACGGTATAGAGCGCCGTGTAGCCCGGGAAGGTATAGCCGGCGAACGCCAATGGATAGTTCGGGGTCAGGTGCGCGGCGACGAACATCAAGGTGCCGGCAAAGGTTCCCACCGCCCAGCCGACGAGCAGTGCCCAATCGTTGAACCAGCGGGTATAGGCGCCGAGCATCACCGCGGGCAGCGTCTGGATGATCAGGATGCCGCCGAGCAGCTGCAGATAGATGGCATATTGCGACGGCACGAAGACGATGAAGACCAGCGCGCCGAACTTGACGATCAGCGACGCCCACTTCGCCATCTGCGCTTCTTCTTTGTCGGTCGGATTTTTGTTGATGAACTCGCGATGGATGTTGCGGGTATAAAGATTGGCCGCCGCGATCGACATGATCGCCGCCGGCACCAGCGCGCCGATGCCGATAGCGGCAAAGGCGATGCCGACGAACCATGACGGGAAGCTATGCAGGAACAGCGCCGGTACCGCGAAGTTGTTGCCGAAATGCTTGAAGCCGGCGGCATATTCGGGAAGGCCGCCGACGCCGACGGCGATGGCGAAGAAGCCGACGAGGGCGAGCAGACCGAGCATAAGCGAGTAGCCCGGCAGCAGCGCGGCGTTGCGGCGGATGGCGTGGCCGCTGGAAGCGCTCAATATGCCGGTCATGGAATGCGGATAGAGGAAGAGGGCGAGCGCCGATCCCAGCGCCAGCGTGACGTAGACGCCGTAGGAGCCCGTGGTGTGGGCGCCGGGCACCGCCAGCAAGAGCTTCTGCGGCGGCACCGCGGCGAAGATTTTTCCATAGCCGCCGAATTGGATGGGCACGACGATCACGGCGGCGAATGCCGTGATGTAGATCAGGATGTCCTTGACGATCGCGATCGAGGCCGGAGCCCGCAGGCCGCTCGAGTAGGTGAAGGCCGCCAGAATAATGAAGGCGATGACCAGCGGCAGATCGGCGGCATAACCGGTGCCGGCAACGCCCATTCCGCCGATGACCACCTGCAAGCCGACCAGCTGCAGGGCGATGTAGGGCATGGTGGCGACGATGCCGGTGATGGTCACGGCCAGCGCCAGCCAGCGATTGCCGAAGCGGCCGTGCACGAAATCCGCCGGCGTGATGTAGTTGTGCTTGTGGCAGACGTGCCAGAGGCGCGGGAACACCAGGAACAGGATCGGATAGATCACAATCGTGTACGGCACCGCGAAGAAGGCGATGGCGCCGGCGCCAAAGGCAAGCGCCGGCACGGCAACGAAGGTATAGGCGGTATAAAGGTCGCCGCCGACCAGAAACCAGGTGACGACGGTGCCGAAGCGCCGGCCGCCGAGTCCCCATTCGTGCAGCTGGTCGAGGTCGCCTTGGCGCCAGCGGGCGGCGGCGAAACCGAGCCAGGTGATGAAGCCGAACAGGGCGACGAAGATGATCAGAGCGGTCCAGTTCACGTCCTGCACGGCAGTGCTCCCGGTTTTTTCGTTTTCCGATCAGCGGCTCGCCACGCTGGCGCGCTCTAATCTTCGGTGGCGAAGTACACGATCGCGGTGAGCACCGCGCCGACGATCACGCAGAAGAGCTGGTACCAATAGAAAAACGGAATACCGATCCAGGACGGCTCGATCTTATTGTAGAAGGGCGGCCAGATGATCGCGATGAGCTGAATCAGAAAAAGCAGGTACCACCAGCTCCATGCGCTGCGCCGCTCGCTCTGCCCATTCATGTTCGTCCTCCCGAATAGCTATCAACTTATAAACAATGGAGCGCGCAATAGGAATAGAGCCCGCGACATACAGCTTAGGAGGCTCCCCGTTCTACCACTGAATACCGCGGGCGGCGGTCAATAGTGATAGCGGCACTGCGCGATCTCCAGCACTTGCTCGCGGCGCCGTCCGGATACGCGATAGACCAATCGATGCTCTTGCGTGATACGGCGGGACCACCAGCCCGCGAGCGCGAATTTGAGCGCTTCCGGTTTGCCGAGACCGCGAAATGGGCTGCGCCCAATGTCCTCGATCAGTGCATTGATCTTCTTGGCGACATCAGGGTTGTTGCGGCGCCAATACAGGTAATCCTCCCAGGCCTTTTCGGTCCAGCGAGTCTTCATTCCTCCGGCTCAATAATGTCATGCTCAGCAAGCTTGCCGGCATTGGCGGCCGTGATCGATTGCAAAAGGCGCCGTGCATTGGCGGGGCTCCGCAGCAGATGGACTGTCTCCGCCCAGCCCTCAAACTCTTCCTCGGCCATGACGACAACGGCCCGGCCGCCCTGCCGCGTGACATGAAGCGGCGCGCGGCTGTCCCAAACCTGATCCATGTAGGCGGCGAGCCGGTCGCGGAAATCGGTATAGGTCACATGAGCTGGTCGGGGCTTCTGGCGCGCTTTGGTCTTGGGCATGGCGGGTTCCTGTGCAACTGTGCGACGTACAGATATATGTACAACAGCCGCGAGGTCAATACGAAACCGAGGGCCATAAACCAGGGACAAGAAGTTGAGGATTGGAGCGGGCGATGGGAATCGAACCCACGACATACAGCTTGGGAAGCTGTCGTTCTACCACTGAACTACGCCCGCGATGGCGTCAGCATAACCGTGCAGCGACGCGCCGCAAGGGCTTCTGCGGATTTGCCGGAAACGCGCGTCAGGCGGTGAAATACCGGCGAATGCGCGGTCCAATGTTGCGCGCAGGATTGACAGTCTGCTTGACCGGATCGGCTATCCCCGCCCGAACTGCTTGCGCAATTCGGTCTTCGCCTGCTCGAGGACGCGGCGGCGGGCGGCAGGCAGGTTCTTGCCGGCGCGATTGATATAGAACACCAGCATCGACAGCGCCGAGCGGTAGGGCTCGGCCTTGCGCCGGCGGCTCTGCTCGGCCGAGCGCTTGAGCGATGCGGCGATGCGTTTCGGGTCATCCCCAGGTAAAGACGCCGGCGTCGAGATCGAGCGCGTTGCTCTCTTTCGTCACGCGATTGGACCAATAGCGGGTCGCCTTGCCCCGCGCCGCCGTCTTGCGGGCGGGCTTTCGCCCCGCCGTCTTGTGCCGCCTGGCTGTCCGCGCCATGGCGCTACCCCTCGCGTTTCTCACCGGGACGAAAATTAGCGGGCCGCAGGATCGGTTCCGTCGGCCGCGAGGCCGCGCCGCCTTCGCCTCGACTTTTTCTCATGGCCTCGCTAAGGCCGGGGCGGGACCAGCATAGCGACCGATGCAAGGTATCATGATCGCAGCCCATAACGGCAAACCGCCCCTGCGGGCGCTCTGGCTGATCGCTTCTTTGCTCGGTATGCTGCTGTCGGCGGCGGCCGGCGAGCGCGCGGCCGCCGCGGCGGAAAGCGTTGCGCCGTTGCGTGCCGTCGTCGTGCCGGGTTTTTGGGACCCGCGCCGGCGCCCGGAACGGCCCGACCTCTCGCGCATCCAGACCATCCGCTTTCTCACCGACGTGGATTATCCGCCGTTCGACTATGCGGGGCCGGACGGCAACCCGGCCGGCTTCAATGTCGATCTCGCCCGGCTGATCTGCGAGGAGATCAAGATCAGTTGCACGATCCAGGCGCGGCCGTTCAATACGCTGCTCGACGCGCTCAACGAGAACCGCGGCGACGCCGTGATCGCCTCGATTGCGCCGACCGCGGCGACGCGCCGGCGCGCCGATTTCAGCGATCCCTATTACCGCACGCCGGCGCGCTTCGTGGCGCGCGCCGACAGCCCGATCGGCGACGTAGTGCCGGAGCGGGTCGAGGGCAAGAAAATCGCCGTGGTCGCCGGCACCGCGCACGAGGCGTTCCTCAAGGCGATGTTCACCGAGGCCGAAATCCGGCCCTATCCCAACGCCGAGGCGGCGCGCGACGCCCTGCGCCGAAAAGACGTCGACCTCTTGTTCGGCGACGGCATCGCGCTGTCGTTCTGGCTCAACGGCACCGATTCCGGCGGCTGCTGCGCCTTTCGCGGCGGGCCGTTTCTCGAGAGCCGCTATTTCGGCGAAGGCATCGGCATCGCGGTCAAGCGCGGCAACGATCTGTTGCGCCAGACCTTGAACTGGGCGCTGTTCCGGCTATGGGAGAACGGCAGCTATACCGATCTGTGGCTGCGCTATTTCCCGATCAGTCCGTTTTGAAACGTGGATTTGACGGCATATCGCGAGCTTTCTACTGTCCGCGCGCGAAAGAATTAAGCCATGACGGCAGAAGCCCAGATCGCCTCGCTGCGCGAACTCGCCGCGCACTCGCACGCCTGGCCGTTCGAGGAGGCGCGCAAGATCGTTGCGCGGCTCAAGCGACAGCCGAAGGACGAAGTGATTTTCGAGACCGGCTACGGCCCGTCCGGCCTGCCGCATATCGGCACTTTCGGCGAGGTGGCGCGCACGTCCATGGTGCGCCACGCCTTTCGCGTCCTTACCGACGACAAGATCAGGACCCGCCTGATCGCCTTCTCCGACGACATGGACGCGCTGCGCAAGGTGCCCGACAACGTGCCGCACAAGGAGATGCTGGCGCAGCATCTGGGCAAGCCTCTGACCAAGGTGCCCGATCCGTTCGGCACGCACGCAAGCTTCGCCGAGCACAACAACGCGCGGCTGCGCGCCTTCCTCGATCAGTTCGGCTTCGACTACGAGTTCTTGTCGTCGACCGCCTGCTACACGTCGGGGCGCTTCGACGACGCGCTGCTGAAAGTTTTGCAGCGCTTCGACGAAGTGATGGCGATCATGCTGCCGTCATTGCGCGAGGAGCGCGCACAGACCTATTCGCCGTTCCTGCCCATCGATCCAAACACCGGTATCGTTCTGCAAGTGCCGGTCATTGCGCACGATGCCAAAGCCGGCACCATCACCTACGAGAATACCGAAACCGGCGAGCGGGTGACCACGCTGGTCACCGGCGGCCGCTGTAAGCTGCAATGGAAGCCGGATTGGGCGATGCGCTGGATCGCGCTCGGCGTCGACTACGAAATGGCCGGCAAGGACCTGATCGATTCGGTGAAGCTGTCCGGCGAAATCTGCCGGGCGCTCGGCGGCTTGCCGCCCGAAGGATTCAATTACGAGCTGTTCCTCGACGAGAACGGCCAGAAGATTTCGAAATCGAAAGGCAATGGCCTCACCATCGAGGAATGGCTGCGCTACGCCAGCCCGGAGAGCCTGTCGCTGTTCATGTATCGCGAGCCGAAGGCGGCGAAGCGGCTCTATTTCGACGTCATCCCGCGCCAAGTCGACGAGTACCAGCAATTCCTCGAAGGTTATCAGCGGCAGTTAGACCGCGAAAGAAACCTTTCGATAGCCTTGTGGTATTGGTATCCAGAAGGGGAAAAGTTGCTGTCCGCGAAAGCGGAGGCCGATAAGCAACTACTCGGCAATCCGGTCTGGCACATTCACGGCGGCGCGCCGCCGAAAGCCGACAATCCGGTGAGCTTCGCCATGCTCATCTCGCTGGTCACCGCGTCGAACGCGGAAAACGCCGAGACCTTGTGGGGCTTCATCGGCCGCTACCGGCCCGGCGTGACGGAGGAGACGCATCCGCATCTCGCCGCGCTCGTCGACTACGCCATTCACTATTTCCGCGACTTCGTCCTGCCGGCGAAAAAATTCCGCGAGCCGAATGGCGCCGAGCGCGCCGCCCTGATCGACCTGCGCGATACGCTGTCGCAATTGCCGGCGGATGCGAGTGCCGAATCCATCCAGGACGTGATCTACGAGGTCGGCCGCCGCGAGCCGTTTTTGGACGAAAAGAAGAAGGCCAAGGACGGCAAGCCCGGCGTCTCGCTCGACTGGTTCAACATGCTCTACCAGGTGCTGCTCGGCCAGGAGAAGGGCCCGCGCTTCGGCTCCTTCGTCGCCGCCTACGGCATCCAGAACACCATCGATATGATCGACGGCGCGCTGGCGCGGAGTGCGTGACCGTTCACCCTCCCCTGGAGGGGGAGGGTCGCTCGCCGACGCGAAGCGAAGGCGTGCGGGGTGGGGTGATGACTGCGAATAAGATCACCCCCTCCCGCCGCACTTCGTGCGGCGACCTCCCCCCTCCAGGGGGAGGTGGAGCAAACAACGGCGTCTCTACTGACTCGCCCAAAGTATGCGCGCGATCCACAGCACGTCCGCAGCCGCGATCGTGCGGTCGGGATGCGCGGCGTTGAGCGAGCGCAGCTCGATCGATTTCGCGGTCCGGCGCTTGAGTTCTTTTGCCATCACCTCGCCGCCCTTGGTTCTGACCACGACGCGGTCGCCGCGGCGGATCGGTGCCGCCGGCGAGACGACGATCACGTCGCCGTCGCGGTAGGCCGGCTCCATCGACGCCCCGGATACTTCGAGCGCGTAGGCGTGATCGTCGCTGACCGCCGGGAAGGCGATCTCGTCCCAGCCTTCGCCGACCGGAAATCCGCCGTCGTCGAAATAGCCGCCGGCGCCGGCCTCGGCAAAGCCGAGGAGCGGCACCGGCCGGGTCGCCGGCCCGCCGCCGGAATTGACCAGCGCGACGAAAACGTCGAGCGGCGTGCCGGTCGCGCTCAGCGCCTTGGCGATCGACTCGGTCGAAGGCCAGCGGGCGCGGCCCTCCGGCGTGATCCGCTTCGATTTGTTGAAGGTGGTCGGATCGAGTCCCGCGCGCCGCGCCAGTCCCGAAGCCGACAGACCGGCGCGGGCCGCCAGGCGATCGATCGCCGACCAGACCTGCGCGTGGGTGAGCATGGATGTCCCGTCGGCTGCCACAGGGATGCTTACATTCCCTAGGCGATAATAGGAATTTATTGCCTGTGTGCTCAAGGCCTGAGGCAGCAAGGTCGCTCGCCGACAAGGCGAGCGCGTGACAGACGCAAGCGCCTTGAACAAGCGGGATGGCGTCGCTATAGCCTCGCGTGAAGCTTTTGATGGAGCATGATCTTTTCGTAAAACCGGTATCCACCCCGGATCAAGTCCGGGGCAGGCTTTTTCCGGGTCATGCTCGAAGGCGCACAGGTGGCGACGATCTACAAAATCTGCGAGCAGGCCTTGTGGCGCGCGGCCGAGGCCGATGGGCAGTTTCTCGGAACGGAGGCCGATGAGCGCGACGGCTTCATCCATTTTTCGACCGCCGCCCAACTCGCCGAGACCGCGGCGAAGCATTTTGCCCAAAAAGCCGATCTGGTTCTGCTCGCGGTCGATGCCGAGGCGTTGGGCCTGTCGCTCGTTTGGGAGCGCTCGCGCGGCGGCGACCTGTTCCCCCACCTCTATGCACTGCTGCCGCTTTCGGCGGTGCGATGGGCGTGGCCGCTGCCCGACGCCGTCGATGGCCGCCGCGTGATCCCGGAGCTTCCCGCGTGATCGGGCTCTTAGAGCGGCTTGCTCGGCCGCTGCTCCACGCGCTCGACCCGGAAGACGCTCATAGCCTCACCATCAAGATGCTGACATGCGCGCCGCTGCCGCGCGCCGCCGCCGACGACAAAAGATTGGCGGTGCGCGCCTTCGGGCTCAATTTTCCCAACCCGATCGGCATGGCGGCGGGGTTCGACAAGAATGCCGAGGTGCCGGACGCGCTGTTGCGCCTGGGCTTCGGCTTTGTCGAAGCCGGCACCGTCACGCCGCTGCCGCAGCAGGGCAATGCGCGGCCGCGAGTCTTTCGCCTCGCCGCCGATCGCGGCGTGATCAACCGGCTCGGCTTCAATTCGCAAGGCGCCGAGGCGGTTCTGCACCGGCTCGCCGCGCGGGCCGATGCCGGCGGCATCGTCGGCATCAATATCGGGGCCAACAAGGATTCTTCAGACCGCGTCGCCGATTATGTGCGGCTGATCGAGCGCTTCGCGCCGGTCGCGAGCTATGTCACCATCAACATTTCCTCGCCCAACACGCCGGGCTTGCGCAATCTGCAGCAGGCGGGCGCCCTCGATGATCTGTTGGCGCGGGTCGTCGATGCGCGCGAGCGCGTGACGCGCAATGCAGGTCCAACGCCGGTCTTGTTGAAGATCGCGCCCGATTTGTCGCTCGCCGAGCTTGACGATGTGGTCGGTATCGCCCGCGCGCGCCGCGTCGACGGCATGATTGTCGGCAACACCACGCTGATGCGGCCGGCTCATCTGCGGGAAGTCAGGAAGGCCAAGGAAGCCGGCGGCTTGTCGGGCCGGCCGCTGTTCCCGCTGGCGACCCGCACGCTGGCCGAGACCTATGTGCGGGTGGAGGGCGTGTTTCCGCTGATCGGCGCCGGCGGGATCGATTCCGGCGCCGCCGCTCTCGCCAAAGTCCGCGCCGGCGCAAGCCTCATTCAGCTCTATTCCGCGCTGGTGTTCCGCGGCCTCGGCCTCGTTGCCGAGATCAAGGCTGCGCTTCTCGCCGCACTCGAGCGCGACCGCCTCGACAGCCTGATCGAGCTTGTCGGTGCCGACGCCGCGGCGGTCACCGCCGAGGCATGGCCAAAATAATGTTGGCCGGGATGATAGTACTGCCGCTTTCGTTGTGGCACGGCGGAGTTAGGGAGCGGCGGCGGCGCATAGTATGATGAGGAGAGTGCCGCCCCTCAGCCTCAGTTCTCATCAAAACTTTGATCCATCTCGCGCGCCGGCTCCTGGTTGGCGCATGGGCCGACCAGACGGGCAGGAACTCCGGCGGCGGTGCAGCTCGCCGGAACGGGTTTCAGCACGACGCTGCCTGCTCCGATTTTGGCGCGGGGGCCAATCTCGATATTACCGAAGACGCCGGCACCGGCGCCGATCATGACGCCTTCGCGGATTTTTGGGTGACGGTCGCCGTCGTGCTTGCCGGTGCCACCAAGCGTGACGCCCTGCAGCATGGAGACGCCGTTTTCGACCACGGCGGTTTCGCCGATCACGACGCCGGTGCCATGATCGATCATGATGCCGCTGCCGAGTCGCGCTGCCGGATTGATGTCGATGCCGAAAACTAGCGCCGTCCGGCTCTGCAGGTAGAGCGCCAGGGCGCGGCGGTCCTGGTGCAGCAAGGCATGCGCCAACCGGTATGCCTGAACGGTATGAAAGCCCTTGAAGAACAACAACGCCTCCAACGGAGATTTGCAGGCCGGATCGCGTTCGCATATTGCGGCGAGATCGGCCCGCGCCGCGATTCCGATCTGCGCGTCGTCGGCGACCAAGCTGTCGAACAGCTGACGTAGCAGCATCGCGGGCGCTTCTTCGCTGGCGAGCTTCTGGGCAAGGATGGAATTGAGCGCGTCTTCGAAGCACGACTGATTCAGCACACTGACATGAGCGAGGCTGCCGAGGATCGGCTCCTCAGCGGCCATGGCTGTTGCTGCTTGGCGGATGCTGTCCCAGATCGGATCGTCACTAACGACCGCGGCGAGAGTTTTGTTCATGAGCGCGCCTCACGATGGTCCTGGGTTGCGACCTAGAAGATAGAACGGACGCCCCCAGAGGTCCAATGGCGTTTAAGTATCAGCGCAGTGCGGCGGCTCCCGGCGACGGGGCGAGGACGGGTTGCAGGGCCGGTATCAGGCGCCGCCGCTCGCGCCGCGCCGGGATCGCGCGATAGACCTGCTTCGTCGCCTCCACGATATGCACGCCGGCAAACGGTGCCGAGATCGTTGCGCCGGCGCGTTCCCACGCCACCGCCGAGCGCAGGAACCAGCCGCGGGCGATCGGCGGCACGTAGAGCGCCTCGCCCCATCCGATCGGCGTGAACCAGGTCTCGCGCAGGAGGTGGGTGATCTGCGGCCGCGAATAGGGCCGGCCCTGACCGAACGGCGTCGTATCCATGCGCGCCCACAGCCCGCGCCGGTTGGGCACCACCGCCAGCAATCGCCCGCCGCCGGCGAGCACGCGCCACACTTCGCGGAGGAGCTCGATCGGGTCGGCCGAATTTTCCAGCGCATGCACCAGCAGCACGCGATCGACCGCCGCGTCGGTCAGCGGCCAATCGTCCTCCTCGACCAATGCGGCCAGCGCCGGCCGCGCCGACGGCCAGCGCACGACGCCTTGCGTTGCCGGCATCAAGGCGAGACAGCGCTCGGCCTCCTCGCGGAACAGGCCGAGATACGGCGTGGCATAGCCGATGCCCAACACCCGCAACGAGCTCGTATCGTTCCAGCGCGCGCGGATGCCGCGGCCGATAAAGCGGCGCGCTACGGTGCCGAGCCGCTGGGCGTAGAAGTTGCGCAGGTCGACGACGTCCATGGCGGCAAACTAGCACGGATTAGGTTATCGTTCCGTGCGCTATCGCGTTAACTATCCAGTGTTGCGCCCGGGCTCGCGAGGACGGATGATCCATCATTTCATGGACCGGGACACACCATGCCTGCGCAGATCTATCTCTTCCCCTGCCTGACCGACAATTTCGGCGTCCTCATCCACGATCCGGAAACCGGCGCGACGGCGTCGATCGACGCGCCGGAGGCCGCGGCGGTCGAGGCGGCGCTGGCCAAAACCGGCTGGCGCCTGACCGACATTCTGGTCACCCATCATCACGGCGATCACACCGCCGGCATTCCGGCATTGAAGCAGCGTTACCAATGCCGCGTCGTGGCGCCGCGCAACGAGGCGCAGCGCATTGCGCAGGTCGACCAAACGGTCGGCGAGGGCGATGAGGTCCATTTCGGCGCGCTCGCCGGCCGCGTCCTCGATACGCCCGGCCACACCGCCGGCCACATTTCTTATTTCTTCCCGGCGGACAAGATCGCATTTGTCGGCGACACGCTGTTTTCGATCGGCTGCGGCCGCGTCATCGAAGGCACCGCGGAAATGATGTGGCACTCGCTCGTCAAGCTGCGCGCTCTGCCCGACGATACGCGCTTCTATTGCGGCCACGAATATACCGCGGCCAATATCCGCTTCGCCAAGACCATCGAGCCGAACAACAAGGCGCTCGCCGCACGCGCCGACGAGGTGGCGCGGCTCACCGCCGCCGGCAAGCCGACCATTCCGGCGACGATCGGGGCGGAGAAGGCGGCTAATCCGTTCCTGCGCGCCGATCTGCCAGAAGTCGCGCAGGCGGTTGGGCTCGCCGGCAGTCCGGCCTGGAAAGTGTTCGCCGAAATCCGCCAGTGCAAAAACCGGTTTTGAAGAACCGGTTTTAGAGCATGATCCCGAAAAGTGGTCACCGGTTTTCGCAAAAGATCATGCTCAATAAACAAATGCCGCTCACCGCCGCGGACGTGAGCCGCCTCCTCGACCTCAAGCCGCATCCGGAAGGCGGACATTTTCGTGAGACGTTTCGCGACGCGCGTGCCGTCGAGGCCGGCCGCGCGGCCTCGACCGCGATTTATTTTTTGCTCGCCCGCGGCGAGCGCTCGCACTGGCATCGCATCGACGCCGTCGAGATCTGGCATTGGTATGCCGGCGCCGCGCTCGAACTCGACATTGTGCCGGCGTCCGGTGTGCGCGAGCGGGTCATCCTCGGCAGCGATCTAGCCAGGGGCGAGCGCCCGCAAGCCATCGTACCGGCTCAGGCCTGGCAGTCGGCACAAACACTCGGCGATTGGACGCTCGTCGGCTGCACGGTCGCGCCGGGCTTTGAGTTCGCGCGGTTCGAATTGGCGCCGAAAGGTTGGGAGCCGAAATAAAATCTCCGCACCCGAAGATTGGGATGCCGATATTCTGGAAGTAGGCCATCTGCGAATTTCGCTCGTCGCCTGTCATTCCATGGCGTCACTATGCTTCGAAAGCGGATGCCCTCCTCACGATGCAAATATGTCTGCTATGGCCACTTTCGGACTCATGCAGTGCAACGAATACTGGCCGCTTGATTGACCCGGTTCCCACGTGCTCTCGACCGCGATAGGTTCGACTGAATCGACGCCAGGGAACAAGAATACGACGGCGGGATTTCATTGCGGCGATCGGCAGAGCCGTGGCGGGCGGGGCAGCGACGTGGCCACTCGCAGCACGGGCGCAGCAGCGGACGATGCCGGTGGCCGACATTCCCCGGCGAAACTGTTATGCGGAATTTTGGCTTCCTTGGGAGGGCGACAAATGAACGACACTTATTCAGCTGAAATATATCGCCAAGAAGGCGTTGCATTTCGCTCGGTCCGCGTGTCTGTTCGTTCTGATGGCTCGATTTGTTTAGATGCCCAAGACATGGGTAAGCTTACCGAGGAAATATGGGGCGATGATGACTACGAGTTCTGGGTTGACGTTCCTGCTACAGCACTTCCTAAACTCGTGTTCGCTCTGATTCGCGAAAAATACTCCGGCCGAAGCGGAGCGGTCGATGAATTCCGCGCGTTCTGCGAAAAGGAAGGGATCGAACATAAATGGGACAGCTGGATCTAGCCTGTTCAGGATTGATCGGGAATCCTGATCTGCCGTTGTGATGTGCTAACCGGCAAACCCGGCGTGACGGGGCCTGCCCAAGAGCACCAGCCCTGATAAAGCGTGAAACAATGGTCGGTCGCCGCTATCACCTATTTGCAACTGGCAATAGAAATTTTGCCGCGCGAGCAATTTCTCGACGCGGCAAATCGCAGATGGGTCATTGACGTCGAAGTAGATCGCCCCCGTAGGCGTGCTTAAGTCGGCGACGCCGCGAAAAGCAGACAGTCAATTCAACGCTGAGGTGCCTTCTACGCGAAATACTGGCCGCCGTTGGCCGATAATGTCGAACCGGTGAACAAGCCGGCATCGTCGGCGGCGAGGAATACGACGCAGCGGGCGATCTCCTCCGGCTCACCGAGCCGGCCGATCGGGATGAGCGGCAGGATGCTCTTCTCCAGCACGTCCTTCGGCACCGCCTGCACCATCTCGGTATTGATGTAGCCCGGGCAGATGGCGTTGACGGTGATGCCGGATCGCGCGCTTTCCTGCGCCAGCGCCTTGGTGAAGCCGAGCTCGCCGGCCTTGGCCGCCGAGTAATTGCACTGGCCGAACTGGCCCTTTTGCCCGTTGATCGAGGAGATGTTGATGACGCGGCCGAACTTGCGGGCGCGCATGCCCTCGATCACTTGGCGCGTCATATTGAAGAGCGAGCCGAGATTGGTGTTGATCACCTCGGTCCACTGCTCCGGCTTCATGCGGTGGAGCTGGCCGTCGCGGGTGATACCGGCATTGTTGACCAAGACGTCGACCGGCCCGAGCTCGGCTTCGACCTGCTTGACGCCGGCGGCACAGGCCTCGAACGAAGCGACGTCCCATTTGTAGACGGCGATGCCGGTCTCGGCCTTGAATTTCTGCGCCGCCGCGTCGTTGCCGTGATAGACGGCGGCAACGCTATAGCCCGCCGCCTTGAGCGCCTTGGAGACTGCCGCACCGATACCGCGTGTCCCCCCCGTGACCAACGCAACGCGGGCCATGATTCCCTCCCTATAAATCGGACGACAGCGGACGGACGACAGAGGACGGATACTCGTCCTTCAGCCATCCGTCATCCGTCGTCCGTTCTCCGTCGTCTGTCGTCTATCTTTCCACGCACATGGCGATGCCCATGCCGCCGCCGATGCAGAGCGTGGCGAGACCCTTCTTGGCGTTGCGCTTCTGCATCTCGTAAAGCAGCGTCACCAGCACGCGCGCACCGGAAGCGCCGATCGGATGGCCGATGGCGATGGCGCCGCCGTTGACGTTGACCCTGTTGGTGTCCCAGCCGAGGTCCTTGTTGACGGCGCAAGCTTGCGCGGCGAAGGCCTCATTGGCTTCGATCAGGTCGAGATCGCCGACGCTCCATCCCGCCTTCTTCAGCGCGGCGCGCGACGCCGGGATCGGGCCGGTCCCCATGATCTTCGGATCGACGCCGGCCTGCGCCCACGACACGATGCGCGCCAGCGGCGTCTTGCCGAGCTTGGCCGCCTCGCTCGCCTTCATCAGCACCATGGCGGCGGCGCCGTCATTGATGCCCGAGGCGCTGGCCGCGGTCACGGTGCCGTCCTTGTCGAAGGCCGGCCGCAATTTGCTGATCGCTTCCAGCGTACTGCCGTGCTTGGGATATTCGTCGGCGTCGACAACGATGTCGCCTTTGCGGCTCTTGATCGTCACCGGCACGATTTCGTCCTTGAACTTGCCGGCCTTTTGCGCGGCTTCCGTCTTATTCTGCGAATTGACCGCGAATTCGTCCTGCTGCGCCCGGGTGATCTGCCACTGCCGGGCGACGTTTTCCGCGGTATTGCCCATGTGATAGCCGTTGAAGGCGTCCCACAGGCCGTCCTTGATCATGGTGTCGACCATCTCGAAATTGCCCATCTTCACGCCGCCGCGCAGATGCGCGCAGTGCGGGGCCATGCTCATCGACTCCTGGCCGCCGGCGACCACGATCTCGGAATCACCGTTGAGGATGCCTTGGTAGCCCAGCGCCACCGCCCGCAAGCCCGATCCACAGAGCTGGTTGACGCTCCAGGCCGGCACCTCGACCGGGATGCCGGCATTGATTGAAGCCTGCCGGGCCGGGCCCTGGCCTTGGCCGGCCTGCAAGATCTGCCCCAGGATCACTTCGGAGACGCGGGGCGCCTCGACGCCGGCGCGATCGATCGCGGCCTTTATCGCGATCTTGCCGAGTTCGTGGGCCGGCATGTTGCCGAATGCCCCGTTAAATGCGCCAACCGGCGTGCGTACCGCGCCGACAATGACAATGTCGTCCTTCATGGGTGGTCCTTTCGGGTCATGGATTTATTAATCGCGGGACTGCCGCAGCTTCATTGATATATGTCATAAGGAGATGGCGGGCTGTCGACAAGACGGATGGAAGCGGCATTGCTGGTATGCCAAGCCGGCCTGGGCCTCCCGGCCTTTGAATGGAGCCCGTAGCGATCGAAGACCCGGCTGCGCCGCGAGTGTCATAAAACGGTAGCAGTGCCCGTCGAAACCGCCTACTTTGATGGCAGAACCGCACAGCGTTGTCCCATGTCCCAGACCACCACCAAGACCAAAGAGCCGGTGACGATCAAAAAGTACGCCAACCGGCGACTCTACAACACCGGTACCAGCACCTACGTGACGCTCGAAGACCTCGCCGCCATGGTCAAGACCGGCGAAGATTTCGTCGTCTATGACGCCAAGACCGGCGAGGATATTACCCGTTCCGTCCTCGGCCAAATCATCTTCGAGCAGGAGAACAAGGAAGGCCAGAACCTCTTGCCGATCGCCTTTCTGCGGCAGCTCATCCGCTTTTACGGCGACAGCATGCAGATGCTGGTTCCGCGCTACCTGGAAGTCTCCATCGAATCGCTGACCCGCGAGCAGGAGAAATTCCGCGAGCAGATGGCGCAGGCGTTCGGGGTCGGTGCGTTTCCTTCGCTCGAGGAACAGGTGCGGCGGAACATGGAGATGTTCGAGCGCGCCTTCACCATGTTCGCGCCATTTGCCCGGCGCGAGAGCCAGGCCGCCGAGGCCGCAGCGGAACCGGGCAAGGCGGCCGCGAAGGGAGCGCCCAAGGGCGGCGACATCGACGATCTCAAGCGTCAGCTCGATGAGATGCAGAAGAAGGTTGATAAGCTTTCGGAAAAAACCACGACCGGCGAACGGTCGGAATAGCTCAGCGGCCGGCGCGCGAAGCTGCCGGAAGAGCTTGAGGAACCGGAGATCGCTACAGCGCGTCCAGGAAAATGCGGCGCGTCCCACGACATTACGATATGAGGAGACACCACTGTGCCGCCTCACGCGCCCCGCTCGGTTTCGATTTCAACGCGGGGCTGCGAGCTGCGGATGCTGACGATGAATCCGGCGAGCACATCGACCAGCGCGATGATCATCAGCAGAAAGAATGTCGATGTGCCGGCCTGCCGCACCAGCAGAAATTCGACCAGCATGGCGATGAACAGCGCAGTCGCCAGAATGTGGTCGATGATCGACCGCATTCCGATCCGCGTCGATTTGATGATTTCGATCCAGAGCAGGAAAATGGAGAAGGCCAGGAGCAAGTCTTCCCAGGTCAGCACCCAGTCCTGGCCGGACATCATATGCACGGTCGTGACCGGGGCGGTCCAGGCCACGCCGGGCGTGAGAAACGCGATCATGTTGTAAACGGCGAAGGGAATGAGCAGCAGCGGAAAGCCAAGAACAAACATGGGGCGCACCCCTTGTCCGAAGCGCTACGCCTCGGTCTTCTTTTTCAGCACCTGCCGGCCGCGATACATGCCGCTCTTGAGGTCGATGTGGTGGGGACGGCGCAACTCGCCGGAATCCTTGTCCTCGATGTAAGTCGGGCGCTTTAACGCGTCGGCCGACCGGCGCATACCGCGCCGCGACGGCGATGTTTTCCTCTTCGGCACGGCCATGGCGGGTGCTCCTTGGATACGAGGTTGTTCTCACTCGTCATTCCGGGTTTGCGCCTTCGGCGCGCCCCGGAATGACCGGACGCGGGCTTATAGAAGAATGCCTGACAGGACGCTAGGGGGCCCGATGGCGGATGCAGGCATCGAGCGCCGGATGGGCGGCGGCGCGGCGCTCATAGAGACCAGCGAGCCGGCGCACCAGAGCGCTCGGGGTCCGGGCGCTGCGGCGAACCGGATTCGGTAGCATGGCGGCGAGCTCCGCCGCCTCGCGCGCGGTCAGGTCGCGCGCCGACTTGCCGAACGCCCAATGCGCGGCAGCCTCGGCGCCGAACTCGCCGTTGGGACCCCACTCGGCGATATTGAGATAGATTTCCAGGACGCGCCGCTTCGGCAGCACCAGATTGATCCATAGCGCGAGCGGGATTTCGAGGGCCTTGCGCAGAATGCTATGTCCGGGCCAGAGGAACAGGTTCTTGGCCGTCTGCTGGGTAATGGTCGAGGCGCCGCGCGCCCCCTCGATATCGTCGTCGGCCTGCTCGAAGGCCTCGCGTATGGCGCCGAGGTCGATGCCGTGATTGCGGCAGAAGCTGGCGTCTTCGGCGACGATGACGGCGAGCGGCAGGGTGGGGGCGATGCGGCCGAGCGGAACGGCGATGCGCCCGACGCGCGCTCCCGTCGCCCAGCGCCACAGCATCGGCGTCGAGACCGGCTGGAGGAAGCGATAGAACGGGGCGATCAAATACGGCAGCAACAGCAGCGTGAGGAGGATGATCCCCAAGGCAAGAAGGAGATGGCGCAAGGCTGCCGGCATGGGAGAGCGCACACCACGCGCGCTTTAGTTGCGCGCATAGCCGATGAGCGGCTTCTTCTTGCGTCCGAGCACGATGAGAATCATCGCCACTATCCCGAGCACCACCCAGGTCGGCAGGTCGAAAATCCCCTGCATATACGGGTCCCAGGCCCAAAGGGCCCGCTGCTTGAACCAATTCTGCGCCAAATTCAGGCTGTTCTGGTCGACAATAGCCCACGCCTCGCCGACTTTCATGTAAACCAGGTGCTGGTTGGCGATCGACTTGGTCCCGTCATAGACAAAGAAGACAAAGGCGGTCGCCAGCAAGCACAGGCCGACGAAACGAAGCAGAAATCTGATCATGGCGACGCCGGGAGGCTCCGGGGGCGGGCTTACCTGCAGGGATTACTCTGCCGCGCCGGCTTATTCAATGCATCGCGCCTGCGGCGCTTTTTGCGCGGCGCGCGCACCGACCATGCGCCATCGATCACTTGAGTAAAGGCCACCGCATCCGCTAACGTCGTCTTGCCCCCGCATTCGACCGCCGCGCCCGCTGCGCCTCATCAGCAAGGAATTGAAATGGCACCGAAAACCGGCAACCGCACGCAGCGGCCGACTTTTACCGACCAGGAGGCGCTGCTGTTTCACAGCCAGGGCCGGCCCGGAAAGCTCGAAGTTGTGGCGACCAAGCCGATGGCCACCCAGCGCGATCTGTCGCTCGCCTACTCGCCGGGCGTCGCCGTGCCGGTGCTGGCCATCGCCGAGGACGAGAGCCGCGCCTACGACTATACGACCAAGGGCAATTTTGTCGCGGTGATCACCAACGGCACCGCGATTCTCGGCCTCGGCAACCGCGGCGCGCTGGCGGCAAAGCCGGTAATGGAGGGCAAATGCGTCCTCTTCAAGCGCTTCGCCGATATCGATTCGATCGATCTCGAAGTCTCCTCCGAGGATCCCGACGAAATCATCAATTGCGTGAAGCTGCTCGGCAAGAGCTGGGGCGGCATCAATCTCGAGGACATCAAGGCGCCGGAATGCTTCATCATCGAGCAGAAGCTGCGCGAGCTCCTCGATATTCCGGTCTTCCACGACGACCAGCACGGCACCTCCATCATCGCCGCGGCCGGCCTGATCAATGCGCTGCAGCTCACCGGCCGCGAGATCAAGACGACCAAGCTCGTCTGCAACGGCGCCGGCGCCGCCGGCATCGCCTGCCTCGAACTTCTCCGCGCCATCGGCTTTCGCCCGGAAAACCTCATCCTCTGCGACACCAAGGGCGTGATCTACGAAGGCCGCACCGAGGGCATGAACCAGTGGAAGTCGGGCTTTGCCGTCAAGACCAAGGCGCGCACGCTCGCCGAGGCGCTGGTCGGCGCCGACGTGTTCTTCGGTCTCTCGGCGAAGGGCGCCATGACGCAGGACATGGTGAAGTCGATGGCGGACAAGCCGATCATCTTCGCCATGGCCAATCCGGATCCCGAGATCACGGTGGACGACGTCGCCGCCGTGCGCTCGGACGCCATCATGGCGACCGGCCGCTCCGACTATCCCAACCAGATCAACAATGTGCTCGGCTTCCCCTACATTTTCCGCGGCGCGCTCGACGTGCGCGCGCGCGCGATCAACATGGAGATGAAGATCGCGGCGGCGCACGCGCTGGCCGAGCTGGCGCGCGAGGACGTGCCCGACGAAGTCGCCGTCGCCTACGGCGCGCGGCCGAAATACGGTCCCGACTACATCATTCCGGTGCCGTTCGATCCGCGCCTGATCTCGCACATTCCGCCGGCGGTGGCCAAGGCGGCGATGGATTCGAAGGTGGCGCGGCGCCCGATCGTCGACATGGACGCCTATCGGCAGCAACTGCGCAGCCGGCGCGATCCGATCGCCGGCGTCTTGCAGCGGGTGTTCGAACGGTTGCACCGGCAACCGAAGCGCGTCGTCTTTGCCGAGGGCGAAGAGGAGCAGGTGATCCGCGCCGCGGCCAGCTTCGTGCACGAGGGGCTTGGCACCGCGCTCCTGGTCGGGCGCGAGGCGCGGGTGCGGGCGAGCGCCGAGGCGCTCGGCATCGAACTGGGCAGCGGCATCGAGATCATCAATGCGGCGCTGTCGTCGCGCAATGCCGCCTATGCCGCGTATCTGTATGAGCGGCTGCAGCGCCGCGGTTTCCTGCAGCGCGACTGCCAGCGCCTGATCAACCAGGACCGCAATCATTTCGCCTCCTGCATGGTGGCGCTCGACGATGCCGACGCCATGGTCACCGGCGTCACGCGCAATTTCTCGGTGGCGCTGGAAGACGTGCAGCGCTGCATCGATCCGAAGCCCGGCCACCGCGTGATCGGCGTCTCGCTGGTGCTGGCGCGCGGCCGCACCGTGCTGGTCGCCGACACCGCGGTCACCGAGATGCCCGATGCCGCCGACATTGCCGAGATCGCCATCGAGGCGGCGCGCGTCGCCCGCGCGCTCGGCTACGAGCCGCGGCTCGCGCTCTTGGCGTTCTCGACCTTCGGCCATCCGGCCGGCGAGCGCTCGCAGCGCGTGCTGGAAGCGGTTCAGCTGTTGGATCAACGCCGCGTCGATTTCGAATATGACGGCGAGATGGCGGCCGACGTGGCGCTGAACATGGAGCTGCGCGAGGCCTATCCGTTCTGCCGCCTCTCCGGACCGGCCAATGTGCTGATCATGCCGGCGTTTCACTCGGCTTCGATCTCGACCAAGCTCCTGAGGGAGCTCGGCGGCGCCACCGTGATCGGCCCGATGCTGGTCGGGCTCGACCGTTCGGTGCAGATCGTTCCGCTCTCGACCAACGACGCCCAGATCGTGAATATGGCGGCGCTCGCCGCCTATAACGTGAGCGGCTAACAAGGCGTTGCGGCGCCGGCAAAATCGCCAGCGGGCGATTCACGAGGCCGAAACCACTATTCGCTAGCTTGGCCGGATGCTCCCGCTCCTCGCGCCCGAACCGCCGCTCGCGCTCGACATCCACGGCCTGGTCAAGCGCTTCGAGCGTCCGGCCGTCGACGGTCTCGACCTCGCGGTGCGGGAAGGCGAGTTCTACGCGCTGCTCGGCCCGAACGGCGCCGGCAAGACCACGACGTTGCGCATGATCGCGGGGCTGCTGCGCCCCGATGCCGGTTCGATCCAGGTCGCCGGCATCGACGCGCTCGCCGACCCGGTGGCGGCGAAACGGGTGGTGGCGTGGATTTCCGACGAGCCGATGATCTACGACAAGCTCACCCCGCGCGAATATCTCGCTTTTGTCGCCGGGCTGTGGGGGGTCGAGCCGGCGGTGGCGGAAAGCCGCGCGCAGGAGCTTCTCGCCTGGCTTGGGCTTGCGGCGAATGCCGACGAACGCTGTGAGAGTTTCTCCAAGGGCATGCGCCAGAAAGTGGCGCTCGCCGGCGCCTTGGTGCACGAGCCGCGCGTGATCATTCTCGACGAGCCGCTGACCGGCCTCGACGCCGGCTCGGCGCGGCAGGTCAAGAGCGTGCTGCGCGAGCGCGCCCGCGCCGGCGGCACCATCATCATGACCACGCATATTCTCGAAGTCGCCGAGCGCATGGCCGACCGCATCGGCGTCATCGCCCACGGCAAACTCGTCGCCGAGGGCACGCTCGAGGAGCTGCGCCGCCAAGCCGCCAACGGCAGCGATGACGCGAGCCGCGGCAGCGGCGGCGGCGCCAGCCTCGAAGACACCTTCCTGGCGCTGGTCGCCGCGCCGGCCGCGGCGTGATGCCTCACACATGATGATCTCGCCCGGCAGCGCGGTATGGTTTGCGCAGCACGAGTTGCGGCTGGCCTGGCGCGATTGGCTCGGCATGATGACCGCGGGCCGGCGCGAACGCCGCCGCCGGGTGGCGGTTGGCATCGCCGTCTTCGTCATCGTCATGCACGCCGTCGCCTATTCCGTGGTCGGCTCTTTCGCCGCCGCACCGCTCGACACGCAGATGCTGGTCGGCATCACCGTCACGATCCTGCTGTCGTGGCTGCTGATGGTGTCGCAGGCGATGGAGTCGATGACACGCGCCTTCTATGCGCGCGCCGATCTCGATCTCATCCTCGCCTCGCCGGTTGCCTCGCAGAAAGTGTTCGCGGTGCGCATCGCCACGGTGGCGCTGTCGGTGGCGATGATGGCGCTGCCGCTCGCGGCGCCGTTCATCGACATGCTGGTGCTGCGCGGCGGCGCCCGCTGGCTCGGCGCTTACGGCGTGATCGCCGCAATGGGCGCCGCGGCGGCCGCGCTGGCGGTGGCGCTGACCGTGGCGCTGTTTCGCGCCATCGGCCCGAAACGCACGCGGCTGGTGGCGCAAATCGTCGCCGCCGTGATCGGCGCCGGCTTCGTCATCGGGGTGCAGCTCGCGGCGATCCTGTCCTACGGGACGCTGTCGCGCGGCAGCGTGCTGCAGTCGGCCGCCGTGCTGGCGCTGGCGCCGGACGCGGCGAGCCTGTTGTGGTGGCCGGCCCGCGCCGCCGCCGGCGACGGCGTTGCGCTCCTCGGCGTGCTCGCCGCGAGTTTCTTGCTGCTCGGCGGCGCCATCGCCATGGTCGCGCCGCGCTTCGGCGACTATGCGGTCGCCGCGGCGGGCGCCGATGCCGCGCCGGCAAGCCGAAGCCGGCGGCCGGCGGCCTTTCGCGCCACCTCGCCGCGCCGCGCGCTGCGCCGCAAGGAATGGCTGTTGCTGCGGCGCGATCCGTGGCTGGTGTCGCAGACGCTGATGCAGATGCTCTATCTCATTCCGCCGGCGGTGCTGCTGTGGCGCGGTTTCGCGCACGGCGGCGGCGCCTTCAACCTCGCGGTGCCGGTCTTGGTGATGGCGGCCGGCCAGCTTGCCGGCGGCCTCGCCTGGCTCACCATTTCCGGCGAAGACGCGCCCGACCTCGTCGCCACCGCGCCGGTTACTGCGCGCGCGATCCTGGGCGCCAAGATCGAGGCGGTGCTCGGCGTTATCGCGCTCATCTTCGCGCCGCTCGTCGCCGCGCTCGCCGTCGCCTCGCCGTGGCATGCGCTGGTCACCGCTAGCGGCGTCGTGATTGCCGCGGCGTCGGCGACCGCCATCCAGCTCTGGTTTCGCAGCCAGGCCAAGCGCAGCCAGTTTCGCCGCCGCCAGGTATCTTCGCGGGTCGCGACTTTCGCCGAAGCGTTCTCCTCGATCGCCTGGGCCGCCACCGCGGCGGTCGCCGCCGTCAATCTGTGGCTTGCCATCGCGCCGGGGCTGATCGCGCTCGCCGTGCTTGCCGGCGCGCGGTATCTGAGCCCGCGGAAGAACGCGGCGGTGACGTAATCATCACCCCACCGCGACCAGCAGAACGGCGATCTCGCCGATCTGTTCGAGCGCGCCCATAACGTCGCCGGTCTGGCCGCCGATTTGCTTGACGCTCAACAGCGCCATCAGCGCGACGACGATCGCCAGCACGATCGCCGCCGCGACCGCATGCGCGAGACCAAGCCCGAAGAGGAGCGCGATGATCCCCAAGGCCGCGGCAATGCCGGCGCGGGCCCCCTGCGGCTGGCCGACGTCGGCGGACAGTCCGTCGCTGCGCGCCGGCGCCACGAAAAACATCAGCACCGGCATGGCCGCGCGCGCGGCGCAATGCGCCGCGATCAACGCCGCCGCCACCGTCCCCGGGTCGTCGAGGCTCGCCACGGCGCCGATCCGTATGAGGATCGACAGCACCAGCGCGCAGACGCCGTAAGTGCCGATGCGGCTGTCGCGCATGATGTCGAGTTTTTGCTCGCGGGTGTTGCCGCCGCCGAAGCCGTCCGCGGTATCGGCGAGGCCGTCCTCGTGCAGGCAGCCGGTCGCCGCCAAGCTCGCGGCGACGGCGAGCGCCGCGGCGGACCAGGCGGGCAGCGCCAGCCGGTAGGCCAGCGCGTAGACCACCGCGCCGATGATGCCGACCACAAGGCCGGCGACCGGCAGCGCCCACAGCGCCTGCTTTAGCGCGGCACCGCCGATCGGCGCGGCGTGCCGCAGCGGCAGCCGCGTCGAAAAGGCAAGGCCGGTCGTCAGTTCGCCGAGCCGCTCGGCGGCCCACGGCCGCCAGTCATCCGCGTTGGGCGTGGTCATTTTGATCCTCGGTGTTGCGCGTGCCGGCCATGGCCGTATGATACTTCGTCATTGCGAGCGAAGCGAAGCAATCCAGTCTTTTGAGCCGCAAAGGTCTGGATTGCTTCGTCGCTTTCGCTGCTCGCAATGACGAGTTACAGGCAACCCTGGCCGTACCGCCGATCCTATTTCGCCATTGCGAGCCAACGGGTCCGGCCCGAAGTGGCTGGCCCGATGACAGGCTCCGCGAAGCAATCCAGCTCTTGAACTGCAAAGGTCTGGATTGCTTCGTCGCTGCGCTCCTCGCAATGACGAGTTACAGGCAATCCAGTCTTTTGAGCCGCAAAGGTCTGGATTGCTTCGTCGCTTTTGCTCCTCGCGATGACGAGTTACAGTTCATCAAACAAGTCCTTCCAAGTTGGGTTCAACGCCTCGATCAAGGCCAGCTTTTTTTGTCTGGAGCCGCCTTTGATTTGCTTTTCCCGAGCTATGGCATTCGGCATCGTGGCATGCGTCTCGTACCAAACGAGCATCTTGCAGCCGTGTTGCTTGGTGAAACCGGCAACATCGCCGGCACGATGCAACCACGCGCGCTGAGGCAGGTTCGACGTCACGCCGGTAATACAGGGTGCCGTTCCGCCGGTTAGCCATGATGTACACGGCGGGCTGTCTCATTGCCTATCCCGGCCATGGCCGTATGATACCTCGTCATTGCGAGCGAAGCGAAGCAATCCAGTCTTTTGAACTGCAAGGTCTGGATTGCTTCGTCGCTTTCGCTCCTCGCAAAGACGAGGACCTAAGAAAGAATCGACCATGACCGACTTTACCACGTTCGCCGAGCTGCGCGCCGCCTGCCTCGATCTGCCGAGCGGACATCCGGCCGCCAGCGCCGCCGTCACCCAGCGCGAGGACATGCTGACCAAGCCGCCAAAAAGCCTCGGCCGGCTGGAGGATGTGGTCGCCTTCCTGGCACATTGGCAGGGCCACGCGCCGCCGCGGCTCGACCGCGTCGACGTGCTGGTCTTTGCCGGCAATCACGGCGTCGCCGCGCAGGGCGTTTCTGCCTATCCGGCCGATGTCACCGTGCAGATGGTGGCGAATTTTTCCGCCGGCGGCGCCGCGATCAATCAGCTCGCCCGCACCGCCGGCGCCAGCTTGCGCGTCATTCCGCTCAAGCTCGACGAGCCGACCGCCGATTTCACCGCGGCGCCGGCGCTGAGCGAGCGCGACTTCCTCGCCGCGGTGACCGCTGGCTACCTGGCGGTGGCGGAGGACGCCGATCTCGTCTGCCTCGGCGAGATGGGCATCGGCAACACCACGGCGGCGGCGGCGATCGCGGCGGCCTTGTTCGGCGGCGGCGGCGCCCGCTGGGCCGGCCGCGGCACCGGCGTCGACCACGACGGCCTCGACCGCAAGCGCGCCGTGATCGACCGCGCGCTCGGCCATCACGCCGATTTGCTCAACGACCCGTTGCGCATCGCCGCGGCGCTCGGCGGCCGCGAGCTCGCCGCCATTCTCGGCGCGGCGCTCTCGGCGCGGCGGCACAACATTCCGGTCCTGCTCGACGGCTTCGTCTGCACCGCCGCGGTGGCGCCGCTTCATAAGCTGCGCGCCGACACGCTGGCGCATGCGCTCGCCGCGCACGTCTCCGCCGAGGCCGGGCACCGCATGCTGCTCGATGAGCTGGACTTAAAACCGCTGGTCGACCTCAACATGCGGCTCGGCGAAGCCTCCGGCGCCGCGCTGGCGGTGCTGATCCTGCGCACCGCGCTCGCCTGCCACACCGGCATGGCGACCTTCGCCGAGGCCGGCGTCTCCGACAAGCCGGCCGATGACGTGGCGGCGCCGAAGGCGGCGGGGTAGTTCGGGCCACAGGCTATTCGTCATTGCGAGCGAAGCGAAGCAATCCAGGTTTTGGGCTGCAAAGGTCTGGATTGCTTCGTCGCTCCGCTCCTCGCAATGACGAGATATGCGAGGCGGATTAGCCGGCCTGAGGTGGATGTTCGATCTTTTGATCTCAGCGGGGTAGACGATAGTGGTTCTGGAGCTGAGTCAGCCGGCTACGGCCGGTTTGGCGAGTGCCGCGGCGAAGCGCCGGAAGGCGAGCGCGCCCCGCAGCAGATGAGTGCGCAGACTGCGTAGACTTGTCTGCGGTGCACATTCAGACGGTGACGTTTGGACGTGTGGCGCGGACAGTGGACGGCATGCGCCTTTCGGCGCTCCGCCTCCCTCTTTGTTGCGCATGATCTTGTCCGAAAACCGGACACCACTTTTCGGGATCATGCGATGAGGGAAGCGAATCAAAAGAGCTTTGTGGTTGTGGTGGTAGGCAAACCTCGGGCGCGCAGCGCGTCGCGAGAATAACCTTATTTTCACCTCTCCCCAGTGGGGAGAGGTCGCGAGCCAACGAGTCCGGCCCGAAGTGGCCGGCCCGATGACAGGCTCCGCGAGCGGGTGAGGGGAAACAAGCAATGCAGATTTGTGAGGTCGGCTCCCCCTCTCCCGCCTCGCACCTTCGGTGCTCGGCTCCCTCTCCCCACCGGGGTGAGGGAAAGAAACGGGCGCGTCGCGAGACAAATTTCTATTTCGTCGCTGTCGCTCCTCGCAATGACGAGAGCGGCAACACCCCCTCACCGCACCCTCTCCCCGCACGCGGGGAGAGGAGGAGCGGGCAAGATGAAGAAGCACCGTCAATACGGATTGCTGGCTTCGAGGATCTCCTGGCCCATCAGGACGCAAGAGCCCTTGATCTGCGCGTAGATGAACCGCATCCGGTAGGTCGCCTTGTAGATATGGCCAAAGACTTCGAGCACGTCGAAGCGGCCGTTGCCCTTCAGCGCCTTGATGGGGGGCAGCACCTTGACGTCCTTCTCGACGTCGACCGGCTCCTTCGCGTCGCCGTAGTGCAAGCGCAGAAGCGGCGTCGCCTTGGCGATCGCATCGGCCGCGCAGGGATGCGCCTGCGCGGGCGCTGTGGCGGTGGCGACGATCAACAAGAGGGTGGCGATGGGAAGCTTCATGGCCGGCATTGGGATGACCCGTTGGTCAGGGACGTCGTCATTGCGAGGAGCGAAGCGACGAAGCAATCCAGTCCACACACCGCGGAACTGGATTGCTTCGCGGCGCTCGCAATGACGAGGCTCCCACTTGCGTGGGGGAGGATGAGACGCCGTTCACATGAACGCCTGGATGCCGGTTTGCGCCCGGCCGAGGATCAGCGCGTGGATGTCGTGGGTGCCTTCGTAGGTGTTGACGGTCTCGAGGTTGCAGAGGACGCGCATGACATGGAATTCGTCGGCGATGCCGTTGCCGCCGTGCATGTCGCGGGCGAGGCGGGCAACGTCCAGCGCCTTGCCGCAATTGTTGCGCTTGAGCAGCGAGATCGCCGGCGGCGACGCCTTGCCCTGCTCGATCAGCCGGCCGAGCCGGAGCGCCGCGTGCAGGCCGAGCGTGATCTCGGTCTGCATGTCGGCGAGCTTTTTCTGGATCAGCTGGTTGGCGGCGAGCGGGCGGCCGAACTGCTTCCTGTTGAGCACATAGTCGCGGGCGCGGTGCCAGCAGAATTCCGCCGCCCCGAGCGCGCCCCAGGCGATGCCGGCGCGGGCGACATTGAGGCAGCCGAACGGACCGGCCAGACCGGAAACGTTGGGCAGCAGATTTTCTTCGGGCACGACGGTGCCGTCGAGGACGATCTCGCCGGTGATCGAGGCGCGCAACGACAGCTTGCCCTCGATCGTCGGCGTGGAGAATCCCTTGGTGCCGCGCTCGACGATGAAGCCGTGGATCCTGCCGCCGAGCTTGGCCCACACCACGGCGACATCGGCGACCGGCGCGTTGGTGATCCACATTTTGGTGCCGGTGAGGCGATAGCCGCCGGCGACTTTTTCGGCGCGGGTGATCATCGAGCCGGGATCGGAACCGTGGTCGGGCTCGGTGAGGCCGAAACAGCCGACGAACTCGCCGGTCGCGAGCTTGGGCAGATATTTGCGGCGCTGCGCCTCGGAGCCATAGGCATAGATCGGATGCATGACCAGCGACGACTGCACCGACATCGCCGAGCGGTAGCCGGAATCGACGCGCTCGATCTCGCGCGCGATCAGGCCGTAGGCGACATAGCCCAGCCCGGCGCCGCCGTATTCCTCCGGGATGGTCGAGCCGAGGAGGCCGAGCGCGCCCATCTCGCGCACGATCGTCGGATCGTATTGCTCCTCGCGAAACGCCTTGAGCACGCGCGGAAAGAGTTTCTCCTGCGCGTAATCGCGCGCGGTGTCGCGCACCATGCGCTCTTCCTCGGTCAATTCGCCTTCGAGGTCGAGCGGATCGTCCCATTTGAACGCGGTGTCCTTGATCTGGACGGATTTGCCTTCGCGCTTTTCCGCAAGCTGGGCCATGGCGTCGCTCCTCCAGGGTCCCGTCATCCTGAGGCGGCCGCGCAGCGGCCCTCGAAGGATGAACGGCCGAGGTATCGGGTCGTCGCCCTTCGAGGCTCGCTTCGCTTGCACCTCAGGGTGACGGGAAATTCTGCGGCACCTTAAGAGCCGCAGCGGCGAGCGGCAAGCGCGGCCGTTGCTGCGCCGGCGGGCTTCCGCTATCTAGTGTCCCGATTCCGAAGTTCGCATCATTATGCGGCACCCTCGTTTGCGAACTTCGGAATCGAGGGACACTAGCAACGTATTGATCTAGTGTGGCTTTGGTTCAGAAGTCCGCATGACGAGTTCGCGGCAAAAATGATGCGGACTTCTGAACCGCCACACTAGGCCGGCATAGCTCCAATGCGCCCGTAGCTCAGCTGGATAGAGCGCTGCCCTCCGAAGGCAGAGGTCAGGGGTTCGAATCCCTTCGGGCGCGCCAGCCGGCGCCGACCCCCGCTATGACTGGTAATGCGCCTCGATGCGGTAGCCGTCGGGGTCGATGGCGAAGGCCGCGTAGTAGCCGGGGCCGTAATCGGCGCGCAGGCCGGGCGGGCCGTTGTCGCGTCCTCCGGTTTTCAGCGCGGCACTGTAGAAGGCGTCGACGCTGTCGGGCGTCGGCGCGGTAAAGCAGACGTGCAAACCGGATTTCATGTCGGCGGCAATGGGGTGCTCGGTGGCGCCGATCCAGAGCGCGACGACACCGCGCCCGTAGCCGAGCGATCCCTCGCCCTGGCTCAGGCAGGCGTAACCGAGCGGCTTGAGCGCCGCGTCGTAGAAGCGCTTCGACCTGGCGATATCGCGAACGCCGATGGAAAGATGGTCGATCATTGTATTTGCTCCTCAGGAATGCGTCGTTGGCGATGGCGGCACGCGCCGAGCGAAGAACTCGGCCTGCAATTGCCAGGTCTTGTCGTCATCGGTCGCGCCGTCATCGCGGGAACGCTCGCCGGTCCAGCGAAACGAGTCGGGCGTAATCTGCGTAAAGCTCCAGCGCACGGCTTCGCCGGAATCGTTGTTGCCGTGCTGGACGATGTCGTCGCCGTGGGCGCGTCCGATCTGGCGCGAATAGACCTGGCGCAGCGGGTCGCTCCAAAGGATGTGCCAGGCGTCGATTCCGGGATCGTAGACGCGCAGCGTCGTACCGTAGAAGATTCCGGCAGAATCCAGACGTCCTGAATGGCGCGGCCTTCGAGTACCCAGCCGAAATGGATTTCGCCGCGGCCTTGGTGCAGCGTGCCGTCGTCGCGATGAACGGTTGCGGCAAAAGTCCAGCCGCCGATCAGCCAGCCATAGAGGCGCATCTTGTCGGCGCGGTCGACTGCCGGCTTGTCGCTGTACAGCGCCTCGATAAACGAGCTCGCAGTCATCGTCGGAACTCTCGTCTGGCGTAAGGTTACCCGCGTCATTAGATCGTCAGTCTCGCCGCCGCTTGGGAAAAATTGCTATACTGCAGCCATGGCGCTCGCTTCACGGCTTTTGGCATCGGGTTCCGGCTGGCGCGTCGCGGATGCCGTCTGCAGCTACGGACCGCACGATCGCCCCTACGAGGAACAGCACGGCGCGGTCTGCATCGCGGCGGTGATGGCGGGAACGTTCTGCTACCGCTCGACGCTCGGGTCGGCCGTGCTGGCGCCGGGCGCGCTGCTGCTCGGCAACGACCGGCACTGCTTCGAATGCGGCCACGAGCACGGGGTCGGCGACCGCTGTCTGTCGTTTCAATTCACGCCTGAATTTCTGCAAGGCGTCGTCGCCGCCGTCCCGGGCGCGCGCCGCTTGGCTTTCACCGTTCCGCGGCTGCCGCCGCACCCGGCCCTGCTGCCGATCGTCGTCGCCGCCGAGGCCGCGCGCGAGGACGGCGACGCCGCCGCATTCGAGGAATTGGCGGTGCGGCTCGCCGGCGCGGTTGCCGCGGCGTTGGCTGAAACCAAGCGCAGCTCACGCGCGCCCAGCCGACGCGACGAAAAGCGCATTGCCGCCGCGCTGCACCGCATCGAGGCGCAGGCGGACGAGCCGCTGTCGCTGTCCGACCTCGCGGGCGCGGCGGCGATGAGTCCGTATCACTTCCTGCGCACGTTCCGCGCGGTGGTGGGCATGACGCCGCACCAGTACGTCCTGCATACGCGGATGCATCGCGCGGCGGTCCGCCTGCGGCGAACCTCCGACAGCATTTCGGCGATCGCGTTTACGGCAGGCTTTGGCGATCTCTCGACGTTCAATCGCCGCTTTCAACGCATCGTGGGATCGAGCCCGAGCGCCTATCGGGCATCCGCATGTCGCTAAACAAAAAACGCAGCGCGTTTTTCACGCGCTGCGTCGGGATGCCAATGTCCAAAACGCCGCTTACTTGGCCGCTTACTTGGGACGGCCGAAGGTCCAGTGCAGCGCGGCTTTCGCCTTGGAATGGAAATGCAGCTCGAAGCCGACGACCGCCGGCGAGATCATGTCGTCCTTGGCGAACTGCAGCTTGTCTTCGTCGACTGCATACACCGTCAGCGTATAGTGATGCGGCTTGTCGCCCTTCGGCGGGCACATGCCGCCGTAACCGTCGAAACCGTAGTCGGTCCGGCTCTGGATGGCGCCCTCGGGCATCAGCTTGGCCTTGACGTCGCCGGCGTTCTTCGGGAGCGACGTGGTCGAGGCCGGAATGTTGAACACGACCCAGTGCCAGAAGCCTGAGCCGGTTGGCGCATCCGGATCGTAGAGATTGATGGCGAAGCTCTTGGTGCCGGCCGGCGCCCCGGTCCATTTCAACGACGGGGAAATATTGCCGCCGTCGCAGCCAAAGACGTTCGCTTCCATCGCCTTCGAGCTGACGGCGCCATTCTTGATGTCGTCGCTGGTCACTTTCATTTGCGCCTGCGCGGCGGACGCCGCCAACACGCTGAAAGCCACCGCCACTGCCCCTAATGTCATTTTATGCATCGTTTCGCTCCCCTAGGTTTTTTGGGAGGCGAAAGTTAGCATAGGGATACCGGCTTGTCTCCGGGTCTGCCGCGGCGTGGGCCTTTGGCAGACGGAGGCACACGCGCCGAGCGATGGTCGCCCGCCGGGCCGGCTGCTAGTCTTGAGCGTCGGCGGCTAGATTGCTTGGTGGAGCATGATCTTTTCGGAAAACCGGCTTCCACCCTCGGATCAAGTCCAAGGGCAAGCTTTTCCGGATCATGCTCTAGCGCCGCGGAATGCGGGAAGCGCCATGCACGCGATGAAAGCCTTCTTGGCTCTGTTCGGCCGCTTGCTGATGTCCAGCATCTTCATCTACGAGGGTGCGGCGCTGTTGCGCCATCCGGCCGGCTTCACCAAGTACTTCGCCAGCGTCCACGTGCCGGCGCCGCAAGCGGCGGTCTGGATCGCGCTCGTCATCCAACTGGCCGGCGGCCTGGCCGTCCTGGTGGGTTTCAAGGCGCGATGGGCGGCTGCGGTGCTGGCGCTGTTCTGCCTGGGCACCGCCTTTGGCGTGCACCTGCCGGCCGGCGACACCGCCAACATGATCCATTTCTACAAGAACCTGGTGATGGCCGGCGGCTTCCTCTACGTGGTGGCGTACGGCGCCGGCGTCATTAGCATTGACAGCCTGACCGATGGCCGCGGCAATCACCGCCTGCGGACCTAAAACTCCACCACGGCGCGGATCAAGCGCTCGATATCCTCCGGCCGCGACAGACGGTGATCGCCATCCTTGACGAGTGTCAGAACGACGTCGTCGCTGGCCAGCCGGGAAACCAGCTCCACCGCATGCCGCCACGGCACGTCGGGATCCTCGACGCCTTGCAGGATGCGCACCGGGCATCCGGTTTCGATCATGCCGCCAAGGAGGAGATGGTTGCGCCCCTCCTCGATCAACCGCCGGGTGACGAGATAGGGCTCGGGCGAATAGTCGGACGGTCTTGCCCAGACGCCCGTCTCCGCGAGCTCGCGCTTGATCGCCGGCGTGAAGCGTTTCCACATCAGCTCCTCGGTGAAATCGACCGCCGGCGCGATCAGCACCAGGCCTGCGACCGACGCGGGCCCAACGTCCTGGCGCTGCCGCAAGGCGCGAACCATCAGCAGCGCCAGCCAGCCGCCCATCGACGAGCCGATGAGAATCTGCGGACCGCGGCAGCAGGCTTCGAACACGGCGAGCGCGTCGGCGAGCCAGCGGCCGATCGTGCCCTCGGTGAATACGCCGCCCGATTCGCCATGGCCGGAATAGTCGAAGCGGACGATCGCGCGTCCCGCTTCTTCCGCCCACCGCGCCAGCGCCTCGGCTTTGGTACCCTTCATGTCGGATTTGTAACCGCTCAGCCAGAATAGCCCGGGGCCGGCGCCGGAGTGTTCGCGGACGGCGATGGCGCGGCGCTCGCTCCCCTCTCCAATTTCCAGGAATCTCAAGCTGTTATCTTCCATGCGCAGTCTCGGCGGGCGAAATGGGAGGAGATGCGAAGCGACGGCCATGCCATGTTTCGCCGCAAACAGCACTTGGGCGCAAGGGATGGCGCCGCCGCATTATCGTTGACTTGAGGCCGAAAACTCCCGATCTTCTGCGTTTGCCGAATAGCATCGCGGATTTATCCATCGAAATCCGCGCTTGGATGCGATAGGTCTGTCGCAACGACTTAAGGAGAAAAGAACCATTCGTCGCCCGATGAGAACCGCGCAACCCGCCGCCAAGGAGGGTCCGCGCATCAACGAGGAGATCCGCGTCCGCGAGGTCCAGCTCATTGACAAGGACGGCGCCAACAAGGGCGTCACCGAGATCACCGCCGCTCTGGCCATGGCGCAGGAGGCCGGGCTCGATCTGGTCGAGATCGCGCCGAACTCGGTCCCCCCTGTCTGCAAGATCCTCGATTACGGCAAATACAAATACCAGGCGCAGAAAAAAGCCGCCGAGGCGCGCAAGAAGCAGAAGGTCGTCGAGATCAAGGAAATCAAGCTGCGGCCGATGATCGACGATCACGATTACGACGTGAAAATGCGCTCCATGGAGCGCTTTTTTCAGGAAGGCGATAAGGTCAAGGTGACGTTGCGGTTCCGCGGCCGCGAAATGGCGCACCAGGAGCTCGGCTATAAGCTCTTGGACCGCGTCAAGGGCGACACATCAAAGATCGCCAAGATCGAGCAGGAGCCGCGCTTCGAAGGCCGCCAGGTCATTATGGTCTTGGCGCCGCGGTAAGCGGTGCCAAGGCTGGCGGCGCCGCGGTGATACCCTCCGGCGGCCGTTGCGGGGACGACCCCGCCGGGCCGAGGGCCGGGAAAATATTCAGGGAGAGGAGACGACCATGATATTCATTGTTACGGCGAACTGGACCGACCAGGGAATCCGCTCGGTCAAGGAAGCGCCCAAACGTATCCAGGCCGCGCGCGAAGCGGCCAAGAGATTGGGCATCGAATTCAAGCAGGTATTCCTTACCTCCGGCGACTCCGACCTCTTGCTCATCATCGAAGCGGCGAACGGCGACAGCGTCGCCAAATTTGCCATGATGAGCGGCGCGCTGGGCAATGTGCGCACCCGCACCGTGCGCGCATGGACCGAGGCCGAAACGGTCAAGCTGATTTCCGAGCTGCCGTAGACGCCCGGAAATAGCTCGTATCGGGGCTATCCAGGCCGCGCGGGGGGCGACTCCGCGGCGGCGGACGCAGCATTTGCCAATTTCGTCCGGCTCTGCCATAACCGCGTCCTCCCGCCGTCCGGCTGATTAGGGCTGCCGTGGCGGCGGCGAAGTGCTCCAAGCACACTACGCTCATTGTTGAGCATTTTCGGCCGCCGAGCGCATCCGCTCGCGGCCAAGGAGAGCCAAATGCCCAAGATCAAGACCAAGTCGGGCGCGAAAAAGCGCTTCAAGGTGACGGCGGGGGGAAAGGTCCTCTATCAGCAATCACGCAAGCGCCACGGCATGATCAAGCGCACGAAAAAGCAGATCCGCCAGCTGCGCGGCACCGCCGTGCTGTTCAAGTCCGACGGCGACAACATCAAGAAATATTTCTTGCCGAACGGCTAACCGCCGCCGGCCGCCAGCGGCCGCCGTCCATCCAGCGTTTCGCGATCGAGAGGAGATCAGCCATGGCACGCGTCAAACGCGGCGTCACCGGTCATGCCAAGCACAAGAAGGTGCTCAAGGCCGCCAAGGGCTATTACGGCAGGCGCAAGAACACCATCCGCGTCGCCAAGCAAGCGGTGGAGAAGGCGAACCAATACGCCTACCGCGACCGCAAGCGGCGCAAGCGCACCTTCCGCGCGCTGTGGATTCAGCGCCTCAATGCGGCGGTGCGCCCGTTCGGCCTCAACTACAGCCGCTTTATCGCCGGCTTGAGCAAGGCCGGCATCGTGGTCGACCGCAAGGTGCTCTCAGACCTCGCGATCGCCGAGCCGGCCGCCTTCGAGGCGATTGTCGGCCAAGCCAAGTCGGCGCTGACTTAGCAGAGGACGGAAGACGGCCGACGGACGACAGATACAAACTCGCTGGTTTCCGTCCTCTGTCCTCGGTCGTCTGTCTTCCAATAGCGATGCCCGATACCGCCCAACTCGAACAGCAAATCCTCGCCGACGTTGCCGCCGCCAGCGACGAGGCGGCGCTTGAAGCGGTGCGCGTGGCGGCGCTCGGCAAGAACGGCTCCATCACGGCTTTATTGAAGACGCTGGGCACCCTGCCGCCGCAGGAGCGTAAAACCCAGGGGCCGCTGATCAATGGTCTCAAAGACCGCGTCAATGCGGCGCTCGCTGCGCGCCGCGAGGCGCTAAAGAGCTTGGCGCTTGCGGCTCGCCTCAACACCGAGAGCGTCGATGTCACTTTGCCGGTACGCGAAGGGCCGTTCGAAGTCGGCCGTGTGCATCCGATCACCCAAGTCATCGACGAGCTGACCGCAATCTTTGCCGATATGGGCTTTGCCGTCGCCGAGGGGCCGGACATCGAGACCGACGACTACAACTTCACCAAGCTCAATTTTCCGGAAGACCATCCGGCGCGCGACATGCAGGACACATTCTTCTTCAATCCGAAGCCGGACGGCTCGCGGCTCCTGTTGCGCACGCACACTTCGCCGGTGCAGGTGCGCACGATGCTGAGCCAAAAGCCGCCGATCCGGGTCATCTGTCCCGGCCGCACCTATCGCAGCGATAGCGACCAGACCCATACGCCGATGTTCCACCAGGTCGAGGGCTTGGTCATCGACCGCAATTCGCATCTCGGCCACCTGAAATGGATACTGGAGGAATTCTGCAAGGCATTCTTCGAGGTCGATCACGTCAAGATGCGCTTCCGTCCCTCCTTCTTCCCGTTCACCGAACCATCGCTCGAAGTTGACATCCAATGCCGGCGCGACAAGGGCGAAATCCGCTTCGGCGAAGGCGACGACTGGATGGAGATTCTCGGCTGCGGCATGGTGCACCCGAACGTGCTGCGCAATTGCGGGCTCGATCCCGACGAGTTTCAAGGTTTTGCCTGGGGCATGGGCATCGACCGCATCGCCATGCTCAAATACGGCATGCCGGATCTGCGCGCCTTCTTCGAGGCCGATGTCCGCTGGCTCTCCCATTACGGCTTCCGCCCGCTCGACCTGCCGACGCTGGCGGGGGGATTGAGCCAATGAATACTCAAGCAACCGAACTCAAGAACAAATACGAATTTATCAACCTTGTGCTGCCATTCGGATTCTCACCGTTCATTCCCGAATATGATAACGGGATCGACTTTATCCTGCACAGGACAAAAGACAATTTGCACCTTAACGTGCAGCTAAAATCAAGATGGATGGTAGAAAAAAAGTATTTCAGCCGAAAGATTTGGATTGCTTTCCCCGACGGAAGTCAGGTCGATAAAAGGAACTGGTACCTGGTCCCCCATGATCTGATGGTCACTCACGGCCAGAGGCTTTATGGAAACACGCAAAGTTGGGACAGAGGTGAATACAGTAAAGGCGCACCTGCCGCCGGTTGGCTAAAAGAATACGCCGAATACAGAATCGATAAGCTTCTTGCCGATTTGACCAAAGAAAAGGCGGAGTCAACGGTCGGTCACGCTAATGAGTGGGCGATTAAAACCACATGATGAAATTCACCTTCGCCTGGCTCAAGGAGCACCTCGACACCGATCGCGCGCTCGGCGAGATCGCCGAAAAACTCAACATGATCGGGCTCGAGGTCGAGCGGGTGGAGGACAAGGCGAAGCTCTTCGCGCCGTTCACCATCGCCCGCGTCACCGAGGCGAAACAGCATCCCAATGCCGACCGGCTGCGCGTGTGCCTGGTTGATACCGGCGCGGCCGATCCGATCCAGGTCGTCTGCGGCGCTCCGAATGCGCGTACCGGCATGAAGGGCGTATTCGCGCCGCCGGGCGCCTTCATCCCCGGCAAGGACACGATGCTGCAGGTCGGCACCATCCGCGGCGTCGAAAGCCGCGGCATGCTGGTCTCCGAATTCGAATTGCAAATCTCCGATAATCACGAAGGCATCATCGATCTGCCCGATGATGCGCCGATCGGCACAAGCTACGCGCAATGGGCCGGGCTCGATGACCCGGTGGTCGAGCTCAATCTGACGCCGAACCGCGCCGACTGCACCGGCGTGCACGGTATCGCGCGCGATCTCGCCGCCGCCGACATGGGTAAATTCAAGGATCCGGCAGTCAAGCCGATCAAGGGTGAGTTCCTCTGCCCGGTGAACGTGAAACTCGACTTCGGCGCGACGCCGTCGCTGTGCCCGGCCTTTGCGCTGCGCTTGGTGCGCGGCGTGAACAACGGCCCCTCGCCGGATTGGTTGCAGCGGCGGCTCGCCGCGATCGGGCTTCGCCCTATCAACGCGCTCGTCGATATCACCAACTTCATCACCTATGACCGCGGCCGGCCGCTGCATGTGTTCGATGCCGCGAAGGTGCACGGCGATCTCACGGTGCGCCGCGCGCGGGCGGGCGAGACGCTTCTCGCGCTCGACGGCAAGACCTACGCACTCGACGACACGATGTGCGTCATCGCCGACGACGATGGCGTGGAATTGCTCTCCGGCATCATAGGCGGGGAGAAGACCGGCTGCTCGGAAACCACCACCGACGTGCTCATCGAGTCGGCGCTATGGGAGCCGATCAACATTGCGCAGACCGGCCGCAAGCTCGGCATCAATTCCGATGCCCGCTACCGCTTCGAGCGCGGCGTCGATCCGGCGTTCATGCTGCCGGGGCTCGATCTCGCGACCCGCATGGTACTCGATCTCTGCGGCGGCACGCCGTCGGAAATAACCGTTGCCGGCAGCGCGCAGGCGCCCGAACTTGTCACCGATTTTCCGCTGTCCGAACTTAAGCGCCTTGCCGGGGTAGCGGTGCCGCTGCCCGAAGTGCGCCGCGTGCTCAGCCATCTCGGCTTCTTCGTGGCCGGCCAGGGCGAGCGGGTAAAGGTCGCAGTGCCGTCGTGGCGGCCCGACGTGCAAAACAAGGCCGATATCGTCGAGGAAGTGGTCCGAATCTTCGGCGTCGATCGCATTCCGGCGACACCATTCGACCGCGGCGAGGCGCCGCGCAAGCCGGTGCTGACGCCGATCCAGCTGCGCACGCGCAAGGCCAAGCGCGCGCTCGGCGCGCGCAATCTGGTCGAGGCGGTGACCTGGTCGTTCATCGCCAAGGCGCAGGCCGAATTGTTCGACGGCGGCAAGCCGGAGATCGCATTGGCCAATCCGATCGCGGCCGATCTCTCCGACATGCGCCCCAGTCTCATTCCCGGCCTCGTCGCTGCGGCGCAGAGGAATGCCGACCGCGGCTTCCCCGATGTCGGCTTGTTCGAGGTCGGGCAGATTTTCAAGGGCGACCGGCCGGAGGATCAGTTCACCGCCGCCGCCGGCGTGCGGCGCGCGCTCGCCAAACCCTCCGGCATCGGCCGTCATTGGACCAAGCGGGACGGTGTCGTCGACGCCTTCGACGCCAAGGCCGACGCGCTCGCCGTGTTGGCGGCGGCCGGCGCGCCTGCACAAGCACTGCAAGTCGTGCCGGGCGGCCCGGGTTGGTTGCATCCCGGCCGCGCCGGCACGATCCAAATCGGCCCGCAGAACGTGCTCGGCCATTTCGGCGAGCTGCATCCGCGCGCGCTCGAGGCGCTCGACGCCGAAGGCCCGCTCGTGGGCTTCGAAGTTATTTTGGAGCGCATCCCCGAGCCGAAGGCAAAGGCGACGCGCGCCAAGCCGACGCTCGAACTCTCGCCGTTCCAGCCGGTCGAGCGCGACTTCGCCTTCGTGGTCGAGCGCAATGTGAAAGCGGCCGACATTGTGCGCGCCGCGACCTCGGTCGACCGCAAGCTGGTCAGCGGCGTCACCGTGTTCGACGTTTACGAGGGTGCCGGCATCGAGCCGGGCAAGAAATCGATCGCCATCGCGGTCGCCATCCAGCCGCGCGAGCGGACTATGACCGATGCCGAGATCGAGGCGCTGGCGGCAAAGATCATCGCCGAGGTCGGCAAACGCACCGGCGGCGTGTTGCGCGCTTGAGCTTCAGCGCGGTTCGTCGCGGGTGATGTTCGGCGTGGCCTGAAACCGCCGTCGCCGGCCCGGCTCGGCATGCGGCCGTTTCGACTTATGCTTAAGCGTCGCTTCAGGTTCCGTTGATGCCGGCTCCTTCTGCCCGCCGAGCCGGCGCAAGACCGCGTCGGCGGCGCGCTCGCCCGATTCCCAGGCGCCGCCGACCGTTCCCCACAAGGTCTCATGGACGGCTTCGCCGGCGAACCACACGGCGCCTTGCACCGGCTCCATCAGGATATGGCGGGCTCCGTGCCAGCCCGGTGCCGCCGCCGAAAAGGCGCCGAGCGTCAAGGGCTCGTAGTTCCAGCGCGTGGCCTGCGAGCGCTTGATCGCCTTCTTCACGTCGGTACCGTAAAGGCCGGCCAGCCAATCGGCGGCGAAATCGATCATCGCCGCTTCGCCGTGGGTCGAGAGATCGCCGCCGAAGGTGCCGGCGACCTCGACCAGGCAAAGCTGCGTGCCGGAGACGTTGGCAAGGATCGCCGCTGTGTGCGAGTCCGGCCGATTTCTCGAACACCAGGTCGTCGCTCTCGAAGCCAAGTGTGTTGTCGGCGATTTCCAGCGCGATGTGGTCGTAACTGCCGAGCGAGAGCTTGGCAAAGGCGTCGCGCTGGCGGTTGGCAAGTTCGGGCGTGAACTTGATGCCGCCGGACGCGATCACATTGGTCGACACGGTGACAATGGCGGAGCGGGCGGCGATCGCGCCCTTCGGCGTTTCCACCGTGACGTTGCGCCTTAAGTCGATCGCGGTTGCCGGCGTCGACAGCTTGACCGCAAGCCCCTCGGCGAGAGCGGCGAGCAGCGTGCCGAATCCCTGGCGGCAGAAAGCGTCCGCGTCGCGCTCGGCGGATTTCGCGAAATCCACGGCCGATACTTGCGCCAAGTCCTTGCCGCAGCCGAACGGGCCGAGCACGAATTCGACCGCTGGCCGCCAGTCGCCGAGGTCGTTGGGCAGCGCCTGGGCGCAGGCCAAATCGCCCTTGCGCGCGGCGTCGGCGATGGCGCGCTTGGCGCGGCCCTGCGACGCCAAAAGATCCTCCAGCTCGCCCTCGCGCGCGTAGCGGCGGCCGATACGCACCTTCTGGCTCTCCGGTGTCGGATAGATTTCAATCCCGCGGCGCGGCACCAGCTTGGTCACCGGATTAAGATCGGGGGTATGGATCCAATGGGCGCCGCGGTCATAGGGCAAGCCGAAGGTCGCCGTATCGGTGATGCAGCGTCCGCCGATATGGTCGGCGGCTTCGAGCAATACGAACTTGCGGCCGGCGGCGGCGATCCGCCGCGCGGCGGCGATGCCGGCGGCACCCGCTCCGACGATGACGACGTCAAACTCGGCCGCGGCCGCGGCGGCCGCGGGGCGTACCGCAAGCGCGGCCGAGGCGGCGAGGAACGAGCGGCGGCTCAATCGCGGCATGGCTTCCAATACTTGCGGCTTGCCGCAGATTGCCCGAACGGTGCACGCCGCGCAAACGCCGCAGATTGAGATTCAGTCAACAATGGCGACGATTGTGTGAACCGCATTGCGACGCCGACGTTCGCTCTTGCGTCGCTTCGAAATCGGGCACTAAAGCTAAATATGCTCGACGACGCGGTCAAAGCACTCGCCCAGATGCTGTCACCCCCGCTGCGCGCGGTGCTGTGGAAGTCGATCGGGCTTGCGCTCGCACTCATCGTTGTTGCCGCCGTCGCGCTCGACCGCCTGATCATTTGGCTGGTCGGCGCCGGGGGTGCGTCGCTCGAAACGACACTCGGACCGGCCACGCATCTGCCGGCGAGCGCGCTCGCCTGGGCGCTCTCGATTGCGGCAAGCCTCGGCATTCTCGCCGGCGGCATCTTTCTGATGCCGGCAGTGACCGCGTTTGTCGCCAGCTTTTTCGCCGATCAGATCGCTGACGAGGTCGAGCGTGAACACTACGTGGCCGACCCGCCCGGCGTCGCGCTGCCGCTTTGGCTCGCGATCGCCGAGGGTGGCAAAACGGCCCTGCTCGCGATCGCGGTCTATCTCTGCGCCGTGCCGTTCCTATTGTTCGCCGGATTCGGCGCCGTGATCTTCTTTCTCGCCACCGCCTGGCTGCTCGGGCGCGAATATTTCGAACTCGCTGCCACGCGCTTTCGGCCGCCGGATGAGGCCAAGGCCTTGCGCAAGCGCAATGCTGCGGCCGTCTATGTCGGCGGCTTGTTCATCGCCGCATTCGTCTCGATTCCGATCGTCAACCTGGCGACGCCGCTGTTTGCCATGGCGCTCATGGTGCATGTGCACAAACGGATTGGCGGAACGAAGTTGATCGCCCGCTAAACCGCTCATTCCCACGCAAGCGGCGGCAAAGGTGTGCGCCGTAGCGCCGGGAATGGGCGCGGGCTGTTGCCGCAACGCTAGATCCTTTAGTCGTAGACATTTTTATTGATTTCGCGATCATGGGACATCATATCTCATTCAAACTCACACCCGGTGCGTGACCGCCATGCCATCATCTCAATCGTTCTGTAACGCTGCTGTTCTTGTGGCGCTACTGTTGCCTTCGACCGCGCTCGCCGCCGATTATGGCCGCTCCAATAAGGTGTCGTTTTACTTTGCTGCTCACGAAGACGACTGGCAGCTGTTCATGAATCCTTCGGCATTCGAGGACGTGACCGGCGGCGCTGCTAAATCCGTCTTTGTGCATGTCACTGCAGGCGACGACGGCCTCGGGGTCGGCTCCGGCGGCCGCAAGCAGCCCTATTATCTGGCGCGGGAGAACGGCGCATTGAATGCCATCCGCTTCATGGCGGACGCCGATAAGGCGCCGATCGACAATTCGGCCGGCCCCATGACCTTCAACGGCCATCCGGTGTTCCGCGTGAGCTACCTCAACACGATTGGCTATTTCCTGCGGCTACCCGACGGTGACGCTTCGGGTTCGGGCTTTGCCGGGACCGGCTTTCAGTCCCTCAAGCGTCTGGCCACCGGAGAGATCAAGACGCTTTCGGCCATCGACGGCTCGACGAGCTATCACGGCTGGAGCGATCTCGTTGCCACCGTGCGCGACATTCTGAAGTACGAACGTGGATCAGCGCCGCTGGTTCAGATCAACGTCGCCGAGACCAATCCGCGCATCAATCCGGAAGATCACTCCGACCACCTTATGACGGCGCAGGCGGCGCTCGATGCGGCAAAGGACATACCCTGCGTCCGGCGGGTTTACTATGTCGATTACGCCAGCTCCAAGCTACCGGAGAATCTCACGGCGCCCGAGCGCGACATGGAAAGCGCCGTGTTTGCCGTGACGCTGGCCGGCGTGATGGCCTTTGACCAGCCCACCGCATGGCATCACTACGATCAGTCCTTCATCGGCAAGAACTATTTCCGCGTCGAGGCGCCGCATGGCCGTTGCGGGGTGAGCGGCGGCAAATTCGCGGCGGGAAAGCACTGACTTCTTGCCGCAAAGCCGGGCGAATATCCTTGCGCTCGTCAAGCTTGATACAGCTCAAGGCGGACCTGCCGCTCCTCGGAGCAAGCTGTGGAGCAAGCTGTTTCGACCGACTTGACTTTGTCGGGCAGCCGATTTGTGCTCGCGCCGACAGCGAAACCGTCCGATGCGCTCTGTCGAGCTAGCCGCCGCCCTGCAAACGCGCCGAGTCGTATCGATCGACGCGCTGCGCGGCTTCAGCATGTTTTGCATCATCGGGTTAGACGGCGTCATGTGGGGGCTCGCCGAAATGTCGCAAGGAAAGGGAGCCGCCGCCAGCGCCGCCGGCAGCTTCCTCGGCCACCAATTCACGCACGTGTCATGGGAGGGTCTTCGCTTTTACGATTTCATTTTTCCACTGTTCATTTTCATTACCGGCGTCTCGATCGTGCTTTCCTTGCCGGCTCTGGTCGAGCGCGTAGGTAAAACCAACGCGCATCTGCGGGTTCTGCGTCGCTCGCTTCTGCTTTACGTACTCGGGCTGCTCGCCGTCGGCGAGATTAGTCGCCACTGGGCCGATCTCCGCCTTCTCGGCGTTTTGCAGCGGATCGCGCTTTGTTATCTATTCACGTCTCTCGCGTTCCTGAATTTCAACCTGCGAGGACTGACGGCAACTCTTGTTGCCCTCCTGGTCGGCTATTGGGTGCTGATGACTTTTATCCCGGTTCCCGGAATCGGCGCCGGCTCATTCGTCCCCGACGCCAACCTCGCGGACTGGATTGATTACTACTATTTGCCTGGCAGACTATGGGAGGGCAGCCGCGATCCCGAAGGCATGTTGAGCACGCTGCCGGCTATTGGCACTTGCCTGCTCGGGGTTTTCGCCGGGCTTCTCCTGCGTGACATCCGCGTCTCTGCCCAGCAAAAAACGCTTTGGCTGATCGCTTACGGCTGCGGCCTGATCGCCATCGGCTACCTCTGGGCGCTGCAGTTTCCGATCATCAAGGCCATTTGGACATCATCCTTCGCACTCGTTACCGCCGGATACAGCGCGATCCTGCTCGCTGCAATGCACCAGATCATCGACGTGTGGGGATGGCGGCGCTGGGCCATGGTTTTTACCTGGGTCGGCGCAAACGCGATTATGCTCTACGTCCTCAACGAAGTGCTGGGCTTCGCGCCGTCGGTGGCGCGCTTTTTGGGCAGCGACTTCGCCAGCTTACTCGACAATACGGTGACCCAAGGTACGGGCGGCTTCGTTACGCATGTCATGGGACTCGTGCTTGCCGTCGCGCTGGCCAGCTTCTTGTACCACCGTAAGATTTTCCTCCGTGTATGATTTCGGGCAGCTGCGTAACGCGAGCGGCAAAATGGCGCCTTAGCGCCAAACCTCAGCCGCGAGCTCCACGATCATCCCGAGTTTGGCCCACTGTTCGTCTTCGGCGAGCACGTTGCCTTCCTCGGTTGAGGCGAAGCCGCATTGCGGCGACAGACAGAGCTGCTCCAGCGCGACATATCTGGTCGCCTCGTCGATGCGCCGCTTGACCTCGTCCTTGTTTTCCAGCGCACCGCTCTTGGTGGTGACAAGACCGAGCACGACGATTTTGTTGCCTTTGGGTAAAAAGCGCAGCGGCTCGAAGCCGCCGGCGCGTGTCGTGTCGTATTCCAGGAAATAGCCGTCGTAGTTCAATGTCCCGAGCATGATCTCGGCGACGGGCTCATAACCGCCCTCGGAAATCCAGGTCGAGCGGAAATTGCCGCGGCAGACGTGCGTCGTGATCGTCATGTCGGCCGGCTTGCTCTTGAGCACCTTGTTGATCACACCGGCATAGTCCTGCGCCAGGCGGTCGGCGTCGAGGCCGCGGTCGCGCGCTTTCTGCAGCTCCGCCCGCGAGCACAAATAAGCCCAGACCGTGTCGTCGAACTGCAGATAGCGGCAGCCGGCGTCGTAGAACGCGCGCACGGCCTGCCGGTAGGTGTTCGCCAGATCGTCGAAGATGGCGCTGCGATCGGCATAGATCTTGGTATTGACGGCGTCCGGCTCCAGGCGGAAGTGCAGCACGGCCGGGCTCGGGATGGTCATCTTCGGCAACACCCGCGCGTGGGCCTTGAGGAACTTGAAATGCTCCAGCATCGGGTGGTTGGAGAAGCCGAGCTTGCCTTGGACGCGAACGCTCTGCGCCTTGGTCTGTACGCCGTGGAACTGGATGCCATGATCGAGCTCGTAGAGCTCGACGCCGTCGAGCATGCCGAAGAAATCGAAATGCCACCAGGAGCGGCGGAACTCGCCGTCGGTGGCGACCTTGAGCCCGACCTGTTCCTGCTTTTTGATGATCTTTTCGATTTCGCGGTTCTCGACGTCCGCGAGCTCTGCCGCGCCGATCGCACCCTTCTCCCGTTTGGCTCGCGCCTCCTTTAGTGGTGCGGTACGCAGCAGGCTACCGACAACGTCGGCGCGAAACGGCGGCTTGTTTCTGGTCATTGGCATTTCCCCCTTGGAATCCTTCGGCATTACCAAGCGAGGACCCGGGGTTTCGTCAACTGCAAAACAGCGTCGCCCTCGACGACATTGGGTCTGATCGCAATGATGCGCGACCAGCCGGGGCTCGTCGGCTTGGCAAACGCGAGAGCAGCGCCGGATAACGCCCCGGCAATTGGCGCGAAAATGACGCGTCGGGCCGGCACGCCGCCGGGGTGTGGCCAAACAGCGCGGCTAAGCCCGATCGCCGCTGCCCTCGCGCCCGGACACGACATCTGCTAGGTGGGGCCGGTTCGCGCCAGTGGCCGGATTCCCGAAATTCGCAAGCGCTCGCGGCATCGCTCATGCTTAATTCGGAATCCGAAGGAAACTGGCAAATTTACCGTTCCAATGCGGGTTTTGGATCTTAAGTTCCTTTGCAAGTTTGCGGTTGGATCGTAGGAACCTCAAATCCGCCGCTTGGCTGCGGGACGACACGGTCGATTGATGCACGAACAGCCGGTTTGGAGCGCGGGATGTTGAAGAGATTGCGCGTGTCCGCGCACTTCTTCGACCGAAATATCGGCCTCCGCCGATTAGGCATGGCGCTCAGCCTCACCGTCATCGTTGTGGCCGCCATCGTGCTGTATCGCATCCTGCGCGATATCGATGTCGACGCGCTGTTCGATGCGCTCGAGGCGACCGACTTGCGGACGCTCGGTATCGCCGGCTTCTTTGTCGCCGCCGGCTATCTGACACTCACGTTCTACGATCTGTTCGCGCTGCGCACGATCGGCCGTTCCGAGGTGCCGTATCGCATCGCGGCGCTTGCAGGTTTCACCAGCTATGCGGTTGGGCACAATGTTGGCGCCAGCGTCTTTTCCGGCGGCGCGGTGCGCTATCGCATCTATTCCGCCAGCGGCTTGAGCGTCATTGAGGTGACCAAGATCTGCTTTGTCGCCGGGCTCACTTTCTGGCTCGGCAACGCCACCGTGCTCGGCCTCGGCGTTCTCGATGCGCCGCAGGCCGCGCGCGCCATCGACCAACTGCCGCTTTGGCTCAATCGCGTTTTCGCGCTCGCGATCCTTGCCATGCTCGGCGCCTATGTGGCCTGGGTCTGGGTCAAGCCGCGGGTCATCGGCCGCGACGGCTGGCAGCTGACCTTGCCCGGCGGTCCTTTGACACTTGTTCAGATTGGGATCGGCATCCTCGATCTGTCGTGCTGCGCGCTGGCCATGTACATGCTGGTGCCGGATGAGCCCAATCTCGGCTTCGTGACCGTGGCCGTGATCTTCGTGGCCGCCACGCTGCTCGGCTTCGCCAGCCATGCCCCCGGCGGCCTCGGCGTATTCGACGCCGCCATGATGGTGGCGCTGTGGCAGTTCGACAAGGAAGATTTGCTGGCCGGCTTGCTGCTATTTCGTATCCTTTACTACATCATTCCATTCATGCTCTCGCTGGTGATCCTCGGAACGCGCGAAGTTCTGCTCGGTCGTGCCGCGCGGCGCCTGACCCAGCCGCTTGCACCGCCGATCAGCGCCGTGACCGAGCTGGCGCGGGAAAAGTCGGACGCGACTTGATCCGGAGGTCGAGCGGGCTGCTGCGCGGGGACGGATCCGATGAGCTTGAATGACGATCTCATGGCGCCGCGAAGGATGCGGTGGCGCGGCGTGCGGTTCGTCGCCGTCACCGCGGCGATCGTGTTCGCCGGATTGGCGCTCCTCGACGCCCTCGCCGTCGGCTATGCGGTCGCCGGCTTTGTCATCGTTACGGCGGCCGCTTTGCTTGCCATGCGTGCCGGCGAGGAGGTCGGGCGCCTGGCCGGGCCAATCGCCGTCTCCGAGCGCGCCGGCGATCCGCTCGAGGCGGTCGTCGCCGGGCTGCCGGATCCGGCCATCGCCCTCGACCGCAACGGCCGCGTGCTGGCGCTGAATGAGCGGGCACGCTCCTTGGCGCCGGCGCTGCGCCGCGGCGAGCCGGTCTCGCTGGCCCTGCGGATGCCCGAGCTGATCGAGGCGATCGGTCGCGCCTATGCCCGCGGCGAAGAGCAGCGGGTCGAATATTCCGAGCGCGTGCCGCGCGACCGCTGGTTCGAGACGATCGTGATGCCGGTCAAGCGCGAGCCGAATTCGAGCAAGCCCGACTTGGTCCTGATGGTCTTTCATGACCTGACACCGTTGCGCCGCGCCGAAGAGATGCGCGCCGACTTCGTCGCCAATGCCAGCCACGAACTGCGCACGCCGCTGGCGGCGCTGTCCGGCTTTATCGAGACCTTGCAAGGCTCGGCGCGCGACGACACCAAGGCGCGGGAGCGCTTCCTCGCCATCATGCAGGAGCAGGCGCGGCGCATGGCGCGGCTGATCGACGACCTGTTGTCGTTGTCGCGCATCGAGCTGAATGCGTACCGCCGTCCCGATGCGCTGGTCGACCTGGTGCCGATCGTCCGCCAAGTGGTGGACGGTCTCGAGACCCTGGCGCGCGACCGCGGCGTCATCGTCCACGTCGAGGCGCCGAACAGGCTGACGGTTCCCGGCGACCACGACGAGCTGGTCCGGGTGTTCGAGAACCTGGTCGAAAACGCGCTCAAATACGGGGCTGCCGGCAAGCGCGTCGACATCACGTTGCGACAGGCAGTATCGGCGGAAGGCGAACCGGAAGCGCAGGTCGACGTCCGCGATTACGGACCGGGCATCGCGCCCGAGCATCTGCCGCGCCTGACCGAGCGGTTCTATCGCGTCGATGTCAGGGAGAGCCGCGCCCAGGGCGGAACCGGGCTCGGGCTGGCGCTGGTCAAGCACATCCTCAACCGGCATCGCGGCCGCTTATCGATCGACAGCACGCCGGGGGCCGGTGCCACGTTCAGCGTTCAACTGCCGGCGGCCAAGCCGCAGCCCGCCGATCAAGTCGCTTGATATATCAATGGGTGACGTGCCGAACCTAAGCAAAATGACTTGCCGCGCTGGCGATTTGCGTCAGTGGATTGCATATTCAACCCGCCGAGCGTCTTCGATTGACGTAGGCTGGAGTGGGCGGGATTGCGCCAGATCGCGATATCCGCCTCTCAAGTTCTTGCTTTCTCGCTCGCGACGCGCTGCCGTACGGTCGCGCCGGCTTCATACCAGCCACGAGTGCTGTTCACGATCTTCACGACTGAAAGCATCACCGGAACCTCGATAAGAACGCCGACCACGGTCGCGAGTGCCGCGCCTGAGTTGAAGCCGAAGAGACTGATCGCGGCGGCCACAGCCAATTCAAAGAAGTTGCTCGCGCCGATGAGGGCGGACGGGCCAGCAACACAATGCGCCTCCCCGGCGGCGCGATTAAGGACATAGGCAAGTCCAGAATTGAAATAGACCTGGATCAGGATCGGCACGGCCAGCATTGCAATGATTAGGGGTTGAGCCAGGATTTGCTCGCCCTGGAAGCCAAACAGAAGCACCAGCGTGGCGAGCAACGCCACGAGAGAAATCGGCTGCAGCGTAGACAAGAGCCATGTGAGCGCGTTGCTTCCACCGCTCGCGAGCACGCTCCGCCGGATGGTTTGCGCGATAATGACTGGCACGACGATGTACAGAATGACCGAGAGGAGCAAAGTCTCCCATGGCACGGTGATCGCCGATATGCCGAGCAGGAGGCCTACGATCGGCGCAAAGGCGAACACCATGATCACGTCATTGAGGGCGACCTGGCTGAGGGTGAAATGCGGCTCGCCATCCGAGAGATTGCTCCAGACGAACACCATCGCCGTGCATGGCGCTGCCGCGAGCAAGATCAGGCCGGCGATGTAACTGTTTATCTGATCCGCGGGAAGATAGGGCTTGAACAGCCATCCGATAAAGAGCCAGCCCAGAAATGCCATGGAGAAGGGTTTCACCGCCCAATTGACCAGAAGTGTGACGCTGATGCCCCGCCAATGCTCCTTGACCCGCGACAACGCCGCGAAATCGATCTTCACCAGCATCGGGATAATCATCAACCAGATCAAAACAGCCACTGGCAGATTGACTTTGGCGATCTCGGCCGACCCGATAGCGTGGAACGCGGCTGGAAAGAAATGCCCGAGCGCGATACCGACAACGATGCAAAGGGCAACCCAAACAGTCAGGTAGCGTTCGAAGGTGGACATTGTCAGACTCGGTGGTCCTGGGCCTTGCGGTTGCGCGATTGAAAAAATCGGCGGCGACGCCTTAAAAGCGTAGACGCGTCGTTCATTCTGCTGCCGATGCGGGTTTGTCTCCCGCATCTTTGGTCTCGCCGATCGCATCGAGCCTTCGTTGCAGCGACAGCTTGTCGAGGGAGTTGATCGGCAGGCTGACGAATATCGAGATGCGGTTATTCAACATGCGGAACGTATCGGCGAAGGCAAAGCGACGCTCGGCTTCATTACCGGCGGCCGCGGCCGGATCGGGAAGACCCCAATGCGCCGTCATCGGCTGGCCGGGCCAAACCGGACAGACTTCCGCGGCCGCGTCGTCGCAGAGCGTGAACGCGAAATCGAGCTTCGGCGCGTCGGGTCCGCTAAATTCGTTCCAGCTCTTGGAGCGAAAGCGCGTGACGTCGAAATTCATCTTGCGCAGCAGGTCGAGCGCATAGGGATGCACAAAGCCCTTGGGGTGACTGCCGGCCGAGAAGGCGCGGAAGTTCCTGCGTCCTTCGCGGCTCAAGATCGCCTCGGCGATGATCGACCGCGCCGAGTTGCCGGTGCAGAGAAACAGCACGTTGAGGCGTTTGTCTTCGGCGGCTTCGATCATGGCTCGGTGCTCCGCTTCGTGGTTGCCGCGGGCGCGCAACAGCCGCTGGCGCCGCGTATCGCGTCCTGCAAGTCGCACAGCTCCGGGTGACCGCTGCAGCAGTCATTGATCAGGAAGCCGACCAGCGCCCGGATCGCGTCGACGTCCGCCCGGTAGGTGATCGAGCGGCCGGCGCGGGCGCCGCGCACCAGTCCCGAGCGCGCCAGGATACTGAGATGGGACGAAAGCGTGTTGTGGGCGCAGCCGATCTTTTCGGCGATGGCCCCGGCAGCAAGACCGCCGGGTTCGGCGGCGATCAGCAGCCGGAAAATTTCGAGCCGCGTCGGCTGTCCCAAGGCTGCAAGCGCCGCCAGCGCGTGCGGCACCGACATGCGGCGGCCGCGCGGCTCGGGACCGATGTGGCCGACCACGGCCAAGGGAGTTTTTTTCATAGGTCTGAACCCGATTTCCGAACCCGAACCAGAGTTGCGGTAGGTCGCGGCAAACGACCAGGTGACAGGTTATAAAAAGTATACTAGCATATGTCGAGAATTCTCGACATATGGATGTATGGAATTCTTGGGATTGTCGTCTCATACGTGGATGACAATTCAGTGACAATTGCTCGTAAGCCGAGTCGCTTGGGATGGGGAATCATGTCCTTCGTCCCGCGGCTCTCAGGCATCCGGCGTCATTAACGAACGCCAGCAAGGGAGGAAAGCATGACAACACGCTGCGATAAGCTCGTGGATGCGGGGCGCCGCAAGTTCCTGACCGGCGCCAGCGTTGCGGCAGCTGCGGCCGCGGCTTCGACGGTCATGGCGCCGCAAGCGAAGGCCGCACCGGCCGCCGCGGGCGTCAACTATCCATCCAATCGGCTTGGCAATGTCCATGACCTCAAGGTCAATGAGCCTGTGAACGTCTCATATCCGGACGCTGATGCGCCGGGAGTCCTCGTCAAGCTCGGTACGCGCGTTCCGTCCGGCGCCGGCCCGGACGGCGATATCGTTGGCTTTTCCACCATCTGCCCGCACAAGGGCTTTCCGCTTGCCTACAACAAGTCAGACCGCACGCTGAACTGCCCCGGCCATTATTCCCGCTTCGACTGCGAAGACGGCGGGATGGAAATCTGGGGACACGCCACGCAAAACCTCCCGCAGTACGTGCTGCGCGTCGATGCCAAGGGCGACATCTATGCCGAAGGCCTCGATGAGCTGCTGTACGGCCGATTGTCCAACGTTCTCTGAGGGAGGCAAGCCATGACCTACAAGCGTCACATCGATCAGCTTCCGATCATCCCCAAGGATGCCAAGAAGTTCAATGTCACCTGCCACTACTGCATCGTCGGCTGCGGCTATCATGCCTATACTTGGCCTACCAACAAGCAGGGCGGCACTGCGCCGGACCAGAACAAATTCGGCGTCGATCTTTCCAAGCAGCAGCCGGCCGAGACCGCGGCCTGGTACGCGCCGTCGATGTACAACATCGTCAAGCAAAACGGCGAGGACGTGCATATCGTCATCAAGCCCGACAAGGACTGCGTGGTGAATTCGGGCCTCGGCTCGGTGCGCGGTGCCCGCATCGCCGAAATGAGCTATTCGCGCCAGCGCAACACCCAGTTGCAACGCCTTACCGCTCCGATGGTGTGGCGCTACGGGCAGATGCAGCCGACGAGTTGGAACGACGCCCTCGATCTGGTGGCGCGCGTCACCGTCGGCGTGATCAATGACATGGGCGAGGATGGGCTGTTCGTCTCGGCCTATGATCACGGCGGTGCCGGCGGCGGCTATGAGAACACCTGGGGCACCGGCAAGCTCTATTTCGGCGCCATGAAAATCAAGAACATTCGCATCCATAACCGGCCGGCCTACAATTCGGAAGTCCACGCCACCCGCGATATGGGGGTCGGCGAACTGAACAATTGCTACGAAGACGCCGAACTCGCCGACACCATCGTCGCCGTCGGCACCAACGCCCTGGAAACCCAGACCAATTATTTCCTGAACCATTGGGTGCCGAATTTGCGCGGCACCTCGGTGAAAAAAAAGAAGGCCGAATTCGGCTCGGAGCCGGTCGAGCAGGGCCGCATCGTCATCGTCGATCCCCGCCGCACGGTGACCGTGAACGCCTGCGAGGTCGAAGCCGGCAAAGACCGGGTGATGCACCTGGCGATCAACTCCGGAACCGATCTTGCGCTGTTCAATGCCTGGCTCACCTACATCGCCGACAAGGGCTGGACCGACAAGGCGTTCATCGCAGCTTCGACCAAGGATCTCCACAAAGCGCTCGCCGCCAACAAGACCAGTCTTGAAGAGGCGGCGCGGATCACCGGATTGACGGCCGACCAAATTCGCAAATCGGCTGAATGGATCGCGGAGCCAAAGGCGGGCGGCGCCCGCAGGCGCACCATGTTCGCCTACGAGAAAGGCCTGATCTGGGGCAACGACAATTATTGCACCAATGGCGCGCTGGTGAACGTGGCCCTAGCCACCGGCAATATCGGTCGGCCCGGCGGCGGCTGCGTGCGCATGGGCGGCCACCAGGAGGGTTATTCGCGGCCCGATTATCCCGGGCCGCGGCCGGCTCCTTACATCGATCGGCTCTTGATCTCCGGCAAAGGCGGCATCCATCACATCTGGGGTTGCGACCATTACAAGACCACGCTCAACGCCTTCAAGTTCAAGCAGACGTACAAGAAGCGCACCGACATGGTGAAGGACGCCATGCTCACGGTGCCCTATGGAGATCGCGACGCGATGGTCAAAGCCATCATGGGCGCCATCAAGCAGGGCGGTTTGTTTGCGGTCGACGTTGACATCGTGCCAACCAAGATCGGACAAGCCTGCCACGTCTGGCTACCGGGGGCGACTTCCGGCGAGGCCAACCTCACGTCTATGAACGGCGAGCGGCGGATGCGGCTCACCGAACGCTACATGGACCCGCCGGGGCAAGCCCTGGTCGATTGCTTGATCGCCGCACGCATCGCCAACAACATGGAGCGCGTGCTGCGCGAGCAGGGCAAAGCCAAGTATGCGGATCAGTTCAAGGGTTTCGACTGGAAGACGGAAGAAGACGCTTTCATGGACGGCTATCACGGCCATGAGAAGGGCGGGAAGTTCGTCACCTACGAACGCCTGCGCGCCATGGGCACCAATGGCTTCCAGGAGCCCGCGACGGACTTCAAGGACGGCAAAATCGTCGGCACCAAGCGCCTGTTTGCCGATGGCAAGTTCAACTCCAAGGACGGCAAGGCCACGTTCATGGAGACCAAGTGGCGCGGCCTGGAGGCGCCCGGCAAGGAAGCCGAGAAGGAGAAATGGCCGTACCTTATCAACAATGGCCGCACCAATATCAGCTGGCAAAGCCTTTATCTGGACCAGGACGACGAGTTCGTGATGGATCGCGAACCGTATCCGATCATCCAAATGAACCCGCAGGATATGGCGGATCTCAAGGTGAAAGCCGGCGACCTGGTCGAAGTCTATAACGAAAATGGGTCGACCCAGGCGATGGTCTACCCGACGGCGACGGCGCGGCGAAAGCAGACGTTCATGCAATTCGCCAACGCCGACGGCGTGCAAGGCAACGTGGTGTCGCCCGGAGTCAACGAACTCATTATCCCGAACTACAAACAGACCTGGGCGGCGATCCGCAAGCTCACCGACGCGCCTGAAAGCGCACGGCACCTGACCTTCAAGTCGTGGGAGTACAGCGCAGGATAAGCTCGACTTGTGGAAGGCGGTTTGTCGACTAGCGCCATGGCCCGTCGGGCCGTGGCGCGATCGATGGGCGTTGCGCGATTTCAACCTAGCTTAGAGAACATCGCCAAGGTCTTGCAGGCGGAGGCGAGAGCGCCGGTGCGGCAGCCGTAGTCCCGTACCGTTGGATGCGCCGGCATCACCGGTGCGGCAAAAACGACTTAAATTTCAATTGGTTGCATTGTCATCGAACTGTCATGCCGGGCTCATAGAAACTTGATGTGCCCCACGTAAGCATGACGCAGTTGCGGTGCTGCCCTGATCGAGCGATCCAGACCGCAGCGCGTTGCCTAAGACGTCGAACAGAGCGCCACGTCTCGAGAGAGACGCAAACCGGCGCGGGTCGGCGATTGCGTCGCCCGAAATCCGCACAGGAGAAAACCCGTGAAACACCTCAGAACCATTGCCGTCGTCGGCTTTCTGGCTGCGACGGTCCTTCCCGCGGCCGCCGTCGAAATCTCCGGCGCCGGCGCGACCTTCCCCTATCCGATCTACGCCAAGTGGGCGGATGCTTATAGGAAAGAGAGCGGCGTCGGGCTTAATTATCAATCGATCGGCTCGGGCGGGGGTATCAAGCAGATTGAGGCGAGAACTGTCACCTTCGGCGCGTCGGACGCGCCGCTGAAGGGCCCGGACCTCGAAAAACATGGTCTCGTGCAGTTTCCCATGGTGATGGGCGGCATCGTGCCGGTCGTCCATCTCGAGGGCATTAAGGCTGGCCAGATCGTCCTCGACGGTCCGACGCTTGCCGCAATTTTCCTCGGCACCGTGAAGACGTGGGACGATCCAGCAATCAAGAAGCTCAACCCGAACGTCAAGCTGCCGTCGCAGGCGATCGCCGTCGTGCACCGCTCCGACGGTTCCGGCACCACGTTCAATTTCACCTACTATCTGGCGGAAGTCAGTCCCGCTTGGAAATCGCAGGTCGGCTCCGCCACGTCGGTGGAATGGCCGGTCGGCATCGGCGCCAAGGGCAATGAGGGCGTTTCCAACAACGTGACGCAGACCAGGGGCTCGATCGGCTACGTCGAGTACGCTTACGCGCTGCAAAATAAGATGGACTTCACCAAAATGGTGAACAAGGACGGCAAGACCGTCGCGCCCACCAGCGAGGCTTTCCAAGCCGCCGCCGCCAATGCCGACTGGAATTCGGTGCCGGGCTATGGGGTGATCCTGGCCAATCAACCGGGCGCGACGTCGTGGCCGATGACGGCGGCGACGTTCATCCTCATCCCCAAGCAACCGCAGGATCCGGTTGCCACCGCCGCGGCGCTCAAGTTCTTCGCCTGGGCCTATGAAAAGGGGGACAAGATGGCAGAGGCGCTCGACTACGTGCCGATGCCCAAAAAGGTTGTCGGTGAGATCGAGGCCATGTGGTCTAAAGAGATCAAGGACAGCAGTGGCAAGCCGCTCCACATTACGTCGAAGTGACTCCAGAGGTACTCCGGCAACGCGCCCCCTATGGGTGCGTTGCCCTTTACCGATCGGCCTGCCGCACAGACACCTTGTGCGGCGGCCGTTAAATCGTTTTGACTGGGCGCTCTGGACGTTTTCGAAGGAGCGCTTCCATGGATTCCACCCGGAGGCGATCCGTGGTTGACATGGCGCTGCAGGAGGGAGCGGTGGTGTCCGCGCAGACGGGGACGCGCGCCAGAGTGCTTGATCGGCTGCGGTTTGGCGATGCCGCGTTCCGTCAAGTGACACGCGCCGCGGCCGTCGGCGTGCTGTTGCTGTTGAGCGGCGTCATTATCTCGCTGGTCGCCGGCTCGCTGCCGGCGCTGCGGACTTTCGGCTTGCGCTTCCTCACGACCGAACAATGGAATCCGGTCACCGAAAAATTCGGCGCGCTGGCGCCGATCTACGGCACGGTTCTCACCTCAGCCATTGCGATGCTGATCGCGGTTCCGATCGGCCTGATGATCGCTTTCTTCCTCACCGAACTGTGCCCGCCATGGCTGCGGCGGCCGATCGGCATCGCCATCGAGCTGCTCGCCGGCATCCCGAGCATCATCTATGGGATTTGGGGCCTTTTCATCTTCGCGCCGTTCCTGCAGGGGACGCTGCAGCCGTTCCTGATCGACACGCTCGGCAACGTGCCCGGCATTGCACCGCTGTTTTCCGGACCGCCCTACGGCATCGGCATGCTGACCGCGGGACTGATCCTCGCCATCATGGTGCTGCCGTTCGTCACCTCGATCTCGCGCGACGTGTTCGAGGCGGTTCCCCCGGTGCTCAAGGAGGCGGCCTACGGCGTCGGCTGCACGACCTGGGAGGTGGTGCGCTACGTTGTGCTGCCCTATGCCAGGGTGGGCGTGATCGGCGGCGTGATGCTGGGTCTCGGCCGCGCGCTGGGCGAGACCATGGCGGTGACTTTCGTCATCGGCAATGCGCACCGGATCTCGGCCTCCTTGCTCGCGCCCGGCACCACCATTTCCGCCAGCATCGCCAACGAGTTCACCGAGGCGGTGGGCGACCTCTACACCTCCTCGCTGATCGCGCTTGGTCTGATCCTGTTCGTCATAACCTTCATCGTGCTCGCCGCCGCGCGCTATATGCTGATGCGGATCGAGCGGCGGATTGGGTGACGCCGTGCCGGCCGCGCCCAGGACCACCCGCTACGCCGCCCGCCATCGCACCAACGTGGTCGCGACCGTACTCGCATTTGCCGCCACCACGGTCGGACTGGGTTGGCTGGCGCTTATTCTGGGGGCACTGCTGTGGCAGGGCTTTAGCGGGCTATCGCTCCGAGTTTTCACGGAAATGACGCCACCGCCCGGATCCAGCGGCGGGCTGCTCAATCCGATCATTGGCAGTCTGATCCTGACCGCGCTCGCGGTCGCGGTCGGTACCCCTGTCGGCATCCTCGCCGGCACCTATTTGGCCGAGTACGGCCGCCACGACCGCCTGAGCAGCGTGGTGCGCTTCATCAACGATATCCTCTTGAGTGCGCCGTCCATCGTGGTCGGGCTGTTCATCTACGAAATCATGGTTGCGCCGATGGGGCATTTTTCCGGCTGGGCGGGCGGCGTGGCGCTCGCCATGCTGGTGATCCCGGTGGTCGTGCGCACGACCGAGGATATGCTGACGCTGGTTCCCAACGCGCTGCGCGAGGCGGCAACCTCGATCGGCCTGCCGCGCTCGCTCACCATTACCCGGATTTGCTACCGCGCGGCCCGCGCCGGCATGGTGACCGGCGTGCTGCTGGCGGTCGCCCGCATCAGCGGCGAGACCGCGCCGCTGCTCTTCACCTCGCTCAACAACCAGTTCTGGAGCCCCAACCTCAACGCGCCGATGGCGAGCTTGCCGGTGGTCATCTTCCAGTTCGCGCTCAGTCCCTATAAGGATTGGCAGTCGCTGGCCTGGACCGGCGCTCTCATCATCACTCTCGCGGTGCTGGCCTTGAGCATCACCGCGCGCGCCCTCGTCCCATCGGGAAAACAGTCATGAGCGTCACCTCCGTCGCCGTCCCCACCGTCACCAATGCCCCTACAGATCGCGCCGGGTTAGCCGAGAAAATCACCATCCGCGATCTCAATTTCTTTTATGGCGACAGCCGGGCGCTGAAGGCGATCAGCCTGCCGCTCTATGAGAACAAGGTCACCGCCTTTATCGGCCCGTCCGGCTGCGGCAAATCGACGTTATTGCGCGTCCTCAACCGCATGTACGATCTCTATCCGAATCAGCACGCCACCGGCGAGGTCATCTTTGACGGCGACGATCTGCTGTCGCCGAAACAGGACCTCAACCTGCTACGCGCGCGCATCGGCATGGTGTTCCAGAAGCCGACGCCGTTTCCGATGTCGATCTACGAGAACGTCGCCTTCGGCATCAGGCTGTACGAGCGGTTGTCCAAATCCGAGCTCGACCGCCGCGTCGAAACCTCGCTGCGCCGTGCGGCGCTATGGGACGAGGTCAAGGACAAGCTCGCCGCCAACGGACAAAGTCTCTCCGGCGGCCAGCAGCAGCGCTTGTGCATCGCGCGTACGGTCGCCGTGCGGCCCGAGGTCATCCTGTTCGACGAGCCGTGTTCGGCGCTCGATCCGATCTCGACCGCCAAGATCGAGGAGCTGATCGACGAGCTGACCGACGACTATACGATCGTGATCGTCACCCACAACATGCAGCAGGCCGCGCGCGTGTCCGACTTCACCGCCTTCATGTATCTTGGCGAGCTGATCGAATTCGATTCGACGAGCAAAATGTTCACGGCACCGCAGGATCAGCGCACCCAGGACTACATCACCGGCCGCTTCGGATAACCCCCATGACCGATTACACCACCAGAATCGACCACACCGCCAAGGCGTTCGACACCGATCTGCAGGAGATCACGCGCAAGGTCGCCGAAATGGGCGGACTCGCGGAGCGGCAGATCGCGGATGCCACCCGGGCTCTGGTCGAACGCGACACCGAGCTGGCGGAGCACGTGATATCCACCGATCCGACCATCGACGCCATGCAGCATGAGATCGAGGAAAAAGCGATCCTGACGATCGCCCGCCGGCAGCCGATGGCCGTCGATCTGCGCGAGATCGTCGGCGCCATGCGCGTCTGCAACGACCTCGAACGGATCGGCGACCACGCCAAGCATATCGGCAAGCGGGTGGTGGCGCTCGACGGCGACTTCCACCCGCAAAAGCTGATCCACGGCGTCGAGCACATGGCCGAGCTGGTATCGACGCTGCTCAAACAGGTGCTCGACGCCTATGCCAGCCGCGATCTCGCCACCGCGCTGGCGGTGTGGAATGGCGACGAAGAAGTCGACGTGGTCTGCACCTCGCTGTTCCGCGAACTCCTGACCTATATGATGGAGGACCCGCGCAACATTACGTTTTGCATGCATCTGATGTTCTGCGCCAAGGATATCGAGCGCATGGGCGATCATGCGACCAATATCGCGGAAACCATCTATTACATGATTGAAGGCCGCCCGATCGCCGACCAGCGGCCGAAGGGCGATATCACGAGTTTTGGCGCAACGCCGTTGCAGAAGGGATAGGAGGGCCGAGATGGGGGCCAACATCCTGATCGTCGAAGACGAGGAACCGCTCACCACGTTATTGCGCTACAATCTCGAAGCCGAAGGCTACGAGGTCGATGCCGTCGCGCGCGGCGACGAGGCCGACACGCGATTGCGGGAGACCGCTCCCGATCTCGTCGTGCTCGACTGGATGCTGCCCGGCCTGTCCGGCATCGAGCTGTGCCGTCGGCTGCGGGCACGGCCGCAAACCCAGTCGTTGCCGATCATCATGCTGACCGCGCGCGGCGAGGAAAGCGAGCGGGTGCGCGGGCTGGCCACCGGCGCTGACGATTACATCGTCAAGCCGTTCTCGGTGCCGGAGCTGTTGGCGCGAATTCGCGCGCTGCTGCGCCGGGCCAGTCCCGAACGCGTCGCCACCGTGCTGAGCATCGGCGATCTCGAACTCGATCGCGAGAAAAAGCGCGTCTCGCGCTCGAGCCGTGCGGTCGATCTCGGGCCGACCGAATTCCGCTTGCTCGAATTCCTGATGGAACGCCCGGGGCGCGTCTTCTCGCGCGAGCAATTGCTCGACGGCGTCTGGGGCAGCGACGTGTACATCGACGAGCGCACGGTCGACGTGCATGTCGGCCGGCTGCGCAAGGCGCTCAACCGCGGCCATGGCGCCGATCCGATCCGCACCGTGCGCGGTGCCGGCTATTCGCTCGACGATCGCTTCGGCAAGGCGAGCTGACCGTCAGCGTCGGCGCGGGCGAGGTTTTTGCGAATTCAGCGCTGCGGGCGCCGGTCCCGGCGGCGGTCGCTGGCCGGCTGGTAGGCGACCCGAGAATGATAAGCGCAATACGGCAGGCCGCTGATCGTATTGCCGCCGCAGAAGAAGAAATCGCTGCTGCCGGGATCGCCGATCGGCCAGTGGCAGGTCTGCTCGGTCAACTCCAGAATGGTGCGGCGCTGGCCGATCGGGATGATGTTCTCGATCAGCTCCGGCGCGCCCTCGGTTTCGATCTCGTAGGTATGCGCCAGCGCGGTATTGCCGCGGATCGACGGCCGGCTCATGCGCAGCAGATGCGTGGAGGAACGCGCCTTGCGCGGCCGCGGCGAGGCGCTCGACGCGCTCTTGGCGCGCCCGGATAGGCCGAGCCGATGCACCTTGCCGATCACCGCATTGCGGGTAATGCCGCCAAGCTCGGCCGCGATCTGACTTGCCGACAGACCGTCGGACCAAAGTTTCTTCAACAGCTCGACCCTCTCGTCAGTCCACGACATGCTCAATCCTCCTGAAAAAGGTGCGGGCATAGCCATCTGGGAATCCACCACCGAGCCGGGCAGCTTTTGCTGCCCAACACGCACATCACCAACGCTGGAGAAGACTGTCCGCCGCACGAGATGTCGTACTTGACGATCAAAAGGCTACAATATGGCGGGAGTCGGGCGCAAGAGTCGTGCGCCACACGTCCACACATTCCTGCTTCCATGTGGATGAATGCGGGATAAACCGGCCGGCAGCGCTCCGATTTTACCGTGTTGACCGGACCGGCAGGCCGAAATAAAATGCCTCGCAGTGCCGCCCGGAGAGGCGGCACATTTCGTTTTTGCCGCGCAGATGTTGCTGCGCCGCAACGCGCGGGCTCAACCGTGACATCGCATTTGTTGCCGACCTATGCACGCGTCAACCTCGCGTTCGAGCGGGGCGAAGGCGCGTGGCTGATCGCGACCAACGGCGACCGCTATCTCGATTTTGCCTCCGGCGTCGCCGTCAATGCGCTGGGACATGCCCATCCCCGGCTGGTCGCTGCTCTGACCGAGCAGGCGCAGAAGGTGTGGCACGTCTCCAACCTGTATCAAATTCCCGAGGCCGAGCGCGTCGCGCAGCGGCTGTGCGAAGCGAGCTTTGCCGATGTGGTGTTCTTCTGCAATTCCGGCGCCGAGGCGATGGAATGCGCCATCAAGATGGTTCGCAAATACCAGTCCGCGAATGGCGCGCCTGAGCGCTACCGTGTCATCACCTTCGAGGGCGCTTTCCATGGCCGCACGCTGGCGACGCTCGCCGCCGGGGGACAGAAGAAATACCTCGATGGTTTCGGTCCCGTCGTCGCCGGCTTCGATCAGGTCCCGTTCAGCGATCTCGAGGCGACCAAACGCGCGGTGACCGCCGAGACCGCGGCGATCCTGATCGAGCCGATCATGGGCGAGGGCGGCGTGCGCGTCGTCGAGCCGAGCTTCCTGCGGGCGTTGCGCCAGCTGTGCGACCACAACGGTCTGCTGCTGGTGTTCGATGAGGTGCAGACCGGCATGGGACGCACCGGCGAATTGTTCGCTTACCAGCGCGTCGGGGTCGCGCCCGACGTCATGGCGCTCGCCAAGGCGCTGGGCGGCGGCTTCCCGGTCGGCGCCTGCCTGGCGACGCACGAAGCGGCGAAGGGCATGACCGCCGGCACCCACGGCTCGACCTTCGGCGGCAATCCGCTGGCGATGAGCGTGGCCAATGCGGTGCTCGACGTGATGCTCGCGCCCGGTTTTCTCGACCGCGTGCGGCAGACCGCGCTCGTTTTCAAGCAGCGGCTGGCGCAAATCAAAGACAGCTACCCGTCGCTGATCACCGAAGTGCGCGGCGAAGGGCTGCTGATCGGCTTGCGGGCCGTTGTGCCGGCCGGCGAGCTGGTCGACGCGCTGCGCGCCGAAAAGATGCTTACCGTGCCGTCCGGCGACAATGTGGTGCGATTGCTGCCGCCGCTCATCGTCAGCGAACAGGAAATCGGCGAAGCGATCGCGCGCCTTGACCGCGTCTGTGCGCGGCTCAGTCGCGCCCATGCTGCGGCGGTCCGGCAGGACGCGGCCAGATGAGCGCCGTCCGCCACTTCCTCGACCTCATCGACGTTCCGGCCGCGGATCTGCGCAATATGATCGAGGTCGCGCGCGCGATGAAGGAAAAGCGCGCCCGCGCCGATCAGCCGCTCGCCGGCAAGACGCTGGCGATGATCTTCGAGCGGCCTTCGACGCGCACTCGCGTCTCGTTCGAGCTCGCCATGCGCCAGCTCGGCGGCTACGCCATCATGCTGACGGCGGAGGAAATGCAGCTCGGCCGCGGCGAGACGCTCGCCGATACCGCGCGTGTGCTGTCGCGCTATGTCGACGCCATCATGATCCGCACGCTCGACCCGAAGGACGTCGCCGAGCTTGCCCGCTACGCCACGGTGCCGGTGATCAACGGCCTGACACGGCGCTCGCATCCCTGCCAGGTGCTGGCCGACGTGATGACGTTCGAGGAGCATCGCGGCCCGATTCACGGCCGCACCGTGGCTTGGACCGGCGATGCCAACAACGTGCTCACGTCATGGATGCACGCCGCCGAACGGTTTGCGTTCCGCCTGCGCATCGCCACCCCGCCGGAGCTGGCGCCAAAAAAACCGCTCATCGACTGGATCAAATCCTCCGGCGCCGGCATCCGCATCGGCACCGACCCGGAAGAGGCGGTGAAGGGCGCCGACTGCGTCGTCACCGACACCTGGGTCTCGATGGGCGACCGCAACGGCGCCCGCCGCCACAATCTGCTCAAGGGCTATCAGGTCAATAGCCGGCTGATGGCGCGGGCCAAGCCGGACGCCATCTTCATGCATTGCCTGCCCGCCCATCGCGGCGAAGAGGTGACCGACGAGGTCATGGACGGCCCGCATTCCGTCGTGTTCGACGAGGCCGAGAACCGGCTGCATGTGCAGAAGGGAATCCTGACCTGGTGCCTGGCGGCCGGCGCCTGATCCAGGGCCCGCGCGCCGCCCCAGAGGGCTCACAATTCGCCCCTCGTCACCTATATTGCTGGCGATGAATAATCCCAATCTCGGCATCCCGGTTCGGGAGCCGGCGCAAGCCAGCCTCGACGACACGATCCTGCCGTTCGAAGTCCGGGCGCTCGATCTGCGCGGCCGCATTGTGCGGCTCGGACCGGCGGTCGACGCCATCCTCACCAGCCACGATTACCCGCTGCCGGTGGCCAAGCTCCTCGGCGAGGCGATCGTGCTCACCGTCATGCTCGGCTCGGCGCTGAAATTCGACGGCCGTTTCATCCTGCAGACCCAGAGCGACGGTCCGGTCCGCATGCTGGTGGTCGACTTTACTTCGCCCGACAAAGTGCGCGCTTGCGCGCGCTTTGACGCCGAACGCATCGCCGCCGCTATCGCCGCCGGCGAAGCCGATCCCGGCCGGCTGCTCGGCCACGGACATCTGGCCATGACCATCGACCAGGGCCCCGACATGAGCCGCTATCAGGGACTGGTGCCGCTCGAAGGCAACGACCTCGAACACGCCGCGCACGAGTACTTTTCGCGCTCGGAGCAGATTCCGACCCGGGTGCGGCTGGCCGTCGCCGAGGAGTTCCGCGGCGGCGAAAACGGCGCGCGCCGGCGCTGGCGCGCCGGCGGAATCTTGCTGCAGTTCCTGCCCAAGGCGGGCGAACGCGCCCGCCTTGCCGACCTCGATCCCGGCGACGCCCCGCCGGGCAGCGAAACCCATACGCTGCCCGAGGACGACGCCTGGGTCGAAGGCCGCTCGCTGGTCGCTACCGTCGATGATGTCGAGCTGATCGATCCGGCGCTGTCGAGCGAACGCCTGGCCTACAGCTTGTTTCACGAGCACGGGGTGCGCGTCTTCCGCGCCGCGCCGGTCAATGCGCAGTGCTCGTGTTCGCGCCACAGCGTCGAGGCCATGCTGAAAAGCTTTTCCCAAGACGAGCGCGACGACATGGTCGAGAACGGCAAGATTACCGTGACCTGCGAGTTCTGCAGCTCGACCTATGTGTTCGAGCCGGATGAAATAAGCCCAAATAACGCGGCGCTGGATTCCTAAAAGAACCGATGTGCCCGAGATCCGCGCGGGCGCGACGGCGGCGCCTGATCGGGCCAGCCTTTAGACGCTCGATGAAAATCCATCGCGGGATTTTTCAATCTGCCAGATTTGAATTCTTATAATTCCAATCTGGCAAAAATATTCATTCGCGTTGACGTTTGCGATTGTTAGTTCGTCGCGCACCACATATACGAAATTCAGGTGAGCAGAGAAAACTATTACTTCAACATAGTTCTAAAGTACTTGGTGGGTGATGTTGCGGCGAACGGTATCAGGATTTGTATGCTGGTTCGTCGATCGCGTCCGGCTCGTGAGCGGCATCGCGTTTTCCGTTCTGGCAATGGTACTCGGCGCCAACGCGCAACAGCCGCCGGCATCGCAGCCACAACAGGTGCCGGCGGCGCAACAGCAAACTCCCCCGGCGCCGGCGCCAACCGCCGCGCAACCGCAGCGGCCGGCGGAACAGGCTCCAGCCGCCGAGCCGGCCGGTGAAGCGAACCTTCCGCAAATCGTCGTCAATGCGCCAAAACCAAAGATTAAACCCAAGCCGAAGCCCGGGGCGGGAACTCCACAACGCGTCGCCCAGCAGACAGACGCGCCGACGGCCGCGCAGGCGGCCTTGGATGCCAAGATGAGCGCGCTGGACGAGGCGCGGAATAATTTGCTGCCAAAGATCGGCGCCTCGTCCTACACCATCAGTCGCCAGGCGATCGTCGACATGCCGCAAGGCGACAACACGCCGATCGATAAAGTCATCCTGCAAATGCCGGGCGTGTCCTACGATTCCGCGGTTTCCAATCCCGACTTCCACGTCAGAAACGAGTACGCCAACGTCCAATACCGGATCAATGGCGTCGTGATTCCCGAGGGCGTTTCGGCGCTCGGCCCGGTCATCGACACCAATTTCGTCGCCCGCTTGTCGCTGCTCACCGGCACGCTGCCGGCGCAATACGGCCTGCGCACCGCCGGCGTTCTCGATATCACGAGCCGAACCTTTGCCGCACCGAGTGGCGACATCAGTCTCTATGGCGGCAGCCACCAGACGTTCACGCCAAGCTTCGACTACGGCGGCAGCGTCGGCAATACCGAATATTTCGTCACCGCGCGCGGCAATTGGAACGCGCTTGGGCTTGAGAATCCGACCTCGAGCCCCGACGCCTTCCACGACCACACCCAGCAGGGCAAGTTCTTCGGCTATGTCTCGACGCTGCTCGACGAATCGACGCGGTTGAGCGTGATCTCGGCGGCGTCCTACAGCGCCTACCAGATACCGAACAATCCCAATCAGATGCCGCTCGGCGATTTCGGTCCGGCAAATTACAGCTCGTTATCGCTCAATGAGAACGAGTACGACACGTACGTCGTCAATATCGCGGCGCTGCAGAAGAAAGGCACCGACGGCGACGCGCAGTGGGCGGTATTTTCACGCTATGCCAAGGTCAACTTCGTTCCCGATATTTACGGCGACCTGGTGTTCAACGACGTGGCATCGAACGTGACGCGCGAAAGCCTGCTCAACGGCACCCAGTTCGATACGTCCTACATCGTCAACGACCGGCACACGTTGCGGGCGGGTTTCGCGGTGAGCGAGGAGCATACCAATGTCAGCAACGTGTCGACGGTGCTGCCGGTCGATCCGGTCACCGGCGCCATTTCGCCGACGCCGTTCACCGTCACCGACAACAATCCGCTGACCGGGTGGAACATCGGAACCTACGTCCAGGACGAATGGAAAATAACCAATCAGCTAACCCTGAACACCGGTCTGCGCTTCGACCAGTTGTACCAGTACGTCGACGCCAACCAGCTCAGTCCGCGCGTCGTGCTGATCTATAAGCCGTTTGTTGGCACCACCGTCCACGCCGGCTACGCCCGTTATTTCACGCCGCCCTATCAGGCGCAGGCCGCCCAAGCCAACCTCGCTTTGTTCACCAACACCACCAATCAGCCGGAGGTGCCGTTGGACGATCCGGTGAAACCCGAGCGCTCGAACTATTACGATGTCGGCGTCGACCAGACCGTGCTTCCGGGCCTCGATGTCGGGATCGACGGCTATTACAAGGACGCCCGCGACATGCTCGACGACGGTCAGTTCGGTCAGGCCGTGGTGTTGACGCAGTTCAACTGGGCGCGCGGCTACAGCGAAGGCGGCGAATTCAAGCTCAAATATAAGAACGGCAACTTCACCGCCTATGGCAATTTCGCCTACAACATCACAAGAGCCATTGGCCCCGAGTTGAATCAGTATGTTCTCGATGCCGCGACCTACAACTATCTCCTCACCAATTGGCACTATACCGACGACATGCAGCTGATGACCGGCTCGGCCGGGGTATCGTATCGCTGGCAAGATACGCTGTTCAGCACAAACCTGATCGCCGGCAGCGGCCTGCGCGCCGGCGATTTATCTGATGGCGTCGCGCCTAATTCCCTGCACACCACGCCCTACGCCGTGATCAATGTCGGCGTGGCACACGATTTCGAATGGTCGCCGGACGCCAAGCCGCTCACCGTGCGGTTCGACATCGTCAATCTGTTCGACCAGGTTTATGAGCTTCGCAACGGCACCGGCATCGGCGTCTTTGCGCCGCAATACGGCGCGCGGCGCGGTTTCTTCGCGGGTATTTCGCAAAAGCTGTGACGGGGGGACGCCGCCTTAATTGATCGTCCGCTTGCTGTCGCCCGAATCAAGAGAGAAAGCGGGAATCTCGATTTCGAAATGCTCGCCGCTGGCGCCCACCATTCCGTAAGTGCCGACCATGAAGCCCGACGGCGTCTGCAGCGGCACCCCGCTGGTATATTCAAACGATTCGCCGGCCTTGAGAACCGGCTCCTCGCCGACGACGCCGGCGCCGCGCACCTCCTGGCGGCGGCCGCTGGCGTCGGTGATGCGCCAGTGGCGGGTCTTCAGCTGCACCGTGTCGTGGCCGTTGTTGGTGATGGCGATGGTGTAGGCCCAGAAGAAATAATTGTTCTCCGGCGACGAGCGGTCGGCGACGTAGCGCGGGGTCACCAGGACCTCGATGTTGCGAGTGACGGCACGATACATGCTGCAAATCCTGGCACGAATCCTGGCGCAATGCTGGCCCTGGTTCTGACAGCGGCCCCCGTCGAAACGGTATGCCGGGGCCGGCGCCGCCGCAACGTCGTCCAAGCCGCGGATGAGGACATAGCGTCTGCTGCGGCCGATTTGAAGCTCCCGCCGCCCGGCGGCAAATGAGCATGCGCGGTTCAATTGCAAAACCGCACTGGAATCATAAATTTGCCGGCGTTTGCCCGTTAGATCGGGACCCTACCTCGGTTTGCATTGAGCGTGTGGACGCGCTTTCTCAAGCCACGGCCGACAGACCAGATTGTCTCGCGGCCCCGCGGTTCGGCCCGGACCGGCCGCGGCGGCCGGCAATGGTACATACTCCCATGACGATGGCATCTCCGCCGCAGGCGGCCACGAGCGAACGCGATCTGCGGCTCGATCTGTTCCGCGGCGTGGCCTTGTGGCTGATCTTCCTCGACCATATTCCCGAAAACATCGTCAACTGGTTCACCATCCGCAATTACGGATTTAGCGACGCCACCGAGATTTTCATCTTCATTTCCGGCTACACCGGAGCCTTCGTCTATGGCCGGGCGATGCGCGAACGCGGCTTCCTGCTGTCGAGCGCCCGCATCCTGCGGCGCGCCTGGCAGATCTACGTCGCGCACATTTTTCTGTTCACCATCTTCATGGCGGAGATTGCCTACGTCGCGGCGACCTTCGACAATCCGCTGTACGCGGAGGAAATGAAAATCCTCGATTTTCTCAAGCAGCCGGACGTCACGATCTTTCAAGCGCTGCTATTGAAATTCAAGCCCGTCAACATGGACGTGCTGCCGCTCTACATCGTCCTGCTGCTGCTGTTTCCGCCGATGCTGTTTCTGCTGTTGCGGCGGCCGAACCTGGCGCTGGCCGGCTCGGCGGTGGTTTATGCGCTGGCCTGGAAGCTGGATTGGAACCTGCCCGCCTATCCGAACGGCGTCTGGTTCTTCAATCCGTTCACCTGGCAATTGCTGTTCGTGTTCGGCGCCTGGTGCGCGCTCGGCGGCGCCCAGCGGCTCGCCGGTTTCTTGCGGTCGCGCATCGTGCTCGGCGTCGCCATCGTCTACCTTGTCTTCGCCTTCGCCATAACATTGACGTGGCACTTCGAGTCGCTGGACCGTTTCGTGCCGGGTTGGCTGGCGGCGTGGATGTATCCCATCGACAAGACCAATCTCGACGTGCTGCGCTTCGCGCATTTCCTGGCGCTGGCGGCGGTGACCGTCCGCTTCGTACCGCGGCACTGGTCCGGCCTGAATTCGGCGATCCTGCAGCCCGCCATCCGCTGCGGTCAGCACTCGCTCGAGATCTTCTGTCTCGGCGTGTTTCTGGCCTTTGCCGGACAATTCATTATCGCCGAATCCTCGGGCGGCCCGCTCTTGCAGACGGCGATCAGCGCGTTAGGCATTATCATTATGATTGCCACCGCCAACCTCCTATCGTGGTACAAAGCCATAGAAGGGCGAAGTCCCCAATCGCGCGTCAAATCACCCGACGCCGACCTCGCGGGAGGCGAGGCATGAGGTTCATCATTGCCGTTCTGACCATGATCGCGCTGGGCAACGGCGCCGCGCTGGCGGCGCCGGCGCAATGCGACGTGCCGGAATGGCTGATGCCGGCCGACAGCGATCTTGCGCGCGTGCGCAACGAAATCAAGGATCGCCACCGCTTGGATATCAGCGTCGTCGGCTCAGGCTCCTCGGCGCTGTCCGGTCCCGACGGTGCGCGCTTTGCCTATCCGGCGCAACTGGAGCAGTCACTCAGGGAGCGGCTGCCGGGCACCGTGATCACGGTGACCGCGCATGTCCAGTCGCGGCAGACCAGCGCGGACATGGCTTCGGGCCTGCCAAAAATCCTCGCCGACGACCGGCCGGCCTTGGTGATCTGGCAGGCCGGCACGGTCGACGCGCTGCGCGGCGTCGAAGCGGAGGAGTTCCGCACCAGCCTCGATCAAGGCCTCGCCGCCATTGCCACCGCCAACGCCGACGTGATCATGATGAACATGCAATACAGTCCGCGCACCGAATCCATGCTGGGCGTTTCCGCCTACGCCGACGTGATGCGCTGGGTGGCCGAGCAGCACGGCGTCATGCTGTTCGATCGATTGGCGATCATGCGCTACTGGAGCGATGAGGGCGTCTTCGACCTCTATACGCCGACCAAAGACTATGCTATGGCGCGACGTGTTCACGAATGTATTGGCCGGGCCCTAGCGTCGCTGATCACCAATGCCGGTCATCTCGACGCCGGGAAAATTCAAACGACGCGTTGATGTCGTCCGTCAAACAAACAACGTTCTGTTGGTTCGGCTGCGCCGCAGCCGGCGCCATGGCTCTGGCCGTGCTCGCTCCGGCGCGCGCGCAGGTGGTTGCGGTGCGTCCAGCCGCACCCGTTGCCGCAGCGGCGTCCGGCGACGCGGCAAAGCCGGCCGCTCTGCCCGCCGCGGCCGCGCCGGCGCCGGGCTTCGCCTGCAACGCGCCGGCCGCGTTCACGCGACTCAACTATCCGCTGCGCCACACCGCGCGGCGGCTCGCGCACGGCGAGCCGCTCACCATCGTTGCCGTCGGCTCGTCCTCGACCGCCGGCGCCGGCGCCAGCTCTGCGGCGGCGAGCTATCCGAGCCGGCTCGCCGTCGAACTCAAGGAGCGCTTCCCCACGCGCGACATCATTGTGCTCAACCGCGGCGTCAACGGCGAAACCACCGAGCAAATGCTGGCACGGTTCACGACCGGCGTGATCGCCGCGCATCCCGATCTCGTGCTCTGGCAGGTCGGTACCAATTCCGTGCTGCGCGATCGCCCGCTGCGGCCGCATTCGGTGCTGCTGCACGAAGGCGTTACGCAACTCAAGGAAGCCGGTGCCGACGTGGTGTTGATCGATATGCAATTTGCGCCACGGGTGCTCGCCAAGCCGGAGACGCAGGGCATGGAAGATCAGATTGCGCTGGCGGCCAAGGATGAGAGCGTCGATCTGTTCCGCCGCTTCGCGCTGATGCGCAACTGGCACGAGGTCCAGCACATCCCGTTCGACGCCTTCGTCGCGCCGGACGCGTTGCACATGAACGACTGGAGCTATGGCTGCGTGGCCAAACTGCTGGCCGCCGGGATCGCCGACGCGGTGACGCGTCCGGTCGCGTCGGCGGCGGCCCGCTCGGCACGCTGAGACAATCCCTCGTTCGATCGGTCCCGTTCACACCGCTTGCAGCGCCGCCAGCACGTCCTCGACGATGTCGTCGGGATGTTCCAGGCCGACCGACATCCGCACTAGGCCGTCGCTGATGCCGAGCTCGGCGCGCTGCGCCGGCGTCAGCCGCTGGTGCGTGGTCGTCGCCGGATGGGTGATGAGGCTCTTGGCGTCGCCGAGATTGTTGCTGATGCGGATGAGCTTGAGCGCGTCCTGAAAGCGGAACGCGGCCTTCTTGCCGCCCTTGATGTCGAAGGCGACAAGCGTCGAGCCGCCGCGCATCTGCTTCTGCGCAATGGCGGCCTGCGGATGGTCGGGCCGGCCGGGATAGATCAGGCGCGCGATCTTGGGGTGTTCGACCAGCGCCACCGCCAGCGTCGCGGCAGAGTTGGTCTGCCGCCGCACCCGCACCGCCAGCGTCTCCAGTCCCTTGAGCAGGACCCAGGCGTTGAACGGCGACAGCGACGGCCCGGTCTGGCGCAGCAAGACGTGAACGTGCTTCTGGATGAACTCCTCGGAAGCCAGGATGATGCCGCCGAGGCAGCGGCCTTGGCCATCGATGTGCTTGGTCGCCGAGTAGACGACGCAGTCGGCGCCGAGCGCCAGCGGCGACTGGTAGATCGGAGTGGCGAAGACGTTGTCGACCACCAGCGTCGCGCCGGCCGCGTGGGCGATCTGCGCGACCGCGGCGATGTCGATCACGTCGAGCGTCGGGTTGGTCGGCGTCTCCAGGAAAAACGTCTTGGTGTTGGGCCGCACCGCGTTGCGCCATTGGTCGAGGTCGGTGCCGTCGACCAGGGTGGAGGACACGCCATAACGCGGCAGATAATCCTCGACGATATAGCGGCAGGAGCCGAACAGCGCCTTCGCCGCGACCACGTGATCGCCGGCCTTGAGCTGGCCGACCAGCGCCAGCGTGACCGCCGCCATTCCGGTCGCCGTGGCGCGCGCGGCTTCCGCACCCTCGAAGGCCGCCATCCGCTCCTCGAACATGGCGACGGTCGGATTGGAGAAGCGCGAATATTGGAATCCCGGCTCTTCGTTCTTGAAGCGGCGTTCGGCCTGGGCGGAGGTCTCGTAGACGTAGCCCTGGGTCAGAAACAGCGCCTCCGAGGTCTCGCCGAATTGGGAGCGCAGCGTGCCGGAATGGACCAGACGGGTTTCGGGACGATAGCGATCATGCGCGGACGCGGACATCTGGCCCTCCTTGGCCAAAAACAAAACCCGGCCGGGAGGATGATCCTCGGGCCGGGCTCACGCGTCCCCGGCCTTTTAGCAACTTGTTTTACGTGGCTGCAAGCCGGCCGGCTCAAATGACCACGGGATAAAATGGCTCATACGCCGGGCACGTCTTTCCGTCAAGCCGGGCATCGGGTTAGATCGCGGCCGCATCGTATTTCCGCCGCCACCTGACAGGGTGATCACGTGTCGCTTTCGTTTAAGCCTTCGGACAAGGGAATCCTGCCCGACCGCATGATCGCGGCGCTGGCGGAGGCGGGCGGCATTCGCGCGGCCTATCCGTTTGCTGCCGGCCAGATCCAGCCGGCAAGCCTCGACCTGCGCCTCGGCGCCGTCGCCTATCGCGTGCGTGCGAGCTTTTTGCCTGGCCCCGGGACCGCGGTCGCGCGCCGCGTCGGCGAACTGAAGCTGCACGAATTTGCGCTCACCGACGGTGCGGTGCTGGAGACCGGCTGCGTCTATATCGTGCCGCTGATCGAGAGGTTGGCGTTGCTGGCAGACATCGCCGCGGCCACCAACCCGAAAAGCTCCACCGGACGCCTCGACGTATTCACCCGCGTGATCGCCGACGAGACGCGCGGCTTCGATCGCGTCGCGCCCGGCTATCACGGGCCGCTCTATGCTGAGATCAGCCCAAAAACCTTCCCCGTGCTGGTGCGCGAAGGTTCGCGGCTGTCGCAGATGCGGCTGCACCGCGGCGATGCGGTGCTCGATGCCGAGGCATTGCGCGCGCTGCATGCGCGCGAACGGCTGGTCGACCGTGCTGAAGCGGTGATGGGAGACGGCGTCGCGGTGAGCGTCGATCTTTCCGGTACCGGCGTGCGCAACGCCGACGGCATCGTCGGCTATCGCGCCAAGCGCCATACCGCGGTCATCGAGGTCGAGCGCCGCGCCGCCTACGACATCGCCGACTTCTGGGAGCCGATCGCCGCGCGCGCCGACAAGAGCCTGATCCTCGATCCCGACGAGTTTTATATCCTCGCCTCGACCGAGGCGGTGCAGGTGCCGCCCGACTATGCCGCGGAGATGGTGCCGTTCGATCCGCTGGTCGGCGAATTCCGCGTGCATTATGCCGGCTTCTTCGATCCCGGCTTCGGTTATGCCGGCGCCGGCGGGCTCGGTTCGCGCGCCGTGCTGGAAGTGCGGTCGCGCGAAGTGCCGTTCATCCTCGAACACGGGCAGATCGTCGGCCGGCTGGTTTACGAGAAAATGCTGGCGCGTCCCGACCAGCTTTACGGCAGCGGTATCGGCTCGAATTATCAGGCGCAGGGGCTCAAACTGTCGAAACACTTTCGCGGTTAGAGCATGATCCGGAAAAAGCCTGCCCCCGGGCACGATCCGGGGGTGGAAGCCGGTTTTCCGAAAAGGTCATGCTCCACCAAGATATTAGAGCGCCAATCGATTCGGTGTGAAGCGATTGCGCTCCAGGTAAGTCCGTCGCGCGCGCGCGCGAACTCCGCTCGCCAAGCCCGCATGTGACCGCCCTTTAAGAGGGCGGACTGCGCGGTCAAAACCCCAAGATTCTTGTAGCATTTCGTCCCGAACAACGGTCTTCTGTGCATCGGGGCGACATCGCGAGCCAATCGCGAGAGTGGCGGATGCGAACACTCATCACGGGCTTTGCCGTCCTCATCTGCGCGGCGGCGGGGATGGCGGCCGGCATCGCGCCGGCGCTTGCGCAATTAGGCTACGACCGTCCCGGCGGCGACTATGCGAGCAGCCCGGTCGCCAACGGCGACCCCGCCGTGTGCGCGACGCGGTGCGAGCGCGACAAGAACTGCCGGTCTTGGAGCTTTTCCTATCCGCCGGCGTCCGGCGGGGCGGCGGTGTGCTGGCTCAAGCGCGGAGTCATGCCGCGCGTAAAATCGAGCTGCTGCGTGTCGGGCGTACGCGGCGCCGGCGTCATCGAGCCGCGGCTGGGCGAACTTGAATATTCGATCGATCGCGCCGGCGGCGACTACCGGTCCTTCGAAACGACGGCGAGTAGCCACGGCAAACATTGCGCCGAGGTGTGCAAAGCCGAACCGCGTTGCCGAGCGTGGACCTATCGCCGGCCCGGCTATGGCACCCCGACGCCGCGCTGTTACCTCAAGGACGTGATCAAGCCGCCGCGCCACCGGCCGTGCTGCATTTCGGGAGTGCTGCGATAACGCCGCGACGTCTTCGTCAGGCGAAGGTCCGCATGGCAAATCCGCGGCGTGGCCTGATAAACGCCCCCAGCAAGCAACTTTTGGGGGGTTAGCATCTCAGGCGAATGTCCGTCGTTGGGATGATCGCTGACATGGCGAGGACATCGTTTATCCAGCGAATGACCCAACTCGGACATCAGCCCCCTTCCCAGTCTAACTTTGTCTGCGCTCTATGATTATCCCGATGACGGGCGCCGCGAAGGCCACGCCCAAAATGAATTTCGGTATGTACATTTGCGGCGCAACCAACGCGACGCAGGTCGCCGCGATAAAGATGATGGTCCCGAGGATCGGCGCGACGATCTTGTCCAGTTGGCCGCGCGGCAGGCTTGCAAGAAGCCACAGGATGGCGTTCAACCCGCTCATCACCGCCAAATGGCCGGAATAGAGCACGACAATATCGCGTGCCTCCCCATAGGCGCCAATGAGACCGCTCGTGATGGGCAGTGCGATGACCGACAGGAGAAAGAGCAGGTTGAGGAACACGATCAGCCGGGTCGCGAGTGGTTCGTAGGCCAACCGGCGCTGATGGGTGGTCCAGAATAACCCCGCCGCGACGAAGCTGATCAAAAGGGCGACGATTTGCTCGTGGAAGGCGCCCCACATGGTTGACCAAACTGGCGCACCGTTCAGAAACTGCGGCGTAGGAACACGGGATGCTAGCAGCGTCATCGCGACGCCAAAAATTGTGTTGCTCAACGTCTCAAGACGCCGCGTCGCGAAGAGATTGCTTGAGGTTAGCATTTATCCCTGTGCGCTGTTGGCATTCTGTTGCTGCACTGATGCGCGTTTTGCTTCCTCCGAACCAGCCGTCGGCGGCTGCTAGGCGTTACCCTCCGCCACTCCGCGGCGACGTTATCTCGGTATGCGCGATGCATCGCGAGACTCAGAAGACGCGACGGGCGTAGGGAAGGCGCAGGATCACCCAGTTGGTGAACGCGAAGGAGCAGAGGATCGCGCCGATGACAGTCGCGACAAGACGAACCCATTTCGGTGCCGGCGCCTCGATCAAGGCCCATTGCAGCAACAGCACGATGGGCATGTGAAAGACATAGACTGCATACACATTGGCGGCGAGCATCCGCCATAGGCGACCCGCGCCGAGCGCTAGCTCGCGGGACAGCACGGGTAGACCGACGCACAATCCCACGCACAGGAAGGCTTCGTAGGTGCATAGCCGCCAGTTGCGTGAACCGAAGTCGTCGGTCGCGCCAGCGTCGCCGACCAGGCCGGTGCCGACGGCTACATAGGCGGCAATCGCAAGTCCCGCGCCGATTGCGAGCCAAACAAGGCCACGCCGCGTCGGCATGGTATCGAGCCAGCGACGCGGACCGGCGAAGACGCCAAGCGCGAACAGACTGGCATATTGCACCATATGGGCCGGCTCCATCTGAATAAAGCCGAGGAATCCAATCCAACGATTCATCGGATACCAAATGCGGATAACGAACGTCCCGGCGGCGAGAAGCACGGCATAAGCGAGTATGGCGCCGTGCGAAGGTGGGTTGCGCGCCACTAGTCCGCGGTCCTGCGGGAGAAACGCGCGCAGCGCGGCATAGAGCAGGGCGTAGACCAGAAGATGCTCAAGAAACCACAAGTGGCCGAAGTTGAAAGCGGGCCAGCGCGCGTCCTGTGGCCAGAAGTCGGGTTTCGGCCCGTGTCCGAAGAAGTCTTGCGTCAGATAAGTCCAGTAGCCGACCGGCGGCATCGCCGGGTCGAGGGCGAGGTGAGCCCAAGCCGCCAGCGGCACGATCGTGACAGCACCGAGCGCCAGCGGCAGGCCCAGCCGGAGGCTGCGGTCGGCGAGAAAGGCGGTTGCCCCCTTGCGGTTGAACGCGCCCGACGTGAAATAGCCGGCAAGGAAGAAGAAGAGCCCCATGAAGAAGGCCGCATTCACCCACAAGAACACCGCGCCCCGCGCGAACGGCGGGTCGGGCAGCGGAATCTCCGGCGGGTGTGCCCTGACATAGGACTCGACGGAATGATGGGCGACCACGAGCAAGATCAGAAAGACTCGCACCGCATCGACGTAGCCGATTCGGCTTAGCGTAGTCGTCGCGCGCGGAATGAACGCGTCAGCGGTACGCTCCAACGGCTTTGTGTGTGTCAGCATGATGCATGCTTCACTTGCACAAGGCGAAGAGAAGACGAGAAACCAGCGCCACAGACTAATCGACCGCTTGCAGCGCATGTTGACCTAGATCAACCCTACGGCTGCTACATCGCCCGTCAAGGGATGGTCCTCACGCCCGCGACACCGTGAATGGCAGCAAACCTAGGGGACGGCATCGCAGCCCACCGAACCACGTTTACGCTGGCATGGGAGATGCTGCGCCTTGATTTGGATCATTGCAGGCGAGGGGCAACCGGTCTTTCACTTCAGTTATAAGCCAGCAAATCTATTGGCGTGCCATTTCTTGGGACAAATCGCCCGAGGGAAGCGCGAGCGGTGATTTCCCGGGTAAAATCTGGAGTCTTCGAGTTGCAGCAAGACGTTCAACAGACCGAAACTCGAGGAAAGGTGAAAGCAACGAGCGTCGCAGCCTATATCGTAGAGCGCCTCGCCGCCGAGCACATCGATCACTGTTTTGGCGTCCCCGGAGACTACGTCTTCCCGATATGCGGCGCGGTCGATAGTAGTCCGAAGTTGAAATGGGTGGGCTGTGCCAATGAATTGAATGCGTCATATGCCGCCGATGGCTATGCGCGTATTCGTGGCGCGGCCATGCTCGCGACCACCTACGGAGTCGGCGAGCTGTCTGCACTCAATGGTGTGATGGGCGCAAAGGCCGAGCGCTCGCTCGTCTTTCATGTCGTCGGAATGCCATCCTATCGGCACCAGCGGTTGGGCAAGATCGTTCACCACACTCTCGGTGATGGGATTTTCGGCAATTTTGTCGACGTTTCCGCCGCGGCGGCGTGCTGCCACGCCCTAATAAATCCCGACAACTGCGTCATTGAAATGGAACGTGTGATCGCTGAAGCACGCCGCAACAATCAGCCAGCCTACATTGGGGTTCCATCGGATCATGCGCAGTCTCCGGTTAAATCGGCTGAGGTGAAGCCGCTGGCGTTCAAATCCAGCGAAAGATCACTTCAGAAAGCAATGGCCGCCATCGCTAAGCGCATCAGAAATGCGAAATCAGTCGTTGCACTGCCGGCATTTACGATTTCACGCCTCGGCCTGCAGAGGGAAGCACAAAAGGCGATTGAAGCCTTGGGCTGTCCGTTTGCCACGACGCTAATGGAAAAGTGCGTGATCGATGAAGGCCATCCGCAGTTCGCCGGCATGTATGTTGGCGCAGTGTCTGATCAGAAGACGCGGCAAATTGTCGAGGGTGCCGATTTGGTCCTCGATCTCGGCGGCGTCAATTTCAATGGTATCACAACAGCGTCCTATTCCGCTCAACTCGATCCATCGCGATTCGTCACAATAGGGCTCAATGACGTTAGGATCGGGCAGCAGATTATTGCCGACGTCCGCCTTGCGGACATTCTGGCAGAGCTCGCCAAATTCAAGACTCCGTCGGCGCCGTATCGGCGAACGCGGCAGCATTCAGCCTCTCCTGAGGGCAGTTCTTCGGACAAGATCACGATGGCAGCGCTCTATCCGCGATACGCGTCGTTCCTGCAAGCCGGTGATACCGTCGTCCTTGAGAGCGGCAGCACGAACTTCGGTTTGGCGCCGATGTTGCTTGCCGACGGGGTAAGGGTTGAGACGCAATTTCTCTGGGGATCGATTGGTTGGGCTACTCCAGCCGCCTTTGGCATTGCGCTTGCTGACCCGAACCGGCGAACGATTTTGATTACCGGTGAAGGCGCTCATCAAATGACGGCGAACGACATCGGCAACATGGGGCGCTTCGCAACCAACATCATCATCATTGTGCTCAACAATGGTGGTTACCTCGCCAAGCGAGCATTGCAGGAGAACCCCAATTGGACTTACAACGACCTCTCATCGTGGAAGTATGCAGACCTCCCCAAGGCGCTTGGGTGCGCAGACTGGTTCACCGCGCGCGTGTCAACCCTCGGCGAACTGGATGCCGCCATGAAGGCAGCCCGCGAGAGCAAAACCGGTGCCTACATCGAGGCCATTGGCGGGCGAATGGATATGCCACCCGCTCTCGCTTTTGCCCATAGTCGGCTATCGGAAATATACGGCACCGCGCCGTAGGGCATCCCGGCTTTCACGTTAAAGACCTTCTTCTTAAGCCCACCGATTTCGATGTGGGGCATGTCGAATCTTTCAGCCAGCATTTCCGCTTTTGGCCCGTTCCTGCCGTTCGCCGCGCTGCATCAATTCGACCGCAGTTGGGGGCGAAGCGGACATTGCGTGGACATCGTTTATCCAACGCGAATGACCGATACGTGCCATGGTGCGGCTGATTTGGCTGTCGTGCACGACTTAACCTCGTCGCCATGTGCTATAAGGCCTTCGGCCTGAGAGGGTAGATCGTGAGGCAGTCGCAATCGCAGCAGAGTGACGACGCTTGCCTGGCCGACAAACTCGACGCCCTCCTCGTTCGTCTCGGCTGCGGCCACCTCAGGCAAGGATCGCTGCAGCGCCTGACTGGCGGCGCCAACAAGGAAACCTGGGCGTTCGATGCGGTTGGCGGCGCGGATGCGCTGCCGCTGATCATGCGCCGCCTCTCTGCCGATGCTGTGCCGAGCGAGCGAACCATCGAGCCCGACTGTGAGGCGCGCCTGATTCGCCGCGCCGGCGAATGCGGCGTGCCGACGCCGCGCATTTGCCATATCCTCGAACCTCGCGATGGTCTCGGTGCCGGCTTCTTATCGGCGAGAATCGCAGGGGAAACGCTCGCGCGCCGCATTCTGCGAAATCCGGAATTTGCCGAGATACGACCGCAGCTGAGCTTCCAATGCGGCGCGATTCTGGCGCGCATCCATGCGATTCCTGTGGCGACTCTCCCGCCCCTGAAAACACAGTTTGCGTGCAGCGAGCTTGACGAGCTTTACCGGAGCTATCGATCCTTCGGCGGCGGCAGCGCGGTATTCGAGGCCGCGTTTGGCTGGTTGCGCGATCGCGCCCCCGGCGAAGCGCGCATACCGCGGCTGGTGCACGGGGATTTTCGCAACGGGAACTTGATTGTCGGCCCTGAGGGGGTGCGCGCCGTGCTCGATTGGGAGCTCGCGCATCTCGGCGACCCCGCCGAGGATTTAGGCTGGATAACGATCAACAGCTGGCGCTTTGGCATGATCGATAAGCCGGTCGGCGGCTTCGGCAGCGTCGAGCAGATGCTCGAGGGCTATCGTTCCGCGGGTGGCGAGGACATCGACGTCGACAGGGTGCTCTATTGGCGCACCTTGGGTACGCTGCGCTGGGGGCTGATCTGCCGCTCCATGGCGTGCCCGGCACAGGCCGGCGTGCCCATCACGGTGGAGCGGGCGATGATCGGCCGTCGCATCTCTGAAACCGAGCTCGATCTTTTGGACCTGCTTGCTCCGGAAGGCGTGCCATGAAGCATCCCCCGGCAACCGAGCTGCTGGCGTCAGTGGCGAGTTTTCTCCGCGACGACCTGCTGCCGTCGCTAAGCGGCGGCCGCGCCTTTAACTTGCGGGTCAGCATCAACGCCATTGATCTGGTCCGTCGGGAAATCGAGCAGCAGAGCGCCGCCGACAAGCGCGAGCGCCGCCGCCTGGCAAAGCTTCTCGGCAGCAACGATGAGCTTGAGGTGATGCGGGAGGAGCTTTGCGAGCAAATCGCCTCTGGAAAGATCACACTCGATCAGCCGCGGCTGCGCGAACACCTGCGCGCGACGACTTTGGATCGGCTTGCCATCGATCAGCCAAGCTATTCCGCTTACCTGGCGGCGATCGCGCGGAACGGAGCCGCGGCTGCGCGTAAAAAAGATGAAGCGGAGGAATAGCGAAGCGGAGGAACGGCCTTGTCAACGAACCTCGACATGAATTTCAATCTGCCGAGCGGACTGACCGAATATCTCAATCGCCTAGATGCCTTCATCGAGGCGGAAATCTGCCCGCTCGAAAACGCCGACGACAACGTCCGCTTCTTCGATCATCGGCGCGAGTGGGCACGGACCGATTTCGAACGCGGCGGGTTGCCGCGCCGCGAATGGGAGGCTCTGCTGCGGCGCGCCAGGGACCGCGCCGACCAAGCCGGCCATTACCGCTTTACCCTGCCGAAGAAGTACGGCGGCCGCGATGGTTCGGATTTGTGGATGGCGGTGATTCGCGAACATTTTGCAGCGAAGGGTCTCGGCCTCCACAACGACCTGCAGAACGAGCATTCCATCGTCGGCAATCTGCCGTTGGTGACCATGCTTGACCTTTACGGCAGGCCCGAACAGCAGGCGATGATTGAGGGCAGCATTACCGGAGAATACCGCATCACCTTCGGCCTGACGGAACCAAATCATGGCTCCGATGCTACGCATATGGAGACGCGCGCGGTCCGCTCGACACGCAATGGCGCCGCAGGTTGGCTGATCAATGGCGAGAAGATGTGGACCACCGGCATGCACGTCGCCACCCATTGCGCGCTGTTTGCGCGGACCTCGGGACAACATGGCGACGCCAGCGGCATCACCTGCTTCCTGGTGCCGACCGAGGCCGAAGGCGTCAAGGTCGAGGAGTACTTATGGACCTTCAACATGCCTACGGATCATCCGCGGGTCAGCTTCACGGATGTGTTCGTTGCGGAGGATGCCCTGTTCGGCAAGGTCGGCGCTGGCCTCGCATTGGCGCAATGCTTCGTGCATCAGAATCGCATTCGCCAGGCGGCGAGCTCGCTCGGCGCGGCGGTCTATTGCATCAATGAGAGCGTGAACTATGCGCGGCAACGGAAACCGTTCGGACGCCCCCTTGCCGAGAACCAGGCCATCCAATGGCCGTTGGTCGAACTCGCGACCCAAGCCGAGATGCTGCGGCTTTTGATCCGCAAGACCGCCTGGGAAATGGACCAAATGACGCAGACCGACATCGAGCAGCGGCTCTCCGACAAAGTGTCCATGTGCAATTACTGGGCGAATAGGCTCTGCTGCGAGGCTGCCGATCGCGCCATGCAGGTGCATGGCGGCATCGGGTACTCCCGCCATAAGCCGTTCGAACACATCTATCGCCATCACCGGCGCTATCGGATCACCGAGGGATCGGAGGAGATCCAGATGCGCAAGGTTGCTGGATTTCTGTTTGGCTTCATGGGACCGCGGCGCCAGCCGACGCAGCCAAGCGTGGCCTGATCGCTGCAGCAACGAAGGCCGTGGTGGGGCACGTCAGGCAATGCAGCGATATGTCCGGATTTGAGGTCGTAGCGGAAGTCCTGGGCGCTCGCACGATACGGCGCGATTGACCCCGAGGCGACATGCCGAAGAGTCAATTGCTGGACCCGGATTACGCCATGCCAAAGAGTTGGAGCCGTCGTTCGGCGATTGCGCGCACTTTGCCTGAGTCACGCTAATCGCGCCTGAGCTCTGGCAAGATGAGCCACCTCCATGGCATTTTTGATGGCGACAGAACGCTCGTCACTACGACAAGCCAATCCGATCGCTGAACGCGGTCCATCCCCCTTAATATCCATGTAATTGACGCCAGCGAAGTGGACCTGGCTAAAGGATCGCGGCACAATTGATACGCCGAAGCCCGTCGCCACCATGGGGATGACTTGCACGATCTGGGCTGCTTCCTGCCAGAGGTTTGGGCTGAAACCCGCCCGGGCACAAGCGTCGATTATTGATTCAAGCAGGGCTGGATTGCAGCCACGATAGAAGAGGACGAACCTTTCTTTGGCGAGACTTGCCAGAGGCACAGACGCAGAAATGGCCAGTGGATGTCCACTCGGTAAGACAATCACGCAATCTTCGTCGACTAAAGGTTCGACTATGAGACCCTCACTGTCGCCCATCGGTAGCGGGAGAAGACACGCATCGATCCGTCCTGTTCGTAACCACCCGATCAGCAGAGGAATGTTGGTTACCTCCACTTCCGGAGCGATTATGAGACTTGGGTAGCGCGTCCTGCACTCGTAAAGTACGTCCATGATGACCGGATGGAAATAAGAACCGCCAGAGCCGACGATGATCCGCCCCGTTTCACCGCGGGCGCGTCGGCGTACTCCGATCGCGGCGTCCTCGACCTGTTTGAGAATGATGCGGGCTTGCTCAAGCAGGAGCTTCCCCGCATCCGTTAGCTCGACGCCTCTTGCCAGTCATCGAAACAATGGTGTTCCCAATTCCTTTTCCAATTGTCGAATCTGCGTGCTCAGGGGCGGCTGATGCGTGCGCAGCCTCTTTGCCGCGCGCGTAAAATTCCGCTCCTCGGCGACCGCAACAAAGTAGCGCAGCTGGCGCAGTTCCATTGGCTGCTCTCCCAGTTTTAGACAGGAGATCGGAATCGACTTACTTGCAGCTGCGGCAAACCATATCGAAAAAATATGGAGAATGCCATTTTCATTTATTGGACAATTGTCGGTTTGTTCTCTAACTGCGCAGATAGCAACAACAAAGTCACCGGTACCTATGCCCATCATCAGAGTGTCGATTTTTCGAAGTAAGTCCGACCCCAATGCTCTTGCTGTCTCGCCTGACGCCTCTGGTCGTGTTTTCCCAAAGCCTGAGGAGTGGGAATTTGTGCGGTCTGGAACGATCGAGCCGGTAGCAGCACGTGCAGGTTCAGAAACGGGAAGATGGCTCCAAGCATTCGAAAAGGACGGCTACTGCCTGCTTAAACAAGATCCAGCTGGCGGGAATGTCCCAGCGTCCGAGGTCAAAACAACGAGCTCAAACACCAAATGAAGTGGTCGCTCGCTGGCTACCGGTAGCTCGCCCGGTGGTTGTGAGCCGCCCCGACGGGGCGCTCTCATCGCGCACGGCGCTACCGCAATGCCAGGCGTCGCGCGGGTTGCGCGCGGGCGGGATTTCCAGAACTGTTCTTCGGGCAGGAAAGGCCGGCCAGGCCGGGCGCTGCTCACGCCATGATGCCGGACATGCCTCGGTGGGCCTATAGTGAGCTATCGGGGCGGCCGCGCTTCGTTCTTCTTCGGGCGGCCATCAGCCCCCCTTAGACGGCAGAGGCGCATCATGACTCGACCGCTGATCGGTCTCGCCCTCGGCAGTGGCTCTGCGCGGGGATGGTCGCACATCGGCGTCATCAATGCACTGATCGAGGCCGGCATCGAGCCGGCCATCGTGTGCGGGACCTCCATGGGGTCGTTTGTCGGAGCCGCCTTTGTGGCAGGACGATTGAATGAGCTGCGGCAATGGGCGGAAGCCGCGACATGGCGGGAAATAGTCGGGCTCCTGGATGTTCGGCTCACCGGAGGCGGCCTGATCAGCGGCAAGCTGATCATCGACTTCATGCACCAATTCGGCATGACGAGCCCAATCCAGAGCTATCCAAAACGCTACGCGGCCGTCGCGACGGACCTCGTGACTGGGCGCGAGGTCTGGCTGCAGGACGGTCCGATCGATCAAGCGGTTCGCGCTTCCATCGCGCTGCCCGGTATCTTTGGTCCGGCCCGGATCGGCGATCAATGGCTGGTCGATGGCGGGTTATCAAACCCAGTGCCGGTCTCGGTCTGTCGCGCCATGGGCGCCGATGTGATCATCGCGGTGAATCTGAACGGAGATCTGGTGGGCCGGCGTTTCCAGACGGAAATAGATGCGCCCGCCGCCGCAACGCAGTCGCCGATGCCGGGGGAAATTGCTCGCCGGCTGTTGCAGCGATTGCCGACCGGTTTGCGCGAGCAGGCGGCAAGCATCGTGCCGCGCTTGCTGCAGCGCGAACCGGCCAGCCCGGGCTATTTCGATGTGCTCACCAACTCGATCAACATTATGCAGGACCACATCACCCGCGCGCGACTGGCCGGCGAGCCGCCGCATGTCATGCTACTTCCGCGCCTGCAGCACATCACCCTCATGGAGTTTAATCGAGCCAAAGAAGCTATCGCCGAAGGCCGGCTGTGTGTCGAGCAGGCGCTGCCAACGATCAAGCGGTTTACGACCTAGAATAAGCCTAGGCCGCGGCTGCTCGCCGGAAGCCCTGACATGACGCGGGGCGCGGCGGTCAATTGCATCAACGAGAGCGTGGACTATGCGCGCCACCGGAAGCCGTTCGGACCCATCTATCGCCATCACCGGCGCTATCGGATCACCGAGGGATCGGAGGAGATCCAGATGCGCAAGGTTGCTGGATGTCTGTTTGGCTTCATGGGACCGCGGCGCCAGCCGACGCGGCCAAGCGTGGCCTGATCGCCGCAGCCAACGAAGGCCGCGCTGACGCACGTCCGGCAATGCAGCGATATGTGCGGACTTGAGGTCGTAGCGGAAGCGATTGGCGCACGCACGATACGGCGCGATTGACCTACTTCGGAAGTCGAGTGTGCATCGCAGCACGCATTTCCAGGATGTCGGCGGCCGGCCGCCGCCGCGTTGATCTTCGCCTCATTCATCGCGCCCGCAGAATTGCGGCAAGTAGCGGGCGACGACGGAGCGGTTTACCGCCCAGGAATAACAACTGCCGAGGAAACGCGGCCGTTGCTCTCCTTGCTCCGGTTCTTCGCCCGCCAGCAGCGCCTTCTCGCGAGAATGCGCCCAGAGCGTCTGCATGGCGACCGTGGCCACGCCGAAAAGAACCTCGCGAAGATGCGTGCAGCCCTTCGCGCCACCGAGGTGCTGGTTCAGGGTTTGCCGCCAGCGCTCGCCGAGCTTGGCGCCGACCAGGGATTGGCATGCGCCGGCGCTGTCGCCGCACAGCGAGAATGGCGTGGCCCGCATGTCGACTTCCACCGCACGAACGACCATGTCGTCGTTAGTGGTTACGCGCGCCGCCATGTCGTGAATGGGGGTTCCAGGCTGCAGCAGCCCGCGCTCCATATCGTGGTAAGGCTCCGCCTTTTCGTCGCGCAGCTCGGCCTCGATGTCCCACAGCCCGTCGGTGCGGCGGTAGCTCCGGTAGATCACCGTTCGCCTGTGACTGGGCGACCGGGCAGAGGGGGAAGACAACGGCATGGGCTGATGTCCTTATGATGCGATTGATGCGACCGGGCGGTAAGTCGAAGACCCTGAAGTAGGTTCGCGAACCGTCGTGCGAATGATCGCTGGCCTCAGGTGCTCTCACTTCGCTTGTGCAAGGGGCGATCCACCTTCAGCCGTTTTCGTTTAGGATCAAACTTCACCAGCGGTTCGGTCTCCACCGGTGGCGAGACTTCGCCGGGCCAATTGGTGATATTGACGGGGGCCCTCGATTTTCATTACACCCCTCGTGAGGGCGGGCATCGTAGAGCACCACACTCATATTGCCAACTGAACGTCTGTTCTCGATGGTGAGATATGACGACGACTTCATGATTCGATCCGGATTTGTAATGGCATTATCTAAGACCAACGTTTGCGAGTTCGGTTGGAAAGCACGCGACTTTGCGCTCAAGGGCGTGGACGGAAAAACCTACTCGCTCGCCGACGTGCGGGGGCCGAAGGGCACGCTCGTTGTCTTCATTTGCAATCACTGTCCCTACGTGAAGGCGAGCATCGGCCGCATCGTCGCGGAAGCCAAGGCGCTGCGCCGGATCGGAATCGGAACGATTGCCATCATGCCGAACGACACCAAGGCTCATCGCGAGGACTCTTTCGACAACATGAAGGCGTTTGCGGCCAAGCACGGCTTCACCTTCCCCTACGTTATCGATGAGACGCAGGACGTAGCGAGAGCCTATGGCGCTCAGTGCACACCTGACTTTTTTGGCTTCAACGCGCAAGACGAGCTGCAATACCGCGGGCGGCTCGACGCCTCACGCATGACGCCGGTTGCGAATGCCCGCCGCGACCTTTTCGAGGCGATGGAGCAGGTCGCCGAAACCGGCCATGGTCCGGCGGAGCAAATTCCTTCAATGGGGTGTTCGATCAAGTGGAAGGTTTGAGGAGTAAAGCCCGCTCTCACGATTAGCTCATCGAATGCTGTCATCGCGGCAGTTGCCGTAATGCACCAATTGGGTTGCTATCGGGTGGGAAGCGGGCATTGCGCAGACATCGTGAATCGGTCGCTCCTGACCCGTTGCAGAAGTCGTGCCCCTGCGGACTTCTGGTAGCAGTTCCGTGCGGACAGACACCTTGTCGCAAGGCCCGGTTGACATGGATCGGCCGTCTCAGCCGCGGTCGCCGCCCTACCAACCGGGACCCATCATGCCGTAGCCGTAGCCGTGTCCGTACCTGCCATAGCCCGGCCCCCAATGATGGCGGTGGCCGTACCCGGGAGCATTCATTGTGGCGCTGACATCTAATCCAAAGTAAGTCGCGTTGGGAGGGAGATGCGCGCTGAGGAGTTCTGCTGCGAGCCGGCCGGTGCCAAAGCCGAATTCCATGACGGATCGGCATGTCTCCAATTCAAGGTGCGCAACGAGGTCGCGCAACGCTTCGGCCTCGTAGAACGCTTGCGTATCCAACCTTGCACCGAGCAAGTCGTAGAACCGCGCGGCTTGGCTGTGGGAAAGAAGCCGTGTCATCGCCATGACTGGCATATTGCTTCAGCTAGCGGGTTGAGATTATGCCGAACCCACAAGTACCCATAATAATTTCTTTACGTGAACTGATCGGCCTGCCGGGCGAAATAAGCGAGGACGCGAGTGAGGACGTTTAGCCGCGTAGAGTTACCCGCCCGGTGCCATGCTGGCTCCAGCATTACACTCGTGCCAGATTGCATGCGATCCCGTGCGTTCTTCTCGCTGAAGTGGGTGTGCTAATGCTACGTCATGTTGAGCAGCGCGGGAGTAAAGTTCCCGAAGTCACGCTCGTTTTCTGGATCATCAAGATCGCGGCAACGACGCTCGGAGAGACCTTCGGCGACACCGTCACGATGACGTTGAATTGGGGTTACCTCGTTGGAACGGCCATTTTCTTTTCGTTGCTTGTCGCGCTCGTCGTCTGGCAGATCGCTGTCGATAGGTTTCATCCGTTCCTCTACTGGGCGACCATCGTTGCCTCTACGACAGCCGGCACAACCATGGCCGATTTCGCGGACCGCTCTTTGGGCATTGGTTACGCCGGCGGGTCGTCTCTTTTGTTCGTCTGCCTGATCACCGTGCTTGGCATGTGGTATTGGTCGCTCGGCTCAATCTCTGTCGCAACAGTCTCGACGCCGAAAATGGAAGCTTTCTACTGGGCGGCTATTACATTTTCCCAAACGCTCGGCACGGCGCTTGGCGACTGGATGGCCGACGATACGGGGTTAGGATATGAAGGCGGCGCGCTCGTATTCGCCGCCGGGTTGGCGGTGCTGGCCGCCGCCTATTGCTGGACGAAGGTTTCGCGGGTCCTCTTGTTCTGGGCCGCCTTTATTATCTCTCGACCGCTTGGAGCAACGGTTGGCGATCTCCTCGACAAGCCCGTCAGCGACGGCGGACTGTCGTTGAGCCGTCCGATCGCCTCGGCGGTTATCGCGACTTTCATCATCGCCTGCATCATTGTTCTCCCGCAGCGGGCGGGTCAGCATCCCGGGCGACCTGAAATTGCCCCTTGAGATCATCTGGATCATGTCTCCCTTTGGGCCCCTTACCGGACATTCAGCGATGGAGGCGGAAAGTCCGCTGTTGGACGCAAAGCCGGAATTGATCGTGGATCATTTGCTACTCACGAAACTCGATCTGTGAGTACACGTCCAAGTCAACCAAGGTCGGCGCAAAACAAAGACGACCCTTCCAAGCAAGTCCCCGGTCTCTATCCCGTGCCGCCGACGGTGATGCCGTCGATGCGCAGCGTCGGCTGGCCGACGCCGACCGGGACACCCTGGCCGTTCTTGCCGAAGGTGCCGATGCCGTGGTCGAGGGCGAGATCGTTGCCGACCATCGAGATGCGATTAAGATCCGTCGGCCCGTTGCCGATGAGCATTGCGCCCTTGATCGGCGCCCCGCGCTTGCCGTTCTCGATGCGGTAGGCCTCGGTGCATTCGAACACGTATTTGCCGTTGGTAATGTCGACCTGGCCGCCGCCGAAATGCACGGCGTAGATGCCGTTCTTCACCGCGGCGATGATCTCGGCGGGGTCGCGGTCGCCGGCGAGCATATAGGTGTTGGTCATGCGCGGCATCGGTACATGGGCAAAACTTTGGCGCCGGCCGTTAGCGGCGGCCGGGCGTGCCACCCCCACCCCCGCCGCCTAGGCCACCGCCTGAGCCGGGAAGTGTGCCTGGAACGCGGAAGCCGGGCCGCTCACGGGGATTTTCCTCTTTCGGCTCGGTTTTACGCTTGACGCACATGTCGCCATTCCAGACGAAGGCGCGCTTGCACGTTTGCTCGCGCTTCGGCTTCTCGGGTTGATTGCGCACGCACGCCGTGCCGGCGGCATTCGGGACCAGCGGAGGCTTGCAGACGATGCGCTTCACGCATTCCTTGCCGACCAGCACCTCGCCGTCCGGACACCTGCAACCCGCGCCGGGGATCATGACCAGCGGTGGCTGACAAGTGTCCACCGGCACGCATTTGCCATTCACCAGCGTGGTGCCCTGCGGACAGACGCACGTACCGGGGACCGCGCCCGTCACCATCGGCGGCGGACATACGCAGATGCCGTCAACATTCATGACCTGCGGCGGCGGACATGCCCGTTTTTCGCAGGTCATCGAGTTGTGCACGATTATGGTGGCAGTCGTTCCGTTAATGACCACACTCGCTGGAGTATAGCTCAGCGGCGGGAACCACACGGGAACGGTGCCCCGCGGGCAGAGATTTGGTGGAAACGCGGGCATAGCACCTTCCGCGACCGTGCAGGTGCTGCCGAACGGAATGTTGTTCGCCGTGTAGGTCCCATTGGCGGCCAGACTGAAGGACGCGTTGAAGGGCGGCGGGCTACACGTGAGCGTCATCGGGAACAGTATGCCGGCGGGCCACGGGATCAGCAGGGTGCCGTGGGTCGTGACCGTCTTTTCAATGATGAGCGAGCCGTTGGTTCGCACGCATTGCTTGGTCTGGAGCGGCCAGACGCACTCGCCAGGGGTGGCACCCGCGACCAGCGGCGGCGGGCAGACGCATTTCCTACCGGGCAGACAGACGCACGCGCCGGCGACGGGATTGTAAACTAGCGGCGCCGGGCAAGTCTGCGGCACGCATTCATTGCCCTCGAGCACAGTGCCTTTTGGACAGACGCACTGGCCAGGGAGGGTGCCCGGGAGAAGCGGTGGCTGGCAGACGCAGGCCCCACCGCCACCGCCACCGCCGCCACCACCAGCCGGATTGGCAGCGACCGGCCGAACATAGGCCGCCGGCGCGCAGGGCGTTGTGTAGATGCGGACGCTGCCGATGTGGCCGCTGGCGCGCGGGTCGTCGAACTTGTCGTTGTAGTTGACGAAATAACTGACCATCGGCGGCGTGTTGGCATTACGCACCAAATCCGCCGGGCTGCCTTGCAGCCCGTGAACCACGAGCGGGCCGCCGGATTCGAGCTGGCTGCGCAGCGCCGGATTGTTGCGGAGATTTTGCCCCCGTGGTCCAAAGCGCGGCCTCGCAAACTGCAGTGCTGAGCGTTCCGTCCGCTGCATAGCCGTAACCGAGCGTGACACCGCCGTTGGTGTTGCGGTAGTCGCCGGCGAGGCCGACCGCATATTCGTCCGGCGCCAGCTTCCAGCGGCCGGGCGACGGCGGATCGTTCGGGTCTTTCAACCAAAACCGCAGCACTTGCGGTTTGCCGGGCTGGGTGAAGGCGGAATAGTCATAAGCACCGGCGATCAGGCCACGTTGCGCGAGGATCATCGCGCCCTGATGCGAAAAGGCGATGTCGGAAACCGGCAACGGACCCGCTTGCTCCGGAACGTCGAGTTCCCAGCGCGGATCGGCGGCGAAGCCGCCGTCCTGTTGGATACCGACCGACCAGATTTGCGGCCCGTTAGCGGAGCCGTCGCCGGCTGAGTAGTAAAGCCGTCCCTCATGTGCGGCGAGGCCCCAGACCCGGCGCGCGGTCGGAGCAAATCCCCATGTGTCCGGCTGGTCGGTGTCGAAGCGCTCGCTGGCGATGTTGGGACGGTTCTTGGGATCGAACGCAACGACTGCGAGATTGGCCGCACCGAGCCCGGTAACGCCGTGGTCATAGTGGCTGAGCTCTTTGCCGTCGAGATCGAAGCGATGGATCATGCCGGTGTAGAGGTCCGACACAAACAACTGCTTGTGCATGGAATCGTAGGCGAGGTTGCCCAAACCCGGGCCCGGATTCGGCACGCCGTCGAGCGTGACATTCGCGAATAGCGTGACCGCGCCGGTGCGTCCGTCGACCTTGTAGATGCCGCCTGGTCCGCCCTGCAGGTCGAGCCCGAATTGGCCCTTCATCCAGCCGGCGCCGGGTCCGCCTTTCTTTCTACGCTCGGGCAAGCCGTCGCGTCCGCGACTGACGATGTTGAGGCCGAACATCGAGGTGGCGGCGACATAGATGTTGGGTGGGGTTTGATCGTCGAGCGCGCCGCCGAAAACCTGGCCGACGTCTTTGGCGAACACGTCGAACGTCTTGGGAGCCGCAAGCAGCCGGCCGTCCCAGACATATCCTGGTTGGCCAATATTGATGACGCGGGCCGACGGTCCGTCGGGGTTGATGAAGGTGAGATCGATCGCGGATTTGTTCGCCGGGTGCGGCTTCGCCGCGTCAGGCGCCAGAGTTCCGGAAAATCCGGTGACGACCGCGTCGCCCAAATTCAGGCTTAGCGAATGATTGGGCTGCTGTGCGCCGACGCTGCCGGGATGAAAATAAAAGAGTAATAAAAGCGGCAAAAGCCGTATGATGATCCTGGACACGCGTCGCTCCCCTCGCTGGCCCGCGACGGACACAGCAAATCTGGCATTTTCGCTTTTCGAATTGCCGAGGCGCTGAATTTTGAATCCGGCGCTACCAGATGGAGCGTAGGCCTTCTAAGAATTGATGCCTGAAAAGTAAGCGGTCATGCTGCTCCACTGAAAAACGCTTATACCTTTATAGCAACTTAGGGAAGCGTTTCTTTGTGCGGAATCTTTGCGCAAAAGCAATTTGCTTATTCTGGATGCAAAACTGCACGGGATGATCGCCAGCTTTCACCCCGTGCCGCCGACGGTGATGCCGTCGATGCGCAGCGTCGGCTGGCCGACGCCGACGGGGACGCCCTGGCCGTTCTTGCCGCAGGTGCCGATGCCGTGGTCGAGGGCGAGATCGTTGCCGACCATCGAGATGCGATTAAGATCCGTCGGCCCGTTGCCGATGAGCATGGCGCCCTTGATCGGCGCCCCGCGCTTGCCGTTCTCGATGCGGTAGGCCTCGGTGCACTCGAACACGTATTTACCGTTGGTAATGTCGACCTGGCCACCGCCGAAATGCACGGCGTAGATGCCGTTCCTCACCGCGGCGATGATCTCGCCGGGGTCGCGGTCGCCGGCGAGCATGTAGGTATTGGTCATGCGCGGCATCGGCACATGGGCGAAACTTTGGCGCCGGCCGTTGCCGGTCGGCTTCATCCCCATCAGCCTGGCGTTCTGGCGATCCTGCATATAGCCGACGAGGATGCCGTCCTCGATCAGCACGGTGCGGTTGGTCGGAGTGCCTTCATCGTCGATCGAGAGCGAACCGCGGCGGACCGCAATAGTGCCGTCGTCAACGACGGTGACGCCTTTTGCCGCGACGCGCTGGCCCATCAGCCCGGCGAAGGCCGAGGTCTTCTTGCGGTTGAAGTCGCCTTCGAGTCCGTGGCCGACCGCCTCGTGCAGCATGACACCGGGCCAGCCGGGACCGAGCACAACGTCCATCTCGCCGGCCGGGGCCGGCACCGCTGCGAGATTGGTCAGCGCCTGACGCACGGCGTCGTCGACGGCATGCTGCCAGGTGTCGGCGATGACGAAGCGCGCGTAGCCCTCGCGGCCGCCGTAGCCGGCACTGCCGGTTTCCTGACGGTCGCCGTCGCCGACGACGACCGAAACATTGACGCGCACCAGCGGGCGCACGTCGCGATAGGTTTCGCCGTCGCCGCGTACGATCTCGATCGCTTGCCAGGTGGCGCCGAGGCTGACCGAGACTTGTCGCACGCGGGGATCCTTGGCCCGCGCATAGGCGTCGATCGTTTCGAGGAGCCGCGCTTTGGCTTCGAAGGCAGGGCTGCCGAGCGGGCTCTCCTCGCCATAGAGCTTGACGTTGGTGCGCGCCGGCGGCGCGGCGTAGTGGCCGGAATAGCCGCCCTTGACCGCGCGCACGGCATCGGCGGCCCGCGCGATCGCCGCTTCGGACACGTCGGAGGCATGCGCATAGCCGACCGCTTCGTCCTTGACGGCGCGCAAACCGAAGCCTTGCGAGGTGTCGTAAGTCGCCTGCTTCAGCCGGCCGTTATCGAACACCAGCATCTCCGATTGGCTGTATTCGAGATAAAGTTCGCCGTCGTCGGCACCTTCGAGGCCGCGGGAAATGATCTTGGTGAGGCGCGGCCGGTCAAGCCCGGCGCGGTCGACCAGCGAGATGGGGGCGGGGGCAGCGGTCATACGGAACTCCGGCGTGCTTTCTTGGCTAATATCTTAGTGGAGCAGGATCTCTTCGGAAAACCGGCTTCCACCCCCGGATCGCGTCCGGGGGCAGGCTTTTTCGGATCATGTTCCATGCGTCTCGCCTGAGAGATAAGCCCTGCCGGGCGGTATTTCTACCGACTATCCCGCCAGCCGCTCGATCGAGGCGCCGCAGCGCGCCAGCTTGTCCTCGAGCCGCTCAAAGCCGCGGTCGAGGTGATAGACGCGGTTGACGATGGTCTCGCCCTCGGCGGCGAGCGCCGCGATGACCAGCGAGACCGAGGCGCGCAGGTCGGTCGCCATCACCGGCGCGCCCTTGAGCCGCTCGACGCCTTCGATGGTCGCCCGCTCACCGTCGAGATGAATGCGCGCGCCGAGCCGGGCCAATTCCTGCACGTGCATGAAACGGTTCTCGAAAATCGTCTCGACGATATGTGAGGTGCCGCGCGCCCGCGTCATCAGCGCCATTAGTTGGGCCTGCAGGTCGGTCGGGAAGGCGGGGAACGGCGCCGTGGTCACTTCGGTCGGCGCGAGGTGGGCGCCGTTGCGCGCGACGCGGATGCCCTGGTTGGTCGGCGCGACCGTCACGCCCGATTGCTGCAGTACGTCGAGCGCGGCCTGCAGCAGTTCCGGGCGCGCGTTCTGCAGGAAAATATCGCCGCCGGCCATGGCGACCGCCATGGCGTAGGTGCCGGTCTCAATGCGGTCGGGCAGCACGGCGTGGCGTGCGCCGCCTAATTTGGCGACGCCGTCGATGACGATGCGCTGGGTGCCGGCGCCGGAAATGCGCGCGCCCATCTTGTTGAGGCAATCGGCGACATCGACAATCTCCGGCTCGCGCGCGGCATTCTCGATCACGGTCGTGCCGCGGGCGAGCGAAGCCGCCATCATCGCGGTGTGCGTGCCGCCGACGGTGACCTTGGGAAAGGCGATCTCGGCGCCGCGCAGGCCATGCGGCGCCTGCGCCACGACGTAGCCGCCGTCGATCTCGATCTTGGCGCCGAGCCGTTCGACGGCCATGATCAAGAGATCAACCGGCCGCGTGCCGATGGCGCAGCCGCCGGGCATGGAGACCCGCGCCTGGCCCATCCGCGCCAGCAGCGGCGCGATCACCCAGAAACTCGCGCGCATTTTGGAGACCAGCTCGTAGGGCGCGGTGGTATCGACGATATCGGCGGCGGAAATTTTCAGCGTCTGACCGTGATCGGCGGTCTCGCCGGGGCGCTTGCCGCTGACCATGATATCGACGCCGTGATTGCCGAGGATGCGCTGCAGCAGGACGACGTCGGCCAGTCTCGGCACGTTGTCGAGAATGAGCGTCTGGTCGGTCAGGAGGCTGGCGATCATCAGGGGCAGCGTGGCGTTTTTCGCCCCCGAGATCGGGATCGTGCCGGTGAGCGGCCGGCCACCGACGATACGAATGCGATCCATGATGATTCCCGCCCAGTCCCGTAATAATTCCTAATCGCTGCCCCGATTGCGGCGAAAGTCGGGAGCCTTCGCGACCGGCCGGCTGTTTCCGGCGGGTTTGGCCTTGTCATCCGGGCGGTCCTGGGCGCGGCCGCGGGCTTGCGCCTTGCGGCGCTTCAAATTTTCCCGCAATGCCGCGGCAAGCCGCGCGCTGCGCGCCGCTTGCTGTTCGGCCTTGCCGCTTTTCTTCGCCATGGCCAGTCCGGGAAACCTACGGCAGCGGCACGATGAGCGGCGCCCACAGCCCGAGCGCCAGGACGGCAAGGCCGGCGACACCGAGCAGACCGGCGAACCAGGCGAGCGCGATCATGCCGGTGATCACCGCCGCCGAGGCGAGCACGATGCCGATCTGAAAGGCCGCGGAAGCCAGTTCGTAGTGGTGGTACTTGGCCATGGCGAGGTCGCGATCCTCCTCCTCGGCCTTGGCGCGCGCCGCGAGTTCTTTGCGGCCGTTCCCCGCCTTCGGGTCGGACTCGTAGCGCGCGGCGGTCTTGCGCCAAGCCTCGACCTGTTTATCGATTGCCGCTTTGGCGGCAGGATCGGTCAGGCCTGCTCCGAGCAGGGTCGTCTCGTCGGCGGCCACGTTGACGACCGTTTTGCGGGTGTCCTTGGCCTGATAGAACGCCCAGGTGTCGGTCGATTTGACGTTGGCGTCGATGGCTTCGGTCTGCGCGCTCTTGCCCAGCGTCTCCGAGAACGAGAGAAACAGCGCGAGCACCGCGATCAACAGCGCGATCTTCCGGTTCGAGTGCGACGCGTGCTCGGCATGCTCGGCATGTTCGAGCTGTTCGTGTGCTTCGGCCATGGTCTTTGCCCCCGTTGCTCGTCATTCCAAAATGACGCATAGCATGAAGCTGAATCAAGCGCGCGGATGGGCGCTGCGGTAGGCCTCGATCAGGCGCTCGGCGTCGACCTCGGTGTAGATCTGCGTCGTCGCCAGCGAGGCGTGGCCGAGCAGCTCCTGGATCGAGCGCAGATCGCCGCCGCGCGCCAAAAGGTGCGTGGCGAAAGAGTGCCGCAAGGCGTGCGGCGTCGCCGTCTCCGGCAGGCCGAGCGCACCGCGCAGCCGCGCCATCGCGAGTTGAATCACGCGCGCCGACAGCGGGCCGCCTTTGGCGCCGACGAACAGCGGGCCGTCTTGCGGAAGATCGTAGGGACAGAGCGCGGCGTAATCGGCGATGAGTTTGGCGACCTGCGGCAGCAGCGGCACCATGCGCTCCTTGCGGCCTTTGCCGGTCACGGTGACGGTATCGCGGGTGCCGACGTCGGCGCGCTTCAACCCGAGCGCTTCGGAAATGCGCAAGCCGCCGCCATAGAGCAAAGCGAGCACGGCGGCATCGCGCGCGGCAATCCAGGGTTCGCGCTCCTCGCCGGCGGCAAGATCCGGGTCGGTGATGCCCTTGGCGGCGGCGACCGGCAGCGGCCGCGGCAGGGTCTTGGCGATTTTCGGCGCCCGCACCGCGGCGAGCGCGCCGACCTTGCCCTTGCCGTTGCGTTCGAGGAAGCGGGCAAAGCCGCGCACGCCGGCGAGCGTGCGCATCAGCGAGCGGCTGCCGATGCCCTGAGCGCGGCGGGCGGCCAGAAAGGCGCGCACGTCGGCGGGCGCCAACGCGGCGAGCTCCTTGAGCGACGGCGCGCCGCCGAGGTGTTCGGCGAGGAAGCCGAGGAATTGCCGCACATCGCGCCGGTAGGCCTCGACCGTTTTCGGCGACATGCGGCGTTCGTCGGCGAGGTGGCCGAGCCAGCCTTCGATCTCGGCCGCGACTTTGGGGGCTATAGGTCCCATTTGGCGCATCCAGCCGCTTTCCTCCCGCGTTTCCACGGGGGAGGATGGAGAGGGCGATCGTCCCCACATGTACGTCGCCGGTCTTTATCCTTCCTAAAGCCCCGAGAATCGGCCACCTGAGCATGATCCGGAAAAGTGGAAGCCGGTTTTCCGAAAAGATCATGCTCCAGTAAGATTTAGCATGGCCAGACGCGTCGTCGATGTCCTCGTCCCGGTCGCGCTCGATAAGCCCTATTCCTACCGGGTGCCGGACGCGCTTGCGCTTGCGCCCGGCGACATCGTCTCCGTGCCGCTCGGCGCCCGCGAGGCGACCGCCGTGGTCTGGGCGGAGAACCCGAAGCCCAATCCCCGGCTCGACAACCGGCTCAAGGACGTCGAGGAGAAACTCGACGTCCCGCCGCTAAGGCCCGAACTGCGGAGCTTCGTCGATTGGGTGGCGAACTACACGCTGGCGTCGCGCGGCATGGTTTTGCGCATGTGCCTGCGCATGGGCGAGCATTTGGGCGCCGAGCGCGAGCGCGTCGGCGTGCGTCTGGCCGGCGCCGCGCCGCAACGCCTGACGGCGGCGCGCGGCCGCGTGCTTTCACTCCTCGCCGACGGCATGGTGCGCGCGAAAGGGGAAGCCGCGCGTGAGGCCGGCGTCTCTGCCGGCGTCATCGACGGCCTGATCGACGAAGGCACGCTGGAAACCGTGGTGCTGCCGCCGGAGCCGGTCGCGGAAAAGCCCGATGCCGATTTCGCGCCGCCGGATTTTTCCAGCGACCAGGCCGCCGCCGCCGCCGCGTTGAAGGCGACCGTCGCCCAGGGCGGCTATGCGGTGACGCTCATCGACGGCGTCACCGGCTCCGGCAAGACCGAGGTCTATTTCGAGGCGGTGGCGGAGACGATCCGCGCGGGTAAGCAAAGCCTGATCCTGATGCCGGAGATCGCGCTTACCGCGCAATTCCTCGACCGCTTCGCCGCCCGCTTCGGCGTGCGCCCGGCCGAATGGCATTCGGAATTGTCGCCGCGCAAACGCGCGCGCACGTGGCGCGCTGTCGCCGACGGCGACGTGTCGGTCGTGGTTGGCGCGCGCTCGGCCTTGTTCCTGCCCTATGCCGATCTTGGCCTGATCGTGGTCGATGAGGAGCACGATCCGGCCTACAAGCAGGAGGACGGCGTGCGCTACCACGCCCGCGACATGGCGGTGGTGCGCGGCCATATCGCCCAGATCCCGGTGGTGCTGTCCTCGGCGACGCCGTCGCTGGAGACCGAAGTCAACGCCCGGCGCGGCCGCTACATGCGGCTCACTCTGCCCGAGCGCTTCGGCGGGGCGCGCATGCCGGCGGTCGAGGCGATCGATCTGCGCCATGAGCGGCCGCCGCCCGGCCGCTTCATCGCGCCGTCGCTCGCCGGCGCGGTGAAAACGGCGCTTTATCGCGGCGAGCAGGCGCTGTTCTTCCTCAACCGCCGCGGCTACGCGCCACTGACGCTGTGCCGCGCCTGCGGCTTTCGTTTCTCCTGCCCGAACTGCGATGCCTGGCTGGTCGATCACCGCTTCCGCAAGCAATTAGTCTGCCACCATTGCGGCTTCGCCATGCCGCATCCGGCGCAATGCCCGAATTGCCAGGCGGTGAATTCGTTCGTTGCCGTCGGGCCCGGCGTCGAACGCCTCGAAGAGGAAGTGCGCGAATTGTTTCCGCAGGCGCGCGTGCTGGTGCTCTCCAGCGATCTCGTCGCCACGGTCGATCGGCTGCGCGCCGAATTGGACGACGTCGCCGCCGGCCGCTTCGACATTGTTATTGGCACACAGCTTGTAGCGAAAGGCCATCACTTCCCGATGCTGAATCTCGTCGGCGTCGTCGACGCCGATCTCGGCCTCAACAACGGCGACCCGCGCGCCGCCGAGCGCACCTTTCAGCTGCTGCATCAGGTGTTCGGCCGCGCCGGCCGCGGCGAGGGCGTCGGCCGCGGCCTCCTGCAGACGCACCAGCCCGAACATCCGGTGATGCGGGCGCTGATCGCGCAGGACCGCGAGGCGTTCTACTCCGCCGAGATCGCGGCGCGCGAAGCCGTGCACTATCCGCCGTTCGGCCGGCTGGCGAGCCTCGTCGTCTCCGGCCCCGACAAGCACGACACGCAATCTTATGCGCGGGCGCTGGCGCGGGCGGCGCCGCTTGACCAAGGCGTGCGTGTGCTTGGCCCCGCCGACGCGCCGCTTGCTCTGGTGCGCGGCCGCCATCGTCTGCGCCTCTTGGTCAAATCGCCGCGCGGCTTCGACCTCTCAGCCTATTTGCGCGACTGGTTCGCCGCCGCGCCAAAGGTGAAAGGCTCGATCAAGCTCGACATCGATATCGATCCGCAGAGCTTTTTGTGACTATTCTGTCGGCGGCCTTGAAGAGGGACCCGCACAGGAGGTGAAACGATGACTCTTCGGTTTTTTACCTTGTCCGCACTCCTGTTCGCTCAGATCGGCGCTATGCCGGCTGGCGCCCAGGCCGTGTCGCAAAGCAACGAGAGCATCGCGCTGTCGGTCGGCGCGTCCAAGACGATCGTGCTCGGCGAAAATCCGTCGACCGGATACAAGTGGCAACTCGACACGGCGCAAAGCTCCAATCTCGCCATCGTTCGTGTGATCGATGCCGGCTATCAGGCTAGCCAGAGTGGCCAGATGGGCGCGGCCGGCTCGCATTGGTGGCAGATAGAGGCGCGGGCCCCGGGCACGGCACGGATCGTGTTCGCCTATTCACGGCCATGGGAGCACGCAGCGCCGGCCAAGAGCCATGCCGTCGAAGTCAACGTAACAGGCGGTCAATAGGCGTTCCGGTCGCGTGCCTTCGGCCTCTCGGCCTATTTGCGCGACTGGCTCGCTGCTGCGCCGAAGGCCAAGGGGAGCATCAAGCTCGACATCGATATCGATCCGCAGAGTTTTTTGTAGTTTCACCTCTCCCCTTGCGGGAGACTGATGCTTAGTAACAATTTGATTTACCCTGACATAAAATAGTGTCAAATGGCTTACGGGTGCCGCCGCTCGCACCACTACCATTTACGCTGTAGGGGTCGGAGAAGTCGCCTTAGCCATGCTGGTGGTCTAGCAAAAATCTCCCGAAGCAAAAATTCTGCATCCTCGTATATCTCGCTAGCGATTTTGTCCCTCGTCATCAGACCGTCGAAATAAGTACGTCGCAAAGTTCGCGTCAACCATCGTATTACGTAGTTTCTCAGGATTCTTCTTAACTCCGCCGCCCTCAATAGCTTTGAGGATCAGCGCATAGGTACAAAGCGCGTAGCGGAAAAGGAAAGTGTCGCGGACCTCTGGCAATTCCCGCAATTTCGTCACGGCCGGATGCCCATTGAACAATTCCTTCGCGAACATAAGGACATTCTGAATCAGCTTTTCGCGCATTTCCGGCGTATAGCTTTCATGGCGGCGCAGAATTTTAAGCTCCGCAGGCGAATGTGTTTTCGAAATGAACGTCATCATTTGCTCGAAGCCAGAAGACAACGTCGCCATATCCTGAAGCCACCGTTCCATGTGGATAGTCGCTTCGCGTCCATGCTCCAAAAGCTGCTGTTGGAGAAATCGATCCCCGCGTTTTGCCGCGATTAGGTGATGGCAATATTCCGGGAATTCACAGGTTTGGGTCTCATCGATAAGGGATTCCGGCGAGGCGGCTTCACGTCCGGTCAGCCCACAAACGATCGATGTCGGCTTCAGAACAATCACTTGCTTCGGGTAATCGGCAACAATTTCCATAGAATGGAATATCGAGGCGAGAGTATCACCTTTGTATGCTTCCATGGCTCCATAGTCCGTCAGCACGGCATAATTCTCGGTCGATCCGGTTAGGAAAGACCGCAGTTCCTCCCTTTGCATAAAATTGCTATCGACAACCTTCCTCACGGCGACAACCTCGAAATCATCCAGCGGTTCGCGCTATCGGAGCGCAAAATCTCGCCGTTCGGTTCGTTGGCGGCATTGACGCGCTCGGCTCCTCGCGCTGGATCGTCGCTGCGTCAGAGGGGCACAGCTGCCAACCTGAGCATTATCGCTCCGGCCGCTAATCAACACATGTGTATGGTGCAAAATCATGCGGCGATTTTGCTACCATGCCTTGCGTCTGAAAAGCACTTTTCAATCAATGGCTTATGACGTCAAGGACGTCCCACAACGATGGACAAAATGACAATTGACAAATGCCATATTGGACATTATGATTTAGACATGATGACCACGGCTGAGTTGAACGAGCATCTTTCGATGCTGCAAGTCACGCCCCCCGAGGCGGCGCAATTGCTCGGGGTTTCCTCTCGAACCCTGCGGCGTTGGCTTGAAGGTGAGGATGTGCCGGGACCGGCCGAAGCCGCGTTGCGAGCATGGCGCACGTTGGCGGATCGGCAGCTGGCCTGGAAGCCGGACTCAGTATCGATCTTCGAAGATGACCAGGACCAGATTGCTCGGCATCGACGGCATACCGAGGAGATGGCAGCGGTGCTCAAGCGCGTGGAGGCGCGCGGCGGCGCAAGGAACCCCTGGACGGTTGATCTTGAGAAATGCACGGCGACCTTCGGCCATTTCGAGGTCGGGTTTTACAAATTGCAGAGTGGAGGATTTTCGCTAAGCACCTACAGGCGAAAAGACGAGCGGCCCGACCTGGCGCGCGACATGCTGGATATCGAAGATGCCGCGTTCTGTATCGCACGCGCGGTCGCCAAGGCACGGAGCAGCCCCGCCGCTCTGAACGCGGTAGCCGACTATACGCGCAAGCATTCGTCGATATTCGCGGTTGACGGACCAAGTTTGTTAGATCGATCTGAAAATGCACGTCGCCAAAAGACCATAGAGTCCGTAGCCGACAAGATCGACGAGCTGGCTGTCGCCGCTTCGGAAGGTCGCGCGAAGTACCAGGATTTTGAAAGCTTGCTAGGGGAGCTGCACGCGGTCGGTTTCTATCCTTTGATGTCGTTGATCTCGGATGTCGCGCGCAGTCTGGTGTGAGCCTTGGCGGCGGTCGATCGCGAGCACTCTGCAGCAAGCATAGCCCGGATTGAGCGGCAGCGAAATCCGGGATCAGTCTTTCTGCTCGGCAAAGCCACTATTGCGATCGCCGATCCCTCCCACGTCATGCCCGGCTTTATGCCGGGCATCCACGACTTAACGCAGGAGAAACTCAAAGACGTGGATGGCCGGGACAAGCCCGGCCATGACGCGACCGCCGGCAAGCGTAGGGGGCTGAGCGCAGCGAGCGTAGCCCGTATTGAGCGAGCGAAATCCGGGATTAGCCTCTCCGCCCACCTCTTTCGTCATTGCCGGGCATGACCCGGCAATCCATGGTGACGTTCGGCATGAAGAGTTTTTGGGTCTACATCCTCGCCAGCCGCCCCCGCGGTACGCTCTACGTCGGTATGACGAATGACGAATGACCTTATTCGCCGCGTATACCAGCACCGCGAAGGTGTGGTCGGGGGCTTTACGAGAGAGCATCGCGTGAAGATGCTTGTGTATTACGAACAGCATGCCACCGCGATGGCGGCCATTCAGCGAGAGAAGAATATCAAGCACTGGTCGCGCGCTTGGAAGATCAAGCTTATCCGCTCGCTTAATCCCGATTGGCACGATCTTTGGAATGACATCGTGCGCTGACTTCACGGCAGCGTCGGCCGATATTCAGCATGGACCGCCGGGTCAAGCCCGGCGGTGACGAGCACGTAGGACGGTTTGAGTGAAACGAAACCCATTGCTCTTTTTGATTTCCGACCCGATGATGGGTTTCGAGGCCGATTGGCAGCAGAAAGTGGGGGAGAAACATGTTGATGAAATCGTCTATCGTTGCCGCAATGCTGGTTTCGCTCGCGATCGGGACGGGAACGGCCTGGGCGCAAAATCCCGCCGCACCGTCCAAAATGAGCGCGGAGGAAAAGAAAGCCATTTCGAAGTCCTGCATCGACCAGGCCAATGCCAAGGGGCTGCACGGCAAAGAGCGCAAACACTTCAAATCCAAGTGCAAGCGCCACGGCGGCAAGGCGGAGTAGCGGGCTGGTTTCGGCTCGCCGGCTGCTAGACGGTTGACTCCTCCTTCGTCATTGCCGGGCAAAAGGCACGAAGCGCCGTCTCTTGCCTAGCGACCCGGCAATCGGCGGCATCTCAGCTTGAATTTTTTAGCAGCGGTCTATTTTGCGTCGCCGTCACAGCGTCGATCCGCGATCTTGCAAAAAGCGCTGCGATCGGCCCCGGCTGTATTTCGACATCGGTTGAGGGCTTCACCATCTGCGGCTTTCTGGGTATCGCCAACGGCCCAGCCCGCCCCTGGTGTTCCATTTTTGGGATCAATCGCTGAGGAAACACATTGATTGTGAAAGGTAGCAACGACTTTGCAGCGTCCCATTGCGGCGCTATTGGAGTCCCTTGATTTGCGACAACCCGCAAGCGCTTGCCGTCGGGCCAAATCCACGGTTTTTTGATTCATGCCATAACCAATGGCATAACCATGCGCAACCCCACCGGGCGCAATCCCAATCGCTACTGCGCCCTCGGCGCTCACTCGTGAAGGCCACGAAACCGCGGTCGCAAGCAGACATAGCGCGACCGGCGCGACAAGACTTAGAGCGTTTTTGTGCATTGGAACCCCCGATTGGAACCGGCTCGATCCCAGCAAGCGTACGGTGGGCACGGCGCGTTTCCCGCCTTTGCCCAGCTTACGGCGCCTGTCCGCTGCCCTCAACTCATCTTGCATTACTTCGCTCTTTTTTTCGCCTTTTTGCCCCGCCCGCGCGGCGCGAAGTTTTTGTGTTGCGCGATGGCGAGCGCGCGGGCGGCCCAGACCGCGAGTTCGTCGGGATCGTCGTAAAGCCGCTCCGGCAGCCGCCAATAGGAGAGTGACGCGCGGCCGACGCGGCCTTTGCTTTTGGCGCGGGTATAGACGAACGGTTTCGAGCCTTCGCGCGCGAAATCCGGAATGCTGGTTTCGTCCACTTTGAGGAAGATCGCGCCGTCGAAGACGAGGGCGAACATCAAGCCTGCGGACCAGATGCCGGCGCCGCCGAACATGCGCTTCACCGTTACCGGACCGAACGGCGCGAACAATTCGCGGATGAATTCGGGGTCCAAGCGGATACGCCTCCGCCTCTGCTGCTATCGGCTGCGCTAGAGTATCTTAGTGGAACATGATCTTTTCGGAAAACCGGCCTCCACTTTTCCGGATCATGTCCTAACGCTGCGAATAGCGCAGCGGCACATCGTCGGCCTCCACGATCATCTTGCCGATCGGCCAGAGCGCGAGCGCGGCGAGCTTCAGATGCGCCCAGGCGAACGGAATGCCGATGATCGTCACCGCGAGCAGAATGGCGGTGATGACGTGGCCGAGCGCCAGCCACCAGCCGGCGAGGATGAGCCAGATGAGATTGCCGAGAAGGCCGAGCGGCCCGGTGCCGATGTCCTCCTCGCCGAGATAGTCGCGGCGCGAGACCGCTATGCGGCCGAACGGCAGCAGCGTGTAGGAGGCGATGTTGAACGCCGCCCGCGCCCAAGGCAGGCCGATGATGGTGATCGCCATGATTGCGGCGGCGATCAGCCAGGCGACGGCCATCCAGAGGCCGCCAAACAAGATCCACAGCAGATTCAGGAGCAAAGACAAGGGTGACATGGGAGCGGTCCAATCGCTTGCCCCCTTCCGGGGGCAACGCGTCATGGTGAGCTAATCACGCCGGCGGCCGTCCGCCAGCCCGGCAGGCGGCGCTCTTGGGGTAGGCCGGTGCTTTGGCGTACCGTCACATTTCTATTGACATTAGTCCCCTATTATGTTACGAGGCAATATCTCGCTCATTTCGAGGGACGCCTTTCCGGAAGGCAAGCCTGAAGGGTGGAGCGGAAGCGGTCCCCGCGGGCGGAATTGCCAATCCGCACCCGGGCGGCTCTGGGGCACCACTTGGCCGGCAAAAGGACCGGTCTGCGGGGAGCCCGCTGGACTGGACAAGCGTGAGGCAGGCAAAACACCTGCTTCTGCCCCGTTCCAGGAAACGTGGTTCTGGAGCTAGTCAGCCGGCTACGGCCGGTTTGGCGAGTGCCGCGGCGAAGCGCCGGAAGGCGAGCGGGCTTCCGATAAAGCCGCTTCCGCGCAGCAGATAGGTTTGCGCAGACTGCGTAGACTTGTCTGCGATGCACATTCAAGCGGCGACGTTTGGATGTGTGGCGCGGACAGTGGACGGCATGCGCCTTTCGGCGCTCCGCCTCCCTCTTCTCTGCGCATGATCATTTCGGGATCATGCGAGGCGGGAGGCGAAACTTTGCCTGGTTGTTTGCAAACCTCGGGCGCGGAGCGCGTCGCGAGAAGGAATTTTTATTTCGTCATTGCGAGGAGCAAAGCGACGAAGCAATCCAGAGCCTTGTGGCTCAAAAGACTGGATTGCCTCGCGGAGCCTGTCATCGGGCCGGCCACTTCGGGCCGGACCCGTTGGCTCGCAATGACGAGGGCGCGGACGCGTCTTATCGGCCCCCGCGAAGCGGGGGAGGGGGACCATGCGGAGCATGGTGGAGGGGGCGTCCAGCTCAGATGAATGATTCTTTCAGTGAGTAGTCTATTTTGTTTCCGACGCCCCTCCCACCGCCCTTCGGGCGGTCCCCCCTCCCCGCTTTCGCGGGGCGGGATGAAGGCGCGTCGCGAGAACGAATTTTTATTTCGTCATTCCGGGCCGGCCACTCCGGGCCGGGACAAGGCGACTTGACCGATCCCGGATATCCGGCATCGTAATGACCCATGGCGGCGTCGATCCAGACCATTCTGTTTCTGCTCGCGGTGCTGGTGGTCGTCGCCGTCGTGGCGCGCCGGCTCAACATCGCGCCGTCCATTCTGCTTGTCGTCGCCGGCATTACGCTGGCGCTGCTGCCCGGCTTGCCGCGGATCGAATTGGCTCCGGAACTGGTGCTGCTCGGCATCCTGCCGCCGCTGATCTATTCGGCCGGCGTGGCGATGAGCTGGCGCGAATTCCGCTTCAACCTGCGCCCGATCACGCTGTTGGCGTTCGGTTGCGTCGTCTTCACCACCTGCGCGGTGGCGGCGGTCGCGCATTGGGCACTCGGCATGCCGCTCTCCGTCGGCTTCGTGCTCGGCGCCATCGTGGCGCCGACCGACGCGGTCGCCCCGCTCGCCATCGTCCGCCATCTCGGGCTGCCGCGCCGGCTTATCCTGGTGCTCGAAGGCGAAGGTCTCGCCAACGACGCCACGGCTTTGATTCTTTACCGCTTTGCCGTCGCCGCGGTCGCCACCGGCCTGTTCTCCTTCGGCGAAGCCGCTGGGACCTTTGCCCTCATTGTCGTCGGCGAAATCGCCTACGGCATCGGCGTCGGCTGGGCGAGCCTGCGCTTGCGCCGCTGGGCGCACGATCCGCGCGTCGAGATCACGCTGTCGCTGATGACCCCTTACGTGGCGTTTCTGGTGCCCGCGCATCTCGGAGGATCGGGCGTTTTGGCGACGGTCGCGGCCGGCCTGTTCGTCAGCTGGAACGGGCCACTGCTCATTCCGGCGGCGACACGGCTGCAGGGCATCTTCTTCTGGGATCTGCTGGTCTATTTGCTCGAAGGCTTCGTCTTCCTGGTGACCGGCATGGAGACGCGGGCGCTGCTCGACCGGACCAATACGGTGTCGCTGCGCGAGCTTGCGCTGGCGCTGCTGCTCACCGTCGTGGTGGCCGTCATCGCGCAATTCGTCTGGGTCTATCCGGCGACCTACCTGCCGCGCTGGCTCAGCCCATCGCTGCGCCGCCGCGATCCGCTGCCACCCTGGCAGTGGGTCTTCCTGCTGGCGTTCGTCGGCGTGCGCGGCGTGGTGTCGCTTGCCGCGGCGCTGGCGATTCCGCTGACCACCATCGCCGGCGTGCCGTTTCCCGATCGCGATCTCATTCTGTTCGTCACCTTCGGCGTCATCGTCGTCACGCTGATCGGGCAGGGCCTGGCGCTGCCGAGAATCGTGCGCTGGCTCGCCTTGCCGCACGACGCCGAAGACGAACGCCGGCGCGAGCGCGACGCCGAGCTTGCGGCGCGGCTGGAAGCCATCAACCTGGCGCAGGGCCGGCTGGACGGGCTGGCCGCCGACGGCAAGATATCGTCCGACGTGCTGGCGATCTTAAGGGCGCGCCATGACCATCGCGCCGGGCAACTGCCGAAAAATACCATCGATGGCTTCGAGGCCGCGGCAGCGGCGGCAGACGTGCGGGCGGAGCTGATCGCCGCCGAGCGGGAATACATCTACCGGCTGCTGCAACAGGGCCAGATCACCGATGAAGCGCGCCGGCGCATCGAACGCGAGCTCGATCTGGAGGAGGAAAGCCTCGCATTCAAGAGACCGGACGTAGCCGACCCGCCGCTCTAAGCGAACGGGCCGTATACGGCGTCAAACCCGCTTGCGTTTCCGCTTTGCAGGCCGTTGTGTTGGGACGGCGTGACGCTCGATGGTCTGCGCGGGCGCGCGCGTCGCCGCCTTGGCGCGGTCGAGGACGAAGCGGGCGTAGTCGTCCATATCCCCTTGAAACGCCTTGATGCGGCCGTCGGCGGCGAGCCACAGCCGGTCGGTCACCAGTTCAATCAGCGAGCGGTCGTGGGTGATGAGAATGACGGCGCCCTCGTAGTCGTTGAGCGCATCGAGCAGCGCGCGGCGGCTTTCGATGTCGAGGTGATTGGTCGGCTCGTCGAGGATCAGCAAATGCGGCGCCGTCATCGCGACGAGGTTGAGAAGAAGCCGCGCGCGTTCGCCGCCGGACAGGTTGGCGACCGTGGTTTCCTGCTTGTCGAAGGACAAACCGAATTGCGCCAGCCGCGACCGGCGCGAGGCCTCGCTGTCTTCCGGCAGCGCGCGCCGGATGATGTCCAAGGGTGTATCCGCCGGGTCGAGCGCTTCGATCTGATGCTGATGAAACCAGCCGACCTGGATGCGGCTCTCCCGTTTCATATGGCCCGATTGCAGCGGCAGCGCGCCGGCGATCATCTTGGCAAAGGTCGATTTGCCGGCGCCGTTGACGCCGAGGAGCCCGATGCGGTCGTCGACGTCGAGCCGCAGGTTGAGGTTGCGCAGAACCGCAGTGCCGTCGTAGCCGACCGACGCGGCTTCGAGCTGGATCAGCGGCGGCGCCAGCGGCCGGGCCGGCGAAGGTATCGTGAACGGCGCCACCCGCTCCTCGACCACCTCGGCGATCGGCTCAAGCCTGGCCAGACGTTTGATCCGCGACTGCGCCTGCGCCGCCTTGCTCGCCTTGGCCCGGAACCGGTCGATGAACTTTTGCAGATGCGCGCGCTCGGCGTCCTGCTTGGCCCTGGTCGCCGACTGCAGCCGCGTCTTTTCCGCGCGACGCCTTTCGAAATCGTCGTAGCCGCCGGTGTAGTGGTCGAGCTTGCCTTGGCTCAGGTGCAGGATGGCGTCGACCGAATTGTTCAGAAGCTCGCGGTCGTGGCTGACGATCAGCGCGGAGTGCGGATATTTCTTCAGTCGCGCTTCGAGCCATAGCGCGCCCTCTAGGTCGAGATAGTTGGTGGGCTCGTCGAGCAGGAGAAGCTCGGGCTGCGCGAACAAAGCCGCCGCCAAAGCCACCCGCATGCGCCAGCCGCCGGAGAATTCCGCCATCGGACGCGTGAGATCGGCAGTGGAGAAGCCCAGACCGCTGAGAATTTCCGCCGCCCGCGCCGGCGCGCTATCGGCGTCGATCTCGATCAGCCGCTGGTAGATTTCCGCCAACTGTTCGGGTTCGGCGGTTTCAAGTCTGGCGTTCAACGCCTCCCGCTCGCTATCGGCGGCGAGAATGGTGTCCAAGAGCGAGACCGGCGTCGCCGGATGCTCCTGATCGACCGATCCGATCCGGGCGGCCTTCGGCAGCAGGATGTCGCCGCCATCCGGGATGAGGTCGCCCAGGATCAGCTTGAACAGCGTCGATTTTCCGACGCCGTTGCGTCCCACCAGGCCGACTTTGGTGCCGGCCGGGATCGTCACGCTCGCAGAATCGAAGAAACGGCGGCCCCAGCCGTTGAAAACGAGATTGTCGATCACAAGCATATCGGGGCCGCCGAAGACTGGGGGTTGGGGGGGGAGGAAAGGGAGCCGTTCCTTACCTCGCGGCGCATCGGATGGCGAGAGGAGGAGATGTCGATTTTTTTGGTCGCAAGAGCGCGCGCCGCTTGGCGCTCTATCATGGTCAGCCATCGTCCTCATCGAGCCATCGGCCTATTGCAACAGTTTTGCGAACGAATTGCTACATACAAAAGAAGAATGGCAGGGCCAAAGACCGGGCTTGACGACCAACAAAAATATTTCAGATCTTTCGCGAGATGGCGGCATGCCGGCAATGTCAGCGGTAATGCGGAGCCGTCCCGTGTTAAGTTCAGTCAAGATGAGTACGCCCATGCCGCAGTTCGTCACCGCATTTTGCGTCGGCATTGTCGCCACGGTCATCGTCTGCAGCAACGCATTGATGCCGGCGCCGGCGGCGGCTGCACCAATGTCGGATGCCGATAAGGCTGCTTTGAAACAGGCCACCGCGGCATGCCGGGCGCAAGTCAAGGAGCTGGCGCGGTTCGAGGAGCTTTCGTGGTATGCGCGGCATAAGCTCGTCAAGAAGTGCGTCAACGAGGCTCTCGCCAAGCCCCATTGATCGGCCTGCAGAAAATAAAGCGGATTGGCCCCTCGGGGGTTGCGCCACGTGCACCCATGGGCAACCCCGCATCCGCCACCTGGCGAAATACTTGTGTGACCTGTATCAGATGCCCGGAATTGCCGGCACTGTAAACATGGATCACATCAAACGGCACTATTGCATGAGCATGGTAGCCATCAACCCGATCCGGATCGTGGCGCTCGGGCCGGAACTGGATTTTGCGGCGCCGCACGATCGCGGCCGATTCGAACAGCAGGCGAGAAATCTGCAGCGTCACTATTAGATGCGATGATCGCGGCGGGTTAGTGTTTCTGACAAACGTTTGACCATCGGAGGGCGCGCCGAAGATCGATCAAGCGCTCTCCTCATATTGCCGCGGAACGCCGTCGCCTGCTACCTTGAGACCGCCGTTTCCGAGAGCAGCAATGTGTCGTCGAGGGGATCGACGATGCCGGCAAGCGAGCCTCCGCACTGCGCGCATTCGAGGCTGTAGGTCTCGAATCCGCAAGCGTCGATTTGCGGCGTGCTGTTGCGATGAAACGCCAATCTTGCGTGACAGGCGGGGCAAGCAATGACCGGCGCAGTCGATGCCGTGGTCGGCTCTTCCAAATTCACCACTGGGCGATAATGCTTCATCGAGATTGCTTGCCGCGCCGAACATCGTCAGCGTTGAAATTTTTATACCCGATGCTTTGAAAGAGTGCCTGAAACCGACCTGCAGCATTTTATCGCTCCGCTTAAATCGCGGCTAACCGTTCAGGCGATCACTGACGAAGACAGGCAGCCTCGGCTGCGGCTCAAGCCGCGGGTCCAAGCGGAATTACTGGCGACCCAGCTGCCTGGGCGCCCGCGGTGGAATCACGAGGCGGCGTGCGCCGCTTCAACGAAAGGGCGGGTAGGTTCTCGCGACGCTGACAGCTCCGGCGAGGTTGATAGCTCATGATCGGAGCGATCGCTCGCATGCCGCGGGCGTTCGAACAGTTTGCGCCGCTCGGCGAAAGTCGAAGGAATAAATGGATATTGCTGCCACAGCTTGTCTACAGCAGTGGGGTAATGGACCGCCATCAGGCTGATGGGCTTTGACAGACGCGGGTAAGGCCGCGCTTCACCAATCAACCGCTGGTCAAAGGCGCGCCGATAGAATGCTTGGTGCTCCTCTCTTACAGCCGCGAGTACAAGGTCGGCACCGAAATGTTCGGCCGCCACCATGGAAAGCCGGAGTGTGGCATACGGCAATCCGCGATGCAGCCGAGACAGGCTCTCGTCGGCGACAAAGCGGGTTGGATCAATGATGACTTTGCCGGCGTCGAGTTCGGGTTGCAAAATATCGGGGAAGACTTCAAGCGAGGGAAAGTTAGGCCGTTCTCTGGAGCCTACGTGAATACGAATTGAGCTGGCTAACTCGTCGTCGATATACAACCCAAAGAGATAGGCATTGGGCGTCTCGTCATAGGGGTCGGAAAACGTCCCGGACGAATTGGGGAAAATCGCTCCTTCGCGCAGATAAGCTTCATAGCGAAGGCGAAAGACGGCTTCCCGTTCCTCCCCGGAATCCGCGCGCCGACAGTCGATCCGGGCCAGAAGCTGCGCGACACGATCGGAAAAGCTGCTTTCTGCGCCTGGGTGATCCGAAAAAATCGCACGCGCCGCCTCCGGACCCATACTCCACCTCCCCGTTGGCGCGCGCCCGCGCCAGCAGTAGGGAAGAGGTTAACAGTCCATTAATGCAAATACAACTTTAGCTGCGTATTAGAGTTAACCGCGGCGGTTCCATCGATGCGGCAACGGAAGCGAGCGGTTCCGGCAAGAGATGCAACGGAATAAGGGTTTGCGGTTCCGAGCCTTATGCCGCATCGTGCCGGAGTTCCCGCGGCCACGCGGACGTTTGCGCAGGAGCAACATAGGTGGCGTAAAGCAAGCGGAGTAAATCGGCCGCCGGCATCGGCCTGGCGAGCAAGTACCCCTGGACTTCGTCGATGCTGTCCTCCGCCGCAAGCAGCTCCAGCTGCTCCTGGGTCTCCACGCCTTCGACGACCACGCGCAGTCCGAGTTGCGCGCTCAGTCGCGTCATGCCGCGCAGCAAGGTGACCCTGCGCTCGTCGTCGCCAAGTCCCTGCAGGAACGACTGGTCGATCTTCACCTTGTGCAGCGGAAAGCTGTGCAAATAGCTGAGGCTGGAATAAGCGGTGCCGAAATCGTCCAACGATATTTTCACTCCCAACTCCGCCAACTGATTGAGGTCGGCGCGGGTCCTTTTCGTATCCTGAAGCAGCGTTGATTCGGTAATCTCAAGTTCGAGCCGATGCGGTGCAAGATTCGTGGCCGCAAGCGTCTCGCGAACTAGCGCCGGAACATTAGAACGATCGAACTGGATCGATGAGAGATTGACCGCCACGGCGGTATCGCCGGGCCACCGCCGGCATTCGAGGCAGGCCTTGTACAGAACCTGATTGCCGATTTCGACGATGAGTCCCATCTCTTCGGCGACGGGAATGAACTCCGCCGGGGAAACCATTCCGCGTTCACTGTGGGGCCACCGCAGCAATGCCTCGCAAGCCTCAATTCGCCTGGTCTTCAGATTGAAGAGCGGTTGATAGTAGAGCTCGAATGCTTCACTCTCCAATGCGTTGCGCAAATCAAGTTCGAGATTTCTGCGCGCTTGGGCGGTGGCCTCCATCTTTGCCTCGAACCAGCGCCACGTACCCCGCCCGTCGGATTTCGCCTGATACAGAGCCATATCGGCGTTGCGCAAAAATTGGTCCGGATCAATGCGGTTTTTGGCGACCGCAATGCCGATGCTGGCGGTGACGACGACTTTATGTCCGTCTAGATCGTAGGTGCCGGCCAGAGCGTGCAGCGCGCGCGTGGCAAGAGCCTCGGCCTGATCGAGGGACTTGATCGGCGCCTGCAAAATAACAAACTCGTCACCGCCGAAGCGCGAAATGACGTCGGCATCCCGAATGGAAGTTTGCAGCCGTTCGGCGACAGCCTCCAGAAGCATATCGCCCCTTGTGTGCCCCAAGGTATCGTTGACTTGCTTGAATTGGTCCAGGTCAACGAAGTGAACGGCACACATGTTGTCGGGCCGCCATTCGCTAAGAGCGCGCTCCATGTGATCGCGCAAAACGTTGCGATTGGGCAGGCCGGTCAGCGGATCAAATCGTGCCAGATGGTTGATCTTGGCTTCGGCGATCTTGCGCTCGGTGATATCCTCGACAAGGGCGACCATGCCGCCGTTTTCCATCGGCTGTACAGTGAATTCAAGCGTCCGCCCGTTCAGCATATCCACACCAAAGGCGGTATCGTCACTGCCGGAAAGCCGGGCGTCCAGGCGATCGACCAGGCTTTGCGCATTGAAGCCGGAAATCATACCTGCGGCGACAACGCTCTCAACCAAACTGCGCAAACTCGAACCCTTCAGCTCGAAATCCGGCGCCAATCCCAATTGCTGGTTCAGTTTGTGGTTTGAGACAACGATGCAATGCTTGGAATCAAACATGCACAAGCCGTGGGGCATGTTGTTGAGTGCAGTATCGAATCGCTTTGCCAGCATCGACATGTCACGCGACGTGATTACCGCATCGAGCAGCGTGCGGCGCCATCTATCCGCTATAAATTTTATCCCGAGAAAGGAGGGCACGAGGAGGCCGGCAAAAATCCAATGAAACAGATTTCCGTAAAGCAGAAGCGCGGCCGTCATCGGCACCCACGCACATAAAATTTGGACGATCACAAATCGAGCGTTTGCAAAGTTTCGTCCGAAGATGCCCGCCAGATAACCTGCCGTCAATGAAAAGCTGACGAGATGCGCAAATGCATCAGAGGTCTGGGAGAAGGCGACGAAGCACCAAATTCCGAGCAGCGCGACCGACGCGCACGCTGCTACTCCATAACGATGTTCCCATTGTTTGGCAGTTTCCGTACTTGTCACTGTGGAGCGTGCGCGGATATAGGCAATCATGAGCATTCCGCGGGCGCAGGCGACGAAAACGATCGCTAATGTACAGTACAAAAGAAGGATTGCGTCCGTCTTCCAATAGGTGACGAAAGCGGCACCGCTAACACAAATGGTCCCCGCTAATAGAGTCCGACCCTCCTTGTAAAGCGAATCGACCAGCGGGAGGTAGATGTCTGCCGGTAGCGCTTCGTGTACCTGAACGGGTCGGCGAATTCGGAGCGTAGAGCTCATTACATTGCACCGTGGCAGTCGCGCGGCTCTCAGTTCGGCGTATGTATGGCACCAAAGGTCTCTCCACCGAGTAAATGCGGATGATTTTCTGCAATGGTGCCCGCGAATTAACGAAACCTGCGGCAGGCTGTTAGCACAGAATTATCCATGTGGCGGCAACCCGATTCCAAGGGTCATAGGTCCGTCGACCGCGGCTCGAAGGGAAGACGTCGTTCGGGGTCTATCTCTGCACACGCCGCCCGCGTGTCCACCTGCTTATGCGCGCTTGCGGCTGCTTTGGGATCTGAATTTCTTGCGAACGGCTATCGAATCTTCTGAAAATCGCCGTGCCGGCCGAGACCGTCCTTGAAGCGAGTTGCGCCCGCCATGCCGTCTTCGATCAAGGCCTTGCGGCCGTTGTACCATTCCTGAATGAGCGCCTCGCGTACGCTCAGGCCGTGACTCTTGATGGCGGAGCGCCGATCGGCGCGTGCGCAAACCTGCGGGAAACGCGCGATCTCCTGGGCCAGCTCCTCGGCTTTTTGGCGGGCGCCGCCCGTTGCGGTGACGTATTCGCACAGTCCGATGCTCAGGCATTCCTCGGCCGGCACTTTACGCCCGGTGAGAATGATCTCCAGCGCACGGCCCTGGCCGACGATCCGCGGCAGCCGCACCGTGCCGCCATCAATCAGCGGCACCCCCCAACGGCGGCAATACACGCCAAAGTAGGCATCCTTCGCCATGACCCGGAAATCGCACCATAAGCCCAATTCCATCCCGCCGGCGACGGCGGGCCCCTCGATCGCCGCGATCACCGGCTTGTCCAATTCAAGCCGCGAAGGTCCCAGTGGCCCGCGCGGAATTTCGCCGCCATTGCCACGCGGGCCGGCGGTCGGGATATCGAGTTCGCCGAGCGGATGCTCGGCATTCAGCGAACTGACATATTTGAGATCCCAGCCGGCACAAAACGCTCCGCCGGCGCCATAAAGGACTGCAACGGACGCGTTCCTATCGGCGTCAAATTCGAGAAAGGCAGCGGTCAGCGCATCGGCGCTCGCGGGGTCCATCGCGTTACGCGCTTCAGGCCGATCGTAAATCACCGTCCATACGGTGCCGTTTTTCTCGATGCTCACTGCCATATTGGATTTCCTTCTGTGATGATCGTTCCGGGGGCCGGCCGACTTGCCGGCGCTTGACTCCAGTGCGCTACCGGCCGGTGAAAATCGGCAAGCGCCGTTGCGCCATTGCCTTTACGCCTTCCTTGAAATCGTCGGTCTGGCGTAGCCGGGTCTGCTCTGCAAGCTCATGGTTGGTCGCCTCGCGCACGCGGTCGGCAAGATCGCCGCGTATCGTGGCGCGCGTCGCGATCAAGCCGAGCGGTGAGTTTTCAGCGATCTCGGCGGCGAGCGCCAGCGATGCGGCCCGCACTTCGTCCTGCGGCACCAGCACATCGGCGAGACCCATGGCGTGGGCCTCATCGCCGCGGACACGGCGGCTGGTGTAAAACATCAGCGCTGCCTTGGTCGGGCCAATGACGGCCGGCAGCGTAACGGTCAGCCCGAAGCCCGGATGAAAACCAAGCCGGGTGAAATTGGCGCAGAAGCGCGCCTCGGGACAGGTCACGCGGAAATCGGCCGCCATCGCCAGGCCCAGCCCGCCGCCGACCGCGGCGCCGTGAATGGCGGCGACGATCGGTTTTTTGGTGCGGAACAGCCGGTTGCCCTCGATATAAAGATTTGCCGTGCCGGGCGTCGGTCCGCTGAGCAGCGCGCTACCGTCGCGGTCGAGCGTGCCGCCGTCGCCGAAATTGGCGCCGGCGCAAAATGCCTTGCCCTGTGCCGCCAACACCAGCGCGCGGCAGTCGGCATCCGCATCCAGCGCCTCAAAGGCGGAGGCGATCTCCTTGATTAGCCCAATGTCGAAGAAATTATTCGGCGGTCGTCGGATCTCGACTACGGCAATAAGACCGGTTTTCTCGACGCCAATATCCTTGAACTGACCCATTACGATTTTTCCTTCGTGCCTTGCTATTCGGCGGCACCGCGGCGTTCCATCGTTTGCATATCACGCTTGACGATGAGCGCGTCGACCACCGAAACGCCGTCGCCCCGCGCGTGGACAATGACCGGATTGAGATCGATCTCGGCTATGTCATCGGCATGATCGGCGGCAAACTGGGAGAGCCGGACCATGAGGTCGACAAGCGCTTCGGTGTCGGCGGGCGGCGCGCCGCGGTAACCGGCGAAGGCCGGCGCGGCCTTGAGGCGAGAGATGAGCGCGCGGGCGGCGACGTGATCGAGCGGCACCGGCGCGAGCGCTACGTCGCCGAGCGCCTCCACGAGAACGCCGCCGAGGCCGACCGCCAGCAACAGTCCCCAAGTCGGGTCGCGGCTAACACCGAGAAGGACCTCGCGCCCCGGCTTCGCCATCGACTGCACCAGCACGCCGTCGATGCGCGCCGCCGCGGCGTAGCGTTTGGCAGCGGCGAGCACGCGGTCGTAAGCCGTGCTTACTGTCTCGGTCCCGGTCAGACTTAAGGCCACGGCGTCGGCCTCAGTCTTGTGCGGGATGTCAGCGGACTGAACCTTGAGGGCTACAGGGCGTCCGATCGCCTGCGCGGCGGCGACGGCCTCATCGCTTGAATGCACGAGCTGGCCCGCATCATCTGCAGCCCCGATGCCATAGGCCGACAGCAGCGGCCGGGCTCGGTATTCGCACAGCACCGAACCGGATTCCGCAAGCATCGCGCGGACTTTCGCGCGCTCCGGTCCGCGCGGCGTCCTGATGTCCATCGGGCGCAGCAGATGCTCACGCATCGCGCGATAATCGACCATCGCCCGCATCGCGCCGGCGCAACTCTGCGCGCCGGTGAACAACGGATAGCCGGCTTCGTTGAGGATCTCGATGCTGCGTTCCGACGGCAGGGTGTAGGTCCACATGAACACGGGCTTGGTCGACTCGCGCGCCAGGTCCTTGAGCTTCGGCAAATCGCTTTCCAGAAAAGCCGAGCGGCGCGCCGTCACCACGACGATAACCGCGTCGATCAACGGCGACCGGGTCAACAGGCGGGCGAATTCCGCATAACCGACCTTGTGCACGCCCTGGGCGGTGGAATCGACCGGGTTCTGCGAGGTGCCGTAAGACGGCAGGTGAACGTCGATGGCGGCGCGCGTCTCCTTGTCGAGTACCGGCACGTCGAGCCCGGCGGCGGTGCAGGCGTCGGCCATCCATACGCCAGCGCCGCCGGACGACGTGCAGATGCCGATGCGGTTGCCCGCCGGCGTGCGGTCGCCGCAGGCGAGAAAGCCGGCAGCCATGTCGATCATCTCATCGAAGTCGCCGCCTTCGATCAATCCGTAGCGCTCAAATATGGCGCGGTAGGCGGCCTGCGAGCCGGCGAGCGCCGCGGTGTGCGAGGCGACAGCGCGGCTGCCGGGCGCAGACTGGCCGATCTTGCGAACGATCAGCGGCTTGCCGGCATGAAGCGCCTTTTCCGCCATGCGGGTGAATTTTTCCGGCGTCTTCACGGCTTCGAGCAGCAGCAGAAAGACGTCGGTGTTGCCCTCATCGAGCATGTAGTCGACGAAGTCGGACGTCTCGAGGACAGCTTCATTGCCCGTTGTCACGATGTAGCGGAAGTTGAGATTACGCGAGCGCGCGCGGTCGAAGAAAGCGAAGCCCAGCCCTCCGCTCTGCGCGACCACTGACACCTGACCGCGGCCGAGCCCGTGCGGCGGCTTCAGCGGCCCGGCGTTCTTGTCCATCGCCGGGCTGAAGGTCGCGCAAAGCGCGGCTGCGATATTGGCAAAACCCTCGGTGTTCGGACCGCTGACCGCCATATCGTAACGCCGTGCGCTAGCGGCGATCTCGCGCTGCAGGCGGGCGCCGGTCTCGCCCGGCTCCTCGGCGAAGCCGGAGCTGAGAATGACCGCCGCCCTGACCCCGGCGCGGCCGCAGCGCTCGATCTCAGCCGGCACAAATTCGGCGGGCACGATCACGATCGCCAGATCCACGGGCTGCGGCAGGGCGGTCACGGATGGGTAGGCTTTCAGGCCCTGGACTTCGGCCGCACTGCGACTCACCGGATAGATTTGACCGGCAAACGGATGACCGCGGATGATCTCTAGAATCCGGCCGCGCAAGCCACTCGTATCGGAGGAGGCGCCGACCACCGCTACCGACCTGGGTGAGAGCAGTTTTTCGATATCCGGCACGCTCCGTTCGCCTCTCAGCGCAGACCCAGCCCGCGCGCGATGATGCCGCGCAGGATTTCGGTGGTGCCGCCCTGCAGCGTGAGCTTCGGCGCGACCAAGGTGGCGAAGGCCAGTTGATCGGCCAGCGAAGCCCGGTTCACGACCTCGGGTTCGAGGAACGCGGTGAGTTCGCGCACCCGGCCGGGCAGTTTCTGCTCCCAGATCGTGCCGAGGTCCTTGACGATCGAGCCCTCCACCACCGGCTCCTTGCCAGCCTGCAGCATGCCGGCGACCGACACCGACATCCTGCGCAACGTATGCAGTTGCGCGACCAGGCGGCCGAGTCCTTCGGCGCTGCGCAAATCGGGCTCCGGCCCGAGCACGCGAATCAGCTCCAGCAGCACATAAAAGGTCTCAAGGAAGCGTTCCGGCCCGCTGCGCTCATAGGCCAGCTCGCTGGTCGCCTGTTTCCAGGCACCGTCGATCTCACCCATCACGTAGTCGTCGGGCACGAAGGCGTTCTCGAACACCACTTCGTTGAAACCACGATGTCCCGCCATCTGATAGATCGGGTTTACCGTGATGCCGGGTGTCTTCATGTCGACCAGAAACTGCGTCAACCCATGCCGGCGGTTCTCCTTGGTCGGCGGCGAGGTGCGGAACAGGCCGAGCATGTAGTCGGCGATCTGGGCGCTGGTGGTCCAGATTTTGGTGCCGTTGATGTGCCAGCCGCCGTCGGTCTTGGTGGCCTTGGTCTTGGCGGCGAACAGATCGGAGCCGGAGCCCGGCTCGCTCATGCCGATGGCGAAACACAGCTCGCCACGGCAGATACGCGGCAGGATGTCCTTCTTGATGTGCTCGGCAGCGTATTTGAGCAGGATCGGGCCGCTCTGGCGGTCGGCGACAAAGTGCAGGTGCGCCGGCGCGCCGGCGGCGCGGAACTCTTCGGTGACGACGTAGCGCTCGAGTTGGCTGCGCTCGTGCCCGCCGTACCGTTTCGGCCAGGTCATGCCGATCCAGCCTTTGGCACCGACCCGCCGGCTAAAGCCGCGATTATGCGAATCGCCGTGTCCCGGCCGATGCGGATCGAAGGTGCCGGCGGCGATTTCCTCGGCCAGGAACGCGCGCACCTCGGCGCGCAGCGCGTCGCACTCGGGCGGCAGGCGGATCGGATCGAATTGCAGGTCGGTGCTCATCGTGATGCCACCGAGGGCCAGAATTCGTCGACGCCGCGGCGGGCGACGTGCTTGCCGAGCTCGGCCGCCCAATAGCTTTCGTTGCCGAAATCGTCGCGCCAGGACAGCATGCGCAGCGTGAAGCGGTGGAGCACGTGCTCCTGGGTAAAGCCGATGGCGCCGAACACCTGATGGGCAATCGCGGAGCCTTCTGCGGCGGCTTCGGCGGTACGAATCTTCGCCGACGCCGCTTCAAGGAACACGGCGTCGTCGAATGCTTCGGCTTGCGCGATGGTGTCGGCCGCCGAACCGGCAACCGCCAGCGCGGCGGCGACTTCGCCGGCGAGCCGCGCTAGGTTCTGCTGCACCGCCTGGAACTTGCCGATCGGGCGTCCGAAGGCGACGCGCTCATTGGCGTAGCTGACACTGAGTGACAGGATCGTTTCCAGGGCGCCGGCGGTCTCGACACTGCGGATGGCCGAACCCATCAGCATCAAAGCGGACTGATCGAAGCCGTCCGGCGCCGGCGCACTGGCGAGCGGTTTGGTGTACTCGAAGGTGACGGTATTCGCGGCGTCGCCGGCGAGATTGCGGCCTTCGCTCAGCCGGCAATCCTTGACCGCGACCAGCGCAATTCGCGGCTGCCCGCCATCATCGGCCAGCACGACAATATGCCGGCAGTCTTGTGCAAAGGGCACGCCGATGGCGCGGCCGCCTAGCGTGCCGTCCGCGTCGACCGCGATGCGGTCATGCGGGCGGACCGGGGCGAGCGTCATGGGCGTTGCCGGCGCCGCAAGGCCGGCGCGCGTCAACAGCCAGCCGGCAGCCAGCGTTTCCGCCAGCGGCACTGCCAGGGCGAAGCGCCCGGCGACGCCGAGAATGGCGAAGCCATCCGCCAGGCTTGCGCCTGCGCCGCCTAATGTTTCCGGAACCCAGGCCAGCGGCAGCCCGGCATCGCTGAGCGCACGCCACAGCGGCTCCGCCCAGGCGCGGCTCTTGGCTCGGTTGATGATCTGGGGATCGGCGAAGTCAGCGAAAATCCGCTTCGCTGTCTCGGTGATAATATTGCTGGCTTCCTCCGCCACGACGTCGCTTTCCCGGTTCTACGCCGCGACAGCAATAGCCGCCGCCGTTGCTTTCTCCTTCGCCCATGGTGGGGGCAAGCCGGACGGTTGGCAAGTTGCATCCACGCGCGGGAGGTGAAACCGGCTTCAATCGGAACGGCGACTTTTCGCCAACAGCTTCACCGCTTTCTCTGCGCGACGCATCGGCTCCAGGTCCTGGTAGGTGCGCGCGAGCAGCAACGCGCCTTCGAGTTGGCTGAAAACTGCGGTGGCGACGATATCCGCATCCTCGGATTTCATGCCGAACCGCTCCAGCCCGCGCCTGAGTTCGTATTCCCATTTTTTCAACCCGTTGCGGGTTGCGGCGCCGAGGACTTCGGATTGTGCCGAAGTCTCCAATGCGACGGTTGCGATTGGACAGCCGTCTTTGTACCCGGAGCGCTCGAGGTCCGACGCCATGCCGCGCGCGACGCGCGTCAGAAAATCCTCCACATCTTCCGATCGCTCTGCTGCATCGGCGATCGTTTGCCGCCCGACTTCTGTCACCAGCGCGAGTGCAGCCTCGCCGATCTCCTCTTTGCCCTTCGGAAAATGGAAGTAGAGCGACCCGCGCGGAGAGCCTCCCGCATCAAGGATGTCGTTGAGGGCGGTGCCGTTGTAGCCCTGTTGGCGGAACAACTTAGCCGCGGCCAGCAGCGTTTTCTCTTTAGAATCAGAAGCTTTTGCCATGCTCGCAAATACCATTTGCAAATTATGTATGTCGAACGTCATACTATGTAGGTTGACTTACATATGGGAAACTTCGGCTCCCACCGCCGTCCCTGCCTGATCGCAGACGGACAGTTTTGAACCCAACCTCCAGGACGAGATCATGAACAGATTACCTCAACTTATCCTCGCCGCCGCCTCGCTGATGAGCATTTCTGCAGCCTCAGCACAGGGTCTCACCGAGGCACAAGCCCAAGCCGTCATCGCCCCCTGGTACAGCCTGTTCAACGTGGCCACTCGAGGCGATGTCAAGGCTATCCACGAGCAAGTGCTTACTGCTGACTACGAATCCTGTGCCGGCTATCTGCCGGGTGAATGTTGGGGTCGTGAAGCATCGATCAAGGTGGTTGGCAATTTCGCCAAATCCATCCCCGACATGACATTTGAGATCAAAGAGGTGCTGGTCGCCGGCGACCGCGTCATCGTGCGCGGCGAGGTGGCTGGTACACCCGCCGGCGAGCTCTTTGGCGCCCCCCACACCGGCAAGAGCTTCAAGATCATGGCCATCGATATTCAGACCATCAAGGACGGCAAGATTGCCAAAACCTACCACATGGAAAATTGGCTAAGTGCTTTGGGGCAGCTGCGCGCCAAGTAATTACGCCAAGCCGATCCCGTCCGAACAGCAGACCCAGGGATCACCACCGCGCTGCGCGACGCACACCACCCCCCCACCGAATGGAGGAACGCCATGAAAGTTTCCTACACGGCGACACTGGCGATGCTTGCTGGCTGCGGACTTGGTGCCGCCGCGGTTCAGGGCCTCCACGCGCAAACCAAACCACCGATCTACTATGTCGTGGAAATCGACGCGACTGACCCGGATGCCTACGCGAAAGAATTTGCGCCGAAGGCTCAGGCCATCATCAAGGCGGCTGGCGGTCGCTTCCTGGCCATAGGGGGAGCCGGGGCAACGGGCGCAAAAGCGATGACTCGGATCGAAGGCGAGCCGCCGAAACGCGTGGTCATGATGGTCTGGGACAATATGGAACAAGTTCACACTTGGTGGGCCAATCCGGAATACGTCGCTCTCCGGAAGATCGTAGACAAGGACGTGAAATTTCGCTCCTTTGCCGTCGAGGGGCAATGACGCACCTCGTACGTCCTCCTTTTGACTTGCGCGGCAATACGGGAACTTACACATTTCGCAGGGGAGACAGCCGAAGCGTAGGAGTACGGCATTGGTGAAGCGAAATACTACCGCTGCCGTGATCGGCGCCGGCGATTTCATCGGCGCGGCAATCGCCAAAAAATTCGCGGCGGAGGGATTTACGATCTTCGCCGGCCGGCGCAATGCCGACAAGCTTGCGCCACTGGTCGCCGACATCGAGGCGGCCGGCGGCGAGATCGTCGCGCGCGGCCTCGATGCCCGCAAGGAAGACGATATCGCCGGCTTCCTGCGCGCCGCCGACGCGCATGCGCCGCTCGAAGTTTGCATCTTCAATGTCGGCGGCAACGTCAATTTCCCGCTGCTGGAGACGACCGAGCGGGTGTTTCGCAAGGTTTGGGAATTGGGCTGCTATGCCGGATTCCTGACCGGACGCGAGGCCGCCCGGGCGATGCTGCCGCACGGCAAGGGCTGCGTCTTCTTTACCGGCGCCACCGCCAGCGTTCGCGGCGGCGTCGGCTACGCGGCGTTCGCCGCCGCCAAGTTCGGCCTGCGCGCGGTCGCCCAGAGCATGGCGCGGGAGCTCGGTCCCAAGAATATCCATGTCGCGCACCTGATCATCGATGCCGGTGTCGACACCGCGTTCGTGCGCGAGCGCATCAAGCAACAGTCCGGCGCGGCGGCCTTGGAGCGTCTCGATCCGGACCAGCTCATGCACCCGACGTCGGTGGCTGAGGCTTATTGGCAGCTCTACCGGCAGCCGCGCGATGCCTGGACGTTCGAGCTCGACATGCGGCCGTATCGGGAGGTCTGGTGAGATGACCAAAGTGGAATTCCATTTCGACTTCGGCAGTCCCAATGCCTATCTGGCGCACTTGGTGGTGCCGGACATCGAGCGGCGTACCGGCGCCAAATTCGAATATGTGCCCGTTCTCCTCGGCGGTGTCTTCAAAATGACCAACAACCGCTCGCCGGCGCAAAGCATGGCGGGCATCAAGAACAGGCTGGAATACGAAGCGCTGGAACGAGAGCGCTTCGTGCGGCGCCACAACATCACGCAATTCAAGTGGACTCCATTCTTTCCGGTCAACACACTCCTGATCATGCGCGGCGCCATCGCGGCGCAGCTCGACGGCGTGTTCGAGCGCTATGTCGACGAGATGTTCCGCCACATGTGGGCCGAGCCGAAGAAGATGGACGATCCAGAGGTGGTGCGGGCGGCTCTCGAAGAATCCGGCTTTGACGCCGCTTCGTTGCTGGCTCGGACACAGGACGCCGAGGTCAAGGACCGCCTGCTCGCGAACACGCAAGGGTCCGTCGCGCGCGGGACGTTCGGCGCCCCGACTTTCTTCGTCGGCGACGAAATCTTCTTTGGCAAGGATCGGCTGCGCGACGTGGAGGAAGAAATCGTTCGCGCAAGTGCATAGCGCGGTTCGCTGCTCCGAGCTTACCGGTCCGCCGCGGCGATGGCGTGAAAGAATGCCCCGGTAACGCGGCCGCGGCGGCCGCCGGCCTTTACCGGAGTGCAGCCTTCGCTGTCGGTCAGCTCGGCAAACGGCTCGTCGCCGCCGGCGGAAGTCAGCGAGGCATAATGGAATTCGTGACCGCGCACGGTGGTTCCGCTGCGGCCGAGAACGCTGTCCGATAAAAGCCGCGCCGTGCGGTAGCCGAGATGCAGTTTGCGCCTGGCGAAGCTCGTTGCATGGCCGAGCAGTCCGGTCATGGCATGGCGCTTCCCCGTCGCATCCTCGAGGCTCTCGCCCAGAACCATGTAGCCGCCGCACTCGCCATGCACGGGGCGCGTCTCGGCAAAGCGCCGTAGACCTTCGGAAAATTTCCGCGCGGCGGCGAGTGCCTCGGCGTGCAGCTCCGGATATCCGCCGGGCAGCCAGCAGCTATCGGCGCCGTCGGGTGGCGGCTCGTCGGCGAGCGGCGAAAATGCAAAAACCTCGGCGCCAGCCCGCCGCCACGCCTCAATGAGGTGCGGATAAACAAAGCTGAAGGCTTGATCGCTCGCCAGCGCGATGCGCTGGCCGGGCGGCGGCAGGGCCGGCGCATATATTGATCTACCCATCGCCGCGGCAGTCATAAACGGCGCGGCGCACGCGATCATGGCGTCAAGATCGAGATGGCGCTCGGCGGTGGCGGCGAGGCAATCGATCAGCGCAGCGAGCTCGGTGTGCTCGCGGGCCTGAACCAGACCGAGGTGACGCTCCGGCAGCGCCAGTGCCGTCTCGCGCGGCAGCGCGCCAAGGATGGGAACGTCGAGTGCAGCGATGGCGATGGCGTCGGCGACGAGCGCACGGTGCCGTTCGCTGCCGACGCGGTTGAGGATCACGCCCGCGATCTTCACCGCCTGATCGTGCGCGGCAAAACCTCGCACCAAGGCCGCGGCCGATTGCGCCTGCCGCGCGATATCGAGCACCAGCAGGACCGGCAGGCCAAAATGGGCGGCGAGGTCGGCCGTCGCGCCGCGCTGCCCGGCTGGTGCGGCGGCGCCGTCGAACAGCCCCATGACGCCTTCGATCACAACGACATCGGCACCGTCGGCCGTTTGCGCGGCGAGCGCGTCGAGAAGTTCGCGCGACATTGCCCAGCTGTCCAGATTGACACTTGGCGAACCGGTAACCGCGGCGTGGAACGCGGGATCGATGTAATCGGGCCCGGCCTTCGCCGCGCGCACGACGAGCCCGCGCCGCCGCAGCGCCGCCATCAGCGCGAGCGTTACTGTGGTCTTGCCGGCGCCGGAATGCGGCGCGGCGATGATGAGGCCGCGGGCCGTCACTCTCGCCCCATTTCCTTTTTTTCCACCGATACCTCCTCGCCGAGGAGTAGCGCGCGAAAATTCACGATCTCGCCGATCACCACGATCGCCGGGGGTTCGAGTTTTTGCTCGCGCGCATCGGCGGAAAGTTTTTTCAGCGTCGAGACCAAGACGCGTTGTTTCGCCGTGGCCGCCGAAGCGATGATGGCGGCAGGCGTTCGCGCCGCGAGCCCCGCTGCCATCAATGCGTCGGCGATATGTTCGAGATTGTGCATCACCATGTAGAGCACGATCGGTTGTCCGGTGCGGGCGAGCGGCGCCCAATCGAAATTTTCGTCGGCGCCGTGTCCGGCGGCAAAGATGACCGCGCGGTTGACGCCGCGCAGCGTGGCCGGAATCGCCGCCGCGGCGAGCGCCGCCAGCCCGGCGGTGACGCCGGGGATGACACGGAAGCGAACGCCGGCGGCCGCGAGCGCCTTCGCCTCCTCGCCGCCGCGTCCGAACACGAACGGATCGCCGCCCTTGAGCCGCAGCACGCGTTGACCGGCGCGTGCCAGCTCGATGAGGCGCCGGCTGATGTCGCCCTGCGTTGCCGAGGGCTTGCCGCCCCGCTTGCCGGCGAATTCGAGCCGCGCTTGCGGATGGGCGAGCGCCAAGACACGCGGATCGACAAGGGCGTCGTGCACGACCACGTCGGCCTGGTGGAGGCCGGCGAGTGCATCGAGCGTGAGTAGGCCGGGATCGCCCGGACCCGCGCCTGCGAGCCAGACGTGCCCCGGAGCCAGGACCGGCATGCCGGCGCGTTGAGACGCCAGTGCATCCCAGGCCGTCATGACGACGCGCCCCCGTGGTGACGATCGCTCCGTGCCGCACTAAAGGGAGAGGCATGGAGAGGCAGCAACGCCCGTTGCGCCGGGGATGGACCACCGGCACCTGCGCCGCGGCGGCGGCGAAGGCGGCGTTTGCGGCGGTCATAACCGGCGAATTTCCCGACCCAGTCGAGGTGACGCTGCCGCGCGGCGAGCGCCCAAGCTTCGCGCTCGCTTTGACGCGAAGGGACGAAGGCTCCGCAACCGCCGGCGTGATCAAGGATGCCGGCGACGATCCCGACGTGACGCACGGCGCGCTCGTCCTCGCCACAGTGCGCGCCGGAGCGCCGGGTGCGGGCCTTACCTTTCGCGCGGGCGAGGGCGTCGGCATGGTCACGCGGGCCGGCCTTCCGATCCCGCCGGGCGAGCCCGCCATCAATCCAGTACCGCGCCGCATGATCCACGACGCCATCGCCGAAGTCGCCGCCGCGGCCGGACGCGTCGCCGACGTCGAGGTCGAGATCGCCATTCCCGGCGGCGAAGCGCTGGCGGCAAAAACGCTCAACGGACGGCTCGGCATCGTCGGCGGTTTGTCGATCCTCGGCACCACCGGGATCGTCGTGCCGTATTCTTGCTCGGCGTGGATCCATTCGATCCACCGCGGCATTGATGTCGCGCGCGCCGCCGGCCTCAGCCACATCGCCGCCGCAACCGGCGCCAGTTCGGAAGCTGCGGTGCAAAAGCTCTACGACCTGCCCGAAGTCGCGCTGATCGACATGGGCGACTTTGTCGGCGGCATGCTCAAATATTTGCGCACGCATCCGGTGCCGCGCGTCTCGATCGCCGGCGGTGTCGCCAAGATGACCAAGCTCGCGCAGGGCCTTAGCGATCTTCACTCCAAACGCGGCGTCGTCGACCGCGCGCTCCTTGCCGCTCTGGCGCAGGCAGCCGGCGGTTCCGCAAGATTGTGTGAGCGCATCGTCACAGCGAACACGGCGGCGGAAGTTTTTGCACTGGCGCAATCCGAAGGCATCGCACTCGGCGATGCGGTCGCGCATGCCGCGCAGCAAACGGCCGAGCGCGTGGTCGCAGGCCGCGACATCACCATCGAGATCATTTTGTTCGACCGCGAGGGCGTGTTGGCGGGCCGCGCGCCGTTCAAGTCTGGTTAGATGCTCACTCAACTGCCGCCTCCTCGAAAGCGGCGGCGATAATCGGCGTCATAGAGCGCGCTTTCGCGAAAATCCTGCGCCGCGAGCGCGCGGCCGACAAGGATGAGCGCCGTGCGCTCGATCCGCGCGTCCGCAACCTTTGCCGCGATGTCGGCGAGCGTGCCGCACAGGATGCGCTGAGCAGGCGAGCTTGCCTGCACCACGACCGCGACCGGGCAGTCGGCACCATAAAATGGCGTCACCTCGTTGACGATGGTGGTGATGGTGTGGATCGCGAGATGGATGACGAGGGTGGCGCGGCTTGCGGCGAATGTCGCGAGCTTTTCCGTCTCCGGCATGCGTGAGGCGCTGCCGGGCATGCGGGTGAGCACCACGCTTTGCGCGATCTCGGGCACGGTCAACTCGCATTCCAGCGCCGCCGCCGCCGCCGCAAAGGCCGGCACGCCCGGCGTCAGCGTATAGGGGATGCCGCGCCGTTGAAGCCGGCGCAGCTGCTCGGCGAGCGCCGAGTAGATCGACAAATCGCCGGAATGAAGCCGGGCGACGTCGAGACCGCCGGCGTGGGCTGCGGCAAATTCAGCGTCGATCTCGTCGAGCGTCAGCGGCGCGGTGTCGACGATGTGCGCGCCGGGCGGGCAATGCGCGAGCAATTCAGGCGGCACGATCGAGCCAGCGTAGAGGCAGACCGGACAGCGCGCGATGAGATCGCGGCCGCGCACGGTGATGAGGTCCGCCGCGCCCGGGCCGGCGCCGATGAAATGCACGGTCATCGTGCGCCTCTTGGCACTTGTCCCGAAGCGGCCAGCGCGCAAGTGGCGGCGCCGACGACCAGTCGCGGACTGATGAGGCGCGCCGCCGGTCCGGCGGCGGCAAGCGCTGCGGTTTCCGCGACCGACGGCACGCCGGTGAGCGTGAGCACGCGTACGGATCGGGTTTCGACGCGATCGATTGTGGTTTTGAGATCCGCCTCGGAGACCACGATGATGGAGAGGCCGAGTTTCTCCGCCACCGTTTGAATGCCGGCCTCGCCGCGCTTGGCCGCAATCGTGGCGATGACATCAAGGGCGTCCGCACTGATATTTGCGCGCGCCAGCGCCGCGCGGACCGCCGCTTCGATATCGGGCGCCGGCGCGCCCCGTTTGCATCCGACGCCGGCGACGATCATGGTTTTGTCCAAACCCATTGCGTGACCGGCATCGCTGCGCGCCAACCGGTTTTTTCGCCGACGGCACCGGCGCGCGCAATCGCAATGCGAATGAGTTCGCCGCCCAGCGTCGCGCGGCGCGCGAGCAGAAGCGCCTCGGTGTCGAGGGTGACGGCGTTGACGACGAGGCGGCCGCCGGCAGGCAAAGTTGCGATCGCGGCGTCGAGCACGCCCGGATTGCCGGCGCCGCCGCCGATGAAGATCGCGTCGGGCGGCGCGAGGCCGGCCAACGCTCGCGGTGCTGCATCCTCGACGATCTCCAGCCCCGGCACGCCGAACGCGGCGGCGTTGCGGCGGATGCGCGCGGCGCGATCCGCGCGCCGCTCGATCGTGACCGCGCGCATCGTGGGGTCGGCCAGCATCCATTCGATCGCGACCGAGCCGGCGCCGGCGCCGATGTCCCAGAGAAATTCGCCGCGCCGCGGCGCCAGCGCCGACAACGTCACGGCGCGCATCTCGCGTTTGGTGATCTGGCCGTCGTGCTCGAAAAGTTCGTCGGCGAGCCCGGGCGTTCGCGCGATGATGCGTGCATCCGGCGCCGCCGCAACCTCAATCGCGATCGTGTTGAGCGGATCGACTGCGCCGAGGTCGAAAGTCGCCGCAGTCGTCGCGCGGATCCGCTCACGCGGCCCGCCGAGCGCCTCCAGCACCGTCACACGCGAGGCGCCGAAGCCTGATTCCGCGAGCAGCCGTGCCAAAGCCGCCGGCCCATCGCCATCGGAGGTCAATGCCAGAATGCGCGCGGCCGGCTGCAGATGCGGCCATACGAGATCGAGCGTGCGGCCGTGCACCGAAAGGAGCGCCGTCTGCGGCAGCGACCAGCCGAGCCTCGCCGCCGCCAGACTGAAGGCCGACGGTGCCGGCACGACGATCATCTCGCGTGCATCGATCCTTCGCGCCAACACCGTGCCGACGCCGTAGTGGAATGGGTCACCCGAGGCGAGTACGCAGATTTGGCGCCCGCGATGAAGCAGCACCTCGTCGGCGGCGCCGTCGAATGGGCTCGGCCATGGCCGCGCCGCGCCGCGGATAAGCGGCGCCGCGAGGCTCAGATGGCGCCGGCCGCCGAACACGATCTCCGCCGCGCCGATCAGTCCGCGCGCCGTAGCGCTCAGGCCATCGGCGCCGTCCTCGCCGATGCCGACGATGGACAGCCAGCGCGGCGATGCGGCACTGTCACGCTCGATCGCATTAGGAAGCGGCATGCCACGCATCCTCATTCTTGGCGGCACCACGGAAGCGCGGCTGCTGGCCGAACGCCTGGCTGGGCGCAGCGACCTTGACGTCATGCTTTCGCTGGCCGGCCGCACCGCTTCGCCCGCGCGACAGAGCGTGCCGGTTCGCAGCGGCGGTTTCGGCGGCGCCGCGGGGCTTGCGGACTACCTCGTTCACGAGCGCATCGACGTTTTGATCGACGCGACGCATCCCCACGCCAGCGTCATCTCGGCGAACGCCGTGGAGGCCGCTGGCAAAACCGAAGTGCCGCTGGTGGTGCTGCAACGTCCGCCCTGGATTGCGGTCGCGGGCGACCGCTGGAGCGAGGTCAGCGGCGTGCGCAATGCGGTGCACACGCTGGGGCAAGCGCCGCGCCGCGTTTTCGTCGCGCTCGGCCGCAACGAACTCGCGCCATTCAACGATGCGCCGCAGCATCACTATCTCATCCGCAGCGTCGATCCGGTCGATCCGCCGCTTCCGTTGCCGCATGTTAGCTACGTGACCGGCCGCGGGCCGTTCAGCGAAGCCAACGACCGCGCGCTCATGGCCGCGCATCGGATCGATGTCGTGATCGCCAAGAACAGCGGCGGCGGCGCCACCTACGGCAAGATCGCCGCCGCGCGCACGCTCGGCATCGGCGTGATCATGGTACGCCGGCCGCCAGCAGCGGCGGCACCCGCCGTCGAGACCGTGGAGGATGCGCTCGTTTGGCTCGATCATGCGCTCACCTCGGCGACGGTCCGTGACGTGTAGACCAGCGGCGAACGCCCGGGGCGTTCGATCACGCGGGTCTCGCGCGAGCCGACGATGACGAGCGTTGCCATGTCGGCTTGCGTCGCGTCGGCGGCATCGAGCGTGACGACGCAGACCTGCTCGTCCGGCCGGCCGACGGCGCGGCCGAATACGACCGGCGTCGCTGGCGGCAGATGCCGGCGCAGCCGCTCGATCGCGGCAGCAAACTGCCACGGCCGCGCCCGCGACACCGGATTGTACAGCGCGATCACGAAGCCGGCGCCCGCCGCCGCATCAAGCCGCCCTTCGATCAGCTCCCACGGCTTGAGATTGTCAGAGAGCGAGAGCGCGCAGAAATCGTGGCCGAGAGGCGCGCCGATCCGCGCCGCGACGGCGAGCATCGCCGTTATGCCGGGCACGATGGCGACATCGAGCGTGCGCCAGCTTTGCGGTCCGGATTCGATCTCTTCGCAGATCGCCGCCGCCATGGCGAAGACGCCCGGGTCGCCGCCGGAAACGACGGCGACACGCGCGCCCCGCGCCGCGTGCGCGAGTGCTGTGGCGCCGCGGGCACGTTCTTCGCGATTGTCGGACGCGTGGCGGCTCTGGTCGGCGCGTACCGGCACGCGGTCGAGATACGGCCCGTAGCCGTAAAGCGCTTGCGCGACAGCCAGCGCCTCGACCGCCTCTGCCGTGAGATAGCGGGCGTCGCCCGGTCCCAATCCGACGACGGCGAGATGCCCGCTCATGGCCGTTCCTCCCAGCCCGGCACCAGCACCACCGCGAAATAGGGCGCGTCGTCGTCGGTCTTGGCGGCGAGCGGGATCATGACCGCGTCCGCCATAGTGCCGCGCTCGACATAGATCGCGCGCGGCAGCCGGCCGCTCACGGCGAGCGCGCGACGTAGTTTCGGCAGATGCCGCCCGACCTTCATCACCACCGCGGCGTCGGCGTCGGCCAGCCGGCGCGCGAGTTCGCCTTCCGGCAGCGTGGCGGGAAGCACGGTGAAAACGTCATCGCCTTGCGCGATCGGCATGCCGGCTGCCGACCAGCAGCCCGACATGCCAGTGACGCCGGCGATGATCTCGGTGGAAAACCGCGGCGCCAGCCGCGCATGCAGATGCATGTAGGAGCCGTAGAACAGCGGGTCGCCCTCGCAGATCACGGCGACGACGCGGCCGGCATCGAGGTGCCCGGCGATTGTTTCGGCCGCTTCGTCGTAGAAGTCGTGGATGATGTCGCGGTAGCCGTTGCTGCATTTCGGCAGCTCGGTCGTCACGGGATAGAGGAGCGCCAGCTCGGTCACCCCGGCGCGGAGATGCCGCGCCGCAATCGCACGCGAATGGCTGGCGTTTCCGGCCTTGGCGAAATGCGCGATCACGTCGGCCTCGCCGAGCGCGCGCATCGCCTTCAGCGTCATCAGTTCGGGATCGCCCGGTCCGACGCCGACGCCCAAAAGCCTTCCGCTGAGTTTTGCGCTGCTCATAGCCCGGCCCTTGCCAGTGCGTTGACCGCCGCAGCGGCCATGGCGCTGCCGCCCATGCGCCCGCGCACGATCAGGAACGGCACGCCGCGCGGATCGGCGGCGAGCGCCTCCTTTGCTTCGGCGGCGCCGACAAAGCCGACCGGGATGCCGAGGATCGCCGCCGGCCTCGGCGCGCCGGCATCGATAAGCTCGAGCAACCTGAACAATGCCGTCGGCGCATTGCCGATGGCGACGACGCTGCTGGCGAGGCGGTCGACCCAAAGATCGAGCGCCGCCGCCGACCGCGTGGTGCCGAGTTTTTCGGCGAGAGCCGGCACCCGTGGATCGCGCAGCGTACAAATCACCTCGTTGTCGGCTGGCAATCGCGCGCGCGTAATCCCCTGCGCCACCATCTCGGCGTCGCAGAAGATCGACGCACCGACGGCGAGCGCGGCCTGCGCCGCAGCGACCAGATTGGGGCCGAACACGATGTTCTGCGCCGCTTCGACCGCACCGCAAGCGTGGATCATGCGGACCGCAACGTCGGCTTCCTCGGCGGAAAAGCGCGACAGGTCGGCCTCGGCGCGGATGATGGCGAACGAGCGCTCGTAGATCGCGGTCCCGTCACGCAGATACGCCGCGCGCTCAGACATGGCCGGCCTCGCGCTCGCGCGCGAAATTCGCAATTGCGGCCGCTAATTTATTGGTCGGGACCAGCGCGTAGGGGACGTCGCGCGTCGAGCCATCGGCGATGAGTGCGCATCCGCTTGGCGTGCCGACGATGGTCAGCGCCGCGGGCGCCGGATGGGCGCAGCCCTTGGCGCAGCCGGAAATGTGAATGGCGAACGAGCGGCCGAGATGCGGCGCGGACGCTTGCGCAATCGCAGGCGCGATGGCGCGCGCGGCAATGTGCGCGGAAGAACACACCGGCGCGCCGGCGCAAGCGACGACGTGGCGGCGCGGGTCGTCGGCGCGAACGATAAAGCCAAGCCTCTCGGAGGCGGCGATGAAAGAGGAAGACGTCTCCTGTTTGAGTCCGACGACCATCAGCACGCGTCCCGGCGCGGCGCGCAGTCCGATGGCGCCAACCGTGCCGGCAGCTTCCATCAAGCGTTCGAGCGCTGCCGCATTGCTATGGCCGAAGGCAAGGCCGAGGCCATAGGCAAACGATCCGTCGCGCAGCGCATGCCGGCCGATGGCTTCGCTACATTTGCGCGCAACGCACGGCGGCGCGTCGCCCATGAGGACATCCGCAAGGGCCGAGCGAAACGGCGCTGCGCCTTCGGCGGCTAAAATATCACGCGCCCGCGCATCGCGGCCGCGCTGCGCGATGACTTCGAGCAACCGCATGGCCGCCGCGACGCCATCGTTGGTGGCGACCACAGCAAGTTGCGTCGCGCGCGCCGCATCGCCGCTAACGCCGACGCGAAATGCCGCGCCGTTGGTTATTGTCTCGGCGCAGAGGCGCACATCGGCGGCAAGCTCATCGAGGCTCAGTCCTCCACCGCCGTCGATAGCAACGGAGACTTTGGGGGCCAACCTTGCGGCGAGCGATGTTTGCGCCAGCGCCCGGCGCAAGTCGGCAGCGAGCGCGCTGGCATCGAGGATCTCTTCTGGATCGAGACCGCTGAGCGGACAGCTGTGAACCGGAATGCCATCTTCCGCCGCGATGCCGAGCGCGGCGACAGCTGCGGCGAAGCGTGGCGCCGACGCGGCATTCAATCCCCGGACCTGGATGTTGCCGCGCGCGGTGACTTCGATAACGCCATTGCCATGTTGCCGTGCCGCCGCGCACAGTGTGCTGAACGCCGCAAGCGGAATGGTGCCGATCGGCATCAGCCGCACCAGCAATCCGTCGCCGGTTAGCATCGGCGCCGCCAATCCCGGGCAGCCGCCACGGCGCTGCGGAACATTGAAAGCCTGCGCGGTCATGCGTCGATCTCCGCGCGCAGCGCGGCGAGGCCGGCATCGACATCATTGCGGCGCGGGTGCCAAAGACCGCGCCGCCGCGCGGCGTCGAGCCGCTCCGCAATCGCCGCCGCGGCTCGCGGATTTTCACGGAGCAGGAACGCGCGGACGTTCGGGTCGGCCACGTAGGCCTCGTGCAGCAGATCGAACAATTCGCCGGCGACCGCGTCCGTCGTTGCGGCGAAGGCCGCGAGCCGGTCGACGGTTTCGGCAAGCTCGGCGGCGCCGCGCGAACCGTGGCGCATCTGGCCGGCGATGAAGCGCGGATTGACCGCGCGGCCGCGCACGATGCGCGCCAGGGCCGCCGGCAGTGTCCGCGCCCGCGGCCGCTGCGGATCGGTGAGATCGAGCATGACCAGATCGACTGCGCGGCCGAGCATTTTGGCCGCCGCGGCGAAGCCGCCGACGAACGCCGCATCCTCGGCGCCCTCAAGGAGATCGCGGCCGGGATCGTCGCTCGGATGGAGGAGAATATCTGTGCTCGCGACCCGCTGGGCGAAGGCGCCGGGTGCCGCGTCGCCTTCCGCTCCGGCGCCGCCGTAGCTGTGCGAAGTGGCGGCGAGATAAGCGGCACCGACAGTGTCGGTGTCGGCATCCCGGCCGAGCAAATCTTCGACGCCTGAGCCATAGACCCCAGGTGCGGTGCCGAAGATGCGGTCAAGGCGCGTTCCGCCGATGGTACGGCGCGCCGTGGCCAGCGGATTTTCGCCGTCGTCTTCCTCGCGCGCGGCGACGGCCTGCACGGCGGCGTCAAGGAGCGCAATCTGCGCCGGGAAAAGATCGCGAAACAGGCCGGAGATGCGCCAAGTGACATCGACCCGCGCGCGCCCCATCGCGGCGGTCGGCAGCACCTCGATGCCGGTGACGCGGCCGCTCGCGGGCTCCCAGATCGGCCGGCAGCCCATCAGCGCCAAGCTCTGTGCAATCTCCTCGCCGCCCGTGCGCAAAGTGGCGCTGCCCCAGAGATCGATGACGACGGCGCGCAAAAACTCACCCTGGCTCTGCTGATGCGCGCGCACGACTTCGTCGGCAGCGAGCCGGCCGAGTTCCATCGCGGTCGGCGTCGGCAGCGTGCGCGGATCGGCGGTGAAGAGATTGCGGCCGGTCGGCAGCACGTCGCGCCGTCCGCGTGTCGGCGAGCCGGCCGGGCCCGGCGCGACGCGGCGGCCGTCGAGCGCCGCGATCAAAGCCGCGCGCTCGGCCTCGGCGCTCGTTTGCCACAGCGGATCGTCGCTGCCAGCGGGCGCGCGGCCGTAAATGTGCAGGCCGTCCTTGATGGCGAGGTCCTTGAGGTCGCACAGCCAGGCATCGATGCGACGCAGGGCGTCGTCGGGCGCGACCGCGCCGCCAATGCCCGCTTCGCGCGCCAATCCAGCGCGCTGCGCCGTCTCGACAATCAGGCGCGCGAGGCGTTCACGGCGGCGCCGGTCAAGCCCATCGGCCTGGGCATATTCGTCGATCAGGCGTTCAAGCCCGCGCGCATCGCCGGAAAGCCCGCCGGCAACCAACGGCGGCGGCAGGTGGCCGATCGTTACTCCCGCAATGCGACGCTTGGCCTGCGCCGCCTCGCCCGGATTGCTGACAATGAAGGGATAGATCACCGGCAGCGGCCCGGCGACGATCTCGGGAAAGCATTCCGCGGTAAGCGCGACCGCCTTGCCCGGCAGCCATTCCAGCGTGCCGTGGGCGCCCATATGGACGAGCGCATCGACCTTCGCGACGTATTGCAGCCAAAGGCCAAAAGCGACCAGCGCGTGCCGCGGGGGCAAAATTTGATCGTGATAGTCGGCGCGCCGTTCTGCGGCGCGGCCGCGATCCGGCGGCAGCGCGACCCAAAGCTTACCGAATTTCTGCGCACGGAAACGAAAGCTGCCCTCGCGCACATTTGGATCGTCAGCAGGCTCGCCCCAGGCTTCGAACAGCCGCGCGACGGCTGCGCTCGGCAAGCCCGCGAGGAGATGTTGGTAGCGTTCGACCGCGAGCGTTGAGTCATCGGCGGAAGCCGCCAGCGTATCCAGCAAGTTACGCGGCGTCTTCGGCGCGTCTGTCACGGAATAGCCGGCGGCTGCGAGATCGTCGAGGAGCGCGATCACGCTCACCGGCACGTCAAGCCCGACGGCGTAGCCGGTGCGGCCGGGTGCGCCGGGATAATCGGGCATCAGCACGGCGACGCGCCGCTCGCGCCGCGGCAGCGCGCGCAAGCGGACGAGCGCGGCGATGCGATCCACCACCATCGCGATCCGGTCCGGCTCGGGCCGGCTCGCGAGCGCGGTGAAGGCAAGCCCCTCCTGTGGCGGCAAGGGGTCCTTGAAGGCGACCGCGCCAGCGAGAATGCGGCCGTCCAGCTCGGGAAGGACGACATGCATCGCCAGATCGGCGGCGCCGAGTCCGCGGACGCTGTCGCGCCAGGCGGCGCGCCTGGTGGTGGCGCTGACGACCTGCAGCACCGGAACATCTGCGTGGTCGAGCGGTGTCGGCTCGCCGCTGTTGCCGCCGGCGGCGAATGCGGTCATGGCGACAATGACGGCGGGATCGAGCCGTGCGAAGGCGTGGCGCAGAAAGTCGGCCGCCGCGCCATCCTTCAAGCTGGTGATGATGAGGGCGGCCGGCGCCAGGTCGCGCGCCGTCAGCGCCGCGCAAAGCGCGTCGATCGGCGCGGTGTCCGCCGCCAGCAGCGTCGCGCGGTAGAAGATGATCGGCACGACCGGCTTACCGGGCTCAAGAGCCGCGGCCAGCCGGTCGAGATCGACCGCGCCCGTGCCCGGCACATAGCCCGCCAGCCGTGGCACCGCTGTTGGCTCGCACGCTTTGAGGTCGCGACCGGCGTGGCGCGCCAGCCGCCGCAACAAGGCGCGCAGATTTTCGCGGCCGCCTTCACGGAAAAACTTCAGCAAAATGTCGAGCTCGGGCGGCGGCAGCGTCGAAGCTTCCCCAAGGCGAGCGTCATCGCGATCCTCGCCCGGCAACACGGCGAGCGCGATGCCGCGCGCGCGCGCCAGCGACGACAGGCGCTCGATCCCGTATTTCCACCAATCGAGGCCGCCGAGCAGGCGAACCACGATCACCTTGGCGTGGGCGCCGACGCGATCGATCCATAGATCGACCGACATCGGATGGCGCAGGTCGCGCAGATGGGCGAGCCGAACGCTCGGCAGTGCTGCGCGCTCCGCCTCCCACGCGGCGGCCAGGCCGGCGAGGTCGCTATCGGCAAACGATAGCACGGCGATGTCGCCCGGCGGCTGGGCGAGATCCACCGCTTCGACGATCTCGTCGAGGCTGGTTGTCGTCGTCGTCAGCAGGTGCATCGCTTAAACCAATTTCAGTTTGCGCATGATGCTGGTGCCTACCCAACGAGCGCGCGGGTCACCGCAGCGCGATCAAGTCCCTTCAGTCCGATCACCACCAGCCGGCCTTGGCGGGTCTCGGCGGCAGCCCACGGCCGGTCGTATTGATGCGTGACCCGCGGTCCGACCGCCTGCACCAGCAGGCGCAGCGGCTTGTCGGCCACCGCGGCAAAACCTTTGACGCGCAGAACATCGAAATTCTCCGCCAGCCCGGCGACGCGCGCGGTGAGTTCGGACGGCTCGGCGATCTCGCCGAGCGGCACGACGAAAGTATCGAAATCGTCGTGATCGTGCTCCGCCTCTGCATCGTGCCGGGTGCGCCGGTTGGCGATGTCGTCCTCGGTGCCGACGCCGAGCCCGAGCAAAAGCGCCTGGTCAACCTTGCCATCGGCGACGGCGATCATCTTGACGCTGCGCGGCAGCACGCTGGAGATCGCCGCTTGCGCCTTTTCAATACCGGCCGCGTCGATCAGGTCGCGCTTGTTGAGCACGACGAGATCGGCGCAGGCGATTTGGTCCTCAAAGACCTCTTCGATCGGATCGTCGTGCGCGAGCGCGGTATCGGCAACTCGTTGCTGCGCCAGCGCGTTGAGATCGTGCGCGACGCGGCCAGCGGCCAGCGCGGCGCCGTCGACCACGACGACGACGCCGTCGACGGTCACGCGGCTCTTGATCGCCGGCCAGTGGAACGCCTGCACCAACGGCTTCGGCAGCGCGAGACCCGACGTTTCGATGACGATGTGCTCGATGCCGTCGCGCGCCAGAATGGCGTCGAGCGCCGGCACGAACTCGTCGGCCACCGTGCAGCAGAGGCAACCGTTGGCCAACTCGACGATGTTTTCCTCCGGGCAGGCGGCATTACCGCAGCCTTTGAGAATCTCGCCGTCGATGCCGACATCGCCGAACTCGTTGACGATGACGGCAAGACGGCGGCCGCGCGCATTGGCGATGACGTGGCGAATGAGCGTCGTCTTGCCGGCGCCGAGAAAGCCGGTGATGATGGTGCAGGGGACGCGCGCCAGCGAGCCGTTCATACGTCGACCTCTTGGAAATCGATGGGGGGAACGCGCGCGATCAGCCCGCGTTTGAGCGGCGCTGGCCGGCCGCGCCATGGCAGAATGCCGTCGGCGGCGCGTGCCAATAGACGCGCGCCCTCGACCAGCGCGGCCGCGCAGCTCACGTCGAGTCCGCCGAACACATAAGTCCACGAGCCATTGCAGCGCATGGCGGCGCTCGGACCGCGCGTGCAATTGGCGAGGCAGCGGATCGGGCGAACCTCGACTTCGGTGCCGGCGGCGGATCGCGCGGTTGCAGCCGCAAGGATCGCGCCCGGCCGCAAAGCGGAGTCAGGCTCGCCGACCGGCCTGCACGTGATGCACACGTAAATGGTTGGCGCGGCGGAAGAAGCTGCGCTCTTTGCCGCGTCTTCCGTCGTGCTCGTCGCATTGATGCGGCTCACCCGTGCTGCTCCGTGGCGCCAATCAACGGGTGCGATGCGAACCGACCTGAGCCGAGGCACCCCGCCCGGCGGCGACCGCATCGACGGCAGGTCTCCTGGCTCGCGGTTCGCCGCCCGTCACCGCCTTCCCGGATGCTCCAGTGGCTCTGTGGTACGGGCTTTCCGCTTACAGTTGCGGGGGCAGCTGCGGATTAGGAACCTGCGTTCCGCACCGCATTCCCTGTTCGCTCTCTGACGAGAGACCGTCGATGGCAGCACTTAACGGTTGCCGGTGCGCCTTTGTCAATGGCGCCGCCGGATCGCTATAGTGCCGCGGATTGACGGTTCCCGCTCCGCGAAGGGCCGCAAAATGCCACGCGCAGCGATACAACGCATGACACCGGAAGGGCCGCCATGGGTGCCTCGCTGACCTTCGTCCTCGGCGGTGCGCGTTCGGGCAAGAGCCGCTACGCGGAGCGTTTGGTCACCGCCTTGCCGCCGCCCTGGGTCTATGTGGCGACGGCGGAAGCGGGCGACCACGAAATGGCCGCACGCATCAGGGCCCATCGATCGCGCCGCGGGCCGTCCTGGCAGACCATCGAGGCGCCGCGCGATCTACAAGCGGCGCTTGCGGCGTGCGAAAAAATGCCGGCGCTGATCGATTGCTTGACGCTGTGGCTTTCCAATCTCCTGCTTGCAGACGCTGACATCGATCAGGAAACAGAGCGTCTGGAACGGGCGCTGGCGGCAGCCGCGGCGCCCATCGTTCTGGTCGCCAACGAAGTGGGGTCCGGCATCGTACCGGATCACCCGCTCGGCCGAAAATTCCGCGATTTGCAGGGCCTTCTCAACCAGCGCATCGCCGCACGAGCCGACCGTGTCGTCCTCATGGTCGCCGGCTTGCCGGTCGCGGTGAAGGGTGCTCCGAAGGAGACGCCATGACGGAAACGATCGACAAAAGCCACGGTCGCCCCGTGTGCAAACTGCACTTGCTCAATAACGGCGACCTCAAAATGAAAACGGCCCGGCGATTTGTCGCCGAGCCGCAGGATTTAGGTCCGAAAGTCTTCAGACCGGAGGCGCGCTAGTTCAACGCGTTCAATCGAGCGGCGCGCACGGGGTCATAGGTCGACGAGTGATGCCGCACTGTGAGAGTGATCGCCCGTCGCCTTGACGTACCGTCCGGCAAGTTCTCCGCTGACGCTCGCTTCAAGGACTTCGAGGATCGTGCCGTTCCCGCCAGTGGGCGGTCGGTTATTTTAATCCTCGTATTCGAAATCGGAGGCAACATCTGCATAGGTGCGAAACAACCCGGTGTTCGGCTCATGTCGTCTACAAAATCCAGTCCGTCTCAGCGTCTCGTTATTATCCCTATATCGTATCCATCCTATGGCAAAGAGATGGGTATACCCGCCCCCACCTTCGTACTCCAACTTTGCACGTTGCAGGTCGGTCGAGAAGGGAATCGCGTCCATTCCTATCGACGCTCCACACTTTATCTCTCGTTGCGGGACCGGATTGTTAGGCGTGCTATCATCGAATTTGCCGATGGCTTCCGTTTCGTCGGCAGCACAAACGACCTGACAGTGGCTTTCAGCAATGAAAGCGGCACTTTCGCCCACGTTTACGATTTCGACCCTGGGCTGAGTAATTGCTGTCCCGGGTTTCAGAATTAGACCGCGTACTCTGATTTTAGGGCGATGCGTGGCGACGAAGTCTTCTCGCGCAAGCTTGATGGACTCTATCAGTTGGCACAATTGACCAGAGGTGGCGACCGACAATCTAAACGTGAACAGCGCGACGACGGCTGTCGAAACGGCCGAGACCCCTACGAAAATAACAGTCAAAATATCATTCATTGAATGTCCATTATGGAAAGAAAGCCCACCATCCATCCTCGACTGCCAAACAGGGTACGTTCTTCGAGCCTCGCAACAGATTTGTCATCGTGCACATATCAGCGTGACCAACGACAGTAAGCGGACAGCCGAGTGGGACCGCTGGATTGTCGCCACATTGAAGGAAGAACTTGCGGACATTGCGTGTTGCATCGTCCGTCCCCCGTCAATGCGCCGCAGGCCCGCGTACAAAGTAACTATCGGGGTCTGTCGGATTGCAGGCAGTTCGATCAAATTCGCCAAGGCATTTCTCATATGCTTCGATTCCTGTCCTGGACATAAACAACGCCGTCGTAGCACAGGCTTTCGTTGTTTGAGTGCAAGTCGGAAACCAATCGAGGTATTCACGCGAGCACTCATTTTTGAGTATATTCACAGCGGAGCGACTGCCCCGACTCGCGGCGATACTTGCGCAATTGACCAAGCTCCCTTGCAATCTCCCATTGCCCCAGCTTCCTTCGCCCCAGCTTCCTTCGACCGCGTTTAGTGCGGATATCAATTGTTTCGAATCGCTGTTCGCCATTGCGGGGGCTATCTCCTCCAATGCGGTCATGGCGAGATCGTGCTCGCCGAGGATCGCTGCGATCTCGTTGGCATCGAATTTGGTCGTCTTCTTGGCTTCATCTTCTCTAATAGCCATAGAATCGCCCTTGACCTTATCAATCGTTAACTGAGTTATGATCATCCCGTCCGCCACACAGGAGTGCATCGTCGGAGCCTGTGACGAAGAATAAAAATATGCATTGCAGGCTTGCAAAAACACCGCCAATGCTCCCTTGCAGTTTCCGTTGACAATTTCATAGCGGTTGCGTTTGCCGTGTTTCGCTTCTAAAGCAACGCAATCCCTCAACTGATTCGCCGCAACAATGTGAGCGTCCATAACGCCGAGGTTCTGATAGGTCTGCCCACTTGCCGGCGGCAGGGGGGAAGGCGGCATCACCGGACGAGCTGAAGTGTCCGGCCTTGCGAGGTTTCCATGCCCCGCCGGCGGCGGACCGCCGTTAAGAACTCCGCGGCAGAAAGTGGCGTCATCAGCATTCTGCGGTTGATCGCAGTCAACCACTGGAACGCCCGCTCGCTCGAAACAAGCGGCTTGGGTCTGCTTGTCCTGAATGGTCTCGCAGCGCGTGGCCGCATCAGTGGTTTGGAAACTTGCTTGGGGCAACAGCGCGATAGGTTGTTGCGGGGAGGCTGCCGTTGATGCTGCGGCGGATTCATTTTGAGCGAGAACAGCGTGCGCTCTCTTATCGCGCTCACCATGCAGGGTTTAGAGCCGACGATCACTTCGACCGTGGCGTCGTTTTTCCCGATCAAACCGCACCGCAGGTTTCTGTCCCTGATCCAAGCTAGCTGTTCCGCGACGAGTTTCGATTACGTTTTTGGAAAACGGCACCAAGCTCGCCGTCAAGCTGCGCCAAGTATGCATCCGCGCAGATGAGCCGGGCGGCTCCGGTCCTTGCTGTTGCGCAATCGAAGCTTGGTTTCTCATTACCGCGTGGGACAACCCTTTCATCATTCCCCATAGGCAGGGGGGATTGGGAATTCGCCGCAGGCGTCAATAACGCCGACGATGCGATGAGCACTGCAAAAACAACCGGACGCATAAAGCCCGTCCCCAAGAGGGCCAAAACTCCGGGACTATATGCCTTGCCGGGCACTCGTTACATCCCTTTTGTCGCGATGACAGGACTGGTGCGGCGTATTATCATTATATAGAGGGCTGACGACGCAAGAAGCTCAACGGAGAACACATGAGCATACGAGTTATATATCTCACCGCCGGACGGAACAGCAAAACGGGCGAGCAAAGTTGGCAGGACTTTCCGTCGCTTGAGGCGGCAAAAAGTGCGGCGTTCCCTGCAGGGACCTTCGCAGTCATCCGAGTACACGACGGCCGCCACGTGTATCATTCAGCTAGGTTCGGCTGGGAATTTCACAAGGCGGCGTGAATTCCGCCGACACGACTTACGGAACGGCTCACGGAACCGGAGCGCGGCGAGCAACTAAGTGATTGCAAAGATTGGAGCGGGCGAAGGGAATCGAACCCTCGTATACAGCTTGGGAAACTCGATGCCCTGTTGCGCGGGGTGACTGAGGCGCTGCGCTAATGTATGCCGTTCCAGCGCAACGTAGCTGGGGACTTTGCCGACAGGTTTACCAGCTATTTCCAGGTACGCCTTTAAGCTTATACACAAAAATGCCGATGAAATAAGGACTTTTCTATGGTTGATTCCGAAGCCGAACGCCATCGCGCCAAGATGGCGAAACGCAAAGCGGTGCAGGATGCCGAGGTTGCGGAGAAAAAAATCGAGAAGGGCCTTCTCATTGTACATACCGGCACCGGCAAGGGAAAATCGACGGCGGCCTTCGGTCTCGCCTTGCGCATGTTGGGCCGCGGCCACCGCGTCGGCGTAGTGCAATTCATCAAAGGCGCCTGGCACACGGCAGAGCGCGACGCGCTCGCCCAATTCGGCGATCAAGTCGCCTGGTACACGATGGGCGAAGGTTTTACCTGGGAAACGCAGGACCGCGCGCGCGACGTCGCGGCCGCGGAGCGGGCGTGGTCAAAGGCGCGCGAACTCATGGCCGATCCAAGCTTCGGACTGGTTATTCTCGACGAGCTCAACATCGCGTTGCGTTACGACTATCTCGACCTCCAGGCCGTAGTCGCCACGCTCGCCGCACGCCGGCAGGGTTTGCACGTCGTCGTCACCGGCCGCAACGCCAAGCCGGAACTCCTTGCCGCCGCCGATCTCGTCACCGAGATGACGCTGGTGAAGCACCACTTCGCCGCCGGCGTGAAGGCCCAGCCGGGCATCGAGTTCTGAGCGGAGTGCAGGCGATGGCTTCCGCCCGCGCGCTTATGTTTCAGGGCACGGGCTCGGATGTCGGCAAATCGCTGATCGTCGCCGGGCTGGCGCGCGCCTTCACTCAACGCGGCCTCGCTGTGCGCCCGTTCAAGCCGCAGAACATGTCGAACAACGCGGCGGTGACGGCGGACGGCGGCGAGATCGGTCGCGCGCAGGCCTTGCAAGCACGGGCGGCGCGCACGCCCGCCAGCATTCACATGAATCCGGTGCTCTTAAAGCCGCAGAGCGAAATCGGCGCGCAGATCGTGGTGCAGGGCCGCGTCCACGGCAGCGCCAAGGCTGCCGCCTACCAGCACATGAAAAGCGATCTGCTGCCGTTCGTGCTCGACAGTTTTACGCGCCTGCGGGGTGAGGCCGACATTGTGCTGGTCGAAGGCGCCGGCAGCGCCGCGGAAGTCAATCTGCGGGCAAACGACATCGCCAATATGGGTTTTGCCCGCGCCGCCGCTGTGCCGATCGTCCTGATCGGCGATATCGACCGCGGCGGTGTGATCGCAAGCCTTGTCGGCACCAAAGCGGTACTGGCACCCGAGGATGCAGCGCTCATTTGCGGGTTCATCGTCAACAAATTTCGCGGCGACGCCGCGCTGTTTGCTGCCGGAATGGAACGGATCGCGCGAGCGACCGGATGGGAGGCGCTTGGCTTGGTGCCGTACTTCACGGATGCGCGCTTGCTGCCGGCGGAAGATGCGCTCGCGCTCGAGCAAAGCCGGCCGACGAAACCGCAAGCGCGTGTGCGCATTGCGGTGCCGATCCTGCCGCACATCGCCAATTTCGACGATCTCGATCCGTTCGACGCCGAGCCGGAAGTCGATCTCGTGTGCGTGCGCCCGGGCGCGGCGCTGCCCGGCGATGCCGATCTCATCGTGCTGCCCGGCTCGAAGGCGACAATCGCCGACCTCGCCACGCTGCGCTCCGCCGGATTCGACATCGACATCGCCGCGCACAGGCGCCGGGGCGGAATCGTTCTCGGCCTGTGCGGCGGCTTCCAGATGCTCGGGCGCAGCATTGCCGATCCCGGCGGGATCGAAGGCCCGCCCGCTGCGGTCGAAGGCCTCGGCCTGCTCGATGTTGCAACGATGCTGTCGGCCGAGAAGCGCCTCGAGCCGGTGCATGGCACGACCGGCGACGGCGCGCCATTTGCCGGCTACGAGATGCATATGGGCGTGACCGACGGGCCCGATTGTGCGCGGCCCTTCGCGCGGCTCGCCGACGGCTCGCCGGAGGGCGCGGTCTCGGCCGACGGCCGTGTGCTCGGCACTTATGTCCACGGCCTGTTCGCCGACGACCGGCAGCGCGCGGCGTGGCTGGCGCGCTTTCAGGCCACGGCAACCATTGCCTACGACGCCTTGGTCGAGCGGACGCTCGACGCTCTCGCCGCTCACCTTGCCGCTCACCTTGATCTCGATCGCCTGCTCACCCTGGCGCGATGAAAAGGAGCGTCGCGACGGCGACGAGCGCGAACAGAATCGCGTCGGCGCGCCGGTAGAGCGCGAGCGCGCGGACAATGTCGGCGGCATCGGCGTCGCGGCGCCCGTCGCCCATCGTCGCATCCTCAACGCGGACGCCGCCATAGACGCGGGGACCTGCCAGCGAAAGGCCGAGCGCTCCGGCCATGGCCGCTTCGGGGAAACCGGCATTGGGCGAGCGGTGGCGCGCCGCGTCCCGCCGCACCGCGCGCCATGCGTCCCTTGCGGAGGCGTCTTTGCTCAGCGCCGCCGCCGCGATGAGAAGCAGCGCCGAGAGCCGCGATGCCGGCAGGTTGACAAGATCGTCGAGCCGGGCTGCGGCCCAGCCAAAGGCCTCGTAGCGGGGTGTGCGGTGACCGATCATACTGTCGGCGGTGTTGATCGCCTTGTAGAGTGCGGCGCCAGGGAGTCCGGCAATGGCCAGCCATACGATCGGCGCCACCACCGCATCGGAGAAATTCTCGGCAAGGCTCTCGATCGCCGCGCGGGCGACGCCGGCCGCATCGAGCGCTTCGGTATCGCGGCCGACGATGTGCGCCACTGCGGTCCGGCCGGCCGCGGTGCCACCTTTCGCCAGCGCAACGGCGACATCCGCCACGTGCCGGTGCAAGCTCCTTTGCGCGATCAGCGTGCTGGCGAGGAGGCCGACGGCGAGGACACCAAATGGAAGGCGCAGCAGCTCGCGCTCCACGACCAAGCCGACCGCGCCGATGACAATGATCAGGATCAGCATCGCGACGGCGCCCGCCGCACGACGCCCACGCGCCGCCATCGTTTCGCGATTGAGCAACTGGTCGAGCGCGCCGATCAAGCGGCCGATCCAGGTTACCGGATGGCCGATCGCGCTTGCAACTCGCTCCGGGTAACCGAAACAGAGTTCGATCAGCATGGCGATGAGGGCAAGCGCGACCGACATGATCCCCCTTGGCGGCGCACATGAACCGCTGCTGCATGGCGGCGATCTCGGTGCCGCCCGGCGCCTGTTCCCGGGCGCGCCCGAACCATTCATCGACCTCTCGACCGGGATCAATCCCAATCCCTATCCGCTGCCGCGTTTTTCCGCCGATCTGTTCGCGCGCTTGCCGGGGCCGGCTGACACCGCCGCAGTCGCGGCGGCTGCGGCGCGTGCCTATGGCGCGCGGTCGGCCGACCATGTCGTGCCGGCGCCGGGAACGCAGATTTTGTTGTCCCCGGTCGCCGGGTTGGTCCGGCCATGCCGCGCCGTCGTTGTCGCGCCGACCTATGCCGAGCACGCGCGAGCCGCGACATTTGCCGGACACGAGGTTGAAGCGGTGGGCGGGATCGAGGCGTGCGGCGACGCCGGGCTGGTCATCGTCGGCAATCCCAACAATCCCGACGGCAGGCTGCACGCCCGCACGGCTTTGCTCGGTCTTGCCGCAGACCTTCGTCGGCGCGGCGGCCTGCTCTTGGTCGATGAGGCGTTCATGGATGTCGGGCCGCCGGACGCGAGCCTCGCGGCCGAGGTGTCGTGCGGCAATGTCGTGGTGCTTCGTTCTTTCGGCAAGTTCTTCGGACTCGCCGGGATCAGACTTGGTTTCGCGCTCGCCGCGCCGGCACTGGCTGCGCGGCTTGCTGCCGCGCTCGGCCCTTGGGCAGTGTCCGGCCCAGCGCTTGCCGTTGGCGCCAAGGCGCTGGCGGACGCGGCTTGGCGCCAACGGACGCGGCGGCGGCTGGACAAGGCGGCGAAGCGGCTCGATGCAATTCTGGCCGGATCGAGTCTCAACATTGTCGGCGGCACGAGCTTGTTCCGGCTGGCGCGAACGCTGGAGGCTGGCGCATTATTCCGGCATCTGGGCCGTGCCGGCATTTTGGTGCGCGCCTTCCCGGACAACCCGAGCTGGCTGCGCTTCGGGTTGCCGGGGAACAAGCGGGAGTGGCAGCGGTTGGATGGCGCCATGGTTTCCTTTCGGGAGCGGAAGGGCCGTCGCTCATGAGCCCGCTGCCGGACCTGCAGGTCGGAGAGGTGGCCGCAGTGCCAACGACATCGATCGCCTTCGATGATGCTTTCCGCGCGCAGCTGCGCGATCTTCTGGTCTGGCGCCGGGATGTCCGGCGCTTCCGCCCCGATCCATTGCCCAGCGGTACCGTTGAGGGCCTCATCGAGTCGGCATGCCTCGCCCCTTCGGTGGGACTGAGTCAGCCCTGGCGTTTTGTCATCGTGGAGGACGAAGCGGTCCGCGCCGCGATCCGCCGGAATTTCGCGACCTGCAACGCCGCCGCGCTCGAGGCGCAGAGCGGCGAGCGGGCAGGGCGCTATGCCAAGCTCAAGCTCGCCGGATTGGAAGAGGCGCCGTGTCATTTCGCGGTCTTCGCCGATCGTGGGACTGCCCAAGGGCACGGCGTCGGACGCCACACCATGCCGGAGATGATCGAGTATTCGGCGGTGACCGCCGTGCATACGATCTGGCTTGTCGCGCGCGCCCAAGGCATCGGCATGGGCTGGGTGTCGATCCTCGACCCAAAAGCGGTCGCCGCGCTGCTCAACGTTCCCACGGAGTGGAAGTTCATCGGCTATTTCTGTCTCGGCTATCCACAGCTCGAAAACACCGTGCCCGAGCTCGAGCAGATGGGATGGGAACAGCGCCGGCTGCCATCGTCGGTCATTCTCAAACGTTAACAGGGCCGCGAAATCTGCGCCTGCTGTGCCAAAATAGGGCACGCCGGCTGGCATCCGGCTTGCTCACTTTCGACTGACGCTTGGCGCCTGTTCCGGCGGGTGAAATCTGTTTTCGAACCCTGCGCCGCGTCACGAACGAGGGTGGAACCCGGGTTGAATCTCAACTTGGTCACGCTCGCAAGGAGACAGCGGTGTTAACCAATCGTCCTGCCGAAGCATCCCTCGCGTCGCGGGCGGCCGCGCCGATCAGCGCCGCGATCGTCATGTCGCTCATCGCTTTTACGTCGGCCTATGCCGGGACCGTTGTCGATCTGAGCTGCATCGGTCCGGCCAGAAGCTTCAATTGCGCGGCGCAATGGGGCACCGCGGGCGATCCTTATGTCAGGCAGGTGCCGCAGGCTCTCGGCGACGCCGAACAGGCGCGTCTTGCGGCGCGCGATCACAAGTGGCTCGCCCGATGCCGGCCGGTCATTGAGCGCGACCGTTACGGGGTCGCCCGCTATTACTATGCTGCGGCCGGTTGTCAGTTCGGCGTCGGCGCGGATTGACGTGGGTCGTGCTTGGGTCGTGCTTGGGTCGTGCTTCAGCGAACCGGGTTCGCCGATTTTGCACTTCTTTGCGGATGCCGGATCGTGGACGTCGTCAGCGTCTGCCGCGGCAGATACTTGGCGACCACGATGGGATCGAGCTCCTTCATCGCGCTGTCGGGCAGGCGATACCAGACCTCGTCGCGTCCGAGGAACTCAAAGACGAGGTAGCCGTGAACGGTCAACTGCTGTCCGTCAGGACTCAGAGTCATCGTCGCGCTGTAGATGTTGCCGTCTCGCGGATCGAGGATATTGCCTTCGACGTACTTCAAACCAACCCGCTTCATGTCCTTGATGAGCGGCAATCCCAGCAGGGGCATATCCTTGCGCTCGTCCCGGCAGGTCGTGCAAACGGGCGGCGTCGGACCGTCACTCGGCCGCGGAAACAGCTTCGCAGCGACGCCCTGGTAGGTTCCGCCATTCTCGACGAACAGGAACCATATGACCGACTTGCCGGTTTCAGGGTCGATCTTTTGCCATAGACCAGCCGCCGATGGTTCCGCCGTCGGCGGTCCGGCAGCAGCCAGGGGCTGAACGGCGGCGCCAAGCGCCACGAGTCCCGCCACAACCAGCCTTGTGAATTTCCCTGCCAATTGGCTTCTCCATTCGTTTCTGCCCGGCAGAATCACCAATTGCCATTGATGGCGGAGAACTATTCGTTCCACAATGCGGTGATTTCAGGACGCTGAAATGGCGAAAAGCTTCGCAAATGTCCGGCAATGGCGGCTATTTCCAGCTTGCAACGGCCGCGGCACGTCCCGATGATCGAATTGCCAGCCGTTGGATCAATTTAGCCGACCGGGATTTGACGTGCATGTCGCGCCCTGCCGAACTGTCACGCTCCAGCTTGGCCCTCGATAACTTGCGGGCCGTCATTATCCTGATCGTGCTCGCCTTCCACTCGGTGCTGGCTTACGTCGAGTGGACGCCCGCGACCTCTGCCGGCTTTGACGAGCCGCCCTATGCGTGGCGCGCTTTTCCGATTGTGGACAGCCACCGCTGGTTCGGCTTTGACCTGTTCTGCGCTTGGCAGGACGTCTACCTGATGTCGCTCTTGTTTCTGCTGTCCGGGCTGTTCGTGTGGCCGAGCCTAGTCCGCAAGCGGAACTGGGGCTTCCTGCGGGACCGCGTGCTCAGGCTCGGCGTGCCCTTTGTCTTCGGTGTCGTCTTTCTGATTCCGCTGGCCATTTATCCGGTCTACCGGTTGACGGCTGCGTACCCGAGCGTGAGCGCCTATTGGCAGCACTTTCTGGCGCTGCCGTTCCTGCCCAACGGGCAACTGTGGTTCCTCTGGCAGCTCCTGGCGCTGAATTTCATGGTAGCTGGTCTCAATCGGATCGCGCCGAACGCGCTGAAGGCTCTCGGACGGTGGTCGGCGGTCGCGGGAAAACGACCGACCCATTTTTTTGCCATCCTCGTCGTTGTCTCCGCGCTAGCCTATGTCCCGTTGGCGCTCGCCTTCACGCCATGGGCGTGGTCCAATTCCGGGCCGCTTGCCGTACAGTTCTGCCGTCCGCTGCTTTATGCCGTCTATTTTTTTGCCGGGGTCGGGATCGGCGTCGAGGGTGTCGATAACAGCCTGGTGGCGGTCGACGGCGCGTTGCCGCGGCGCTGGGCGTTGTGGCTTGCTGCGGCGCTCGGGTGTCTTTTTCTCTGGATGGGCTTGACCGCGCTGACCATGAACGGTCCGGCGCCGATCGCCATCGACATTGCCGCCGATTTCAGCTTCGTGCTGGCCTGCGCCAGCGGCTCGATCTTCCTGATCGCCGCAAGTCTGCGTTTTGCCGCCAAGCGCTCGCCGATTCTCGACAGCCTTTCGGCCAATGCCTACAGCCTTTATCTCGTGCATTACGACTTCGTCGTTTGGCTGCAATACGCGCTGCTCGGCGCCACGCTGTTCGCCGTTATCAAGGGCGCGATCGTCTTCGGCGTCACGCTGATCTTGAGCTGGATCACGATCCTGGCGGTGCAGCGCATTCCATTCGGTGCGCGGCTGATCGGCGCCACCCCGCACGTGATCGCGGGCGCGCATTTGGGCTTGCGGTCTTCTGCCGGCCTGTTTGCGCGGCTCCGTCAATTCGTGTCGCTGTAGGCACGCGCTCAGTCCAGCGCCAGCCGGGCAGCCTTGCCGATGGCGGCCAGGCCTTTATCCACATCGTCCGCGATGTGCGCGTTTAACAGGCGCCGGCCGCGCTCGGCCAGCACACGGAAGTCGCCGCGCGCCTGTGCGGCTTCGATCACACCGAAGCTCGCCTTGCGGCCTGGAACAGCGAGATCGGGAGCCGGCTGCGCTGTGATCTGCAGAAACACGCCGGAGTTCGGTCCGCCTTTGTAGGCTTGTCCGGTCGAGTGCAGGAAACGCGGCCCGAACTGCAGGCAGGTCGCGACGCGCTTGCGGTCGCACACCGCCGTGCGCAGGCTCTGCAGCGATGCCAGCCGCGCGTCGTCGCCGTCGAGATAAGCAAGCAGCGCGAAGTAATCGCCGTCAGCAAGGCGGGCGAAGTGTGCCCTGAGCCAGCTTTGGAGCGTGGCATTCGCGCCCATCCGGCGTAGAGCCTGAGCGTTGTGCTTGTCGGTGTAAAGCGCGATGCCGTGCTCCTCGAACACCGGCGGCTCCGACGGCAGCGAGCCCGTCTTCTCGAACGCGTCCGTCATCTGGCGCGTTGCGATCTTGCTCGCCTCGACGTCGGGCTGATCGAACGGGTTAATGCCGAGAACGGCGCCGGCGACGGCGGTCGCGATCTCAAAGCGGAAGAATTCCTGCGCGAGAAGCTGGGGCGATCCGACGCCGATGCGCACGACCGGGTGTCCGGCGCGTTCGAGCGCATCGACCGCGTGGTCCTGAGCCGCATCAGGATGCGCGGCGTCGCGCAAGAACACGAACAGCCGGTGCGCGTCGTACACGGCAGGATCACCAAGCGGCTCTCCGGCGATCGGAATGACGCCCTTTCCGTTCTTGCCCGTCAATTCCGCCAGCAATTGCTCTGCCCAGGCGCCGAAAGCGGCGATCGACGGCGAGGCGATGATCGTGAGCTTGTCGCGTCCGCGACGGGCAAGAACACCGATCGCCAGGCCGAGCGCGACGGCGGGATTTTCCGCGTCCGGCACCTCGGGGCCGCAGGCCTGTGCCATGATTCGGGCCGCCGCGAGAAACGCGCGCGGGTCGTGACCGGCCGCGGCGAGTGGCGCCATGCCGAAATTGGAAAGCACCGAGTAGCGTCCGCCGATACTGGGAACGCCAAAGAAGATGCGGCGGAAGCCCTTCGCCTCGGCGGTCTTTTGCAATCGGCTGCCCGGATCGGTGACGGCAACGAAGTGCCGGGCGGCGGTGCCGCCGACGGCAGTTGACGCCTTGGCGAAGAAATAATCCATGAGCACGTTCGGCTCGAGCGTCGTGCCCGATTTGCTCGACACGATGAACAGCGTGCGCGCAATCTCGATGTCACGCTCGAAACGCCGCACCTGCTGCGGGTCGGTGGAATCGAGCACGTGCACCGTGGGATAGCCCGGGGCCGATCCAAGGCCCTTGGCCAGCACCTCAGGTCCCAGGCTCGATCCGCCCATGCCCAGAAGCAGCACGTCGGTGAATTTTTCGGCGCGCAGTTCGCGGGCGAATTCGTGCAACAGCGCGACCTCGCACAGCTTATTCCCGGCGATGTCGAGCCAACCCAGCCAATCGCCTTCATCGCCGCCGGTCCACAGCGTGGCATCGGCGCTCCAGAGGCGGCGCGTGTTTGCATGCGAATGCCACGCCTGCAGCGCCTTCTCGACCTCACTCATCAAGGGCGGCGGCAGCGCAATGATCTGTTCGTTCAACGTCATACTCAAGCAGCGCCCCGATCGACGATCTGAGGGATTTATGCGGCTTGCGTCCTGCCGCCGCAACCGAGTTCGAACTCGCTCCCCATGCGCGAAGTTCCGGCGAAGCGTTCCGATCGCCGCGTTGGTCATGACGATGGTTCGGCCGTCCCGAACGGGATAAGTTCCAGCGGGTACAGGGCGAGGTCACGGTCATGATGCGGTTGCGCGCACATGCGATGCTGGCGGCATTAGCTTTCGCCGCGCTCGCCATGCCCGCCAGAGCGGCCGATCGCGCGATCGTGCTCGAAATCGACGGAGCGATCGGTCCCCCCATCGCCGACTACATTGTGCAGGAATTGCGGGCGGCCAAACCCGAAACGGCCAGGCTGATCATTCTGCGCGTGAATACGCCCGGCGGTCTCGACAGCTCGATGCGCCAGATCGTCAGCGCCATCCTCGCCTCGCCGGTGCCGGTTGCCACCTACGTCGCGCCGAACGGTGCGCGTGCGGCCAGTGCCGGCACCTACATCGCCTATGCGAGCGCGATCGCGGCGATGGCGCCGGGCACCAATATCGGCGCGGCAACGCCGGTTCAGCTCGGCGGCGTTCCGCTGCTGCCGTCCGATCAAAAAGAACAAAAACAGCAAGGCAAAAACGGCGAGCCGGCGGATACGGAGACCCGCAAGATCGTCAACGACGCCGTCGCCTATATTCGCAGCCTTGCCGTGCTCAACGGCCGTAATGCCGACTGGGCCGCCGAGGCCGTGCGTCGCGCCGCAAGCGTTCCGGCCTCCGAGGCGTTGGCGCTGCACGTCATCGACGTGATCGCCGACGACAACGCCGATCTGCTGCGCCAGATCGATGGGCGCACGGTGATCGTCGCGGGAAAACCGCAGCGGCTGGCGACTGCCGGGCTCAAGCTCGTGCCCCTGCCGCCCGGCTGGCACACCGATCTGCTCAGGCTTGTCACCGATCCGAACGTCGCCTTCCTCCTCATGCTGATCGGAGTCTATGGCCTCATCCTTGAATTCTTCAATCCGGGCAGCGTGCTGCCGGGCCTGGTCGGCGCCATCTCGCTTCTGGTTGCGCTCTATGCGCTCGCCTTCGTGCCGATCAATTATGCGGGCGCCGCGCTGGTACTGTTCGGCGTCGCACTGATGGTCGCCGAGGCTCATATCGGTGCTTTCGGCGCGCTCGGCGTCGGCGGGCTTGCCGCCTTCGTCATCGGTGCGCTGCTGATGTTTCCCTCGCGGGCGCCCGGTTTCGCGCTTTCCGGCGCGGTTATCGCAGGGGCCGCTATCGGTAGCGCCGTGCTGCTGCTCTTTGTTCTGACGGTGCTGCTGCGCTCGCGCAAGCGGCCGCTGGTCGCCGGGGCCGAAGCCCTGCTCGGAGCCGAGGGCGAGACGGTGTCCTGGCAGGATGGCGAGGGGCGGGTCAGGGTTCGCGGCGAAATCTGGCGCGCGCGCTCGAAGGCGCCGCTGCAGGCCGGCAGCCGTGTCAAGGTCATCAGCCGCGACGGTCTCGTTCTTGGTGTCGAAGCAGTTCGGCCCGCTTAATCCGGAAACGTCTATCCCCGAACAAGGAGCACAGCCATGATTCTCACAGCCGTCATCGTCATCGCCGCCTTACTGCTGGTCTTTATCTACGCCTCGATTCGAATCTTACGCGAATACGAGCGCGGCGTGGTGTTCACTCTCGGCCGCTACACCGGGACGAAGGGTCCCGGGCTCTTTTTGCTGGTGCCGTTCGTGCAGCAGATGGTGCGCGTCGATTTGCGCGTCATCGTCGACGAGGTGCCGCCGCAGGACGTGATTTCCCGCGACAACGTGTCGGTCAAGGTCAGCGCAGTCATTTATTTCCGCATCGTCGATGCCGAAAAGGCCATCATCCAGGTGAGCAATTACCTGATGGCGACGAGCCAACTGGCGCAGACCACGCTGCGCTGGGTACTGGGCAAGCACGACCTCGACCAGATGCTGAGCGAGCGCGACAAGCTCAATGCCGACATCCAGGACGTGCTCGACAAGCAGACCGAAGGCTGGGGCATCAAGGTCTCCAATGTCGAGTTGAAGCGTATCGATCTCGACGAGAGCATGGTGCGCGCCATCGCGCGCCAGGCCGAGGCCGAGCGCGAGCGCCGCGCCAAGATCATCAATGCCGAGGGCGAGTTTCAGGCGGCGCAGAAGCTGCTGGAAGCCGCCAACGTACTCGCGCCGGTGCCGCAGGCGATGCAATTGCGCTACCTCAAGGCGCTGTTCGACATCGCCGGCGACCGCTCTTCGACGATCGTATTCCCGTTTCCGATCGAGCTGACGCAAGCCTTCGCGGCGATGGCCCAGCGGGCGTGATCTCCGGGTGACGCAAGAGCGGATGAACGCGGCATTCGGCGGTTGCCGCGCGCACGATAATGTTTGAATGACGCCACGCGGATGTTATGTGATCGCGCGAAGCTCGCGGCCGCCGGGGGATCGAGGCCGCGATTTCATGACGAACGCATGACAACGAGAGCCGGGCACCGCCGATGCGAGTGATCGTCCCAATCTCCGTCGGCGGCTGGGGCCGTTTCTTCACCCGCTGGGACGTACTCGCGCTGCTCTTGATCCTCGGGCTTTTGGTGTTCCTGGCCGAGGCCAGCCGGCACCTGTTGCAGCCGTTGGCCGAACTGCAGCGCCAGCCGGTATCGCTCGACCCCGCCAATCTGCCGGACTACGCCGCCCGCACGACGCTTGCGCATGCTCATCGCCATGGCGTTGTCGCTTCTCTTCACCTTCACCTATGCGACGGTCGCCGCCAAGAACAAGCGGGCCGAACGGCTGCTCATTCCGCTGCTCGACATCCTGCAGTCGGTGCCGATTCTCGGCTTCATCTCGGTCACCGTGGTCTTCTTCATGGCGCTGGCGCCCGGTCGCGTGCTCGGCGCCGAATTCGCCGCCATCTTCGCGATTTTCACCAGCCAGGCCTGGAACATGGCGTTCAGCTTCTACCAGTCGCTGCGCACCGTGCCGACCGAGCTGGTGGAGGCGTCGCGCAACTTCCGGCTCAGCCCGTGGATGAGCTTTTGGCGGCTCGACGTGCCGTTCGCCATGCCGCAGCTCATCTGGAACATGATGATGTCGATGTCGGGAAGCTGGTTCTTCGTGGTTGCCTCGGAGGCGATCAGCGTCGGCAACACCACGATCACGCTGCCCGGCGTCGGCTCCTATATCGCGCTCGCCATCGAGCATCGGAACCTGGCGGCGGTCGGCTACGCGATCGTCACCATGCTCATCGTGATCCTGATTTACGATCAACTGTTGTTCCGGCCATTGGTGGCCTGGGCCGATCGTTTCCGCTTCGAGCAGGAAGCCGGCGTGCTGCCGCCGCACTCGTGGGTGCTCGACGTTCTGCGCCGCTCCCGGCTGGTTGACCGGCTGACGCAGACGCTGTCCTTGCACTGGCGAAGCTTGTTGCGACCGCGCCGGCCCGGCGCTGCGGAAGCAGTCAAACGCGCGCCGCGAAAGCCGGACGGTTGGGCGGCGCTCATCGGGAACGGCGCCGTCATCGCGCTTGCTATGCTGGCCCTCTATGAAGTTCTGCGCTTTGCCACCGAAGATGTTAGCGTTGCCGACGTCGGCACCACGCTGCTGCTCGGCCTGGTGACGCTGGCCCGCGTCGTCGTGCTGATCGCGATCGCCAGTGTGATCTGGGTGCCGATCGGCGTTTGGGTCGGCACCCGCCCGCGCGTCGCCGAGCGGGTCCAGCCGGTGGCGCAGTTCCTCGCCGCCTTTCCGGCGAATCTTCTGTTCCCCATTATGGTTTCGGCCATCGTCGCGCTGAAGCTCAATCCGAATATCTGGCTCAGCCCGCTGATGATTCTCGGCACGCAATGGTACATCCTGTTCAACGTCGTGGCCGGCGCGGCGGCAATTCCTGCGGAACTGCGCGCCGTCGGGGCCAATCTGCGCGTGCGCGGCTGGTTGTGGTGGCGGCGGATCGCGCTGCCGGCGGTGTTTCCCTACTACGTGACCGGCGCCATCACCGCCTCGGGAGGATCGTGGAACGCCAGCATCGTTGCCGAAGTCGCGTCCTGGGGCGACCAGCATCTGCAAGCGGTCGGGCTCGGCGCCTATATTGCCCAGGAGACGGAAGCCGGCGATTTCCACCGCATCGTGCTCGGCATCGCCGTGATGAGTTTTTTCGTCGTGCTGGTCAATCGCACGTTCTGGCGTCCGCTGTACCGCTACGCTGAACGCAAATTCCGCTTGGGTTGAGGTGTGACCATGAGCGCCGCTCTGCTCGACATTCACGGCCTGCGGCAGACCTTTCCGCGCGCCGACGGCGGCGAGCTGCTGGTGCTCGACGGCGTCGATTTCCAGTTGTCGCAGGGACAGATCGTCGGGCTTCTTGGCCGCACCGGGTCGGGCAAGTCGACCTTGCTGCGCTCGATCGCCGGTTTGATGCCGCCGTCGGCCGGCAGCATCACCTATCTCGGGCAGCCGGTCGTCGCGCCGGCGCCCGGCATTGCCATGGTGTTCCAGTCGTTCGCGCTGTTCCCCTGGCTCACGGTTTTAGAAAACGTCCAGCTCGGCCTCGAGGCACTCGGGCTTCCCGAGGCGGCAATCCGCCAGCGCGCGCTGGCGGCGATCGATCTGATCGGCCTCGACGGCTACGAATCCGCCTATCCGCGCGAACTGTCGGGCGGCATGCGCCAGCGCGTCGGCTTCGCCCGGGCGCTGGTCGTTCATCCGAACATTTTGCTGATGGATGAGCCGTTCTCGGCGCTCGACGTGCTCACCGCGGAAACCTTGCGCACCGACTTCCTCGAACTGTGGGGCGACGGCAAGCTGCCGATCAAGGGCGTCCTGCTGGTGACCCACAACATCGAGGAAGCGGTGCTGATGTGCGACCGCATCCTGTTGTTTTCCACCAACCCGGGCCGCATCATTCGCGAGATCGCCGTCGAGCTGAAGCAGCCGCGCAACCGGCTCGATCCGCTGTTCCGCGAGCTGGTGGAAAAAATCTACGTGGCGATGACGGCGCGGACGCCGGCGCCGCCGCGCATCGAAGCTGCGCCGGGCATCGTGGCGGCAACGATCGACACCATCCTGCCGCGGGTCTCGGCCAACCTGTTGTCCGGCCTCCTGGAAGCGCTCGCCGCCGAGCCGTACAACGGCAAAGCCGATCTTCCGGTCATCGCCGACGAACTGCATCTGGAGGCCGACGATCTGTTTCCGGTGGCCGATGCGTTGCAGATGCTTCACCTCGCCGAGATCGAAGGCGGCGACATCAAGCTTACCGACGTCGGCAAGCAATTCGTCGAAGCCGGCACCGACGACCGCAAGAAGATCTTCCAGCGCCAGCTTCTGACCTATGTGCCGCTCGCCGCCCACATCCGCCGCGTGCTGCAGGAGCGCGCCAACCATGTGGCGCCGAAAAGCCGGTTCTTCGACGAACTGGAGGACCATATGAGCACCGAGGATGCGGAAGCGACGCTGCGCTCGGTCACCGCCTGGGCCCGCTACGCCGAAGCCTTCGCCTACGACGACGATTCGCAGACCTTCAGTCTGGAGAATCCGACGTAAGGCCCGGACGCGGCGCCTACGCCGCGCTGCGCCGCGCCTTCACCGCGATCGAGAGCAGCGCCCGTTCGGCGATGGTGTCGGCGAGCGCCGGCGTGCGCCGCGAGGCGAGGACGGCTTCGGCGAGCTCTGCCATGGCGGCGGTCAACCGGGCCGCGCTCCATTGCTTGAGTGCCGCCTCGACCAGGCTCTTGCGGCGGAAGTGCAACGGCGGCTGCACGCTGTCGAGCGAGAAATGCCCGCCCTGTTCGATCGCCGTGCGCCATTTGTGCAGCTGCGCGAGCTGGCGCTGCGCGGCAAAAAAGATCGAGCCGACGGCGCTGCCCGCGGCGCGGGCCTTGGCGAGCTGCGCTTCGAGCTCCGCCGGCCGGCCGGCAAATGCCGTGTCGACCAGCTCGTCGAGCGCCAGTGTCGAGGCGTCGGAGACCACGGCGGCGACGTCGTCGACTCCGATCTGGCCGGCATCGCGGGCATAAAGCACGAGCTTGCGGATCTCGTTGCGCGACGCCGCCCGGTCGCCGCCGAGCAAGGGAAGGAGCAAAGCGCGCGCGTCGGGCGCCAGCGTCAGCCCGGCGGCGCGCATTTCGGTGTCGATCAAGCGCGCTAGGTCGCGCTCGGTATCCGGGTAACACGGCAGCGCCGCCGCGTTCTTGCCGCGCTCGCACAAAGTGCGCAGCGGCGCGCTGCGGCGCAGGTCGCCGGCCTCGATCACCACGCGGCATTCGCTCGCCGGCAGCGCCAGCAGCGCCTCGACCGCCGGCGCGATGTTGCGGCCGCCGGCCTTCACCCACGCCGCGCGCCGCCCGCCGAACAGCGGAATGGTCTGCGCTTCCTCGACCAGCCGGCCGGGATTAGCCGAAACCTCTTCACCTTCGAGCCGCACCAGCGAGAACGGATCGTTGGGGTCGTCGACCGACGCCTTGACCAGCGCATGGACGCGCTCGCTGACCAGCCCGGCATCCGGACCGAACACCAGCACGACCGGCCGCGCCGGGTCGGGGCGGGCGATGAAGGCATCCACGTCTGCGGCTTTGACGGCGGTCATCAGCGAAGTTCTCGGGCGAAAGTCACGCCACTACATTGACGATGCGTTGCGGCACGATGATCACCTTTTTCGGCGGCTTGCCGTCGAGCGCCTTGCGCACCGCTTCAAGCGCCAGCACGGCGCTCTCGATCTCGGCCTTTCCGGCGTCGCGCGCGACGGTGACATCGGCGCGCTTCTTGCCGTTGATCTGCACCGGCAGCGTCAGCGTGTCCTCGATCAGCAGATCGCGCTCGATCTCTGGCCACGGCGCTTGCGCGACCAGCGTCGCGTGACCGAGCGCGGCCCAGCATTCTTCGGCGAGATGCGGCATCATCGGGTGGAACAATTGCACCAGGATGTCGGCGGTTTCGCGCACCGCCCAGGCAAAGTCCGGCGTCATCTGCTCGGGCGCGTCGATGTCGCCGATTGCGTCGCCGAGCGCGCTGCACAGTTCGTAGATGCAGGCCACCGCGACGTTGAAATGCAGCTTTTCGATTTCATCGGAAACTTTTGCCAGCAGACGATGCGTCGTTTTGCGCAGTTTCGAAGCCGCCGCACCGAATTCGCCCGGCCGGGCCGCTGCAGCGGATTCTGCGATGACGGCCGCTTGATTGATCTGCCGCCAAAGCCGCTGCATAAATCGGGAGGCGCCTTGCACGCCCCGCTCGGTCCATTCGACGTCCCGTTCCGGCGGCGAGTCCGACAACATGAACAAGCGGGCCACGTCGGCACCGTAGGTCTCGATGATCTCGTCGGGATCGACGGTGTTCCGCTTCGACTTCGACATTTTCTCGATCGGGCCGATCTCGATCGGCTCGCCGGTGGCGAGCAACGTGGCGCGGCGGCTGTCGCCGTCGGTCTCCACGTTGACTTCCGCTGGCGCCGCCCATTCGCCGTTCGCGGTGCGATAGGTCTCGTGCACGACCATTCCCTGGGTAAACAGGCCGGCGAACGGCTCGTCCAAACCGACATGCCCGGTCGCCTTCATCGCGCGGGTGAAGAAGCGGCTGTAGAGCAGATGCAGGATCGCGTGCTCGATGCCGCCGATATATTGGTCGACCGGCATCCAGGCATCGGCCATCGGCCGATCGGTCGGCGCAGTCGCGATCCACGGGTCGGTGAAGCGCTCGAAATACCACGACGAGTCGACAAAGGTGTCCATCGTATCGGTCTCGCGCGTCGCCGGCCCGCCGCATTGCGGGCATTTGACGTGCTTCCAGGTCGGATGGCGGTCGAGCGGATTGCCGGGCCGGTCGAACGTCACGTCCTCCGGCAGCGTCACCGGCAAATCCTTTTCCGGCACCGGCACCACGCCGCAGCTCTCGCAATGAATGATCGGGATCGGGCAACCCCAATAGCGCTGGCGCGAAATGCCCCAGTCGCGCAGGCGGAAATTAACCTGGCGCTGCGCCACCGGGCGATTGCCGCGCGTTTCGCGTTCGAGCCGCCGCGCCACTACCTCCTTCGCTTCCGCGGTCGTCATGCCGTCGAGGAAGCGCGAATTGATCATGCGGCCGTCGCCGTCATAGGCGGTATCGGTGATGACGAAGGTTTTCGGGTCCTGGCCGGGCGGGCAGACTACCGGCGTGTTGCCGAGTCCGTATTTGTTGACGAAGTCGAGATCGCGCTGATCGTGCGCCGGGCAGCCGAAGATGGCGCCGGTGCCGTACTCCATCAGAATGAAATTGGCGACATAGACCGGTAGCTTCCAGTTCGGGTCGAACGGGTGCAGCGCTCGGATGCCGGTGTCGAACCCCATCTTCTCGGCGGTGTCGATCTCGGCCTGCGAGGTGCCGCGGCGCCGGCACTCCTCGATGAATGCGGCGAGCGCCGGATCTTTCTTCGCCGCCGCGGCGGCGAGCGGATGATCCGGCGCGATCGCCATGAATTTCGCGCCGAACAAAGTGTCCGGCCGCGTCGTGAAGACTTCCAGTTCGCTTTCGCGGTTCGGCGCGGTGGCCGGATCGAGCGCGAAGCGCACTAGCAGCCCTTCCGAGCGGCCGATCCAGTTCTTCTGCATCAGCCGGACTTTTTCTGGCCAGCGCTCGAGCGTGTCGAGCGCATCGAGCAGCTCCTGGGCGAACGCCGTGATCTTGAAAAACCACTGCGTCAGCTCGCGCTGTTCGACCAGCGCGCCGGAGCGCCAGCCGCGGCCGTCGATCACCTGCTCGTTGGCCAGCACCGTCTGATCGACCGGGTCCCAGTTCACCTTCGATTTTCTGCGCTCGACCAGGCCGGCGCGCAAAAAATCGAGGAACATCTTCTGCTGGTGCTTGTAATAGGCCGGGTCGCAGGTCGCGATCTCGCGGCTCCAGTCGAGCGACAGCCCCATCGACTTCAATTGCGCCTTCATCGCCGCGATGTTCTGGTAGGTCCACTCCTTGGGATGGACCTTGCGCTCGATTGCGGCGTTCTCGGCCGGCATGCCGAAGGCGTCCCAGCCCATCGGATGCAGTACCGCAAAGCCCATCGCCCGCTTCACCCGCGCCACCACGTCGCCCATCGTGTAGTTGCGCACGTGGCCCATATGGATGCGCCCCGACGGGTAGGGGAACATCTCCAGCACGTAGTATTTCGGCCGCGTCGGCGCGGCCGGCGTGGCGAAGATGCCGCGCTCTTCCCAGATTTTCTGCCAGCGGGCCTCGGCCTCGGCGGCGTTGTAACGGTCGGTAGCCATGCGGAATCGCAGTCGTTTCCGGGTTTTATTTAAAGCCGCGCGACGTGACACGAAAGCGTGCGGCCGGTCAACGGCGCGCTCCCTCTCCCCGCTTGCGTGGAGAGGGAGGGGTAAGGGGGCGTTGCCGCTTGGCTCAGAATCGTGGATAGGCCCCCTCGCTGTCACCTCACTCGTCACCACCGGGCATAGCCGTTCGAAGAACGGCGTCGCTTCGCTCGCCTATGACCCGGTGGTCCATGCAGAAGTGAGACTAACGAGACCGCGCGGAAAATCTGAACAAGCTGCGCGGCCGCATGGATTGCCGGGTCAAGCCCGGCAATGACGAAAAAGAAATTCCTTCTCGCGACGCGCTCCGCGCCCGAGGTTTGCCTACCACCACAACAACAAAGCCCTTTTGATTCGCTTCCCTCGCCGCGCATGATCATGCGCAACAAAGAGGGAGGCGGAGCGCCGAGAGGCGCGTCCAACCAATGTCCGCGCCACATCGACAGACGTTGCCGCCTGCCAATGCGCGGGCGCGGAAGCGCGCCAAAAGTCGGGGCGCGCTCGCCTTCCGGCGCTCCACTGCGGCACTTCGCCGATTGCTCGGCTCATCTCCGGGCCGCGCTTCCTGGAATTACCGGGTGCAAACGGGAGGACCCTCCCCGGCGCCAGTGCAGCGAGCACCTCGCGGACCGGTCGTAGTGCCGGCCGGGACGATGCCCGAAGTCGCCCGAGTGCGGGGTTACGAGCCCCGCCCGCGGGAACCGCTCTCGCTCCGCCGTCGGTACGTCACCGGTGACGCCCTCGATGAGCGAGATTCGCTGTTTGTAGCCGAAACGGAGACAGATGTCAAGAGAGAATGTCGCCGTATAGGGGACGATGCCGCAGCCGCGCCCTGATGCCCCGCCTTATTGGCCCCGCAAAGCATGTACAAACAGCTCCGGGGAACTCGGGAGGACAACCATGATCGCCGCCGTGTACGCTGTCTTTGCCGCCGTCATGGCCACGCCGCGCCGGGCGGCAAGAGTGGCCGTTGCGGCCAAATCGCGCCGGTTTTGCTGCGGCTTGGTCGTTTTCGCAGCAGCAGCACTTGCCGCGACCGTGCCCGCGCAGGCGCAACAGCCGCAACTGCCGCCGCAACGGCACGTCATCGTCATCGGCGAAGGCAGCGTCAGCCTGCCGCCGGACTATGCCGAGATCAGGAGCGGCGTGACCATCAGGGCCAAGACCGCCAAAGAGGCCGCCGAGGCAAACGCCAAGACGATGGCAGTCATCATAGCGATGCTGCTGAACGCGGGAATCGCGCAAAAGGATATTCAGACCTCGCGATATTCCGTGCAGCCGATTTACGAATCGCATCAGTCCAACGGCGAACGAAGATTGTCCGGCTTCAGCGTCTCCAACCAGGTCGACGTCACCATCCGGCAGATCGACAAGGCCGGCGAGATTCTCGATCGATTGGTCACGACGGGCGCGACCGACGTCGGCAACGTGGAATTTCTGCATTCCGATACGTCCAAGGCGCTCGACCAGGCCCGCGAGGCCGCGGTCGCCGATGCGCGGCGCAAGGCGGAATTGTACGCCCGCGCTTCCGGCCTCACCCTTGGCGGCGTCAGCTGGATCACGGAAGATTCCCGATACGCCGCGCCCATGCCCATGACGGCGCTGCGGGCCGCGGGGGCAATGGCGACGGTGCCGATCGCCGCCGGCGAGGACACCTTGCACGTGCGCATCACGGTCGGCTTCGACATGGCGCATTGATGCGACTCAAGCCTTGTGCCGCGTTCATGCCCGGTATGGAGCGGGCATGACGGCGGCCGGCGTGGCGCGTTTTATGACGGCCGCATGAAAAACACGGCTTGTCTTCGCCCAGCGGATCAAAGTGGATAGCGTCAGCCGTCTGCTTTACGGCGCGTCAATTCAATGGCAGGTTTTAACGATTGCAACAGGAGGAATCGACATGCGTCATCTGGTGCTTGCCATCGTCATGGCGGCGGGCGTGAGTTTGATCGGGATCGCGGGCGCCTCGGCCGCTCCGGCCAATGGCCAGGCGATTGCCCAGGCTGCCGATCATTCGGGCTACACCATACAGGTGAGAGAAGGATGCGGACGCGGCTGGCATCGTGGGCCGCACGGACATTGCCGCCGCAACAGGTGGTAAGCTCATCCGATTGAAAAATGACCGATCGCCGGCGGCGCGGGCGGTCGGTCAAGCTTTTGTGGCTAGAGCGCAATCGCTTCAGATTGAATCGATTGGCGCTCTAGTATCTTAGTCGAGCATGATCTTTTCGGAAGCCGGCTTCCACTTTTCCGGATCATACTCTAAGCCACCTTCGCCGCCGGCGTTGCGCCGAGGCCGAGCAGGCCCATCAGGCGATCGCGGATCAGCCGCTCGGCGTCGCCCATGATCCGGTCGATCAATTCGGCGACGGTCGGGATGTCGTGAATGAGGCCGGCGACCATGCCGCAGCTCCAGGCGCCGGCGTCGACATCGCCCTCGCCCATGATGCGCGGATAGAGCCCGCCGACGCGCTCGCGGATGTCGTCGATCGTCAGCGCCGCGCCCTTTTCGCGCTCGATCTGCACGATCTCCTCGACCCCTTTGTTGTTCAGCACGCGCTCGGTGTTGCGCAAGCCGCGCATGATCAGCCGGGTGTCGAGCTCGGAAGCGGCGAGGATCGCCTGCTTGACGTTGGCGTGGACCGGCGCCTCCTTGGTGGCGATAAAGCGCGTGCCCATGTTCATACCGGCGGCGCCGAGCGCCAGCGCGGCAACGAGGCTGCGCGCATCCGCCATGCCGCCCGACGCCACGAACGGAGTCTTCAGTTCGTCGGCGGCGCGCGGCAACAGGATCATATTGGGGACGTCGTCCTCGCCGGGATGGCCGCCGCATTCGAAGCCGTCGACGCTGACCGCATCGCAGCCGATGCGCTCGGCCTTGAGCGAATGCCGCACCGACGTGCATTTGTGGATCACCTTGATGCCGGCGGCCTTCAACGCCGGCATGTATTGCTCGGGGCTGCGTCCGGCGGTCTCGACGATCTTGACGCCGCCTTCGATAATGGCGCGGATGTATTCGGGATAGGGCGGCGCCGAGAACGCCGGCAGGAAGGTGAGGTTGACGCCGAACGGCTTATCGGTGGCGTCGCGGCAGCGCGCGATTTCCCGCGCCAGCAAATCCGGCGTCTTCTGCGTCAGCCCGGTGATGATGCCAAGACCGCCGGCATTGGACACCGCCGACGCCAGTTGCGCCAAGCCGACATAATGCATGCCGCCTTGGATGATGGGATGGCGGATGCCGAACATTTCGGTAATCGCAGTTTTCACTTGAACCTCCAGTCCTTGGCCGTGTTCGGCCGGTCATATTTCAGTCAGTCAGCAGTACCTAATATGCAGCAATGAACAACCGCGAGGACGGTAGCATAGCGGCGGCGGAGGATGTAGCCATGAAGACTTTGGGCGATGGTTTCTCTTGCGATGATCTTCAACCCTCGCGCCGCGATGTGGTGAAATACGGGGCCGCTGCCGCGGTCTCGGCCGCCGTCACGCCAATCAGCCCGCTCCTTGCCGCAAACTCCGCCACCGTCTCTGGCATTGTTTATGAGAACCGCTCCGGCGGCTTCCGCCGCCAGGCGAGCGATCCGGGCATTGCCGGCGTGCTGGTGTCGAACGGCCGCGATGTCGTCAAGACCGACGCCGCCGGGCGCTACTCGCTTCCGCTCGAGGACGAGAGCATCATTTTCGTCATCAAACCGACCGGCTATGCCGTGGCGGTCGACGACGAAATGCTGCCGCGCTTTTATTACATCCATCAGCCCGCAGGCTCGCCGCAGAGCCTCAATCTGCGCTATCGCGGCATCGACCCCACCGGCCCGCTGCCGGATTCCGTCGACTTCGCGTTGACGAAGGTCGAGGAGCCGCAAAAATTCGACGTCATCGTCTTCACCGATCCGCAGCCGGAAAGCGACGTCGAGGTCAATTTCATCCGCGACGACGTGGTCAATTCTTTGATCGGCAACGCCACGGCGGCGTTCGGCATGACCACCGGCGACATCATGTACGACGATTTGTCGTTCTATCCGCGATTGAACCGCATTATCGGGCAGATCGGGCTGCCGTGGTACAATATCGGCGGCAACCACGACCTCAATTACGAGGCGCCGAGCGCCAAATATTCGCGCGAGACATTCAAGCGGACTTACGGGCCGCCGTATTATGCGTTCGAATACGGCGGCGCGCTGTTTCTGATGCTCGATAATATCAATTATCTGGGCTTCGATGCGTCAAAGCCGCGCGGCGGCGGCAGTTTCGAAGGCCGCATCGGCGAACGGCAGTTAGCCTTCATCGCCAACGTGCTCAAGGAGTTTCCCGCCGACAAATTGGTCGTAACCTGCATGCACATTCCGTTGCAGACCTATCTCGACCCAATCACTCCGCTGATGAACACCGTCGATCGCGGCGCGTTCCTGAAGCTGCTCGGCGGCCGCCCGCATACAGTCAGCCTGTCGGGACACACTCACACGACCGAGCATCATTATTTGGGCGCCGCGGACGGCTTTGCCGGAGCGATGCCGCACCACCACCATGTGATGACCGCGGTGTCGGGCTCGTGGTGGAGCGGCCCCTACGATCATCGCGGCATCGCCGTCGCCGATAGCCGGGACGGCAGCCCGAACGGTTTTCATATTCTGTCGATCGATGGACGAAATTATTCGACCCGCTTTCAGCCGGCCAACGAGCCCCATTCGCGGCAAATGCGCATCGTGCTCGACTCTGAATTCCACCGCGATCGCAAGGAGCTTTACGCCGAATTCCGCATGGGGGAGCTGCTCGGCTCGCCGTTGCCGCAGGAAAGCGCATTTGCCACCAGCGTCATCGTCAATTTCTTTGACGGCGGCCCGCGCACATCGGTCGAATATCGCATTGGCCGGCGCCCGCCCGTCAAGATGGCGCGCGTCGTCCGCCCGGATCCCTTCGTCGAGGAGGTTTTCGCCCGCAACGAGGCGACCAAGAAACCTTGGGTCAAGGCCGAACCCTCGTCGCATATCTGGACGGCGCGACTGCCGGGCGACCTCGAAGCCGGCACGCATTGCATCGCGGTGCGCGCAATCGACGAATATGGCCGCGAGCATCGCGACCATTTGGTGGTGGAATTAACTGCAGGCGCTGGAACGGCGAAGCCGCGTCTGGAATAAAGTGCCTGGCGCGCGCCGTCACGCCGCGATGAGACCGCCGCCTTCGGCGACGATGTCGAGATGGTGGTCGGCGTCGCCGAACAGCGTGTCGATGGTGGTGACGCGCTTGAAGTAATGGCCGACTTTGGTTTCCATGGTCATGCCGATGCCGCCGTGGATTTGAATCGCCTGCTGGCCGATGAAGCGGCCGGAGCGGCCGATCTGCACCTTGGCCGCGGAAATCGCTTGGCGCCGCTCGCGGACATTGTCCTCCGCCGCCATCATGGTCGCCAGCATCGCCATGCTGCGCGCCTGTTCGAGCGCGATCAGCATTTCGGCGGCGCGGTGCTGCAACACCTGGAAGCTGCCGATGGTGACGCCGAATTGCTTGCGCGTCTTCATATAGTCGACCGTGGTCTCGTGCATCGCCGCAATGGCGCCAACCGCTTCGGCGGCGAGCGCGGCGATTGCTTGGTCGGCCATGCGTTCGATCAGCGGGAAGGCGGCGCCAGGCTCGCCGATGGCGGCAGCGGCGGGAACGCGCACGCCGGAGAACGTCACCTCGGCGGCGCGCTGGCCGTCGACCGTCGCATAGCCGCGCGTCGAGACGCCGTTCGCCGCGGCATCGACCAAAAAAAGACCGATGCCTTCGCGATCGTTTTGTCCGCCGGCGAGCCGCGCCGAGACGATGAATTTTTGCGCGCTGTCGCCGTGCAGCACCAGGCTCTTGGCGCCGTCGATGACAAAGCCGTCGCCGTCGCGCCGCGCCCGCACCGCGATGTCGGCGAGGTCGTAGCGCGACTGCCGCTCGGCATGCGCGAAGGCGAGCATGAGATCGCCGCCGGCGATCTGTGGGATCAGCTCGGCGCGCATCGCCTCGCTGCCGCCGAGCCGCAAAAGCCCGCCGCCGAGCACGACGGTCGCCAGATACGGCTCGAGCGCCAGCGCCCGGCCAATCTGTTCCATCACGATCATGGTCTCGACCGGGCCGCCGGCCGAGCCGCCGTAGGCTTCTTCGAACGGCAATCCGAGCAGGCCGAGCTCGGCATAACGCGCCCACAGCGCGCGGCTGAAGCCGCCCGGCTCCTGGCCGTAGCGCTTGCGCGCCTCGAACGCGTAATGATCGGCGAACAGCCGCTCGACGCTATGCTGCAGAAGCCGCTGCTCGTCGGTCAGCGCAAAGTCCATTTCACAGCCCCCAAGTTTCTCGTCATTGCGAGCCAACCGGTCCGCCCCGATGACAGGCTCCACGAACCAATCTAGTCTCGCGACCGAGTTCTCGATTGCTTCGTTGCTACCCTCCTCGCAATGACGAGCGCCTCATAATCCCAAGATCGCTTTGGCGATGATGTTCTTCTGGATCTCGTTCGATCCGCCGTAGATCGACGTCTTGCGGTAGTTGAAATATTGCGGGGCGAGCGGGCCGGCCCAATCGGGACCGATCGGCGGTTCGTTCCAGCGCTCGCTGTCGTCATGCGGCACCTGGTCGGGCAACGCGTAGGGGCCGACCACCTCGAGCAGGAGCTCGGTGATGGTCTGTTGAATCTCCGAGCCCTTGATCTTGAGAATCGACGAGGCGGGATCGGGCTTGTTGTTGCCGCTGCGATTGCGCTCGGCGGCGACCACGCGCAATTGCGTCATTTCCAGCGCCTTGAGCTCGATCTCGACGGCGGCGATCTTGGCGCGGAAGCGTGGGTCGGCGATCAGCGGCTTGCCGGCCGATCGCTCGAGCGCCGCCAGCTCTTTCAGGCGGCGGATGCGCGACTTGGAGATGCCGACGCGGGCAATACCGCTGCGCTCGTTGCCGAGCAGGAACTTGGCGTAGTTCCAGCCCTTGTTCTCCTCGCCGACCAGGTTCTCGGCCGGCACCTTGACGTCGTCGAAGAACACTTCGTTGACCTCGTAGCCGCCGTCGATGGTCTGGATTGGCCGCACGGTGATGCCCGGCGTCTTCATGTCCATGAGCAGGAACGAAATGCCTTCCTGCTTCTTGGCGGCCGGATCGGTGCGCACCAGGCAGAAAATCCAGTCGGCATATTGCGCCAGCGTGGTCCAGGTCTTCTGGCCGTTGACGATGTAGTGGTCGCCGTCGCGCCGTGCCGTAGTGCGCAGCGAGGCGAGATCGGAGCCGGCGCCGGGCTCGGAGAAGCCCTGGGCCCACCAGTCGTCGAGATTGGCGATGCGCGGCAGATAGCGTTTCTTCTGCGTCTCGTTGCCGAAGGCGATGATGACCGGCCCGACCATGCTGACGCCGAATGGCAACGGCTCCGGCGCCGGCGCCTGCTGCATCTCGTCACGGAACAGATAGATCTCGACCGGTCCCCAGCCGGTGCCGCCCCATTGCTTCGGCCAGTGCGGCACCGCCCAGCCTTTGGCGTTGAGGATGCGCTGCCAGGCGACGAGGTCTTCCTTGCCCAGGCGTTGCCCCTCGATCATCTTGGTGCGGATCGATTTCGGCAGCGCGCTTTGCATGAACGCGCGCACCTCGTCGCGGAATGCGATCTCTTCCGGCGTGAAGCGAAGGTCCATGATGCGCTCCTCCTAGAGCATGATCCCGGAAAGTGGACCCCGGTTTTCGGGAAAGATCATGCTCGTCTAATTAATCTCGAACAGGCCGGCGGCGCCCATGCCGCCGCCGATGCACATGGTGACGATGGCGAGCTTGGCGCCGCGCCGCTTGCCCTCGATCAGCGCGTGACCGGTCATGCGCGAGCCGCTCATGCCGTAGGGGTGGCCGATCGAGATGGCGCCGCCGTCGACGTTGAGCCGCTCCTGCGGAATGCCGAGCCGGTCGCGGCAATACAGCACCTGGCTGGCGAACGCCTCGTTGAGCTCCCACAGATCGATGTCGCCGACTTTCAGCCCCTGCCGGGCGAGGAGTTTCGGCACGGCAAAGACCGGGCCGATGCCCATCTCGTCGGGCTCGCAGCCGGCGACGGCGAAGCCGCGGAAGGTGCCGAGCGGCTTGAGGCCGCGCTTCTCGGCGGCTTTGGCGTCCATCACCACGCAGGCCGAGGCGCCATCCGAAAGCTGGCTGGCGTTGCCCGCCGTGATCCACTTGCCTTCGCGTACCGGCTTGAGCGAGGCGAGCCCTTCGAGCGTAGTGTCGGGGCGATTGCCTTCGTCGCTCTTGAGCGTCACCTGCTCGAAGCTCTCGGCCTTGGTGTTCTTGTCGACGACCTTCTTGGTGGTGGTCATCGGCACGATCTCGTCGTCGAATTTTCTCGCCTGCTGTCCCGCCGCGGTGCGGCGCTGGCTCTCCAGCGCGTAGGCGTCCTGCGCCTCGCGGCTGACCTTGTAGCGCGCGGCGACGTTGTCGGCGGTATCGATCATCGGCATGTAGAGCTCCGGCTTGTGCTTCAGCATCCATTCGCTGGGCGCTGGCAAGCTCTTGCCATCCTGCACCAGGCTGATGCTTTCCAGCCCGCCGGCGGCGATGACCGAAGCCTCGCCGGCAATGATGCGCTGGGCGGCGAGCGCGATCGCCTGCAAGCCCGAACTGCAAAAGCGGTTCACCGTCATGCCTGAAACGGTGACCGGAAGCCCGGCGCGGATCGCCGCCTGGCGGGCGATGTTGCTGCCGGTAGCGCGCTCCGGCAGCGCGCAGCCGAGAATGACGTCCTCGATCTCGGCCGGTTCGACGCCCGAGCGCTCGATGGCGCGGCCGACGACATGGCCGCCGAGGTCGGCGCCGTGGGTCATGTTGAAGGCGCCGCGATAGGCTTTGCCGATCGGGGTGCGGGCGGTGGAAACAATGACAGCATCCGGCATTTGAGCCTCCCGGGCAGCAGTTTTTGGCTGACCGGCGCTGCCGTGTCCCGGCCTTCTGGGCAAGAATACCATCTTTGCCGGATGATTCAACCTACTTCTGGCATTGATTTTCAACCGTATTCTGCGATGATCGCACCAGGACAAGGACATTCGCAAAGATATTCGGCGGGTTTTTGGCGGACAAAATGAAGCGGGCTTTTCGCAACCTCACCGATGCGTGGCTGCACGCTCTTGTCGGATTCACCGCAGATGAAAGCTGGCGAACTGACAACCCGCCCGGCGACCTGCCGACGCTGTGGGATAAAAAGGTTTTCGGGCTGCGCATTCGGATCGGTCGCAAACGTCACGCTTGGAGCTTCTACAGAGAACGCCGCTTCCGTGGTCGGCGCAAGTACATTTTCCGCCGCCTCGGATTCTTCCCGAGCATGGGAGTCGCCGATGCGCGGAAGGCTGCGCTCGCGCTCGCCGCTCAGGTGAGTGAAACGCATTTCGATCCTGGTAGCCGAAAGGCTGTGCGCCTCGACGCGGCGCTTGATGCGTATGTCCAATATCTGAGAGAACGCAAGACGCTCAAATCGGCGCGGAATGCGGCGAGCTTGTCGAAGCTCTATTTGATTCCCGAGTTCGGCGCACTGACATTGCGCGAGCTAAGCGATAGCCCTCAGCTAGTCCATGACTGGCACAAGCGGACCGCGAAGCATTCGGCGGTGAGCGCCAACAATGCCGCCCGGCTTCTGCGGGCGTGCTATCGGCGAGCCGCCCGATTAGATCGCACGTTGCCTGCGGCGTTGCCCACGTCGGCAGTGGAAATGATACCGGAGCACGCTGCGCAAACCGGAATGCCATTTGATCGCTTCCCGGCGTGGCGGGTCCAGGTCGAGGCGTTGCCACCGCTTCATGCCGCGTACCATCGCTTGATGCTACTCACTGGCATGAGAGGCGACTCGGCGCGCCGGTTGCAGTGGTCCGATGTCAACTTGAAGGCGCGGACGCTCACGCTGCGGGGCGCGCCGGGACGTAAAGTCCGGGCGGACGTTTCGATTCCAATGACCGCCCCGATAGCCGCCGCGCTGAAACTCGCCCGACCGATGCGTGAGGGTGTGATCTTTCCGGGAGCGATCAAGTGGAAGGACTCGCTCGCGTTCAAAGGTCACGCGCTGCGGCACACATACATTGCGGTTGCGCACGACATTGAAGTGAGCGAAATCTTTGTGAGGCTGCTAGTCGTGCATTCGCTGCGGGGCGTTCATGAGAGCTATTTGACTCGCGTGGTCATGGAAGGCGGGGAGGGCTTGAAGGGTGCGCAGCGGCGGATCAGCCGACGCATTGTCACGCTGCTAGGGCAGGCGTAGCGATTTAAGGGATTTTTTCGGCTGTTTCGGTCAATCCGATGACTAACAAGTTTTCGATTGCGATTGCCTCAGTCTCCACCGTCCCTATCGGGTCCTTGCCCGTGGGGTCCGCGAGCAAAACCCATCCACGAATTTGCCCACGGTTTTTGGCACGGACCAACAAGACGCCGGAACCAGCTTCATATTCACATACGATGCCGAGCATCTGCGCGTGCGGGTCATTGGAAAATGGCATCGGGGATAACTCACCAACCCGAATTTCAATCAGGTCCGACACGTCTAATACGGCGTCGCGGATCGCGCCTTCCTCCATCAACTCACCGTGTTTTTCCCCTTCCAAAACGAGCACGCATGGAGTTTGAGGACGACCTTGCCCCATCTTTATTGCGCAACGCATACAGACCACCGCTGCCAACGTGTGCGCGTCCCGAGCCTGTAACACCGCACCTAGCGGTGCGCGTTTCCAATGCCCATAGGTTTTCAACTTCGCCAAGGTAATCGACGTTACCGGTGCCATTCTAGTCTCCGTCAAAACGACTCGTTTGGAAATCTAGCTGTTGCGCCCGACGCTCGCAAGGTTGCCGATCCTATTGACTGCGCCTTGCGCGAGTGATGCAATCGGCACGGGAAGGGGCTTTGACCCGTGCGGATCATCACCGCGTGTGCACTCGTGTTGACGCTCGCCGGTTGCGCAGCCAATTCACCAACGCCGCCGACTGTGATGGCGCAAGCACCGGCTCCCGCACCTGCACCAACTTGGTTTTATGGTCATCCTGCCCCGACTATTTCAGCCGCCGCCGCGTTCAAGGATTGGCATGAGTGCATTGTGGTTGCGGCGGCTCGGTTAGACGACCACAAATCTTCTGTAATGGATATTGCCGTGGCAATTGAGCCGCTTTGCAGCACGAAAGAGGAAACCATGATTGACGCGATCAACAAAGAATACTTGGACAAGAACCCAGGCATCGCGTCCAACATGAGCGTTACAGAAATGGAGCGGGTACGACAAAATGCCCACACGAACTTCCGCCAAAATATCGGAACATTTATTTTGGCTCTACGGAAGCCGAAACCGGAGCGACCACATTAGGCACGCGAGGGCTGAGGGTGATTGAAATTCGCGTCGGCTTGGTGATTGCCTTCGCGCCGCTCTCGAATGCGCGGAAGGCGTCACAGACTTTGCGAGCCGCGAAGTCGCGCGGCGCCGTGCTCAAGTCGGGCGTCGCGTCGAGGGCAGCTTGCGCGTCCGACAACTCGCCCGCTGTTTTCAAGAGCGCCATGACGGCGTGTTGTAGATCGCTGTCGCTCATGAAGCCGTTTCTAGCCGGTTCTCGACGCGTGGTCGAGCTACTGAAATGAAAAAGCCGGGCGCTTGGTGCCCGGCTTCTTTGTCGTCACGCCGCGCCATGCAGGCGCGGCAGGTAGTGCGTCACGATTGAAAGCACTGTTGGGGGAGCAGTGCTTTCCCCGCCTTCTTTGCCTTCGCGGCACTCATGCTCTCGCCTGGATGCCGATCAAACCAGTTGCCGATCTGATAGTCAGTCAGCAACGCCACGTCGCCGTGCTTCACCTTCAAGTCAATGTAGCGGTCATACGCTGCTTGACCTTTCGCCGTGAAGCTGTAGCCGTCTGCTCCCCGCTCGAAAGCGAGGAGTCCGTTTTCGTCGTAGGGGATTTTCATCCCGTGGTATCGCTCATACTTGATCGTCATAACGTCACTCTCCTTTGTGCCCCGTGGGGCTTGTTAGAATCGGAAAGCCCGGCTGCTCGCTCACGTCGCCTCGTCACTCTCCAAGGGGGAGAGCCGTGGATACTTACGCGGTCGAGCCTCCGGGCTTTTCCGCTAGTGGGCGGGAGCGTGCGCACAGGTCGGGGAGGCGGTCAATACGGTTTCGCTTGGCGTGGTTAAGATCGGGTTCTCGACTTCGTTTAAGTTTTATTCTCGTTTTAGCTTTTTGGATTCGGGCGCGAGCGCACGACAGGGAGCACATGACGTTCCGCGTTTTGGGGTGGTTAACGAGAGCCTACCCGGTAGCTCAGCCTTTGCCCGACCATTAGGGTTGCGCGCGAGCGCCTCGGGCGTTAGGCATACTTGTTATGCCTAATGAGCCTTCCACCCGCCGACCGCCGGGGGCGGGAGCCGCGCGCCCGAGGGTCACCATCCCGAGCCTCTCGTTAGGCATACTTTGAAAGCCTAATGGTCGAGGCGCTCACCCGGCACCATGGCGGCGCCCTCGAACCATGGCGTTAACCAAAAGGAAATTCTACCACTAGGCTAGGTCGATCACGCCAGCGTTATGTCGCATTTGAGTGAATAGCTGAACCCACCCAAATACAGGTACTTAGCTGGTTAACGAGGGTCGGAATGTTCCGAATACACAGATTATGCGCGCACACTAGCACTACTTTGGCAGATTTTTAGCGGCACGGGATTCCCAAATCAGTTTTTCAATGATTCATGGGTGGTCGGCTTTTGGAGGGCCGACCATGGTAGGCACAACGTCGAATTGGGAAGACGAGCTTCGAGGATGGCTCAAGCCGTTCTTGGATCGCCTAGGCCATAAATCGCGGCGGCGAATGTGTCCGCTTTATGTGGCAGGGCTGATCGGACCCGGCGATCGCAAGAGCGTTCAGCCAATGGCGGAGCGGCTTGCGCCTGGCGATTACGACCAGCTGCATCATTTTGTTGCGGCTGGCGTCTGGGACGCGGCGCCATTGGAGACGGAGCTGCTCATTCAAGCGGATCGGCTCGTTGGTGGCAGCGACGCTGTGTTGGTAATCGACGATACGGCGGTGCCAAAGAAGGGCACGCACTCGGTCGGCGTCGCTGCGCAATACGCTTCAGCGCTAGGCAAGACCGCCAACTGCCAGACTCTGGTGTCACTGACGCTCGCCCGCGGCGAAGTTCCGGTGATGGTGGCATTGCGGCTTTTTCTTCCAGACCGTTGGGTCAACGATCGGTGGCGGCTGAAGCGAGCTGGTGTTCCGGCCGAATATCGAACTGCACGGACAAAGCCCGAGATCGCACTGGCGGAGATTGATCGCTTGATATCGATCGGCGTGCGCTTCCGCTGTGTGCTGGCGGATGCCGGTTACGGTCTCAGTGCGCCTTTCCGTCAAGGGCTGACGGCCCGCAAGCTTGCATGGGCGGTTGGCATCCCTCGTCACCTCAAGGTGTACCCCGTTGGGGTGCAGCTCATTTGGCCAGTTACCAAAGTTCGAGGCCGGCCACGTAAACGACAGGTGCCAGATAGTCTATCGACAGCAGCTGAAGACATGATGGCCAGTGCGCGGTGGAGAACTGTGAGTTGGCGCAGCGGTACGAAGGGTCGGCTCAAAGCCCGGTTTGCTGCCGTCCGTGTGCGTACTGCCGACGGTCCTCCCCAGCGGATATGGGACAAGGGCCAGCAGCATCTTCCAGGGGACGAGGCCTGGCTGATCGGCGAGCACCGCGCGTCGGGAGAGAAGAAATACTATCTCGCCAACTTGGCCGCCGGAATGGACCTCCGCAGCTTAGCCGCGACGATCAAGGCACGATGGATTTGCGAGCAGGCCCATCAACAGTTGAAGGAGGAACTCGGTCTCGACCACTTCGAGGGAAGGTCTTGGCACGGCCTTCACCGTCATGCGCTGATGGCGATGATTGCTTACGCGTTCCTCCAACATCGCCGGCTCAAAAAAGTGAGGCGGGGAAAAAAGAATCAACGGCCCGCCCCCTCAACCGACCTTGCCGGCGGTCCGCCACGCCATCGTCGACCTCATCATGCGATCAAGTCCTCAGCGATGTCCGTACTGCCGATCCTGGATCAGCGAGGAAAAGCAGCGTGAGTAAATCTGCCAAAGTAGTGCTAGGGCTTGTGGTCGAGGCGCTCAGGGTTAAACACGCGCGCGAGGCGCATAGTTAAGAAAGTGTTAACGGGGCGATTTTCGGGGTGCTTAGGGCTAACGCGGGCAAAAACGTCAATGGTCCTGGTGAAAGTGCACCCCGGCGTCGAGCGGACTTTCACCAGTCAAAGACAATCCAAAAACCGAAAGTGCACCGGATCAAAACCAACTGCACAGATACACAGAACAGATATGTTTTAGAATGCTATGCGCGAAGGGGACCCCTATACATAAGACACAACCTGACTTGGCTATCTGTTCCGTGCATCCGTGCGGGCGCCCGTATTTGGGTTACGCCGCACCCTCATTCAGCCAATCGTCGTTGTCGTTGTCCGGCGCCATTGGCTCGACCTTGGGCTTGCCGCTGCGCTCGGCTAGGTAGACGCTGGCAAGCTCTTGCAGGCTCGACTTCGTATGGTGCGCAGCCACAGCGCCATTGATCGCCCACAGCCGGACGCGCCGTCCATTGATGGTCACCTGTGCGTCGCGCCCCTCGGGCGTGCGCAGCTTGCGGCAACCGGCTTCCACCATCGCCGTTGTCAGCGTCTTGGTGTTGGCGCATCCGGTATGGTGCGCCACGTCCTCGGCGGTCATGAGGTTGAAGCGAAACGGTCCGGTTTGCTCTTTGTAGGCTTGATAAACCTTCGCCTCTACGCCACCATCGTCCCCGCTCTCGGCGGCTTCTTCCTTGGCGCCAGTGAGCGGCGCCACGAGGCGGTCAAACTTCGATACGTCGAGCGTGCGCAGATAGCGGAGCACGCGCCGCAGTTCTTCGGTGATCGAACCATCGGGCGGGATCACACTCCACAGGGCGCCGTAATAGGTCGCATGTCCCGTCGTATGGTCGGGCGCGAACGGATCATCGGCGGCGCGGATCACAGCCCATCGTCTATTCGTGCGGTCAACCTTCACGTCCTTATTTGCAATCGCCATGACGTTCGCGAAGTTGTCCGCCTTGTACCGTTCCATATGCAGGCGCCGAATGTGCGTCGTGGTTTCCGTTATCACGCCCTTGATCTTGTCGAGTATCTCCGCCATTCGGTCGGGCGGTGTCTCGTGCAAAAAGACGAACCGCTTGTTCTCCGAAAATCCGTTGAACATTTCGGTTACGGCGCTTTCCTCGGAAAGCAAGACAACATTGTCGGCGCCGAAGATGCGTTCCATGAGCTTGCCGAGCCAACTTTTGCCGGTGCCGCCGCGTCCGACCATGAGCACAGCGAACATGACTTTTTGGTCCGGGTGTTGGACAATCCAGGCGAGCCATTGGAGCAACAGCTTTCGCTCTCGCTCGTTCGGGATCAGATATTTGATGTGTTCGAGGAAAATCGTCGGCTCGCCGTCGAGCGGGTCGATGCCAGGATCAGTCCACATATTGAAGCGTTCGAGCGTGTCGTTGATGATCGGCGGACCATCCGGGCGATAACATATGGTATCGACAACCTGCATTGCGGGTGAGGCAATGGCGGCTTTAGCGGCGGCGTCTCTGTATTTCGCGCCCTTGCCTAAGCCAAGACCTTCAATCGCATTCACCACGCGATTGTATTTCATGTCGATTGACCTCGGCGCCAAGATTTCTTTGTCGGCGCGACGGATGAAACAGTAAGGCTTGCTTACACCGATCAGCTTGTCGAGCGCGGCGGCGAACTGTTCTTCGGGGGTGAGTTGGTTTTCCATATCAGCACGCGAGTCCCATTTTGCGCAGGCGACGGCGGATGGTCGCTTGCCGTTTTTGTTCTGCCGCTTTCTTATCGACGCGCTTTTGCCATGCCGCATGAGCCTTGACGGCGGACGGGTGCATAGCTGTCGGCGGCACGGTCTCGTCGTCGCCTTCGAAGTCGGCGGCTGCGGTAGCAGTGCCCGGCTGTACCTCTTTCAGATAGTGCCACGCGTTATGCACCTTCACGTCGAGCCGATCAGCGTCCGGACCGTCATAGGCAAGCCATGGCGGCTCGCACCGCTGGTTGTAATGGTCAAGCAAAAGCTCGACCGCGTTGCCCTCGGATATGCCGTGATCTTTTAGGACGGCGGCAACGCGTATGAGCGTCATCGCGCCGTCTTTGCCTTGGATGCTCGGCGGGGCGTCGTGCTGCAAATAATGCTTCGCCCATTCGACATTCACGAGCGCGTCAAGATCGACCGCCGGGGTGTCGTCGGCGTCAGGTGCGTTGCTGATACGTCCGGCAAGATCGGCGAGCCATTGCGGAAGCTCCGCAGGCTCGACGGTATCGCCAAGCTCGGCGTCATCGTGCATCGTGTAGCCGAGCGACGGCGCCGCAACGATCATGCCGCCCGTGCCTCGGGTGTCGATACCGGCGCCGATCACGCCTGCCGTCGTCTTAATCGTGCCCTTGAAGATCAAATGCGTGCCGCCGGTCGGTGTCGTCTGTTGCAGCGTCGGCGGCAATCTGCCGTGAATGGTCTCTAGGATTTTCATGACGGCGGGTCCGTTCTTCCCGCCCTTCACATCAAGGTCGATCACCGCCAGTCCGGACGGTCCGCACGAGATACAGACGAGCGCCTGTGTCCAACGTTGCCACCATGCCGTGACCGTATCCTGGTTAGTCGTCGCCTTGGTTTTCCACTTCACATGAGCGGGTCCGTTCTTTTGCGGCGACGGATAAACAAACCATCCGCGCGAACAGTAGCGCAGCGCAGCGGCGAGGCGTGGGTTTTTCGGCGCGGTCATATTTCCTCGCCTCTCGCCTCGTCCTCGGCGGCTTCCGCCGCTTGGAGCAGGTCGCGATCTTCGAGGATGTTGTCATTCGCAAAGTTGATCGCGGCGGTGTTGCGATTGATCGCGCGCACGACACGATCAAGAGCTTGTGCGATCATGACCGCTGGCAGGAACTCGTCATCTATGCCTGAGTTGTCGCCTCCCGCTTGCCTGATAAGATCGCGGGGAGTGGTCGGGTGTTTGGTGCTCATGACTGCCCCCGCTTCGCGAGCGCAGCGCGGACTTCGGGGATTGCCAACAGTCGAGCAGCCTTGGCGCGCCAGTCGGCGGTTTGTTGGTTCGCGCGATCTATCCTTGCGATCACATCGTCATACGCTCGGAGCGCGCGCACTTGCTCAGCCTCACCGTGCCAAGCGGTATCGCGTGGCGCGCCGGCATAGAGTTGATCGGATTTGTTGGAAAGCTCTTTTGCCTTCGCCTCATAGTCGCCGATCCGTTTGATGGTCTCGGCGAGTATCTCAGGACGAAGTGCGCCGAGCCGGGCTTGGTGCTCGGTTCGGTCCTCGAAGGAAAAGCGGGGTTTGGTTTTCATCGTCGCGCCTCGTTTGGGTTTCGAGGCGGGGAGGTTTTCCCTTCGTCGCCTCGGACGCCCGGAAAGTCCGGACCGATTGCCTAGCGTGTCTCTTATCTAGTCCTAGATCGGGGACGTGTCAAGCTAACCCTTTGATTCTGTGCTCGTTTTAGTGATAATGGTATCCTGGTACGCGGCGGATTCGATGCCCTCACAATGCCCCGCATTTTCCCGCTGGTAGGCGTTAGCTCGCCCCCGCCTCGGATGCCCGTTTCTCGTCCAAAACAGCGCCAGTGTGGCGCTCTGTTAACCTGTAGTTGGGTTGCGCTGCCTTCTGGCGGTGGCGTTGCTTCGAGAGCTTTTTGCAGGTCGGGCACAAGTTCGATGAAACGAGCCGCTCGGTTCCGTGCCCGTGAATGCATGGCGTTCCCTGGTAACGCTTCAAGCCTGCCGCCTTGGCTGCTCGGCGCCGGTCTCTCGCGTCGCGCTCGGCGTCGCGTTGCGCCGACTTTTGCAGCGCGAGCCGCGCCCGCTGCGGCGTCAAGCGTCCGTAGCTCGTGAGCCTTTCAGGTCGCAACGCAATCGGCGCCGGTTCTGGCACGGTGAGCGGTGGAAGTCCGACGCGCGCTCTCGTGGCGTCAATGTCGACGAGCAGCGCAGCCCGACGCGCGGCGCGAGCCGGCGCGAGCCGCTTTTGCCGCTCTGCCCATGGCTCGACCAGTGAGCCGGTTATTTCTTTCGTGGTGTCGCCGCTCATTGCTCGTCCCCGCGCTCGACATAGAGCGCCGTCAAAAGTCTGTACCTGATATTTAGATCACGAATCAGCGCGTCCCGCCGCTTGACGTTAGGATCGCGCAAGGCAAGCTCCATGTATTTGATTGCTCGCTCGCACTCGGCGATTTTCTCTTGCAGTTGGGTCCGCGCCGTCCCGTGCGTCCGCACGGCGAGAGGTTGCACGAATACTTTAGCGCCGCTTCCGGCTTTCCTGGTCCACTCGCTTTCACCGCTCGACACATAGCCGGGGCTGCGCTCGGCGAGTTGCTTCGCGGTGCCTTCGCGATTCGATTGTTTCAAGTTGCTGCGCATGTCACTTGCCGTCGTGCACGCGCAAAACGCCATGATGGATTCGATCCGCGTAGTTGATGCGCTGTGTTGCCATTGTCATCCGCCCGGTTTCGGGCGGCTCGCGCTGTCCGGTCGGATCGTATGTGTCGAGCGGTCGCGCCCACGATTTGCGCGGCGGGGGTTTTAGATCGGCGTTTGGTGAAATGTAGGCACGAGGGTTTGCGCGCTCGTGCTCGGCAACGGTGGGCTTTTGTGTCGCGCCGGTCACGCGCTCGACCGGATCGCCTGGACTGTCGGTCGCGCGCATAATGCTTACGGGGCTATCTGGTCGCGTCTTGACGCGCTGCGGCTCGGCGCGAGCGCGAGCGCGTAGGTCCTCGATGTCGCCGAGCGGCGGAGGCGTCTCGTCATCTTCTGGCATGAACGCGATACATTCGCCGTTCGCGTCACGCTTCCAGCGGTCGCGATGTCCGGTGAGCGCCTCGCACGTGTCAAGATCACAGTCCGCCAAATCCGGATCAGTGATCCACATGCATTCGCCGCGCACGCGCGCGACGTGCTCGTGCCACCATTCGTCGCGGTTGTCATAGGTGAGCTTGAAAAGCGGGTGACCGGCTTTGCTCTTTTCAATCCAGTTAAAGATCAGACGGCGGCTCGCGCCGATGCTGTCGGCAACGTCCTGGTATGATCCGCGCGTCTTGAAACAATCAAGAGCTTCGCGCAACGTCTCGTCACAGAGCTTGACCACGGTCCCGCCTCCAATGTTCGGCGACAAAAACGCGCCAGATGAAACGAAGCAACCGGCGCATGGTTAGACCTTGGGAGCTACGCCCATCTTTTCGATAAGCTCAGCCGGTGGGGCAGTCGGCTTGCGCGGCGCGAGCATTCGAGCACTCGACGGGAATGCGCCACGGTTGCCGCCTTTGCGCAGTGCGCTCGGATCGACGCCCGGTGGAACCATCCGCTGTCGCTTCACGAATGCGTTTGCTGTTGCGCTGGTGCCCGTCCCGTACAGCGCCGCACGCCGCTTGCGTTCTTCCAGTGCTCCGAGTGCGAAGTTTCGCGCATTCTGCTCCGGTGTCAGTGCTTGGTGTGACGTGCCGATCTGCCATTGATTGATCGCTGCGGCGACTTTGGCTCGTGCGGCTTGAAGCTCGGCGGCACGTCGGCGGACCGTGTTGCGTGCTTCGGTCAACTCGGCGTTTGCTGCATTGAGCGCCCGCACCGCGTCGTCGCGCGTGACTTCACGTTGCGCCACGGGCTGTGGCGTCGCCTCCGGTGCACTATCACTCGACGGTGCGCCTCCGTTTGCGCGTGGTGCCTCGATTTTCTCCAATGATTCCGACACGCGGGCAATCTGGCGCGGGCGGATGGTCGCGGCGGATACCGGATCAAAGGGCAAGTCGGCGCTGTGTTGCTCGCTGTCGTCGAACGTCACCGCGTCGAGCGGGTGAAGCGTGCCAAGCATCCCGTCAAGCTCGCGCTGCAACAGGTCGAAAGGCTCGCGCCCTTCCAGCTTCGCGATACCGTCGAGCCGTAGCGCGACGCGTTGCAGCGTCGGCGCCTCTTTGACGCTCTCGACAAACCGGATTGCGCGGATCAGATATTCGTCCCGTTCTTCGTTGCCCGTGGTGTAAAGTGGTTTCGCCGTGCTCATTTGGGAACTCCCTGTTTTAAGCCGCTCTCTTGGCGGTCACAGTACGGTAACCGCCAAGCCTGTTAGATCGCCGCCGTCGCCGGGATTGCTTTCAGGAGACCGGCGACGGCGGCTTATCAGGTGCCGCGCAGACAACCCCTCTTGGAAACTGCGCTCAAGCACCTAAAAGAAAATCGCCGGGCGATCCGCTCGGGGGCTTTGTAGACTTCCACAAACGCACCGCTTCCGGTTTGTACCGGGTAACAGAACTAACCCCCGTCTCCCCCGAAAACGTCTCGGCGCGATGGCAACGCGTCCGTTTGCTTCCGCCGTCCCCGTCACCGCAGAGACGCCCGGCGTCGCGGTCCGGTCCAATTGAGGAAGGACCGGGCGCGAGGACTCAAACCAAACCGCGCCGCTTGTGTTCGGCAAACGTCGTCGAGGCGCGGTGTAAATCGTTGAACGTTGGCGCGCGAAACTTTCCGAGTAGCGCCGTGGCTTTGTTGACGCGCTCGATAGCGGCTTGCACCGCTTCGCCCGCTTCATTCGTCGCCGCTTCAATCGCCTTCGCTTCTTCCACCGCGACGCGCACCGCTTCGAAGCGTTCGCGCGTCGCCGGGTCGAGCGCGTCGATTTGCGCTTGCGGCGGCATTTGGAACTGTCCGTTCCGATCAAACATTTGGAGCATCATTGCCGTTGCCCTCCACTAGCACGACGCGGACCGCCATCGGCTTGTCTGGTCGCTTGGGTGAGTTGCCGGCTTCGTATTGCAGCCGGTCGCCTTCGCGTAGCACGTCGAGCGCCAAGCCTTCGGCGTCTCGCACCGCGCTTATGTGAACAAACAAGTTATCCGAGCCGTCATCTTGCTTGATGAAGCCGAAACCTCGTTCACTCCAAAAATCTACCGTTCCCGTTTTCATTTTCAATCGTCTCCCTGTTTGATCCAATCGGGCACCATCCCCACGGGGATTAAGTGCGAGTGTGTTTGAATGACGCGGTGCAGACTTTCCGACACTTCGTCATCGGTGAAGTGATCGGGCACGCGTCGGTTGATAAGAAGCGCCAATGTGAGCACCTGAAAAATATCCAGGTCGCTCACGCCTTCATGCGCCGTAAGCTCTCGGTGCCGTTCTTTGCTCCACTTGCTCATTTTCCACCGATCAAAACCAAGCGAAGTTTCTCCGCCTCTGCTCTCACGCGACCGACAGTCCCGCGAAAAATCTTTTCGTCCTCGTCCTCGCCGTACTCACGCGCCAAGTCTGCTCGCCGCTCATAGAACTCTGCGGCGAGCAAAAACGCGGTGCGCTCATATTGGACGTTACTCACGCCCGCTCGCACGTTGCAGCGCAGCCGCACGGCGCTCGTCCGCGTCCGATGAAGTCATGCCGGTGGACGCTGGCACGGTGCCGCCCGGCGAGCCGCTGTCGATGCCACGTTTGACAAGACCGCCCGCTGCGGGAAGTTGGGTGTCCTCGATCCGGCGCACCTGCCAATCGTCATTGAGCGCACCCGCGCGTGCGGTGCCTCGTGCGATCACCGCATCAAGCACAGCGTCACGAGGCGCCAGCGGATTGACTTTTGCAGCCGGCGCGCGCTGTCCCGGCGACAAGCTCGACGCTCCACCGTAGCCGTTTTTGCCGGGGTTTTGGTCGCCCGGTTGATCGCCCGCGCGTCCCCATGCGGTATCTTTCACACGGGCAAGCTCTGCCGTGCTAAGAGGCGCCGGGGTTTTGTTCTCTGCTCCCGGTGCGGGTTGTTTCTCCGGAGCGTGCCCCGGCGCGACGCTCGGGGTTAGCTCGTTCAGTCCGACCGTTTCGTCGGATCGGTCTCGGTATCGTTGCGTTGCCATGCTAGTGCACTCCCCTGTTATCGTCTGCGCCGTAGCGCGCTCATTGCGAAGTCCGCCGAGTTCGGCGGCTCCCGCATTCCTAGATCGCGAGCGCGGCTTTGGTTTTCCGCCCCACGTCCGGCGCCCGGCAAAAGTCCGTGCCGAGCGTCGATTCCTTTTTTGCGAATGATGGAATCACGAGCGGCTGCGCTAAGGCGTCCACCGCCTCCACCGTCACCGCCTCCACCGCCTCCACCGCCGCCGCCACTGTGCACGCTCGACTTGCCCGCGTGCGATACGCTCGACGGTCGAGGCGTCGGCGGACCCTGCCAACGTGCGGCTAGTCCGGATGCGCCTGCCGCCTGTCGTCCACCGTGTTCACTCGCGTATCTTGCGATACGGGCGCCCGCGCCCGCGTCGTGCGCCGCTTTGCGCTCGGCGGGTGTTTGCTTCGGCGCGACGCTCGGTTGCCCGGCGTGCTGCTCATGCGGGGCGCGTTTCAGCGCGCTCTTGACCGCTGCTAGACCTGCCTTCGATCCGCGTGCGGCGTCGCCTTTGGCGTTGCTGCCGCCTTCGCCCGTCGAAAATCTGCCCTGTGCGTCATGATTCGGGTTCATGTTTGATCCTCACGCTATCGGTGGAGGTTGCACGAGCAAAACGCTTGTATGCAACCAAGCGACTCCGCCCGCGTCGGTGAATAGCGGACCGGCGTTGTTGTTTGGTGCGACCGTTCCCGCAGTGGTGCCGCTGTTCTGCGCCGTCCATGCTAAGCCCGATGCATAGCAAACGTCGCCCGCACTCACGACAAGTCCGGCGCTCCACGGTGTACAGTTTGCAGCGAAGCGGCGGCTGCGGTTATATTTCCGAATGCGCCATGCTGCGGCTTGTGTTGCTGCGGTCATGCTCATTACGTGTTTTCCTTCACAGCTTGCGGCAGTGTGCCGATGCCGAGCGCACGTCTGTCGTCGGCGCTGGAATAAGACAGCGCCTCGTCGAGTATCGCTCGACCCAAATCCGCGAGCGTGTCGGGTAACGCCTTGCTGCGCTTGTGCGCCATGCCTGCGGTCTCGGATGCGAGCGCGTCGCCGCTGCGGTCACGACAACCCGGATTGATCGCGGGAGGCGTCAAACGCTTGCCACGAGGCGCACCGCCCAACGGTGAAGCCGGGTTCGCGATGTCAGCACGAAAAGCGCCGTTGATCGCTATTGGATAACCTTTTGGCTTTGGCGCTACGCCCAACGTCGCCTTGGTGTGCGTCTGCGCTTCCTGCCCGCGCGCCAGTCCGGGGACGTGGTGCTGAACGTGCGGCAAGTGAACGTCAACGCGACCGCCTTGATACGGATGCGCACCGGAGCGATCCGGACCGAGGGGCTTATGGTGTTGCTTTTCGCGATTGCTCGTCAAAAGCTCTTGCTTGGTGTGGCTCATGTCGTCCCCCTCTCGGCGCGGTCCTCGTCGATTGCTGTTGCCATCGCGCGGATTGCTGCGGTGATGTTCGGTCCGTGCGTTCCTCTGCGCACCTGTTCGATCAGGTGCGCCGGTATCTTTTCCAGCTTCGCCAACTCGTCGGCGAGAATGTTTTGCAAGCGTTCGGGCGTCATGACTGCCCCCCGGTCGAAACCTTGGCGCTCGTGGCGCCCATTGCGCTCACTTCGGCGAGCGTCTTGCCCTGGTCGGCGATCATGCAGCCTTCACCGTTGGGATCGACGCGAACAAAGCTCCCGTCGCGTACCTCGATATGACAACCGCTCGCGTCGCTCGGCACGGTGCCCGGATGCAACGGCACGGGCGTTGACTTCGGATGCGAGCCAAACGTCACGGGTCCACCGTCGCCGACAGCGGCATTGATGCCGCCGCTATGCAAGCCTTCCGGCGTGCCGCCGCGTCCGTTTGAGCCGTGTCCCCTTGCGTCCTTCATTGGGTTTCCTTCCAACAATCGCGCCCGTTGTGCTTGGTGAGCTTGGCGCCGCCTTTGAGTTGCCCGACGCGGCGCGCCGTAGGCTCGCCCGCTGCTCGCCCCATAACGCCGCGCATGATTTCATCTTTGCCGATGATCGGGATTTTGTGCGCTGGAACCTGTCCGATAGGATCAGGTCGCGCCTCCACTTCTTTCGAGGCGTCGCGCTTGTCGTGATCGTACACAAACCGAGTGTTACTCATGCCGTCCTCATGGTTTGACGTTTGGTCCAGCCGAGACGCGAGCCTGCCTTATCGGCGAGCCGCGCCGCCAAGTCCGGCGACGAGCGCGTGATCTGCATTTGTTTGGAAAGATTCCACGTCTCCGGCTTCCAGGGATTGCTACCGCCGGCTTTCGCCAAGTCTGCCGGCGTATCGTCCGCCGGCTTTGCCGCCGCGCCTTTGAGCCGTTGCGCGTCAAGGTACGCGTCGAGTATCGCGACGCTGTTCGGGTCGCGCTGGTCGAGCTTCAAGGCGGTGAACGCCTGCCCGCGTGCGGTGATCGAGCCGTTCAGTGCAGCCGCCACGACAGCCGCCGGGACTTCGCCGACTTGTTTGTCGGCGGGTTTCTTTTCCGGCTCTTTGAATATCTGCGGAAACTCGGCGCGGTAGTGCTCGGCAACGCTCGGATCGGTCAAGCTCTTGCCGTCTTTGGTTGTGAGCCGGACGCCGCCCTTAAAGTCAAACTTGTCGGCTTCCGCCTTCGCCAACATTTCGGCGGTGCGCTCGTCCACGCCCATGACGTGTTGGAAAAAATCGCACGTCAAGTCGTGCTTCTCTTTGGCTTTCAAAATCTCGTCTACGTTGTCAGTCATTGGGGAGACTCCTGTTTCGGGCTGCTCTCAAAGTCGCGAGCGGCATTGTGCGCAGCCATGCCACGAGCGCCTCGACCGGAATGCGCACGCGTCCTTCGATTATCCGTGCTTCAAGCTCTGCCGTTTGGTACACGGCGCGCCGGATCAAACGACGCGGGAGCTTGGTTGCTTCCGCCGCGCCTAAGATCGACAGCGCGACCGGAAATAATGGATTGCGTCGAGCCATTGGTCCGCTTCCTTCAAAGAGGCAACCGCCGCCCGGTTTTGCTTAAGGGGCAAACCGGCAAAAGTCGGACGGCGGTCTAGCTCGCCGGGTCCCCACCACGACGAGAATCGGTTAGTGCGAGCCGCGCCCCCGCCTGAGAGGAACAAAAGAGCGCGGCTCGCGTTAGTGGTCGCCGGGTCCCATCCGGGCAACCAAACAAATAGATCGAGGGGGGTTCGCGGTGATCCGGATCAGGTGCCGCATGGCACGAGGCGACTGCATAGCCGCAAAACGGGGTCCACCGTTGACAGGCACCCTATACCCTCCGGGGGTATCTGGTCAACCGGAGAGAGTGAGCCACGGTCGAGCCGTGGTCGAGCCAATAAAATAGCGCCCGGACGATGTGTCCGGGCGCTCGTGCTCGTGCCGCGTGACATTCGTCAACTCGACGTTTGCGAAGTCGGCGGGACCGCCGCTGTTGCCCTGTACGATAGCGCGAGCGATTGCGGGATCGAAGCGAAACTCGCGAACGCAAAGTTATAGGTTCGGTAGTGCCTCAGTTTGAAATCTTATGAAAGGACGAGATATACAAGCCACGCGACCGCAACAGGAACTATGACGATTCCCGGTATGCTAATCATCGATGCCTGCTCGGTCAGCCCCACACGCCTTTCAATCATCATAAGAAACTGGCGAACCAACAGCGAGAAGCAAACCAAAAATACTGCGTAATACCAATGAGTTTGGTAGCCATACCAAATCAAAAATAAGAATCCGACACTTATCGCCAATGCCATCGGAGTTACGAGCCAAGGGTTCAAAGTGGCTCGGCCGATTTTAAGGCACTCGATGTGGCCGACTTGATGACCGATAATCTTCCACACCACGAAGGCATAGACGACGAATATTATTATAGACTTCTCAGTCAGAAGATCACTCATGTCCCCACAATATCATCAAATTCCCCAAAGCTCGGGTGTAATAGCCATCGGATTTTTCACCCGCGAACGATTTTGCATCGGTCAAACTCCCTGAGAGTTTTTGAGCTTCCACAAAAGCCCCGCGACGCCGAGCAACGTATGACCTAATCGAGCAGCTAAGCCATCAAGCGCGAGGTTGACCCTAGAGCCAAGCTCCCCCGCATTCTTTGCATCAATGTTTTGCACCAAATCTGACAGACCTTTGCGCTGCGCGGCATAGACCGATTCATCCAACAAGATTAGCAGCGCATAGTTTCTAAGGTGTCTGCCTTCTGTGAGTGCTTTCCAATACAGAGTGAAAAACAAAACAACAGCTATAGCGAGAGCACCTGCTATAATCCATCCCATGTCAGTCTCCGTCATCTACCAAGTTCACAAGGCATCATTCTTTCTTGCGATGACGCAAGCTGTAAGAATGCCTACAATCGCCCAATATACGCCTTGGACATTCACGTCATAGACGACCATCCGAAAGCCCGACCACACCATGAGTGCTAAGCCAGCGGCTGTTAGGATCGCTGCTATTGCACCGATCCCAAACAAGTCTACCGCGCTATATCCCTTTTCATGCCGCGCCAGTAGCGAAGCAACAAAGGTGGCAACCGCAAAAAAGCACAACGCGCAAGCCACCAATGCAGCGCCACCAACCACAAGGGAGACTGCGAACATCACTTGTGCGCAGGTGATAACTGTGACGGTAAAATATATTATTATTAGATTTACGCGACTGAATATCGCCGCGTTCGCGATCACGGAGATTCGGCCAATCAAGGGACGCCGCACAATTGAATTTGGATCAATGTCAGGTCTCATGGTCATTGGTGACTCACGTTAAGCTAGATTTCGCCTTCAGGCAACGGAAGGTGTCCCTGCTCAAATGTCCACCTCACAAAATCACGCATTGCTGGCGATCCATTCTGATAAATTGCATTGAACTTGCTAATTGCCCGGACGATGATGATCGCTACCTCAAATTCTGGAATTACGTGATCGTCGGGAGGGACGGGATGCTTAAGCCAGTTGATTATACTGTTGTAGTCGAAGTCGTTTCTCGCAAGGGGACTATTTATTAGCAGTTGAAAAAGATGCGGCTCGGTAGTCGTGGGCAGCAATCCCTCCGCGGCCGCCGCCAGAGTGATGGCGCATTCGAATCTTTCGTTTCTGCAATGCCAAATCGCAGCGTGGATTTGCTCTAGTGCGGCCAATTGTTTCGAGGTTTCCACATATTTTCCGAGACCGTCAGGGGCTTCCAGAAGTCGCGACATTTCCAGTCCCCACCAATCCCCGACTTTCCCTATACCCGGTAGCTCAGGACCCGGTCACGCCTCTTGATCGAGGAGGAGGGTGATAGTGTAGGTCTCCTCGGAGGGCCAGATTCATAGGCTCGGATGCGATGACCAGCACATTCCGCACCCTCGAAACATAGGAGCGCCGCTCGATTGTTGGCGGACAAACGGCGGTCAACGTTAGTGAAAATCCCCCTTTTGAATGCGGCTTAGTTGCAATGAATTGCCAGCTTTGCCGGAGGACGGATTGCCCGGTCAAGCCCGCCAACAGCGATACGCGCGGCTGCCATGCTGTCACCTATTGCCTGGTTTCGGCTTCCTGGCGCACCATCATTCATGGACATACGCGCCGCCCTGTTCCGCGACGTCGGCGCGCCGGTATCGGTCGAGCGCATCACGCTTGATCCGCCGGCGCCCACCGAGGTCTTGGTGCGCATCGCCGCCGTCGGCCTGTGCCGGACCGACTATCACGTGATGCGCGGCGAGCGCCGCGTGGCGATGCGGCCGATGGTTTTGGGCCACGAGGCGGCCGGTCTGGTCGAAGCCGTCGGCACTGCGGTCGCCGGCATCGAGCCGGGCGACCACGTGGTGCTGACCTTTATTCCCGGCTGCGGCGTTTGCCGCTGGTGCCGCCGGGGCCTGCATCATTTCTGCGCCGAGGGCCCGCGCATCACCCAAGGGCCGCAGCTCGACGGCACCTACCGCCGGCGCGATCAGGCGGGCGTCGCCACCGGCGCATTCTGCATGATCGGCGGCTTTGCCGAACGCACCGTCGTCGATCAAGCCTCGGTCATCGTGATCGACCGCGACATCCCGCTGGATCTCGCCAGCCTCGTCGCCTGCGGCGTACCGGCCGGCGTCGGCGCGGCGCGCCACCGGGCGCGGGTCAAGCCGGGCGACAGCGTGCTGGTGGTAGGCTGCGGCGGCGACGGCATGAACGTCGTGCAAGGTGCGCGGCTGTGCGGTGGCGCCAAGATCATCGCCGCCGATATCGTGCCGGCCAAGCTCGATTGGGCGCGCGAGTTCGGCGCCACCGACGGCGTCAACGCCCAGGGCGAGAACCTCACCCGTGCCGTGCTGGAGCTGACCGGCGGCATCGGCGTCGATCACGCTTTCGTCTGCATCAATCCGCCGGAGACCTTGCTGCCGGCCTTCCGCGCGACGGCCAAGGGCGGCAACGTGGTGGTGACCGCGCTTACAGCGGACGCCGTGACCGAGATCAAAATCCCGCCGCTCGAGCTTCTGCTCACGCAGAAGGCGATCATGGGCGCCGTCTACGGTTTTGCCAGTCCGCGGCTGCAGATCCCCGAGCTGCTCATGCTCTATCGCAACGGCGCACTGAAGCTGCGCGAACTGATAACGCGAACCTATCGGCTCGACGACATCAACCGCGGCTATGCCGACCTCGAGGCCGGCAAGAATCTCCGCGGCGTCGTGGTCTTCGACCACTGAGCGACGCGGAAGTCGAAGTGCAAGGCGAGCGCCTGCATTTCCTCGTGGGCGCCGGAGCCTTGCACGTGTTGCGTCGTAGTCGATCGTGTCACAGATTGGTCATGGAAATCCGCGATGCCGATCACGATCTTCCTAGCGAGGGCCGCTCGGTCGGTGGCGACGGCGAGCGGTAATTCGGCGGCTGGTGGCGAATGTTTCCGATTCCGAAATGCGTATTCCTGACCCGCGGCATCGGCGTGCATCGCCACCTGCTCAACGCTTTCGAATACGCGCTGCGCGACGCGGATATCGAGCAGCAGAATCTCGTTGCCGTCTCCTCGATCTTGCCGGCCCAATGCGAGCTCATCACGCCCGCCGCCGGTATTGCCACGTTGGCGCCCGGCGAGGTCACGTTTTGCGTCATGGCGCGCGCCGAAACGAACGAGCCCGGCCGCCGCATCGCCGCCGGAATCGGCTTGGCCCGGCCGAAGAATCCGGCTCATTATGGCTACATCTCGGAGCACCACGGTTTTGGCATGACCGAGGCGGAGATCCGCGACTACGTCGAGGATCTCGCGGCCACCATGCTGGCCTCCACGCTGGGCATCGAGTTCGATCCCGGCGCGGCCTGGGATGAGCGCAAGCGCGTCTATGAAATGAGCGATCTCATCGTCGATAGTCTGTCGGTGACGGCGGCGGCCGAAGGCGCCGCCAATGGCTATTGGACCTGCGCGGTTGCCGCGGCCGTGTTCCGCTTTGCGCTTCCTGCCCCGGGGCAGCCATGACCGGAGTGCCGACCTACGCGATTGCGCCGACATTCCTCGGCACCGCTCGCCGCGATCCCGTCGCGCCGATCTGCGTTGCCGGAATTCCGCTCGACCTCGGCACGACAAACCGAAGCGGAGCCCGGTTTGGGCCGGGCGCGATTCGGCAGGCCAGCCGCATGTTGGTGGACGGCGAGCATCCACAGCACGGCGTCGATGCAACAAAGCTGCCATTGGCCGACATCGGCAACTTCGCGATCGTGCTGGGCGACCTGCTCGGTAGCATGGCGCTGATCGAGGAGCAGGCGCATAACGTCGAGCACCTCGTCGCCTTGGGCGGCGATCACAGCATCACGCTGCCGCTCCTGCGCGCGCTGGCGAAAAGGCGCGGCCCGTCCGCGCTGGTTCACCTCGACGCCCATGTCGATACCTGGCCCGACAGTTTTGGGCAGACTTACGGCCACGGCTCGGTCTTCTACCATGCGATCGAGGAGGGCCTCGTCGATCCGCGCCGCATGATTCAGATCGGCATCCGCTCTCCGCTGGCGCGGGAGGTCCGCGATTGGACTGCGGCCCGCGGCGTGGCGGCGATCACGGCGCAAGACGTTCACGAAGCCGAACCCGCTGCCGTCGCCGAGCGCATTCGCGAGGTCGTCGGCGATGCGCCGGTCTATCTCAGCCTCGATATCGACGTGCTCGACCCGGCCTTTGCGCCCGGCACCGGAACGCCCGAGATCGGCGGGCTCGCGAGCTGGCAAGTGCAGGCCATCTTGCGTCGGCTGCAAGGGCTACGCTTCGTCGGCATGGATCTGGTCGAGGTCGCGCCGGCTTACGATGTCGCCGAGATCACGGCGTTGGCCGGCGCCACCATGGTCTGGGAATATCTCTGCCTGCTTGGTCTTCGGATTTGACTGTTGTCATCGCTAAGACCGTCCTGGTTTTGTAAACCATTCGGGCCTCTCTAACGTCCGCTCGAACAGCACCTTGATCGTGCTCGGGTCTGTCTCAATCGTTGTTTGCCTCGCAAATTGCCAATGAGAACCGCCGCAAGGCAAGCGATAATAAGCTAATCGGATGGAGTACCAACCTTCGTTCCACTTTATCAGTTGCGAACAGAAGGCGTAGTCTCCCCAGCAGTTCGGATCGTTGTGTTCGTGCTTTGGTGGTTCACGCTGAGATTCAAAAGCCCACACTTCGTCTTCAATTTTTGCCTATACGATATGTCGCCGCACCTTTATTTCGCGCGCTCAGCGGTGCCTTGAATTTTGCTCGATCGCCAATATGGCTTCTTAACTTTTGCATCAGATAAACCCGCCGATTTCAGCTAGCCCGAAGAATAGGTAGAGCGCAGCGAACCCGATCGACTGTTCCCGCTCGCACTATGGTGGGTTTCGCTTCGCTCAACCCACCCTACTTATTCCCCACCACACTCACATCCGCGCCGTCGCGATAGGCCGGATGCCGCCAGCCGTTCTCGTCATAATCGGCCATGCATTGCTCGGCGAGCGCGACCATCTCCTTGAGCGCGCCGGAGCCTTGCGCCTGTTGCAGCGGGAAAATGCGGATCAGTTCGTGACTGCCGGAATAGTTCATCTCGTAAAGCTCGTGGCGGGCGCCGAACTCGGTGCCGATGGCGTCCCACAGAAGCTTCATGGTCTTGATGCGCTCCTTGTAATCGATGCCGTTCGAGCCGCGCACGTATTTGGCCAGATATTTGTCGATGTCCGGGTTCTTGAAGTCGCGGGCGTGGGAGGGAAGATAAATGAGGCCCGAGGCGATCACCTTCTCGACGATCGAGCGCACCGCCGGATAAGCCTCGGTCATGAACAGCCGATAGGCGCTGGAGGCGCGGCCGTTCGGCAACACCGCGCCGTTGACCCAGGGCTGCGGATTGAACGCCATGGCGTCGGTCAGCGACCAGAACAGATTGCGCCAACCGATCACCTCGCCGATCTGCGCCTGCACGCCGCGGAACGCCTCGACGCCAGTGGCACGCGCCGCCTTGTAGAGAAGCCCGGCGATGAAATCGAGCTTGACCGCGAGCCGGGTGCAGCCCTGCATGGTGAAGCCGTTGAAGAAGCCGGATTGCGGATAGAAGCTTTTCAGCTTGTCCACGTCGCGGTGAATGAAGACGTTTTCCCACGGAATGAACGCATTATCGAAGACGAAGATGGCGTCGTTCTCGTCGAACCGCGAGGTCAGCGGATAATCCCACGGCGAACCGGTGGCGGCGGCGGCGAACTCGTACGACGGCCGGCAGATCAGCTTGATGCCGGGCGTGTTCATCGGCGCGATGAACATCACCACCATGGCCGGGTCGTTGATCTCCTGGCCCATATTCTGGCCGAGAAAATTATAATGGGTCAGCGCCGAATTGGTGGCCACCACCTTGGCGCCGGAGACGTAGATGCCGGCATCGGTTTCCTTCTGGATGCTGATGTAGACGTCCTTGACCTGTTCGGCCGGCTTGTCGCGGTCGATCGGCGGATTGACCAGCGCATGATTGAGAAACAGCACCGCCTCCTGGCCGCGCTTGTGCCAGGCCCGCGCGTTGTCGGCGAACTTGCCATAAAACTCGGCGTTGGCGCCCAGCGTGTTGAGGAACGCGGCCTTGTAATCGGGGCTCCTGCCGAGCCAGCCATAGGTGATGCGGGCCCAGGCGGCGATGGCGTCGCGCTGTGCCACCACCTCCTCGCGCGAGCGTGCCACCTTGAAGAATTTATGGGTGTAGCCGCCGGAGCCGGTGTCGGTCGGCGCGGTCAGCACGTCCTTGGTCGCCTTGTCGTGCAAGGCGTCGTAGAGGAGTGCGACGGAGGCCGCCGAATTGCGGAACGCCGGGTGCGTCGTGACGTCCTTGACCCGCTCGCCGTAGATATAAACCTCGCGGCCGTCGCGCAGCGATTCCAGAAACTCCACCCCGGTGAACGGGCGCTTCTTGCCGGCGACAATCGCTTCGGGATGCTGTGGCATCGCCTGCTCCATTTTTCTCATCTTGCACGATAGTCACGCCTGCCGCCCGCGCCAAGCCGCCCACAGCGTCAGCGTGCCGACCAGCGCCACGGCCAGGGGCGCGCCGGGCAAACCGGCCGTGGCGAAGGCGACCGCGCCGCTGGCGGCGCCGAGCAGGAAACCGGTCGCGATCGCCAGCACGACGGCGAGCTGCGACCGCACGCTGATGAACTCCCGTTCGGTGGCGGCGTCGCCCGGGTCGCGCGCGTAGCGGCGCCAGGCGAGAAAAAGCTCGGTGCTCGAGATGCCGAGCTGCGTCATGTTGCCGGTCATCACGTTGGTCTGCGGAATGCCGCGCATCAAGAGCCGTACGATGACGCTCTGCGTGCCCATCGCCATGGCGCCGAACAGGCCGGCGAAGATGCCATGCCGGTCGCTGGCGCCTTCGATCGGCGGGCCGGCGAGGAGCAGCACCGTGAACACCGCGAGCAGCACGGTCTCGAACGCCAGCATCCAGGGCAATGCCGCGCGGCCTTGGTGGCGCAGCCAGCCGATCAGGCCGGCGGTCAACGCCGCCGCGACCAGGAACGCGATAATGGCGATGAGCTTGCCGGCGATGCCGGTGTCGTGGGTGACCAGCTCGGCGCCGCCGATGACGAAGCTGCCCGTCACCTGGGCGACGAACAGCCCGAACAGCGCGAGGAATGTGTAGCTGTCGATATAGCCGGCGACGAAGCTCAACAGCGCCGGCACCATGCGCGGCAGCGGCACCTCGCGCGACGGCGCGACTTCCGTCATGGCCATCTCCCTGGCTAGGCCGGCGCGGCGGCGGTGGGTCGCTGCGGGCGCCGCTCGGCCTGCCGTTTCGAATTTCGCCGTCGCGCCATCCGCGCTACGGTGTTAACTAAATTTTGGAGCAGCGCCAATGCACGTCAGCCCTTTCCACTACCTGCCGCTGTCGCTCGGCTTCTTTTCGATCCTGGTCGGCATTTTTCTGATCGTGTTCCTTCTGCTGCTGCTGGGCGCGCTGCGCCAGGCCTATCTCAGCCTCGGCGTCAGTTCGTCGACCGCCATGTGGCTATTGTTCGCCTCGCTGATCGGCAGCTATTTCAACATCCCGGTTGCCAATCTGCCGGACGAACGGGTCATGTCCAACCAGGTGATCGACTTCTACGGCATGCAATATACCGTGCCGGTGGTCGCGGAATGGCCGGGCACGGTGATCGCGGTCAATGTCGGCGGAGCGGTCATTCCGGCGCTGATGTCGCTCTATCTCCTGATCAGCCGCCGCTTGTGGCTCAACGGCGCCATCGCCACCGCGGCCGTGGCCCTCGTGTTGCATTGGCTCGCCGATCCGGTGCCCGGGCTCGGCATCGCGGTGCCGGTGTTTTTGCCGGCCCTGGCCACGGCCGTTGTCGCTTTGGTGCTGTCGCGCGAGAACGCCGCGCCGCTCGCCTATATCGCCGGCAGCATGGGCACGCTGATCGGCGCCGACCTCACCAATCTCGACAAGGTGCGCGGCCTCGGCGCGCCGGTGGCTTCGATCGGCGGCGCCGGAACCTTCGACGGCATTTTTCTCACCGGTATCCTCGCCGTGCTGCTGGCGAGCATCTTTAATCCGCGTCCGCGCGCCGCGCAGCTGTAATGAGCGCCCGGGCATGAAGATCGCGCTGCGCGGCCGACAAAAATGCGGTGGCGCCGCTGCCGCCATGATAGGGTCGAAGGGTGAGACCGGGGAGCGCGTTGCGCGCCGGTTTGTATGTACCAACAACGGTTTTCGAGCACCACAAAGGACGTGTCATGCCCTGGTATGACTATCTCGCGCATTTTCTCGCCGGCGCTTTCCTCGCCAATGGCTTTCCACATTTCGTGCAAGGCATCTGCGGCAACAAATTCCAGACGCCGTTCGCTTCGCCGCCGGGCGTCGGCGAATCCTCGGCGATGATCAACGTGCTCTGGGGTTGGGTGAATTTCGCCGTCGCCGGGGCGCTGCTGCGTTATTTCTTCCCGCCGCTGCCGCCGCCGCTCGGCGGGTCCATCGCCACCGCGCTCGGCGTGCTCGCCGCCGCGTTGTGGCTCGCTCGCCATTTCGGCAAAGTTCGCGACAATGCTCCGCATCCGTGAGCGCCGGTTGCGCACCGGTCGTCGAGGTTGACCCATGTCCGAGAAATTGTCCCAGGCATCCGATCCGCCGGCGGCGGCCGGCGGACCGCGCGCGATCGCGGCGTATCACGCCCACGTCTATTACGATCCGCAAACCACGCGCGGCCGCGCCGAACATTTACGCCAGCGCGTCGCTGCGGAGTTTCCGCAGGCCAAGCTCGGGCGCTGGCACGACGAGCTGGTCGGGCCGCATACTCAATCGATGTATCAGATCGCCTTTCCGAGCGGCATGCTGGGAGCTTTCCTGCCGTGGCTGATGCTCAACCGCGACGGGTTGACCATCCTGCTGCATCCGGAAACCGGCGACGACTACCGCGATCACACCGCGCACGCCGTCTGGTTCGGCGCCGTGCTGCCGCTGCGGCTGGAGGCCTTCGCGGCGGGCTGAGCGGCGGCCGACGTCGGCCCGATGGAACCAAGGGAAGTCAAGTGAGTTTGTTTCGGGGCTGCACCAGGAGGGATCGATGAAAAAGACGTTGACCGCCTTGAGCTTCGTCGTTGGTATCGGTCTGATTTGCTGTCAGAGCGCCGGCGCTGTTCCGGCGCGTGCGCCGGCCATCAAAGAAGCCGCCACGGCGGCCTCGCCGGTGCAGCAGGCGCAATTTGCCGAACGCCGGACCCGGCGCGGCGTCGTCAAATGCTACCGCGATTTCGTCATCGGCCGCTATCGCTGCCACAGATACCGCTGGTGGTAGCGGCTGCGGACACGATTCGGAAACAATTGCTGCCCCGGATGTACTCCGGGGCAGTCGTGCAAAAGATCAGGCTCGCGCCGGTCCAGGTGGCTTTCTCTAGGCGCTATCGTCGACGTCGGTATCGGGCCGGTCGCTGCCGAGCGCGACCTCCGCGTGCCACTTGCCGCTCTCATCCTCGTATTCGATAGCCTCGGTATTGCCGGGCTGGCGCTGCTCGGCGGCGGCGCTGCGCGCGGCCTCGAGTGCTTCCGCATGCGTCGGAAAGCTCTCCGAGAACGCGCCATTGACCGTGTAGGCCCAGCCGTCTTCATGGCGGACGACTTTGTAAGTGATATGGGTCATCGGTGCACCTGCCTCGCGCGGCATTCCAAAATCGGACCGTTATCGAGGTTTCCGCCGGTTCACGGATCGCGGACCTCGTTGGCGATCCATGTTGGCATTTACCCCGCGGTCGGCGCAACAGCCGGGCGGCTGCCGCCTCGCCAATCCGGCTGCTGGGCTGCTATGCATGGTGCAGCGAGAAGGGAAGCGATATGGCGGAGAAATCCAATAAACACGAGGCGAACGCTCAGTTCGCAAAAATACAGCGCACGCAGGATGCCAAGACGGCAGCATTGGAGTATGAATTTGCGGCAGCGGCGTTGCGCGCGAAAACCGAGAAGTTGAAGGCGCTGCGCTTGGCCAGGGACGCTGCCGCGGCCCCGCCGCAGCCGGCCGCCGCGAAACGCAAGGCTAAGAAAAAGGGCAAGTCCGGCAGCCTGGCGGAGTGGCTGGACGGACAGACCAAGGATGGCCGCAGCCGTTGAGCGGGCAAACAAGCGGCGCCGGGCTGAAGGAAGCGAACGTCGCCGTCGCTCATTCGTGTGGTGCTTGCTTGCGGAACAGACAGCCGGGCGCGCTTGTTAGCCTGTAAAGCTTGAAAGGGCGCGTAGCATGGCGAACCAACGCGACATCGACCGCCGGAACGACGTCCGGTTCCTGACGCCGCTATTGCTCATGGCATTGGTCCTGGTCCTCGGCATTCTGGTCTATGCCTATACCGGACATGCCGCGGCGGCGATCGGATAGGTGCGGCGGCCGCACGAACCAAATGGCTGTTTCTAATTTTTTTCGCGGAGGTCGCCCTCGGGTACGCGGCGCGCTACCCGAAGGCCCATTCCGCCAGCGTTGCGCTAAAGCATGATCCGGAAAAAGCCTGCCCCCGGACGCGATCCGGGGGTGGAAGCCGGCTTTCCGAAAAGATCATGTTCCACTAGGAAAGCTAGAGCGCCAATCGCTTCAATCTGGAACGATTGCGCTCTAGCCGGTCGTGTGCCGGCGGTGCATGCGGCGATAGGAATGTCTGACCCATCGCCGGTGGTGATAAACGCGGGGTTCCGGATACGCGGCATAAACCGGCCCCACTCCGAATAGACCCTCGACGCCGCCGATCACGCCGCCAACCGCGCCGCCGACGATCGCGCCGACCGGTCCCGCCGTGGTGCCGCCGACATAGGTGCCGTGGGCGATGCCGTCGGGAATGCCCTGCGCTTGCGCCGCGATCGGCCACGCCAGCGTTGCGGCGGCGGCCGCTGCGAACAAAAGATGGAACTTCACGCTACACCCTCTTTCTGTGTTGAGACGACCGCCACCTGACGGTCAATCAAGGCGTTTGCGCGGCGCCAGTGCGGCGACGGGTCGCGGTGAAACCGATTAAAAGCGAAGTGAGGCAAAAGCATCACACTCGCTGGTCCAATCGGCCTGGGGCCGTTTTCGTTGCGGGAAAATTCGGCGTAGCCTGATCCGGGGGAAAACCATGTACCCACGCGCCCGTCTCGATGCGCTGACCGACGCCATCTTCGGCGTCGCCATGACGCTCTTGGTACTCGACGTCCGCCTGCCCGATGACTTTCATACCCACGATGCCCACGAGCTGTTGCGAGCGCTTGCCGGACTGTGGGACAAGTTCTGGCCGTACGTGCTGAGCTTTGTCGTGCTCGGGCTTCGTTGGCTCTCGCATCTTCAGTTTCGATCGCATGGCGAGTTTGTCGGCCGCGAATACGTCAATTGGTGGCTGCTCTATCTGCTGCTCATCACTTGTGTGCCGTTTACCACCATCATCATCGGCCGCTTCGGCGACCTCGCTCCGGCGATCTGGCTCTACGCCGGCAACGTTGTTCTCATTGCGCTGGTCGCCTTTCGCCTGATGGCGCTGATGCCGGACCTCGAGCGCGACCATCATCTGCGCGCTCGGCAGTTTTCGCTGATCGTGCTGATCGCGTCGTCGCTCTTGGCCATCGCCTTGAGCTTTGTCACGCCATGGGCGCCATGGGCCATGTTCCTCAACTTTGCCACCCCGGCGTTCACGCGATGGAAGTACCATTCGAGCTGAGGCGGGAGCACGTTCGCAGGCGCCATCGCCTGCGGCGGCTAATGCAGCCACAGCTGCAAGCCGCCGATCACGATCTCCACCGCGATGAGGATGATGATGATCAGCTCCAGCCGCGCCGCCCGCTCGGTATCGATGATGTCGGCAAACGCCTTGGCGGAATCGGAGATCACGGTGAGCTTGCGGGTCAGGACGTCGGCGCGCTCTTTTAATTCATATTCGTCTTCGAGCCGCGCGTAGAAGCGCTCCAGCGCCGGCCGCTCCCAGAGCACGTCGGGCTTCTCCGCCACGGCGACGAGACCGGACACGCGATGTTGCACCAGCAGGGCGTTGCCGATGTGCTTGAGGATCGCACGGCGGCCGCCGGGTGTGCGTCCATGCTCCGCCAGTTCACGGGCGATGGGCTGGATCACATCGAACACCGCGGCCACGTTTTTTTCGTCGTGTGCCAGGATGACGCTGGTGGCGAGCGCATCGGCGATCAGCAGCGTGTGCTCGGTGGTCAGTGTTTTCACGACAATAATGCCGGATGGCGTGATCTGATCTTCCTTGTCCGGCGCCATCTCGATCTGCACCGACTCTTCTTCGCGGATCGCTACCGGACCGACGATGCGGCCGTCCAAACGGCCGATGACCTCCTCCTCTTCCAGCGGCGACATGCCGACCAGCACCGCGACGCCATAGCGGAACAGCGCGACGACGCCATTCTCGCCGGCGCGGAACGCCAGCGGCACCGTCGACAGCACGTCCTTGCGTTCGAGGCCGGCGGTCTCGATCCGGTCGCCGAGCAACAGCGCCCGCACCGTAATGCGGCGCGCTGGCGCTGGCGGCAGATCGCTCATGACACCCTCGGGTTTGTTATAACGTAAGCGGCGTTGTGACGTGTTGGAAGGAGAGAAGTTGGGAAAAAGGCGAGCAGGCCGGTCGTCACCGCGGCCGGCTGTCGCGAAACTCGCGCTCAAGGATTTCGCCGAGCGTCGCGTAGAAGAAGCCGTTGAGACGCCCGACCGGGTCGAGCTTTCGCATGTCGATATAGCCGTCGGTCATGCAGGCCCGATCGACATGGATATAGACCACTTCGCCGATGACCAGCGCGTTGCGCTTGCGGCCGAACTCCAGGACTTGGTGCAGCTTGCACTCGAAATGAATCGGCACCTCTTTGACGCGCGGCGGCTTGACCTTCACGCTCGGGATCGGCGTCAGCCCGGTTTCGGCGAACTCGGAATCGTCCTCGGGAAAGCCGTTGGCGGAGTCCGCCATCTGCTTCCATACCGGCTTTGTCACCACGTTGAAGCAGAACTCGCCGGTCTCGCGCACGTTCTTCAGGGTGTGCTTCTCGCTGCCGTCGGCCTTGGGCAGAATCGTCAGCGAGATCATCGGCGGCGAGACGCACACCACGGTGAAAAAGGAAAACGGCGCCAGATTGGCGACGCCGCGTGCGTTGACGGTCGAGGCCCAGCCGATCGGACGCGGCACGACGGAGCCGATGAGCAGGCGGTAGACCGCGCGCTCGTCGGTGGCGGCGGGATCGATTTCGAGGGTGTCGGGCATGGGAGGGCCTTTGGCAAGCGCGGGAGGGGGTGGCACAGCATAGCGCACCCGTCCTAAGTGTTGCCCGGGTTTCGCCAGGCCCGGCCGCACGAAGCGATTGGCGCGTTTGGGAGTTCCGCTTTGCCGGGCGTTGGTATCGACATCGGGCCCGCGGTAATCTCAATTTCGCCCGATACTGGCCGTTTGTATCTATATTGGGACGAGGCGGTTCGACGACCGATCCCTGGGGATGTCTGTGACCGATAAAGTTTCCTATTTCTCGCGCTTCACCATGAAGTTCGTCGAGATTTTCGCAGCGAGCGTCGCCACGGCGGTCGGCGGCTATCTGGTTGCGCATCTCGGCGGCTATTTGTCTTGGCCGGCGCGGGGGCCGACACCGGCCGCCGTCCAGGCCGCTCCGAGCGCGAGCAGTGTGGTGTCCAAGACCTCGCGCGCCCGGCCGGCCCAGCCGGCGCCACCGGCCGCGCCCGTCTCTGCCGATGCCGGTGAGCAACGCCCAGTGCCGGCGCAGGATGTCAGTTCTGCCGCCAAGCGGCCCGCGCGGACGACCGTAACGGCCAAGGAGGCGGCGCCGCCGCACAAGACGACCGGTACCAACGCGGCCGAGAGCAAGCCGCGCGAGTCGGAATCGCCGGAAAGCAAGCGGCGCGAGGCAGAATCGGTCGAAGCCCAGGTGCGCGCCGCGCTCGAGAAGGTCGACGCCAATCGGCCGGCACCGCCCGACGTGGCCGCGCGAACGGCCGATATTCCGCCGCCGGGGCCGCCGGGGCCGCCGGCCGTCGCGGCAGAGCCGCGGCCAGCCGAAGCTCCCGTTGCCGGCACCACCGGCGCGGTGGCGCCGCGCGCCGCTGAGGTTGTCCCGCAGCCGGTGCAGCAGGCTCCGGTCCTGCCCGAACCGCTGACCCCGGTCGAGATCAAGTCGCGGCCAGTTGCCGCTGTCGACCCCTCGCCGTCGCCTGAGCCTACGACTCAGGCCCACGCCGAAGACAAGGGCCTTCTCTCCACGCTCGAGAAAATTCCCGAAATGCTGCGCCCCGCCTCGGGTGCAACCAGCGATCCGCCGCGTCCGCCGCTGCCGGTCGGCCAGTAGGGCTGTGCGCTATTTCTTCAGCAGCGCATCGCGTTGCTTGAGCAATCTTTCAAGCTCATCGTTTTGTTGCGCGATCCGATCGGCGTTTCTCGCTTCGTCCTCGGCGCCGGAGATGGCGGCCGCTTGCTCGATCAGCTGCCGAATGTTGTCGCGCACGATGGCAATGCGCCTGTCGAGCTCCGCAAGTGAAAGTGAGCTATCGGCGCTCATGGTCGTCCCCAAAAAATCACGCGCCGGGTACGGTCGGCGAATATCGTCGGCGAGCGTAGCCCGGATCGAGCGGTTTGTCGCGCCGGCATTTCCGCCGAAGCGGTCCGGCGAAGGCGGCAGCGCCGACTGCGAAGCTGGACGGCGAAATCCGGGAAGGACGGTGCCGCTTTCCCCCGGGATTTCGTCTCCTCAATCGGGGCTGCATTTGCTATAGGTCCGGCATGGCACGGCGCACCACGAGCGATTCCCGCTGGCAGGCCGACCAGGCCTTCAAGGCGGCGACCGCCCCGAAACCGGCGGAGTTGCCGCCGAAAACGCCGGCGCTGCCCGGGGTCAAGGAGATGGTGTCGCTGCGTATCGACCGCGACGTGCTCGATTTCTTTCAGGAAGACGGCCCGGGCTGGCAGGAACGCATCAACGCGGCGCTGCGCAAGGCCGCGGGGAAGTAGGGGCGTGCGTCACGCACGGGGCAACAGCGACGTGTTGCGTCGCGCCACACCAACAAAATCACGACAACCTTCACAACACCCAAGGAGACACCGCCATGCGACTCTCGTCCGGTTTTCGTGCCGCCCTGGTTGCGCTGCTCGTCGCCTTCGCCGGCGCCGGCCTGTCGTCCGCCGCTCACGCCGATGGCGGCACGATCAGCTTCCGCGTGCTCAAGGGCGGCTGGTTCATCGGCGCATCCGGTGGCAACGGCTGGTTGGTCTTTCACGGCCAGCGCTTTCCGATCACCATCGGGGGCTTAAGCGCCGGCTTGGTGTTCGGTGCGTCGGAGACGCATTTCTACGGTACCGTGAGCCATATCAATAGCCCGGACGATGTCACCGGCGTCTATGGCGCGGCCGGCGGCGGCGGCGCCATCGGCGTCGGCGCCCAGGCCATCGTGCTGCGCAACGAAAAGGGCGCCGTCCTGACGCTGACCGGCCGGCAGGTTGGCTTGCAGGTCAACCTCGATTTGAGCGGCTTGAGCATTTCGGTGCGCTAGAGCGCGAGGCAAACCCGCGGCTGCCGGCGAATTGGAGTTAAAAAAATGACCGCAAACGATCGGCCGGTGGTCACCAGAGGCGGCCATGAAAGCGGCAACACCGCGCAATCGGGCGGCTTGGCGCTGATGACTGGAGTTGGACCGCAGCATACGCCCGCGACCAGGCTGTGGTTCGGCAAGGCCAGTAACGCGCCCGGCTTCCGTTCGCTGCCACACCACCACGGCGAGGCGGAAACCGGCGCTTATTTGCTTTCAGGCCGCGCCCGCATCTACTTCGGCAAGGACTATCAGGATTACTTCGACATGGCGGCCGGCGATTTCATGTTCGTGCCGCCGTTCTTGCCCCACCTCGAAGCCAACATGAGCACGACCGAAGAGCTCTGGTGGCTGGCTTGCCGGACGCCGGAGAACATCGTCGTGAACCTCCCCGATGTCGAGGATGCTTCGCTCGAGGGTTATCGCCGCGCGTAAAGCCGGGCATGGTATGTAGGTTGCACGCAGCCCGCAGAGCGTGCTCCGCTTGCTTTGCCGGCAATCCGGTCAATCGCCAATTTCAGCAAGCAGCACGATCAGCACCGGAGAATTCAGCGGCATTTCCGGGTTGCTGTAAATCATCCGGCTGTGGCGTCCGGCTTCGCCAAACACCAGGTTGAGCAAATCGGAGGCGCCGTCCAGCGCCTTCGGATGGTCGCGAAAGCCTACGGCGACCTGCATGGTGCCTTCCAGCCGCACAATCTGTTTGATGCGGCTGAGACTGCCGACGGCGTCTTTCAGCTGGGCAATTCCGTTGATCGCGGCCAAACGGCAGGCCGCGTACGCATCCCTGGGGCCGACGCTGCCGCCGATGCGTCCGCTATAGGCCAGCCGGCCGTCGATGAACGGAAATTGGCCGGATGTCATGACGAGCGAACCGAAGATGACCCAGGGCCGATAAGCCCCCAGCGGACCCGGCGCCGGCGGCAGCGCAATACCCTCCGCGGTCAATCGGGCTTCCGACGTGAAATGTGTCTGCGCCGCTGCAACGCCCGGATGCTGCATGTGATGCCTCCCCGATGGATTCGAAGCGTGTGCCGGTCTCGCAAGTGATGGTAGCCCGGATTGAGCATCCCTGTCCGCCGTAACTCTGCGTGCGAGCGAAGGCGGAAGCGAAATCCGGGCTTGCGCCGCGAGGTTTTCCCCGGATTTCGTTTCACTTAATCCGGGCTACTTCTTCAGATTTCGCGGCGCGTATCGTGGCGGACGATTGACGTGCGCCATTGACTGCGCCATTGACGTGGCCTCCATTATGTGTTCTTGTTTTGTTCCGTCAAGCGTTCCCGTGCGCTACGGGACATCGCCGGTCCGCGCATCGACGGCGGTCCGCGCATCGACGGAGGAAAAAATGAAAGCATCCGTTCTTATACTTGGAGTTGGGCTTGGGCTTGCGCTGGCAGCGGCGCCGGCTCCGGCACTGGCGCAAACGCAAATGCCGGCGATTGCGGCAGCCGAGGCCAAGGCGCATGTCGGCCAGACCGCAACCGTCGAAGGCGTCGTCAGCGAAGTCCACACCGCCGCCTCCGGCCGCGCCACCTTCATCGACATCGGCGGCCGTTACCCGGACAATGTCTTTACGGCGGTCATCTTCTCGCGCGATGTGACCAAGTTTTCCAATTTGGACGCGCTCAACGGCAAGACCGTCGAGGTCACCGGCCCGATCCGTCTGCACAGAGGAAAGCCGGAGATCATCCTCAACGATCCGGGGCAGATCAAAGCGAAGTAGCGTAGGTATTACGGGCCGGGCGTCGCGATGCGCACCTGGTAGTCCAGCGTGGCGGTGACGCCGTTGCCGTAGAAACCGCCTTCGATCGGCATCGTGGCGGCCTGCTCGGGAGCCACGCACAGCGCGACGTGGCCGTCGGTCACCGCAATGCCGTGAGTGGGATCGAAGCCGCGCCATCCCGCGTCCGGCAGCAACACTTCCGGCCAGGCATGCAGATGACGATCTCCGTCCGGGGTCTCGGCATAGGCCTGATAACCGCTGACGAAACGGGCGGCGATGCCGAGGCTGCGGCAGGCCGCCATGAACAGCACGGTCAAATCGCGACAGGCGCCGCGGCCGGTGGCGAGCGTGCTGGCCGGCGCCTGAGCGGCGCCTTCGGGCCGGATGTCGCGGTGAAAGCGCCGAAACAGCGTCTGGCTGAGATGCTCGAGGAACGGCACGGCCGCCCAGCCGCTTTCAGCTGCCAGCGTTTCCGCGAAGCCTTGCACCGCCTGGTCTTGGCGGTCTTCGCGCCAGTAGTCGGCCGGCACGCGCTCCGGCCGGCATGACCAGGGCAATCGCGGCAGTCCGCAATCCCGCAGCGGCGCCGGCGCGGAAATTTCCAGATCGAAACAGCTCTCGACGCGCAGCAGCTGGGACGGGCCGTCGAAGCTCACCTCGGTGATCCGATTGCCGAAGCGGTCCACCAACTCCCGGCGTGCCGCCGGCACCGGCTGCACCGTCAGCTGGCTCGCCAGCATGCGAACCCGCTCGGCACGCGGCGTCAGCCGTAGCAGGTGCGGCGCCAGCCCGACCGGGGTGCTGTAGCGATAGAGCGGCCGCACGGAAAAACGCATGGTTTCCTATAACACGCATCGCCGCGCCTAAACCGCTTTGCAATTAGCGCTGCTTTCAAATCTCAGCGGGCGACCTCGCGGACGCAACCGCACTGGCCCAGCGGATTTGTAGCGGATCAAACAGGGCGTGCGCGCCATCGACTTGAAGTGGCGACATGCGGGTTCATTGTTGGCGAGGCGAGCCCCGGATGTCGCGACGCTTCATCGGGGCTGCGCTTGCTCCTCAGGGGGAAGGCCCGAGATCATCCTCAACGATCCCGGCCAGATCAAAGCCAAATAGCCGACGGGATAAAGCGGTCAGCATCAATGGACGTTGGTCGCTTCCCATTGGCGCTCCAGGTTGACCAATTGCGGACAATATGCCGCCGTGCCAACCCGCAGAATGGCGACCTCTAATCGAGATCGGTCAGCAGTCGTTTCTGTGAAATGGACGACCGGCGGAAACGTGATCTCGCTTGTCAGCTTCACAATCTCCCCGGCGGCCAGGAGGTTGCAGTAGAGCTGAGCCCGGTTCTCAAAATACTGTTGCGTGTAGGTCGGGTGAAGCTGCAACGGTATGTGCGAAGCCAGAGCCAGGCTCGTGAACTGCTGATAGGGCGGGCCGGTCGTGTTTATCGACGGCTGCGCAGGATTGTCGCAGGTGCCATTGGTCGGGACCGGACGCCTCCCGGCGCAGATGTCCTCGATGGCTTGCGGACTGCAGCCGAACTTCGGCAGCGCGACCTGGCGAAGCCAATCCGAGCACGCGGCAGAAGCAGGGTTACCAGACAGCGCGAGCGACATCAGCGTGAGGACGAAGCCGATTGCGATAGGACGAATCGCGGATCTCATGGGCGTTCCACCCTCTTCGTCAATGTGGCGAAAGCGCTATTATAAATTGTAGCAATCGCGAATGCAATCGCTACCGCCCATGCTGCGGCGAGGCTTGCCCGGATTTCGTGGAATTTATCCGGGCGCGCATGGCGCGACCCGAGGGCTCAGTCCGGGCTGCGCTTGCTGCGCGCTTCACGCCCGCTCGACGCGGGCCGCGTAGCAGCCGGCCGCGGCATAGTGAACATGCAGATACGCGGCGCGCGGATCGGCGAATAGATGCTCGATCGTGCTCTCGAGTTTTTTGCCCTCGATGAGTTCACAGCCGACCACCATGGCGTCGCCGTCGAACGCGCGCACCGCGAGGGTGCGGCGGCGCAACTGGTCGGGGACGGTGTCGAGCGCGTCGAAAGCTTCCTCGTCCTTGCGTACAAAGATGGCGTAGCGCATGCGGTAGGGCGAGGCGACCGCGTGATGCTCGTAGTTGACCAGAATAAGCTCGTCACCGGGGGCGGCATCGGTGAGGCTGACGCGGCACGGATAGCCGGGGACGCGCGCGTCCGCGATTTGCCGCACGGCGCCCTGTTGCGCAAGCTCAGTGTCGGAGAGCGCGAACAGGGGGGCGAATGTTTCGGCCGGCAGGCCGCGAATGCGAAAGTGCATGATCTCGGTCCTCCATGTTGTCTTGGGCGTCTGTCTTTGAGGACATGGGGCGCCGGCCGCCGCAAACCACCCGATACCTGCTTCGAGCGCGTAGCCCGGATTGAGCAGACTGTCCTCCCCCACGACAGTGGTAATTATATACTTGACAAGTACGATGTCCGACTCTACGTTGAGAGTCAAGAGGTTAGGAGTTGGCCATGTCCCTGTTGTCTCAGCCCCATTTTCACAGCGAAGCCGCGGCGATTGCTCGGCTGGAAGCGATTGTATGGCCCCAAGGGCCGTTTTGCCCGCGCTGTGGCGGCTTTGACCGGATTACGCCGGTCAAGGGCGGTCGCCCGGGGCTGCGCCGCTGCGGCCCCTGCAAGCGCGAGTTCACGGTCACTGTCGGAACGATTTTCGAACGCAGCCATATTAAGCTGCACAAGTGGTTTCAGGCTGCTCATTTGATGGCGAGCAGCAAGAAAGGAATTAGCGCTCATCAATTACACCGCACGCTGAAAGTCACTTACAAAACCGCTTGGTTCATGGAGCATCGTTTGCGCGAAGCGATGCGGGAGCTGCATCCGAACGGACCGCTTGGCGGCCAAGGCAAAACTGTCGAGTTCGATGAGACTTACATCGGCGGGAAGGAAACCAACAAACATCGTAACAAACGCCTCTGTAATCGCGGCGGTCAGACCGGGAAGGAAATCACGTTTGCGCTAGTAGAGCGCGGCGGTAACGTTCGCAGCCACCACGTTCCGTCTATCAGCGCAAAAACGTTGCGACCGATCTTGCAGGCACAGATTGACGCAGACAGCGTTGTCGTTAGCGATGATGGTGGCTCTCGCGTTGGGCAGGAATTTCCCCGGCATCAATCTGTCAATCATAGCATCGGCGAATATGTTCGCGGCGACGTACATACGAACACGATTGAAGGTTATTTCTCCATCCTGAAACGCGGCATCACTGGCGTTTATCACCACGTCAGCCCGCAACACTTAAAGCGGTACCTGTCTGAGTTCGATTTTCGGTACAACGAACGTGCGGCTTTAGGCGTTAGTGATGAGGCTCGCGCGGATAAGCTCATACGTGGTATCGTCGGAAAGCGATTAATGTACAAGGACTCGTGCGCCGCGTAGCACCGTCCAAGTCTGGAGTTAATTGGGTGCCAGCTACGCCGGACCAAATTCCGACCGATCTGACGCTGGAGATAGGCGAAAACCTTTCTCCCGAGCGGTTCATGGCCGCTGCGCGGGCTTTCTTTGGCTATGTAGAGGAAGTCAGCAAGATATTTACGCCCGACGCTCGGCCGCTACGTTGGTTGGTTCGCGTACGTGAAGGTAGCGCGCTTTTGGCGGTCGATCCGGTACCGACGACGCCCCCAGAAGTCGCACACGCAATATACGCGCGAGCTGAGCGCGGTATCCGCCAATTGATCGAACGGGATATTGAAGATTCCGGATTGCCGGAACCGGCTTTAAGGTATTTGCGGACGCTCTCCGAAATGACTGAAGCGGGACCAAATAAAGCTCCCCCTGTTCCAATCCGATTATGGGTTGAAAAAAAACCCATCAGTTTTGAGCCGACGATAGCGAGCGTAATTCGAGAGGACACGCGGGCCGATTACAATGACTTCGGCACAATAGAGGGCCGACTAGAAACGATTTAGGAAAGCTACGGAACGCTTCAATTCTATATCCGTGATGCAATGCTGCGGCAAAGAGTGCGCTGTTATTTTCCGGAGGAATTGCTTCCAGAGGTGTTTGATAAGTTCCGCAAGCGTGTGGAAGTTTCCGGGATTATTCACTACCGCAGGAACGGAACGCCGATAAGCATCGAGGCCGAGCACATCTTAGCTCTGCCGGATGATAGCGAATTACCTACAGCCGAGGACGTGAAAGGTATTCTCCGTTAGGTTGATTAAATGGCGGTAGAGCCGATCTACTGGGACAGTGATGCATTTCTTGGTTGGCTACAAGCCGAGCCGGGTAAGGCTGATCTTTGCGCAGGAACACTGAAGCGCGCCGATCTAGGAGAAGTTATCATTTTCACGTCCGCCCTAACGATTGCAGAAGTTCTTTGGATGCGCGGCGCGCCCATGATCCCGCAGGAAAAAGCTGACATCGTGCGTAAATTTTTCCGACGTTCATATTTTAGAGTCCGTAACGTAACGCGGTCGATTTCCGAGAATGCGCAGGACTTGGTATGGACACAGAGTATCAAGCCAAAAGACGCTATCCACATCGCGACCGCGCTTGATGCTCACGCTCTTGCCTTGGAAACGTTTGACGACGATCTTTTGAAAAAATCCGGTACAATCGGCAACCCAACGCTGATTATTCGTAAGCCACTAGCGCCCGCGCAAAAGGGCCTATTCGATGTCTAAGAAAAAGGAACGATTTAAACCAGACGACAAAGAGCAATCCAGGCTCTTCATCAAAAAGGCGCGCGAGATCGGCGCGGATGAGGAAAAATCAGCATCCGACGGACTGATCGGGCAATTAGCAAAGAAGCCGCCGGAACCACGCAACAAAAAGGAAGGATAAGATGTCAGACAATCCCGACCAAGGCGGCGCACTTAAACAGCAGATCGAGATTGTGGACGCAAAGTTGTCTCTGCTTGCAAGCCGCGTACAAAATCTTGAGGTGGCTAGGACAGTCGCTAAAGAAGCGCGATTGCAGCCTGAAGAATTTCCTTCGCCTTCTGACGAACCATAGCATCAACTTGATTTTGCGTTTCATTTCCGGTCGTGGCTAACGGGAAACCGACCTGCACGATTTGGCCGCCCGGCGGGTCATTATTTATGACGTTTACGTTCGCGCGCTGGCCCTTGGCGTCATACATCAAATTCTGAACCTGAAGCGGCATCGCATTACTCCAAAATCAACGGTTGAAAGCCTCATCATGGCTACTGTTGGGAGCCCATACTTGTCAAGTATATAATTCCCACGACAGTGGGGGAGGGGAACCGCGCGTTTGCGCGGTGGAAGGGGTGCGGGCCTCTGCGATTATCCTGCGACGAAGGTGAAGCGCCAAGTCAGACGCCCCCTCCACCATGCTCGGCATGGTCCCCCTCCCCCGTTTTCGTCTTGCCGGACTTAATGCGCCGTCACAGCTGCAGCAGGATCACGATGAGGCCGATCACCGAGACGGCCCAGACCGCTGTCCGCAGCCACGGCACTCCGGCGATATACACGATCGCATGGACGAGGCGGGCCCAGAAGAAGATCTGGCAGCCCAACAGCGTCATGGCGTTGGTCTTGCCGGTAATCTGCGCCACCAGCACCAGGATGGCGAACAGCACCAGGTATTCGAGCATGTTGAGCTGGGCGCGGCGCGCGCGCCCGGCCCAGCGGACGATCGGCGGCATGTCCTCGCGGTTGCCCATCAGCATCGGTAAGCCGACTTGCAGCTGCGCGCCGGCGACGGCGACGAGCATCAGCACGAAAGCGAGAACGGCGGACCAAACAAGCAGTGTGAGTTCAGGTGTCATGGAACCCCCCTAGGGCGCTGGCCTGCTGAGGAGGCCGTGCGCCGTTACGAAACCTCCGGTGCCGCCGGTGCGGCAAACCCCGGACCGCCGCAGCATTTCATAGATTCAGGCGCAATGCACCCTGCGAGTTCCGCAGTGGATGGCGCGTGCATTTCGCCATTGCCGGAGAAAAACCGCTCCGCGCCGTCTTCGTATCAAATGATCCGGCGATCCATGGGGGCGCGACGCTCGCCCCGGATTCTGCTTCGCTCATCCGGGCTGCGTTTGCTGCCGCGAAATCATTGTGACGGATTTGACGAACGGCGCCCGTAGAACATCCGCGCGAACAGCCGGTCTCTTCTGACCAATTGGTGGTAGAACGCAGCAAGCACGTGCACAACGATGAAGCCGGCAAGCAGTGCAGCAAGCCGGCCGTGCGCCACGAAGCTCGGGAAAATCGTGAAGCTGGACGGCAGCGGCGCGCCCGAGCCGCCGAACACGATCGCCGGAAGCCCGGCCAGAATGGCCGTCGCCAAGCCGGTCGCCACCATCGACACGACCAGGACGTAAAAGCCATAGTGGGAAATGGGCGCGATCCGATCGAGAACGGGAAAGCCTGTCGTCGCCTTCTGCGGCCTCGCCGTCAGCATCCGCACGATGAAGCGGACGACCATCAAGGCCAGGATCAGCATGCCGACGGCCATGTGCACCCGCAGCACGGCGATTTTCCTAGGGTCGGAGCTGGGCATCGCCGCGAGCAGGAAAAACCCGACGGCCAACGTCGCGATGATCAAGACGGCAAGCAGCCAATGCAGCGTCACCAGCAGCGGATGATAGCGGGATACTTGCATCGCGGCATACTGGCCCAAAGGCACCACACCAATCCGCCGCGCCCGGCTGACGATAGACATCCTCAGACTGGGCCGGGTTGCTGTCAAGGTTCGTGAAGGCCGCGCCTTGAGCAGCAACATATAAAAAGGGGACCTCCTGAGACCGTTGTTTCGCTCGGCTCTTGCAGATGAGAGCCGTGTTGGTAGGGCGCGTTAGCCGCAAAGCGGCGTAACCCGCCGTTTTGAGTTGCGGCTCACAAAAGCGATCGCGGCTCGGCAAAGCGGCGGATTACGCCGGAGCCAGCCATCGGGCCGCGCATCGCGCGGGCCCGTTGGGCTCATCCGCGCTGCGGGCTTTTCCCCGCTCGCGGGGGAGAGGAGGTGTGGACGGCGGCCGCGTCCGGTCCTAAAAGCATGCGGGGGAGGAAGTGGCGCGCCGGGCGACCGTCTGACCGATGACCGCGTGATCATTGCCGGCGGCGGCATTGGCGGGCTCGCCGCCGCTCTCACGCTCCATCAGATCGGCGTCGACTGTATCGTCTTCGAAGCGGTGCGCGACATGCGCCCGCTCGGCGTCGGCATCAATCTGCAACCCAATGCCGTGCGCGAGCTCTACGATCTCGGCATCACCGAAGAGGACCTCGACCGGGTCGGCCTTCCCGCCAGGGAATGGGCGCTGGTCGGACTGAACGGCAACGACATCTATTCGGAGCCGCGCGGAAAGCTGGCGGGCTACAACTGGCCGCAATACGCGGTGCATCGCGGGCTGTTCCACAGGCTGCTGCACGACAAGGTCGTGGAGCGGGCGGGGCCGCAGGCGGTGCGGCTCGGCAGCCGCGTTGCCGGCTACCGCAAGCTTGGCGACGGCCGCGTCAGCGCGCTCGTCGAGCACGCCGACGGCACGACGTCGGAGCCGCGCGGCGCCCTGCTGATCGGCGCCGACGGCATCCACTCCGCGGTGCGGGCGCAGATGCATCCCGGCCAGCCGCCGATCCATTGGGGCGGCGCGGTGATGTGGCGCGGCACGACCTGGGGAAAGCCGATCCGCACCGGCGCGTCGTTTGTCGGTCTCGGCACGCACCGCCACCGGGTGGTGTTTTATCCGATCTCGCATCCCGACCCCAACACCGGCCTCTCGATGATCAACTGGATCGCCGAGGTGACGATGGACAACAGCGAGGGCTGGAAGCAGAGCGGCTGGTTCCGGCAGGTGCCGATCTCGGATTTCGTCCACCATTTCGACAATTGGATCTGGGACTGGCTCGATGTGCCCGCTCTGCTCCGCGGCGCCGCCGGCGCCTTCGAAAATCCGATGATCGACCGCGATCCGGTGCCGACCTGGCGCGACGGCCCGGTGGCGCTGCTCGGTGACGCTGCGCACCCCATGTATCCGACCGGCTCCAACGGCGGCAGCCAGGCGATCGTCGATGCCCGCATCCTCGGGGCCTGCATGGTCGAGCACGGCGTCACGCCGACGGCGCTCGCAGCCTACGATGCCAAGCTGTGCGGCCCGATCTCGCAGCTCATCCTGCGCAACCGCGGCGCCGGCCCGTTCGGGCTTCTCAACATGGTCGACGAGCGGTGCGGCGGCACCTTCGACAACATCGACGACGTGATCCCGGTGGTGGAACGCACCGCGTTCATGGCCGGCTATAGGGCCGCCGCGGGCTTTGCCGTCGAGACGCTCAACAAGGCGCCGCCGACGCTCGCTCCCGGCGCGCGGGTGTGCGCGGCGGCGACGGTCTAAAGCCTTAGGGCGGATTAGCCAAGTCGCCCGGATTGAGCACTAGCGAAATCCGGGATTGTGCCGCGAGGTTTACCCCGGATTTCGTTTCACTCAATCCGGGCTACGCTTGCTGCCGGGTTGAACCGCGATGGGACGAAAGCCGACGCCGCCCGAGAAGCCGGTACGCATATGGCGCATCCGCGCCAAAAGAAAAACGCTTGGTTGGGTGGCAGAGCCGGACGCCGAGTCGGCCATCCACGCCGCCATCGAGGAGCTTCAGATTGACAAGGCGCAGGCTAACAAATTGATCGCGCAAGCCGTTGGGATGAGGGGGCGACCGATGGCTCTAACAGGACATCAACGACGCTTGCTCAAAGAGATCAAACACATTGCTAATATCGCAAAGGTAGATTATCCGCAGATCGCCAAAGCCTACGAGCCGGACGAACGCACGATGATTCTCCACCTCATGAAGGACAAGATCATCCGAGGCGATGTCATTTTAAAGTACACGCTGATAGATGAGTTTCTAACGGACATCATCTGTGACTATTATTTCGAGCGAAAAGAACCTCATTACGGACGTCTGTGGAGGACAAAACCATTTCAAGTCTTCATGCACTATGTCATGGATGAAATATATCTACTCAAAAAGTTGAGCATAGTGCATGCGATCAGACCGGTGCCGAAAGACGTTCGCTCTGCTATTTACACGCGTCAACGACGTTAGAAACGATGTTTCCCATACCTTCTTTCCGCAACAGCGCCGCCGCTACGTTCGAGGCAAGAAAGTTGTCTACGATGGCGTTCATCTGTTCACGACGGCGGGCCTGAAGCGAAGAGGTGGTCCCACCTTACGGGACAGAATGGCGGCTTGGCTAAGGTGGATTCTGGGTTCGATTACGCCGCCAATTTCTCCTCGTTTGCCTGCGTAGCATAGACCTCGTCGGGCGTCCTGCCGCCGAAGACCGAGTGGGGTCGATCGGCATTGTAGTAGCCGATCCACCGACCGATCCCTGTTCGTGCCTCACTGCCGGTCTCGAAGGCATTGAGGTAGACGCACTCGTACTTCAACGATCGCCATAACCGCTCGATGAAGACGTTGTCCATCCAGCGGCCACGGCCGTCCATCGAGATGCGGATGTCGGCAGCCTTTAAGGTGTTGGTGAAGGTAAAGCTGGTGAACTGCGAGCCCTGATCGGTATTGAAGATCTCAGGTCTGCCGAAGCGGACCATCGCCTCCGCCAGCGCCGCGACGCAGAAGTCAGCATCCATCGTGTTCGATAACCTCCATGCCAGAACCTTGCGGCTGAACCAGTCCATGACCGCGACCAGGTATAGGAAGCCTCTGCGCATCGGGATGTAGGTCACGTCTGCGCACCAGACTTGGTTGGGCCGGTCGATGGTCAGATGGCGAAGCAGGTATGGCCATGTCCGGTGCTGCGGATGCCGCTCGCTGGTCTTCGGGCGTTGGTAGATCGGCGCCAAGCCCATCTTGGTCATCAGTCGACGGACACGATGGCGCCCGACACAGCAGCCGTTGCGGCGCAGATGCCGTACCATCTGCCGCGAGCCGTACCACGGTGTCTCGAGGAACTGCTCGTCGATGAGACGCATCAACACCAGCGTCGCTTCGTTCTCCGCCGTCGGCTTACGATAGAATGTCGAGCGACTGATCGACGCCAGCTCGCACTGGCGTACGATCGAGAGCCGTGGATGACCGGGGTCGATCATCGTCTTCCTCCGATCCAGGCTCAGCGATCGAAGGCTTTCGACAAAAAATCCCGTTCCACCACCAGCTGACCAATCTTGGCATGAAGCTTCGTCAGCTCGGCGTCGCGGTTCTGTTCGCGCGCGCTGCCCTTCTCGTCGAACACCTTGGCCAGCTTCTCCACCGCCTCACGCTTCCAGGCAGCAATCTGGGTCGGGTGCAGTTCGTGCTTGCTCGCCAGTTCTGCGACCGTTTCGTGGCCCTTGATCGCCTCGAGCGCCACCTTGGCTTTGAACTCAGCCGAAAACCGTCTCCGCGTCCTCATGATGGTTCGTCCTCTGTATCGGCGAATCCACCTTAACCGGCTGTCTTAGGAAGTGGGACCACCTCTCGATTTACCGATGATTTCAATCTTGCATACGAGTACTTGAGGAAGCGACTGCGGGCTCCGTATCTCGAAGCTTGAGTTATCGCTTCCGAAGCTTGGGCACAAAGTTCGACGGTGCTGGAAAATAATGGGTTTCGCAAGGGCTCAACCCATCCTACGGGCTTTAATATAGTTAGATCATGACCGACAGTTTTGTAGAAAACGTGAATGAGATCGAAGCTGTGGCCGTCGAGGACGACACCATTGCGGCATACATATCAGAAGATCAATTCAATGCCCTTACTGTCGAACTCCTAAAGGAAGTCGGCTCATTTGTTTGCGTAGCTGCATGTGTCATGCCGGCAGACACGAAGGTTTGGTCTCGCAACCAGGCAATCCAAGGCGGTCACTTGGTGAGACTTTTCAAGCTCATTTCGGCATTACTTGATCAGATATGCCAGGACAGGCGCGAAACTACGTTTATCCTGTCGAGGCTTGCATTCGAGACCATTGTGAATTTGGCATACTTGATCGAGTGCGGTTCGCCCGAATTGTTTGAGCAATATATCAGGCATTCTTTGCGGCAGGAAAAGCGGCTTCATAACCGGATCGTGGCAAACATAGAAGCTCGTGGCGGAGTTCGGTTGCCGATCGAAGATCGAATGCTTTCTTCAATTTCCGCGGCGGTCACAAAATCCGGATTCTCCATAGCCGATCTGTCGCCTGATGAACCCAGGAGTTGGGGCCAAGGAAGCCTTTATCAGCGAGCGAAGGCTGTTGGATTTGAAGTTATGTATCTCGCTGCCTTCGGAGGGGGCTCGCAGAATGTTCATGGGAATTGGATGGACTTGCTCGAATACCATTTAGACGAGGATGGTAACGGGTTTGTGCCCTCCTTGGATTGGCACAGGCACAGACCTCAAGTCGCCTCGCTATCGCACAAATGGCTACCGATGTCGTTACGCGTTTTTTTCGCCTCGTCGAGGCATTCGAGGAAATACAGGGACTGGACGATCGATTAGAGGACCTTGCCGAGCGAATTAATCGCGCAAACGTTGGTCATGAGCGATTTGTCACCAACCAGATGAAAGTCGCGTAGCGTATCCGGGATTGTGCCGCGAGGCTTGCCGCGGATTTCGTTTCACTCAATCCGGGCTACGCTTGCTATCCGAAGGCGCCGTGCTCAGGAACTTAACGAGTTCGTCAACAGACATCACGCGGGGTTGCCGTTTAAAAAGCCAATATCGGTCGCTTGTTCCAGGCAGCCATTCGACAAAGGGACTAACAACCAACGGGACAAAGTGTTCGACATCTCGGTAATCATAATTTGAACCGCGTCGATGAATGGTGAGGTATTCGCAAGTTTCCGTCGCCTGGTCAATCTTCTTATCAATTTGCGCGGTGCGAGTCTCAATCGTTTTTGGATCGCCAATCTCAAAATTAAGAGGCATCCACATGCTGAAGCACTCGCAGACAAAAACTCGTCTTCCTCTTCGAACCATAATGTCAACTTCATCGATCAAAACGCCATTATCGAAGATTTTTCGCGGTCCAAGCTCTAGGCCGGCCTTCGACTTGATCCCTTTCACTGCCGATCTGACGGTGTGTTCAAATATGGTCCCCCGTATCCCGCCATCATCATGGATGCCAACGAACATTCGAGCAATAAACTCGAAAATGCCCACGGTGTCGATCAGCCATGAGTCCACGTGTCTGCTCACTATTGGGCGGGGACCTCCAGACCATAGGGAAATTCTCTTGCGGCCCTCTTCCGACAAGCTAATGTGACTGAGCACCGCATCAATTGCTCTGTCGATTTCATCGCGCTTCATCTGAGCGATGTCTTTGCGTATTAAAAGACGGTCTTTGACCGCATCAACGAATGAATCAGTTTGATAGATCGCATAACCTCGTCTTAGCAGTGTAAAAAACAGAAATCCGTAATTTACATCGGGCTTGAACGCAGAGTTAGGCACGAGAGCGAGGTTGCTTACCGCCCATAGAACATACAGGAAGACGTCTAAGCCAAAGCCTTTTGCCGTTCGAAAAGTGACGTCCAAATAGCTGTGTTTAGATACAAAATCCTCGGCGCTAAGCAGCGCAGGTACAAAATTTGATAAGTTGCGTCCGTCGCGAGTCTTAGTTTGAAAACCCATTGCCGTAAACAAATCCGTAAAGTCAATTTGGTCGACATTGTAACTTGTCGCAAATATCTGCTCAAAAGGTTTTTCTGTACTATTGGGTGTTACTATCCCCAGCAGTGTCGGAAAAAAAGTTACGCCCGTAAGCCGAGAGTCGAACCTCTTGATCGCTTCGAATATTTCCTCGGACGCTTCGTACTCAAATTCGCCGCTACGCGGATCGAACCAAAGCTTCATGCCTTTCCCGGTCGATCTGAGCCTTGCCGTGCACAACAATACTCATAAGCAAGGCCTTCAGCGGCATAGATAGATCTATAATCAGCGGGACGAAATTCAACAGGGATTAGCGAGTCTGGAGGATTTCCTGAGCTTAACATCGCGGCGGCGGCTTCACGACCGCGTCCCATTCCGTCTATCGCTAGCTTCAGATAACCGCCCCATTGTTTCGCCAAATCTATTTCGGAACGTTTTGCAAACTCATATCGCTCCAAGGAGCCGAATTTATAAATAGCAAGTTCCAGTATCTGTCGAACGAGGCGTGTGGTTGTTCCATCTATTAGATTATCGTGCGCCTGCGAAAGTACGGGCTTTATTCGGCGATACAAATACAGCCAAAAATAGGGTGATCGATTTTCTAGTATCGCTGCAAGCTCGCTGGACACCTTTTCGAGATAAGTCAATAAGTCGGCCCGATCGATAGGTCTCGGTTCTCGACCTTTTTGCAACTTGCGGAAGAACCTGAGACGAAAACGCTTTGGCGTATCGTGTAAATCTCGATTTAGCGCCTTGCCGAAGTGCGCGTCACAATAAGCAAACACCAGGTGGTGTGGCTCGATAATTGTTACGTTCTGATCGGTGCTCACATCTTCCGGATCTCAGGATGGCTGATGCAGCAGTTAAGCGCCTTATTGCTCTCCTTCACCTTCTTCCGCCTACGCGCTCCGCGCTTCGGCGGACAGGCCGCCTCTACCCGGCGCTAACTCATAACACTTTGTTACTGTCCTTCAGCGCTGCAGCCCGATCGACATAAACCTCCGCGCCCATGTCCAAGAACTTTTGCGACATCTGCGCCATACCGCGCTCGGCCTCATCCTTCGAGACGGCGCCTTGCGCCTCCTCAGGATGACGGCCGAATGAAGGATCGTTGAGCGTCGCCGCATAATCGCGCACGTCCTGGGTGATCTTCATCGAGCAGAATTTCGGCCCGCACATGGAGCAGAAATGCGCCACCTTGTGCGCCTCCTTGGGCAGCGTCTCGTCGTGGTAGGACCGCGCGGTATCCGGGTCCAAAGAGAGGTTGAACTGGTCGACCCAGCGGAACTCGAAGCGGGCGCGGCTGAGCGCGTCGTCGCGCAGCTGCGCCGCCGGGTGGCCCTTGGCGAGGTCGGCGGCGTGCGCGGCGATCTTATAGGCGATGACGCCCTCTTTGACGTCGTCGCGGTCGGGCAGGCCGAGATGCTCCTTCGGCGTGACGTAGCAGAGCATGGCGGTGCCGAACCAGCCGATCATGGCGGCCCCAATGGCAGACGTGATGTGGTCGTAGGCCGGCGCGATGTCGGTGACGAGCGGGCCGAGCGTATAGAACGGCGCCTCGCCGCATTCCTTGAGCTGCTTGTCGACATTGACTTTTATCTTGTGCAGCGGCACGTGGCCGGGGCCTTCGATCATGACCTGGCAGCCCTTGGCCCAGGCGATTTTTGTCAGTTCGCCCAAGGTCTCCAGCTCGGCGAATTGCGCGCGGTCGTTGGCGTCGCGGATCGAGCCGGGGCGCAAGCCGTCGCCGAGCGAGAACGACACGTCGTATTTGCGCATCAGGTCGCAAATCTCGTCGAAGCGCTCGTAGAGGAAGCTCTCCTTGTGATGCGCCAGGCACCACTTGGCCATGATCGAGCCGCCGCGCGAGACGATGCCGGTGACGCGGTTGGCGGTGAGGTGGATGTAGGCGAGCCGCACGCCGGCGTGGATGGTGAAATAATCGACGCCCTGCTCGCACTGCTCGATCAGCGTGTCCTTGTAGCACTCCCAGTCGAGCTTGACCGGATCGCCGTCGACCTTCTCCAGCGCCTGGTAGATCGGCACGGTGCCGATCGGCACGGGCGCATTGCGCAAGATCCATTCGCGGGTGTTGTGGATGTTCCTTCCGGTGGAGAGGTCCATCACCGTGTCGGCGCCCCAGCGGATCGCCCACACCATCTTCTCCACCTCCTCCTCGACCGACGAGGTGACGGCGGAGTTGCCGATATTGGCATTTATTTTCGTGAGAAAGTTGCGGCCGATGATCATCGGCTCGAGCTCGGCGTGATTGATGTTGGCGGGAATGATGGCGCGGCCGCGCGCGACTTCCGCGCGCACGAATTCCGGGGTGACGAAGAGCGGCACCGCGGCGCCGAAGCTTTCGCCGTCGTCGTGCGCGGCTTGCGCGGTTTCCAGCATCTTTTTGCGGCCGAGATTTTCGCGCTCGGCGATGTAGATCATCTCCTTGGTGATGACGCCTGCGCGCGCCCATTCGAGCTGGGTGAGGGGGTGAATCTTACCCTCCCCTGGAGGGGGAGGGTCGGCGCCAACGGATCGGCGCGAAGCGCCGTCCGATGACAGGCTCCGCGCCGGGGTGGGGTGAATTTGTGGCGACTGCAGCTCACCCCCACCCGATCGCCCTGCGTGCGATCGACCTCCCCCCTCCAGGGGGAGGTAAGAAGTGGAGCCCGCCCGCAGCGGTTTTGGCGTATTGGGGAAATTGCGCGCCAGATGCTTCCCGGTGACGTTGCCGTTGTCGACCGGCTGGATCGGCCGGCCTTGGTACTCCTCGACGCCGCCGCGTTCCTTCACCCACGCAAGCCGCGTGCGTAAAAGGCCGCGCTCCACGTCGATCCCCGCATCGGGATCGGTGTAGGGCCCGGACGGATCGTAGACCGGCAGCGGCGGCTCGCCGGAACTCGCATCGAGCACGATCTCGCGCAGCGGCACTTTCAGCTCGGGCGCCGCGTCCGGCCGCGCATAGATTTTACGCGAGCCGGCGATCGGTCCCGTCGTGACCTTCGGCGTCGCCAGATCGGATTCGGCAAGAGGCTTGTTCATCGACGTACTCCTTGTGGCTTTCTTTGGCGCGCGATCTTTTGCGAAAATCGGCTTGCACTTTTCGGGATCATGCGGGCGTGTTGTCCTGTCCCTGGCGATAACCCTCGAAACTGAGAAAGGCGCCCAGCACGAGAACGATCACTCCGGCGATCGCCAAGGCGGTCGGTCCGGAATAGATCGTGGTCACGAGCGCGGTCACGAGCTGCGGCACGACGATGCGGATGATGCCGCCGATCACCATGAGCCAGCCGAGGATGGTGGTGACGACGCGCCAGTCCGCCGTCCACGCCCGATAGGCGTTGAGCATGGCGAGGCCGGCGAGCAGCGAAGCGATCCCCGACAGGTAAACCAGCGTCGGGCTGTGCACGGCCTCGACGATGGCGCCGGCATAGAACGAGGCGTTCAGCAATATGCCGGCGCCGATGGCGACGAACAGCGGGCCGACGAGCCTGGCGATCAAGACGGCGGGCGGCATGGCACATCCCTTCCGCGGCACTCTCCCCGCGATGCATCATCGCGAGCGTCGTCGCGATGGCGCTGTTGTCTGGCTGGTCTCGGAACGTGCTGGCAGTGGAACGTATATTCCTGTCCCTTCGCCGGCATGACCCGGATCAGGTTCAAAGGGTTTTTCGCGGTCGCGGGCCCAAAACCCGTCGGCGGTTTCTCAGCTCCCTCCTGGGAGCTCCCCTCGGAACCCATTTAATGTAGGCCGCTGGCGGGCTAAGTCAACGCAGCCTTCACCTCTCCCCGCAAGCCGGGAGAAGGAGGGAATCAGCGCCCCGGTTTAAGCCGCGCCAGCGCATCGGCCCACAACTTCGCGCGATCGTCGTCGAACACCAGCGCCGGGTCCTCCGGCACCGTCACCCAGACGCCGTGTGCCAATTCGTCATCGAGCTGGCCGGCCGCCCAGCCGGCATAGCCGAATGCGACGAGGTTCTTCGCCGGCCCCTTGCCCAGGCCGATATCGCGCAACGCGTCGGCGGCGGTGCTCAGCGCCACGCGTCCGTCGATGTCCAAGGTATCGGGGCGGTGATAATCGGTGCTGTGGATCACCAGCCCGATTTCGGGATCGACCGGGCCGCCGACGAAGACGCGCACCTCCCTGGTGACGCCGCTGGCGTCGACGCCCAAGGCGGCGAGCAGGCCGGCGATGGGGAACTCGTTGCCGGGCTTGTTGATGACGACGCCGAGCGCGCCTTCGCGATCGTGCCGCGCCAAGAGAATGACCGCGTGATCGAAGGCCGGCTGGCGCAGAGCCGGCGAGGCGATCAGCAGATTTCCGGCCAAGGACGTGCGGCCGGAAACGTCCGGCTCGGTCGGCAGGGCGGCATACAGGACGCTGGCCGACAAGACGATTGCCACCGCAGCCAAAATCCAGCGCCTATGGTCCCACGCCAGCACGATCGACCCACTGCGCCTTAAGCCCCCGCAGGCATGATCGCGCTGCGGCGCGGGCGGCGCAACACCTCTTCTCAGTGGGGAGACACTGTTACTGACAAACGGCGCGGGTGACGACGGTTTCGACCGGACACTCGACTTCGGCTGGCTTTGATCCCGACAGCAACGTCTGCGCCGGACAATTTTCCGCCGTCGTCACGTCGAGCGATTTGCCGCCGCTGAAGCCTTTGGCGCGGCAACCGGCAGTCGCCGCCGCCGCGCAGTCGGGCGCGCCGTTCGGCGCCTTGTCGCAGCGCTCGCGCATCTCGACCAGCCGGGTGTTCGGCAACCGCACCACCGTGCTCGCGGCGTCCTTGCTGACGTCGACCGCGCTCTTCACCGCCTGTTGCGTGGCGGTGGCGGCGCCTTTGGCGGCTTCCTTCGACGTCTTGCCGAAATCCTCGAACTTGCCGCGGGCGTCTTTCAGCTTGGCGCCGAAATAGGCGATCGAGCCGTTCCACCAGCTTCCCAGCTCATGCAGGAAGCCCGGCCTGTTGGCGGCGGCCGGCGGCGGTGCTGCCGGAGCCGCGGCAGCGCCGGGAGCCGGTTGGGTGTCGCTGGCGACGGCTGGCGCAGGCACGCTTGCCGACAGCGCTGCGGCAAAGAGCGTGGCAAAAGCGACGGTGCAAACGGCTTTGGGCACGAACCTCGTCATCGTCAGCCAGTGCTTGCGAACAGCAACAAAGGGACCACGAGCGCTTTTAGAATACGCGCACGACGACGATAAAGCCAACCACGATGGCGGTTGCGGCCAGGGCGGTCCACATGCCGAGCCGTTTCTCGATGATGCCGCGCGCGAGCGGGCCGTAGCGGTTGAGCAAAAAGGCCTCCGCAAAGAACCGCGCGCCGCGGGTGATGACCGACAGCAGGATGAACAAACCGATATTGAAGCCGGCAAAGCCCGAGGTGATGGTCACGATCTTGTAGGGGATCGGCGTCAATCCCTTGAGCAGGATGATCAACGCGCCGTATTGAGCATAGGCGCCGCGGAACGCCTCGACCTTGTCGCCATAGCCGTAGAGGTGGATCAGCCACTGCCCGACGGTGTCGTAAAGCACCGCGCCGATGAAATATCCCAGCACGCCGCCAGCGACCGAGGCGCCGGTGCAGATCGCGGCGAACAGCCAGGCCCTGTCGGGCCGCGCCAGCGCCATCGGGATCAGCATCACATCCGGGATGATCGGAAAGAACGAGCTCTCGCAGAATGACACGAGTGCCAAAACCCACGTCGCATGCGGCTTGCCGGCGATGTCGACGCACCAATCGTAAAGGCGGCGGAGCATGGGGGGCTGCTTAGCGGCGTGCGGTCCGATTGTCCATCGGACTTGACCGCCCCGGACCGCCCCGGACTGCCGCGGGCGTCAGCGGCGTTTGCGGACGCGGCGGCCCTCGAGGATGACGACCTTGCGGCGGGAAACGTCGTCCGGAATCTTCTTGGGTACCTTCTCGGCAATGCCCAGGAGCCGCTCGCGGCGGTCCATTTCCTTCCAGACGTCATCCGGACGAATACTAGCGGCCACCCACAGCACCACGAGGTTGTAGATGAGGTCGGCGCTTTCCTTAACCACGGCGTCGCGGTCGCCGTGCATGGAATCGATGACGACCTCGATCGCCTCTTCGGCGAGCTTTTTCGCCATCTTGCTGCGGCCGGAACGCAATAACCGCGCGGTCCGCGAGGTCGACGGATCGTCGTGCCGGCAGGCGAGCGCGGCTTGGTAGAGGCGGTTAATCGAATCAGTCATCGGCTATGAGAATAGCGTGATATCGTCGCAATTGTGTTAAAGTACAAAAAAGACGCCTCGGCTCAATCGTCCTGAGCCAGCAGGCTGGCATTGCCGCCCGCCGCCGCGGTGTTGACGGTCACCACCTGTTCAGCCGCAAAGCGGCGCAGGTAATTTGGCCCCCCCGCCTTGGGCCCGGTGCCGGACAGCTCGGTGCCGCCGAACGGCTGCGTGCCGACCACGGCGCCGATCATGCTGCGATTGACGTAGACATTGCCGTGCGGCAGCCGCGCCGCGATGCGCTCGACGGTGCCGTCGATGCGGGAATGAATGCCGAGCGTCAGCGCGGTGCCATTCGCCGCGATCTCGTCGAGCAGCGCCTCGATCTCGTCGGCGCGCCAGCGCACGACATGCAGCACCGGTCCGAAGACCTCCTGTTTTAGCTCCGCGGCGCGGTCGAGCTCGATCAGCGCCGGCGCGACGTAGGTTCCGCCTGCCGGCCACGCCCGCTCGCCGTCCCAGCGGAAGCGTAAGCGGCCGGCGCGCGCCATGTCGGCGATCCAGCTTTCGAGCTTGTCCTTGGCCTCGGCGTCGATCACCGGGCCGACATGGGTTGCCGGCTCGCGCGGATCGCCGACTTTCAGTTCGCGCACCGCGCCGGTCAGCATGTCGAGCATGGGCTCCGCCACGTCTTCCTGCAGGCAAAGCAGCCGCAGCGCCGAGCAGCGCTGGCCGGCGGAGCGGAAAGCCGACGCGATCACGTCGTCGATCACTTGTTCGGGCAGCGCGGTGGCGTCGACGATCATCGGGTTGATGCCGCCGGTCTCGGCGATCAACGGCACGATCGGACCGCGCTTGGCGGCGAGCGCTTGGTTGATGGCGCGGCCGACTTCGATCGAGCCGGTGAAGGCGACGCCGGCGGCGCGGGAATCGGCGACGAGGCTGGCGCCAACGGCACCGTCGCCGGGAACGAGATGCAGCGCACCGACCGGCACGCCGGCCTCATGCAGCAGCGCGACGGCGCGCGCGGCAATGAGCGGCGTCTGTTCGGCCGGCTTGGCGACGACGGCATTGCCGGCGACGAGCGAGGCGCTCACCTGGCCGAGAAAGATGGCAAGCGGAAAGTTCCACGGGCTGATGCAAACGAAAGCGCCGCGTCCGCGGTAGCGCAGCAGGTTGCTTTCACCGGTCGGTCCCGGCATCGGCTGATCCGCGAGGCACTCGCGCGCCTGCGCGGCATAGTAGCGGCAATAATCGACGGCCTCGCGCAGCTCCGCGATCGCGTCGTCGAGCGTTTTTCCCGCCTCGTTCTGCAACAGCGCCAAGAGCTCGCCGCGATGGCCTTCGAGCCGCTCGGCGGCGCGCACGAGCAACGCGGCACGCTCCTCGCAGGGCGTTGTCGCCCAGGCCGGAAAACCGGCTTCGGCTGCCGCCATCGCCGCGCGCACGATCGCCTCGTCGCCCTCGCGGACTATGCCGATCGTGCGGCCGTCGATCGGCGAAGTCACCGCGCGTTCGATGCCGGGCAGCGCGACGCCGTCGATGAGCGGGGTGGCTTCGGCTGCTGCCGCCGCGCCGGCGCGAACCTCGGCGAGCAACGCGTCGAGGCTTGCGCGTTCGCCAAATTCGACGCCGGCCGAGTTTATCCGCTGCGGTTGATAGAGATCGCGCGGCAGCGGGATTTTTTGATTGCGCGCCGCGGCCGCGCCGGCGATCCGGCTTTGCGGACGGCGCAGAATCTCTTCGATCGGCACGCCGGAGTCGGCGGCGACCGAAACAAACGACGAATTGGCGCCGTTCTCCAACAGCCGCCGCACCAGATAAGCGAGGAGATCGTGGTGCCCACCGACCGGGGCATAAACGCGGCACGCCGCGGCGGGCAATTCGGCCAACAGCGCCGCGTAAAGCGCCTCGCCCATGCCGTAGAGGCGCTGGAACTCGAAGCCCTCGACGCCGCTGGCCGCCTCGATCACGCTGGCGACGGTCAGCGCGTTGTGGGTGGCGAATTGCGGAAAAATGCGCGCCCGCGCCGCCAAGAGTTTCTTGACGCAGGCCATGTAGCACAGATCGGTCATGGCCTTGCGCGTGAAGACCGGATAATCGGCAAGTCCGCGCTCCTGCGCGCGCTTGATCTCGGTGTCCCAATAGGCGCCCTTGACCAATCGAACGGTGAGCCGGCTGTGCAGCGCAGCGGCGGCATCCTCGATCCAAGCGATCAGCGGCAGGGCGCGCTTCTGATAGGCCTGCACGGCGAGCCCGAAACCCTCCCAGCCGCGCAGTGACGGATCGCCGAGGACGGCGCTGATGACGTCGAGCGACAATTCCAGCCGGTCCGCTTCCTCGGCATCGACGGTGAATTGCAGCGCGCGCGCCTTGGCCATGTGCGCCAGCTCAAGCAGTCTTGGCGCGAGCTCCGCCAGCACGCGCTGCCGCGAGACTGCCTCGAAGCGCGGATGCAGCGCCGACAGCTTCACCGAGATTCCGGGGCGCGCCGCCGGCGACGACGGCGCCGCCTTGCCGGCGCTCGAGCCGATGGCTGCGATGGCCGCGGCATAGGCCCCGAAATATTTTTCGGCATCGGCCGCCGTGCGCGCGCCTTCGCCGAGCATGTCGAACGAATAACGAAACTCGGCGTGGCCGCCGGCGCGGCCGAGTGCTTCCTCGATGGTCGGTCCGAGCACGAAATGCGAGCTGATGAGCCGCATGGCCTGACGCGTCGCCGCGCGCATGGCTGGCAGGCCCAGGCGCCGCACGACCGTGTCGAGGATCGTCTCCGGCATCTCGCCGGGATGGATGATGCGGGCGGCGATCCCGAGCGTCCATGCCGAAGCCGAAACCAGAAGCGCCGGCGACTTGATGTCGCTGTCGAGCCAGCGGCCCGCCGCGAGCTTGTCCTCGATCAGCCGGTCCGCGGTGGCCGCGTCGGGTACCCGTAGCAGGGCCTCGGCGAGTACCATGAGTGCCAGCCCTTCCCTGGTCGAGAGCGCATAGGCGTGCAAAAAGTCCTCAATGCCGCCGAGTCCGCCGGCCTTGGCGCGGATCGCCTCGACCAACGTTCGCGCGCGCGCGTCGATGCGGCGCTCGGTAGCGGCGTCGTGGGCGGCATCGGCCAGAAAGCGCGCCGCCAATTCCTCGTCCGGCGGCGCCAAGGGCGCCCGGAACGGCGGCAGCCCGGGATCGAGCCCGCTCATGAGCGGCTCCATCGGGCCGGCCGCCCCGAGCGCATTAATGATGCGCGTCTATCCGCCCGACGATCGGGCAGCTTCCGCTTGTGCTTTGCGGCGGCATGTTCTTTATCGGGCCGTGGCGGAGGCACCGGGGCGCCGAGCGAACTGACGAAACCGAGCAGGAAACCGGGCATGGCCATGGTCGACCTCATGCGGCTCACCCGGTCCGTTGCCTTGGCCCCGTTCGCCGTGCTCTCGCGCCGGACATTGTTTGCTGCGCTCGCCGGTCTGACATCGTTCGCTGCGCTCGTGTGGCCGCTCGCGGCGGATGCCGGCACCGCGATCCACTTCACGCTCGACCGCAAGATCGACGGACCGGCGGCCCCCTTCTTCCTCGCCATCGACAAGGGCTACTTCAAGGCCGAAGGGCTCGACGTGACCGTCGATGCCGCGACCGGCGGCCCGCTCGAAGCCATCGACCGGCTGGCAACCGGCGGCTACGACATGGGTGTCGCCGACATCAACTCGCTCATCAAGTTCCGCGACGGCAACCCCGGCACGCCGATCAAGGCGCTGTTCGTCGTGTTTGACAAGCCCCCCTACGCCATCATCGCCCGCAAGAGCCGCGGCATCGTCGTACCCAAAGATCTCGAGGGGAAGAAAATCGGCGCACCGTCCGCCGATCCCGCCTTTGCGGCATGGCCGATTTTCGCCAAGGTCAACGGCATCGATGCCGCGAAAGTCGCGATCGAGAATGTCGGCTTGCCGGTGCGCGAACCGATGCTCGCCGCCGGCGAGGTCGACGCCATCACCGGCTGCTCGTTCACCGCCTATGTCGATCTCAAGGACCGCGGCGTGCCGCCGGACGACCTCATCGTGCTACTGATGGCCGATTACGGCGTCGAGCTCTACGGCGATGCCATCATGGCTTCGCCGAAGTTCGCTCAAGAAAAACCCGAAGCCGTACGCGCGTTTCTGCGCGCCTATGTGAAGGCGCTGAAAGACACCGTGCGCGATCCGGCCCGCGCCGTCGACGCGGTGCTGCGCCGCAACGATGCCGCCAAAAAGGACATCGAGCTCGAACGCCTGCGCATGGCGATCCGCGACAATATCGTCACCCCCGCGGTGAAAGCGAACGGCTATGGTAATGTCGATCCGCAGCGCTTTGCCGCGGCGCTCGACCAGCTGGCGTTGACTTATCACTTCAAGGCGAAGGACAAGGCCGCCGCGGTCTTCGATCCGTCATTCCTGCCGCCGGCGACGGAACGCAGGGTCAGCGAGACCGCATCGCGCTGAGACGATGCACGACGGTCAAGAGCTTGGGTTCGGACGATGTTGAAGCGCGAGATCTTTGCCGTCGCCGACATTTACGTGCCGGTCAAACGCCGCGCCACGCTCGAGCAAAAGCGCGTCGACGAAATCGCCGCCAGCATGCTCGATAACGGCCAGCAGACCCCAATCCTGGTACGGCAGGACGGCGCGCGCTTCGTGCTGGTCGAGGGTTTGCACCGGCTGGAGGCTGCCAAGGCGCTCGGCGAGAAAACCATCGTCGGCTTCCGCGTCGATGCGCGCAAGCATTGACGGCGGCTTTGCTCTTTGCAGAGCGTCGAACGGGGAGGGCTTCGGCTTTCCTCAAATCCACCGCACTGGCGGTGGCTGCGCGGAACCCTTACATAAGGTCTTCCCCCACAAAGGAGCATCGAATGGCGTCGCGCCAAATCAAAATGCCGGTCAAGGACAATTCCGACAATGAAGTCGAGGAGGCGCCGTCGCAGCGCAAGCGGCCGGAGACCGGCCGCTATTTGCTCCAGGTAGACCGGCAAACCAAGGGCTCCTACAAGACATCGGAAGCTGCCCAAGCGGCGGCGCTGGCCATCAAGACGGACTACCCGATCGTTCAGGTGTCGGTCTATGACAGCGTCGAGTACACCCATACGCTGGTCGAGGCGCCGGCGTCGAAGTGACGGAACAGCCATTGGCCTGACACCGCGCGGATTCGTCCTCCACGCGGCGGAGGGGCTATTGGCCGATATAGGCCCGCTCCAGCGCTTGCAGATCGAACTTCTTCATTTTCAAAAGCGCGTTCATGACGCGTTCGGACTTTGCGCCGTCGGCATCCGTCAGCATCTGCGGCAGCGCGGAGGGCACGACCTGCCAGGAGAGGCCGTATTTGTCCTTGAGCCAGCCGCACTGACCCTCCTGGCCGCCCTCCGCTAGCTTGCTCCAAAAATAATCGATCTCGTCCTGCGTCTCGCAGGTCACCTGGAAGGAAACCGCCTCGTTGAATTTGAAATTTGGGCCGCCATTGAGGGCGACGAAGGTCTGGCCCTCGATCTCGAACTCCACGGTCAAGACCGAGCCGGCTTCCTTGCCGTGGACTTCGCGGCCGACCTTTCCGTAGCGGCTGATCCGCATAATGCGCGAGTTCTCGAATATCGACGTATAGAATTTCGCCGCCTCCTCGGCCCGCGTGTCGAACCACAGGAACGGAGTAATCTTCCGCTGTATCTTCGGCATGATCGCTCGTTCCCTCAGATTTCACGGCGAAAATGGCGGTGCCGGACAGTCGGAATCAGCTTGCCACAAGGACCATCCAGCCGACGCCGAATTTGTCGGAGAGCATGCCGAAGCGCGGCGAAAAGAACGTCTTGCCCAGCGGCATCTGCACCTGCCCACCTTCGGCGAGCCCGGCGAAGATCTTGTCGGCTTCGGCTTCGGTACTCGCTGAAATTGTAAGCATGATGCCCTGAAAGCTCCCCTTGCCGGTGCAGCGACCGTCAGAGGCCATCACGACCGTTTCGCCGATTTGCACGGTCGAATGCATGACCTTGTTCTCGCGGCCGGGGGTGATCATGGACTGGTCGGGAGCGTCCTTGAAACGCATCAGCATGTTGACCTTGGCGCCGAGCGCTTTTTTGTAGAACTCCAGCGCTTCATCGCAGCGGCCGTCGAAATTCAGATACGGTTGCACGAGCATGATGGTCTTCCTATTTTGATCTTGACAAGATAGATTGATATCAACATAATTGCTCAATGTCAAGACACGGCGAACCGCCCTTTGCCCTGACGCATCAGGTCCGCGACAGCTGTCTGTGCCTGCATGTCCAGCGCACGGCGCGGGCGCTGGCACGGCGCTTCGACGAGGCGCTCCGCCCGGTCGGTCTGACGCAAGGGCAATTCTCGTTGTTGATGTCGTTGAACCGTCCCGAGCCGCCGACCATGGGCGAGGTGGCCTGGTTGCTCGCTCTCGATCGCACGACGCTGACCGCCAACCTCAAGCCGCTGCAACGCCGCGGCTTGGTGAAGGTGACGGTCGATCGCAACGACAAGCGGAGTCGCCGGTTGACGCTCACGGCGGCCGGCCGGGTCTTGCTGGTCGCCGCCGCGCCGATCTGGAAGCGCACGCACGCGCAGACGGAGCGGCTGCTCAGGAGCTCCAGCCCCGATATTTTGCGCGCCACTCTGCGCGAGCTTTGCTGAGCCTCAGCGCAGCCGTTCGAGAATGCTGACGTAATTGGCGACCGCGGCGCCGCCCATATTGAAGATGCCGCCGAGCGTCGCGTCCTTGATCTGCATATCGCCGGCAGTGCCGGTGAGCTGCATCGAGGTGATCGCGTGCATCGACACGCCGGTGGCGCCGATCGGATGGCCTTTGGCCTTGAGTCCGCCGGACGGGTTGATCGGCAGCTTGCCGTCCTTGGCGACGACGCCTTCGGCGATGACCCGCGCGCCTTGTCCTTCCGGCGCTAGCCCCATCGCTTCGTACTCGATCAATTCGGCGATGGTGAAGCAGTCGTGCACCTCGGCGAAAGAGAGGTCCGGCAGCGCAATCCCGGCCTGCGCCAGCGCCCGCTTCCAGGCCACGGCGCAGCCCTCGAATTTGAGAATGTCGCGCCGCGACATCGGCAGGAAGTCCTGCACGTGCTCAGCGGCGCGGAACACGATCGCCTTATTAAGCTTGAGCGCGGTGTCGACGTCGGTGAGAATGAGCGCGGCGGCGCCGTCGGAAACCGGCGAACAATCGGTGCGCTTGAGCGGCCCGGCCACGCGCGGGTTCTTGTCGCTCTCCTGGCGGCAGAACTCGTAGCCGAAATCCTTGCGGATCTGCGCGTAAGGATTGCCGACGCCGTTCTTGTGATTCTTGGCGGCAATGCGGGCGAGCGCATCCGATTGATCGCCCCAGCGCTGGAAATAGAGCGATGCGATCTTGCCGAAAATCCCGGCAAAACCGCCGTCGATGTCGGCTTCCTCGCGGACGTAGGACGCCTTAAGCAGATTGCGGCCGACTTCCGGACCGGGCGTCGTCGTCATCTGCTCGACGCCGACGACGAGCACGATGCGCGCCGAGCCGGCGGCGATCGCCTTCAATCCCTGATGCACGGCGGCGGAGCCCGTCGCGCAGGCATTCTCCACGCGCGTGGCGCGCTTGAAGCGCAGATCGGGCGAGGCCTGCAGCACCAGCGAGGCGGTGAAGTCCTGCGCCGAGAAGCCGGCATTGAAGTGACCGAGCACGATCTCGTCGACGTCCTTTGCGGCAATCCCCGCGTCGCCGAGCGCTTCGCCGGCCACTTTCACGATCAGACTCTCGACGGTCTCGCCGGCGAGCTTGCCGAAGGGCGTATGCGCCCATCCCACGATGCAGGCGGTCATGTGAACTCCGTTGCCGAATTTTGGTCGCTTTTGCTTGGCCTGTTCTTGGCCGAGCCGTTGTGGCGAAGTTGCGCACCGCGCGATGATAGCGCTATTCGCCTTTGCGTCGAGCGTTCCTTGGGCCTAGATAGTGCGCCATCTGCGCTTCGGGAACCTTTCGTGAACCTTCGCGGCGCCTTTGGCGGCACCTCGGGCGACGACCCCCGAGGCGACGTCCAGGGGCTGGCCCAACCGAACGGACCGTGACACGTGCATTATTCGCAGTTTGTTCGGGCGCTGACGCTCGGCATCGCCCTCGGTTCCCTCGTTGCCCCCAGTTTGACCGCGACGCCGGCTGGCGCGGAAGCGCTGATTCTGGTCGAAGCCGGTTCCGGCAAGGTGCTGCGCGCCGAAAATGCGACCTATCCCTGGTACCCGGCTTCGGTGACGAAGCTGATGACGCTCTATGTCACGCTGCAGGCGGTCAAGCAGGCGCGGATCACGCCCGACACGCTGTTCACGGTGTCGCGCAACGCGCTGGCTCAGGCGCCGACCAAGATGGGGTTTGCAGTCGGCACGCAGGTGACGGTCGACAACGCGATCAAGATGATGATGGTGAAGTCGGCGAACGACATGGCAGTGCTGCTCGCCGAGGGCGTCGACGGCTCGATCGAGAATTTCTCCGACGACATGACGCGGACCGCGCATCGTCTTGGCATGACGGAATCGAATTTCGTCAATCCCAATGGCCTGCCCGCCGACGGCCAGATCACCTCGGCGCGCGATCTCGCCATCCTGGCGCGCGCGCTGATCCACGATTTCCCCGAATATAATTACTATTGGCACATTCCGGCGATCAAATTCGGCCGGCGGGTCATCCGCAACTACAACAAGCTGCTCGGCCGCTATCCTGGTGCCGACGGCATGAAGACCGGTTTCATCTGTGCCGCCGGATTCAACCTGGTCGCCACTGCTACCCGCGGCAACAAGCAGCTGATCGCCGTGGTGCTCGGCGCGCCCTCGTCGGCGGCGCGCGCGGTGAAGGCGGCGGAGCTTCTGGAAAGCGGCTTTACCCAAAATCCGCTGTCGTGGCTGACGCCGGCGCTCGGGTCGGTCGATAATCTGGCGCCGATCAACGCCGACCCGCCCAATCTGCACGACGAAGTCTGCGGACGGCATCGCAAGCGGCTGGCGGCGGAGGACGAGGAGGAAGAGGCGGGCGGCGAGGGTGGCGGAGTGGACACGCCGTTCTCCGCCTTGTTGTCGAGCTTAAGGGCGCCGACGCCCAAGGGCGCCGCGCTGTTGTCCGATCTCGGCGCGGTGACGCCGGTCGTGGTCTATACCGGGCCGACCCGCACGCCGGCGCAGCTGGCCAAGCTGAATGCCATCGAGGCGGCTCCGCATCATCGGAAAAAGGCCGCGGCCAAGATCGCCGCGGCGAAGCCGACCGACGTGAAAGACACGGACAAGAAAACCGCCCGCGAAAAAGCCGCGGAGGAGAAGCCCAAACCGGGCAAGGCCACAACCGAAAAGAAAGCCGGCGCTCATCCTTGGACGCCGATGTCATCCTCGGCGCTGGCGGCAAGCCCGCCTCCCGGGTTGGAAAAGAAACCCGCCGCCGAACCGCCGAGAAAGCGCCACAAAACGAAGCCGCCGCTCAAGCCGACCGCGACACAATGATGCCGGCGAGCGCGTAGCCGTTGTCAGTTCGCCATGCGCAGCGGTGCGTCGGTCACGGCCTGCAGCGCCTCGAAGCTGAGGCCGGGCACGATCTCCCGGACGGCAAAGCCGTCGGCGGTAACGTTGAGCACCGCAAGATTGCTGTAGACGCGCTTGACCGCGGCCGGAGCGGTGAGCGGGTAGGTGCAGCGGTGCATCAGCTTGCTCCGGCCGTGCTTGGTTGTGTGCTCCATCAGCACCCAGACTCGCTTGGCGCCGACGGCAAGATCCATGGCGCCGCCCACCGACGGCATGTGGTCGTTCTCGGACGTCGCCCAGTTGGCGAAATCGCCATTCTCCGCGACCTGAAAGGCGCCGAGCACGCAGAGGTCGAGGTGGCCGCCGCGGATCACGGCGAAACTGTCGGCGTGATGCATATAGGAGCCGCCCGGGCGCAGCGTGACGTATTTCTTGCTGGCATTGATCAGCCAGGGATTGATCTTGTCCGGTTCCGGCGTCGGGCCCATGCCGAGGATGCCGTTCTCCGAATGGATGATGACTTCGCGTTCCGGCGGCACGTAGTTCGGCACCAGCACGGGGATGCCGATGCCGACATTGACGTACCAGCCTTCCGGAATGTCGTGCGCGGCGCGCGCGGCGATTTGCTCTCGCGTCCACGGTTTGCAGGCGGCCAAGAGGTTCACATCCGCCTTCACGTCAGCCTCCTCACCTTTAGCCTCCTCACGTCACGCTCGGTTCGCCATAGGGCACGTGCACGACGCGATTGACGAAGATGCCGGCGGTCCCGACTTTCTCCGGATCGAGCGCGCCAAGCTCGACAATGTGCTGGGCCTGCGCGATGGTCAACTTCGCCGCCATCGCCATCACCGGATTGAAATTCCGGGCGGACGACCGGTAGGTCAAATTTCCCCAGCGGTCCGCCTCCCAGGCTTCGATCAGCGCCACATCGCCGAAGAACGCCTGTTCGAGCACACATTCGCGGCCGGAAAATCTGCGGACCTCCTTGCCTGCCGCCAGCTTGGTCCCCGCCGAGGTCGGCGTATAGAAGGCCGGAATGCCGGCGCCGGCGGCGCGCAGGCGCTCCGCCATCGTGCCCTGCGGCATGACTTCAAGCTCGACGCGGCCGGCGCGATAAAGCTCGGCGAACACCACCGGGTCCGACGTGCGCGGGTACGAGCAGACGATTTTGCGCACTCGGCCGACTTCCATCAGCCGCGCCAGGCCGGTGTGGCCGACGCCGGCATTGTTGGCGACCACCGTCAAATCTTTGGCGCCTTGCTCGATCAGACCGTAGATCAGCGCGTTCGGCTGGCCGATGCTGCCGAAGCCGCCGATCAGAATGACGGAACCGTCGCGGATTCCTGCCAACGCCTCGGCCATTTCTTGCACGATCTTGTTGATCATCGTTGGGGCACACCCGTGGTCAGGCCGGCCTGAACATCGGCGCCGGCGGACCGTTCTCTGTTTCCTGGAACACCACGGCGACCGGCTGGCCGATGTAAAGCTTGTCGAAATCGCAATCGACGATGTTGGTCAGCATGGTCGGCCCTTCGGCGAGCGTCACGTGGGCGATGGCGTAGGGCTCCTTGACGCGGCGCATGACGCTGAAGGTGTAGATCGTGCCTTTGCCGGACGCCTCGCGCCATTCGATCTTGTCGCCGGCGCAAAACGGGCAGATGGCGCGCGGATACCAGTGCGTTTTGCCGCACGCCGTACAGACCGGGATCAGGAAGCGGTTTTCGCGTGCCGCGTCCCAAAAAGCCTTTGTCTCGACGGTGACGACCGGCGATGTAATCTTGCGCGGCATCGCCTCACTCCCGTTCCATGATCAACGTGGCGCTGCCGTGGCGCGTGGCGAGCTGAAAGCCGGTGCCCTGCGCCAGCGCCAGATCGCAATTTTTCACCTGCACCGCCGGATGGGCTTCGCCGCGCAGCTGCCGCACCGCCTCGATCACTTTGGTCATGCTGCCGCGATTGGCGGGATGGTTGTTGCACAAGCCGCCGCCGTCGGTGTTGAAGGGAAGTTTGCCGACGCCGGCGATCAGATTGCCGTCGGCGACGAACTTGCCGCCCGCGCCCTTGGCGCAGAAGCCGAGATCTTCGAGTTGGATGATGACGGTGATGGTGAAGCTGTCGTAGATCGATGCATATTTGATGTCGGCTGGCGTCACGCCCGCCTCGCCGAAGGCGAGCGGCCCGGCGCGCGCGGCGCCCGACGTGGTGAGATCGAAGCTGCCGCCGGTCAGATGCTTTACCGCTTCGCCGGCGCCGATGATTTTCACCAGCGGCCGGTTGAGCTTTTTGGCGATCTCCGGCCGCACGATGACCAGCGCGCCGCCGCCGTCGCTGATGACGCAGCAATCGAGCCGATGCAGCGGGTCGGCGATCATCGGCGAGTTCACCACGTCCGCAACGGTCACGACCTCGGGCAGCATGGCGTGCGGATTGTATTGCGCGTGGTGCGAGGCGGCGACCTTGACCCAGGCGAGCTGTTCGCTGGTGGTGCCGTATTCGTGCATATGCCGCATCGCGCACATGGCGTAGCCATTGGCGGTGGTGATGGCATACGGCGCTTCCCAGCCGGCCTCGGGCTGGTGCGGATCGCGCGACCGCGGCGCGGTGCCGGTCGCCATGCCCTCGCTGCGCGGCCGCCCGGCGAGGGTGACCAGCGCGACATCGCATTTGCCGAGCGCGATTGCCTCGGCCGCATGCGCGGCCAGCAGCGTATAGGAGGCGCCGCCGACTTCGGTCGAATCGACGTGGCGAAGCTGGAGGTTCATGTACTCGGCCATCGAGGCGGGTCCGGGACCCGGCGCGTCGCCGGAGCAGAAGTAGCCGTCGACGTCTTCGCGCGTCAGCCCGGCGTCGGCGAGCGCGCCGAGCGCCACCTCGGCGTGGAGCTGCGCCACCGTCTTGTCCGGCGCGAGCCTGGTCGGATGCTCGAAGACGCCGGCGATATAAGCCTTACCCTTGATGGTCATGCCGAAAATCCCCCTCGGGGTCCGCAACATATCGGTGTCTAGCGTAACCTCCAACATCGACTGTGGCATGCGTCCGGCTATCCGGCGGCATAGTTCTTGCGCTAAGAACGAGCCGAGGATTGCCAACATGAAGCGCGCGCGCGAAGTCAAAGCCGCCGGCGATTGGGACAACGCCAACGCCGTCGATTCGATCACGCTCGACGCGCATGAGCGGCATCGCCGCCGTGTCGTCTTGAGCGGCGAGCGCGGCACCAAGTTTCTGCTCGACCTGCCGCTGGCAACCGCGCTGCACGATGGCGACGGTCTCCTGCTCGATGATGGCGGCATCGTGCGGGTCGTCGGCCGGCCGGAGCCGCTGATCGAAATCGCGGCGGCCGACGCCCACGAGCTGGCGCGGCTCGCCTGGCACATCGGCAATCGCCACATCGACGTGCAGATCGTCGGCGATCGGCTGCGCATCCGCCGCGATCACGTCATCGAGGACATGCTGCGCGGCCTCGGCGCGCGGCTTGCGCCGGTGCAAGCGCCGTTCGATCCGGAGCCCGGCGCCTACGACCACCACGGCCATGAACATGGCGGCCATCACCACGGCCACGACCATGGCTAAAGGGCGTTCCAAAATCCTCCGCCACGAAGCGGGGGAGGCTGAGTCTCTCAGCAGCGCCGCCCTCTACCGCCTCATGGCCTGGCTGTCGCCGGCCTATCCGGTCGGCGCCTTCTCATATTCGGGCGGTATCGAGTGGGCGGTCGAAGCCGGCGATATCAAGGATGCGGAGACGCTGCGGCGCTGGCTCGCTGTGATGGTCGGCGAAGGCGGCGGCTTCTGCGATGCGGTGTTCTTCGTTCACGCCCACCGCGCGATTGCGGCCAACGACGATGCGGCATTGCGCGGCGTCGCCGAGCTAGCCGCCGCGTTGGTGCCGTCGAAGGAACGCTTCCTGGAGACCACCGCGCAAGGCCGCGCCTTCCTCGAAGCGACGCGCGCGAGCTGGCCGTGCCCGGCGCTGGCGCGCTTTGACGCCGCCTGGACGGGACCGGTGGCGCTGCCGGTTGCCGTCGGGGTCGCCTGCGCCGGGCATGGCATCGCGGCCGAGACCGCGCTCAACGCCTTTCTGCATGCGCTGGTGGCGAACTGGATATCCGCCGGCGTGCGGCTGATTCCGCTCGGCCAGACCGACGGCCAGCGCGTGCTCGCCGCGCTCGAAGGCGCGGTTGCGGCGGCGGCGGCGCGGGCGCTGGCGACACCGCTCGATGAGGTCGGCAGCTCGGCCCTTCGCGCCGATCTCGCCGGCATGCGCCACGAAACCCAATACACCCGGCTGTTTCGCTCCTGATTTTCACGCTGCGCAAATTTGCGCGGCGTCACGGACAAAACGCCGCACACTGTCAACATTTTGCCGACAACGTAGGTCGTAAGGCTACATTCCGCGCCAATCTCGCCCACGCTGGGCAACGCCCGCCGCCCCGCGACAAGGACAGCTGACGCAAGCATGCAAGCTCGGCATTGGCGCAACGTGAAAGTGATCGCGCCGTGCATCGCCGTCCTCGGCGTCATGTGCGGCACGGTCGCCTATTCGCCGACGTTGTATCGGATGTTCTGTGCCGCGACCGGCTACGGCGGCACGACGCAAAGGGTGCTTTCCGATTCGGCGACGATTTCCCCGCAGACCGTGACGGTCGAGTTCGACTCTAACGTCGCGCCCGGTTTGCCATGGCGCTTCGAGCCGCTGCAACGCAACGTGACGGTACACCTCGGCGAACAGAAGCTCGTGCTCTTCAGCGCCGAGAATACCGGCGACGAGGCCATGGTTGGGCACGCGACGTTCAACGTCACGCCGCAATCGAGCGGCATCTATTTTAACAAAATCCAGTGCTTTTGCTTCAGCGAGGAGCGCCTCGACGCGCATGAGAAGGTCAACATGCCGGTCGTGTTCTATGTCGATCCGGCGTTCGGCAGCGATCCGGAAATGCGCGGTGTCTCGACCATCACGCTGGGCTACACGTTTTTCCGCTCGGCCAATCCGGCAAAAGCCAAGGATATGTCCCGCTTCCTGGCCGATGCCGCGCCGGATGCCGTGCATGGCCAGGAACTGTTCGCCGAGCGCTGTACCGCCTGTCATGCGATCGATCGCAACAAGATTGGCCCCATGCTCGGCGGGGTAGTCGGCCGCAAAGCCGGCTCCGCCGCCGGCTATCATTATTCTGTGGCGCTCAAGAGCGCCGGCCTGGTCTGGTCCGCCGACAAGCTCGATCGCTGGCTGGCCGATCCGCGGGCCTTTATTCCCGGCGTGAAAATGCCGGTCCGCGTGCTCGACGCCCCGTCACGCCGCGACCTGGTGGGGTATCTGCAAAAGGAGAGCCGCGAGCGCCGGGACCGCGGCTCGGGGTCTTAAGCCCGCCGCCACGTCGCGCTTCGCTATTCCCCACCCGCCGCGTCAGCCTGTAAGCTCGCCGCCTGCATGTGGAGTCGCCGATGTCCGCCAATCACGGTCCCCTGCGCGTCGGTGTCGGCGGCCCGGTCGGCTCCGGCAAGACCGCGCTGATGGACGCGCTCTGCAAGCGGCTGCGCGACACTTACGAGATCGCGGCGATCACCAACGATATCTACACCAAATGGGACGCCGAATATCTGGTGCGCTCCGGCGCGCTCGTCGCCGACCGCATCGCCGGCGTCGAAACCGGCGGCTGCCCGCACACCGCGATCCGCGAGGACGCCTCGGCCAATCTCGCCGCCATCGCCGACATGCGGCAAAAATTTCCCGGCCTCGATCTGGTGCTGATCGAATCCGGCGGCGACAATCTCGCCGCGACGTTTTCGCCGGAGCTTGCCGATCTGACCATCTACGTCATCGACGTCGCCGCCGGCGACAAGATTCCCTCGAAAGGCGGGCCGGGCATCACCCGCTCGGATCTGCTGGTCATCAACAAGATCGATCTCGCGCCCTATGTCGGCGCCTCGCTGGAAACCATGGAGCGCGAGAGTAAGCGCATGCGCGGCGCGCGGCCCTTCGTCTTCACCAACCTGCGCGCCGGGCAGGGTGTCGACGAGATCGCGGCCTTCATCGAGGAGAAGGGCGGCCTGGGAATTTCCTGAATCGTCATTGCCGGGCGCGACCCGGCAATCCGTGGGGCCTCGCGGCTGCATGGATGCCCGGGGTCCAGCCCGGGCATGACGAAGGCAAGGAATCAGGTCCGCCCCGTATGCTTCCGCGCCGCTTCGAGATGACCAAAACTCTGCACCGGCGCGCACATCAAGAGGCGATAACCTTCCTTGACCACGCGCTCGGCATTGCCTTGCTCGACATGCGGGTGGCCGACCACCACGTTGTGCTTCTTGCAGGTGTCGACCACCCGTTTCATCCACTCCAGCACGACCTTGTGCTCGTATTGCCGCGGATAGCCCAGCTCCTGCGACAGGTCGCCTTCGCCGATCAGGATGCAGCCGATGCCCGGCACGTTCGCAAGAATATCGTCGAGGTTCTCGATGCCGCGCGTGTCCTCGATCTGCAGGATGCAGAAAATTTCGCCCTGCGGATTGAGCGGCCAGACGTCGGCCTTCTGGTAATAGTCCTGTTGGCTCAGCCCCCAGTAGCGCGCGGCCGCGGTCGGGCCGTCGCCGCGGATACCGGCGGGCTCGTAGCGCGCGGCGCTCTTGCGCCGCGGATAGCGGCAGGCGCCGATCGCATTGGCGGCTTCCTCGACCGTCGAAATGTGCGGGAACACGATGCCGTAGCAGCCCATGTCGAGGGCCTGCTTGGCCTGCCACTGCGCCATCTCGGCGCCATTCACCGGGACGCGGGCCATTGGCGTCACGCCCGGCACCACGGAAGCGGCTTTGGCGATCTGCGCGCGGTTGAGCATGTATTGCAGACAATCCCGCAACAGCCGGCCGTCCCACGGCTGATGCTCCATCTCGAAGACGCAGCCGTCGAATTTCGCGGCGCTCATCGCGATCGCGGTGTTGAGCTCGGCGGGCGCGAAACATGTCAGTGCGTGCCCCCCCGCTTCGAGCGCGCGGATGACGCCGTTGAGGCGCGGAAGTTCAGCCATTCCCAGTCTCCCTATGCGGCAGGTCAGTCTACCAGATCGCCGCCGCTGTTTGACAATGCCGCCACGCGCCGTAGCATCCGCCCCCAAAACAACCTCTCTGGCGACGTTTGTCATGATCATCGATTGTCACGGCCACTACACCACCGAGCCCGACGACCTCAAACGCTTCCGGCAGGAGCAGACCAAGGCCGTCCAGAACAAGACGGCGCCGCCGCTGCGGGCCTCGCTGAAGATTTCCGACGACGAGATTCGCGAAAGCATCGAGCAGAACCAGCTTCGGCTGCAGCGCGAGCGCGGCACCGATCTCACCATCTTCTCGCCGCGCGCCTCCGGCATGGGCCATCACATCGGCGACGAGAGCGTCAGCCTCGAATGGTCGCAGATCTGCAACGACCTGATCCATCGCGTCTGCTCGCTTTACCCGCAGAACTTCATTGGCGTCTGCCAGTTGCCGCAGTCCCTGGGCGTGCCGCCGCAACACTCCGCGGCGGAACTCGAGCGCTGCGTCACGCAGCTCGGGTTCGTCGGCTGCAACCTCAACCCCGATCCGTCGGGCGGCTATTTCAATTCACCGCCGCTCACCGACAAGTGGTGGTATCCGTTCTACGAAAAGATGGTCGAGCTCGACGTGCCGGCGATGATCCATGTGTCGGGCTGCTGCAACCCGGCGATGCATACCACCGGCTCCTATTATCTCAACGCCGACACCATGGCGTTCATGCAGCTCATCCTCTCCGACCTGTTCAAGGATTTTCCGACGCTCAAGCTGATCATCCCGCACGGCGGCGGCGCAGTGCCGTTCCATTGGGGCCGCTTCCGCGGGCTCGCGCTCAACAACGGCCGGCCCGAACTCGCCGACATCATCAAGAACAACATCTTCTTCGACACCTGCGTGTATCACCAGCCGGGCATCAATCTGCTCACCGAAGTGGTGCCGGTCGACAATATCCTGTTCGCCTCGGAGATGGTCGGCGCGGTCAAGGGCCTCGATCCGAAGAGCGGACATTATTTCGACGACACCAAGCGTTACGTCGACAAGGCGCCGAGGCTTGACGACGCCGCCCGGCGCCAGATTTTCGAAGGCAATGCCCGCAAGGTGTTCGGCCGCCTGAAAACCAAGGCGGCGGCGAAGGCGGCGGTTTAAGGCCTCAACGCATTGGCAAAATCTCGACGAAAGCCAAAAAGGCAACGCTCGCTGCTGGTCAAGGTCGGCCCCCGCGAGATCGAAACCCGCGGCTTGAGGCAAGGCTTCTGGACCGATCTCTACCACCGGTCGATGACCGTGCACTGGCCGGTATTCTTCGGCAGCGCGGCGCTGATCTTCGTCCTGCTCAACGCCGTTTTCGCTTTTTTTTATTTTATCGGCGACGAGCCCGTCGCCAATGTCACCGGCAACAGCCCGCTGGATCTGTTCTATTTTTCCATCGAGACGTTGGCGACGGTCGGCTACGGCGACATGCATCCGCAGACCAATTACGGCCACACCGTCGCGACCGCGGAAATCTTCACCGGCATGTGTTTCCTCGCCGTGATGACCGGGCTGATCTTCGCCCGCTTTTCGCGGCCGCGGGCGCGTTTCATCTTCGCCGAGCATCCGGTTGTAACGTTGCGTGATGGCCGCCCCACCCTGATGATCCGCATGGCCAATGCGCGACACAACGCGATTTCCCGGGCGACGGCGCGACTCTGGCTCATTCGCGTGGAACGATCCCTGGAGGGTGAGCAGTTGCGCCGCTTTTATGAGCTGTCCCTCGATCGCCATGAACATCCGATGTTCGTGTTGAGCTGGACGCTCCTTCACGCCATCGACAAGGCCAGTCCGCTGCATGGTGCGACCGCGACGGATCTCGCCAAGACCGACGCCGCCTTGGTGCTGACGGTGAGCGGCGTGGACGACAGCTCGGCGCAGCAGCTGCACGCCCGGCGGATTTATTCCGCCGACGATATTCGCTGGCAGCATCGCTATCGGGATATTTCAAGTGTTTCGGCGGACGGCCGCTTCATGCTCGACTACAGCAAGTTCCACGAAGTGATACCGGAGAAGTAATCGTTGCCGAGTAGGCAGCCGCTTAACGCGGCGCTTGTTCCGGCGACGCGTCGATGGGTTGCTGCATAATGACATCCATCGCCGTCACGAAAGCAAAAGCAATCGTGAAGAAATTGACGATCAAGGCCGTGATGTAGGCGGCGGCACTGTATTGGAATCCGCCGAGAACGTGGACCAACATCGCGACAAGCACGGCGGAACCGAGAACGACAAAAACCGCGAATACGGCGGACGGCGGTCCCTTGCCGACCGCCTTGCGGCGTCGGTGCGGATAGCTCAGCAAAAGAAACAACATCGGCAGCGCAAAAAGCACCGCGGAGATTTTCCAGACCAAGCTCTCGCGAATGTCGTAAAGCGCCAGCAGCGGCGGCAGCAACGCTCCCGCCGTCAGGGTGAAAAGGTGGGTCAAGACCGTTTTTGCCAGGTAGCGGTCGAGCACCGACAGCCGCGCTCCGGCGGCCTGCCGGATCGCCAACAACAGCGCGGAGAAACCGGCGAACGTGACCATCAAGCCGGCCGCCGTGTACAAAAAGATCGCGCCTTTGAGTTCCACACTCGCCTCCCATCAAGCAGCTACCCGACCTGGCAAAGTGACGGCCCGCTGGTATCATCGCTGTGCCTTCTTGCTGTTGCCGGGTGCCGCACCATCTAGTTTAGCGAAACGCCGCCAAAGGGTTGGAAAAAATGTCCATTCGACCGGTCAAGCGCATCGTCAGCTCCAAGCCAACCATTGAAGGCGCCGGCGTGCATCTGCGCCGCGCCTTCGGCTTCGGCGACACCAGCGAGTTCGATCCGTTCCTGTTGCTCGACGATTTCCGCAACGATCGGCCGGACGAGTACCGCGCCGGCTTCCCCTGGCATCCGCATCGCGGCATCGAGACCATCACCTATGTGCTGGCGGGAAACGTCGAGCACCGCGACAGCCTGGGCAACCGCGGTGACCTCGGCGCCGGCGACGTGCAATGGATGACGGCCGGCCGCGGCATTCTCCACCAGGAAATGCCGCAGGGCGACACCCAGGGCCGCATGCACGGCTTCCAGCTCTGGGCCAATCTGCCGTCGCCGCTGAAGATGACGGCGCCGCGCTATCAGGACATCAAGGCCGCCGACATTCCGGAAATCGTCGATGACGACGGCACCCGGGTGCGCATCGTCTGCGGCGACTTCTGGGGCAAGCGCGGTCCGGTCGAGGGCGTTGCCGCCGATCCGCGCTATCTCGATGTCTCGGTGCCGCCGGGCAAGCGCAAGACGCTGCCGGTCGAGGTGGAGCGCCACGCCTTCGCCTATGTGTTCGAGGGCTCCGGCAATTTCCGCGCCGCCTCGCAGCCGTTCGGCGTGCTGACCGAGAAGACCGACGGCGGCAGCGAGACCGTGGTCAGGGAGCAGACCGGCAACCGTTCGCTCGTCGTGTTCGACCGCGGCGACGAGGTCACGGTACAGGCCGGCGACGAAGGCATTCGCTTTCTTCTGGTTTCCGGCAAGCCGATCGCGGAGCCGGTCGCCTGGTACGGCCCGATCGTGATGAATACGCAGGCCGAGCTGCAGCAGGCGTTCTCCGAGCTGCGCAGCGGGACGTTTATCAAGTAAGGGGTCGCACTGGATACTGACTCGTCATGCCCGGCCGTAGCCGTTCGCAGAACGGCGTCGCTTCGCTCGCCTATGTGCCGGGCATCCACGTCTCAGCGGCCACAGTGCGCTCATCGGGCGCAGGGCACCTCACTAGACGCGCTCGCTTAAGGCATTCGAGCTATGATGACCAAAGTGGTCGAGTACGAGCCTTATCGTGCTAATATTTTGCTTTGTCCAGTCATCCTTCCTAGACATTGCGTCGTTTAAAAACGCTATCGTTTCATCTTTGAATTCCGGATACCGTTTGAGCAGCAGCAAGGCGATTAGTTGCTTGTGCACCTTAGCAGAGTCCAGACACGTATCTATGAGTTTCCAATATTGCTCAAATCGCCGTTCGCTAAAGATCGCGCCGACGCTGGTCTATATATGTCGCCAGCGCGTACCCTCCGGCTGTGACGGTAACCAGAAAAGTTCCAAGTGCTTCCCAATTCATAAGTCCAATCCCAACTCAGTAAGCGGCAGCATACTTTCCTCAACGGCGCGCATCGTCGCTAAGTAAAGCTGATTTGAGCAATTCGTACTTGACCCGAAACGTTGCATCGTTCTCCAGCGCAAAGTACGCAACACTTTCCGGTATTTCAGACATTGCGGAGATTTCTTGCCGGGACTCCATAAGCAGTAATTCGAAGGGTGGAATACCATGCACGATGTGCAGGATAATCTGGCTACCAAGCATCAGCACATCCAAGAGATGCTCCCCCTCCGATATATCGAAAACGAGAAAGCTCATATGAGGTGCTGTTTCGAGCTTTGCGGCGTGCCACGGGTCCCGGCCCCCAATGGGTGCAAAAGAGACCATAACAAATTCAGTTTGCTCAAAGAGGTGGGCGTGTATAATCAAATATATGAACGGTTTCGTCTTGTTTGGCGCACGTTCGTCTTTTCCTTTTTCTTCCACCACCAATCGGCATCGCAACTCGACCTTCGTTGTTGACCCCGGACCGGAAAGATTTGCGAAGGCGTATTCGCGCCCAAGTTCGTCGCCAATTATCTCCCACGGCCCAACGTCTGCCGAGACACGCGCGTTGCTCATTCAAGCCACATTAGGTGCGTAGCTGTAACGCCTTTCCCATGCCAAGTGCATCACTCGCGCAAGGCGTGGTCAATAGGCTCGGCAACCTTGCGATGATTGAGCGCGCCCGGCGGCTCACGATGACGGGTTAACGCCTCACGCCGGCTGCGCCTGCGCGGTGCGCCGCAGCATGCCGCGCTGCGGATCGTAGCCGATCACCGCCAACAGAAAGAACAGCACCGTCGTGCCGGCCACCACCAGCGCCGCGACCGGATCGAACGCGCCATAGAGCGCGAAGCGGATCAGCTCCACCGCATAGGTGAAGGGATTGGCGAGCGACACGTAATAGAGCAGCTCCGAGCCGCCTTCGCGCAGCCGCCACAGCGGATAGAGCGCGGAGGAAAAGAAGAACATCGGGAACATGACGAAATTTATGGCGCCGGCGAAGTTCTCCACCTGGCGGATATAGACCGAGAGGAACAGCCACAGCGCGCCGAGCATCAGGCCGGAGACGATCAGCGCCGGCAGTACGGCGAGCCAGTCGATCGGATCGAAGGTGACGTCGAAGGCGATGCAGACGGCGAGAAACACGTAACAGGTGATCACCGCCAGCGCCGTGCCGGCGACCAGCTTGCAGGCGAGCAGCACCCAGCGCGGCAGCGGCGCTGTGAGCAGAAGCCGCATCACCCCCATCTCGCGGTCGTAGACCATCGACAGCGACGACTGCATGCCGTGGAAGAGAAGGATCATGCCGAGCAGCCCGGGCACGATGTAGACCTGATAAGTAATGTAGGTCTTGTAAGGCGGGATGATCGAGACGCCGAATACGTTGTAGAAGCCGGCGGCGAATACGGCGAGCCAGATCAGCGGGCGCACCAGCGCGGAGAGAAGCCGGCCGCGCTGCTGCACGAATTTCGCCATCTCGCGCATGGTGACGGCGCGCAGCGCGCGCAGGATGTGGGTCAGTTGCATGGGCGAGGTCCTCTAACTTTCGTCATTGCGAGCGAAGCGAAGCAATCCATTTCCTAGTACACGTCCTGGATTGCTTCGTCGCTTTCGCTCCTCGCAATGACGAAACTCATTTATTCAAATGGCACGGAGATTCCGGCTCGTCATCGCCGAGCGTGTCGAGTTCGTTGGTGCGGTGGAGAAACCCTTCGATCGGGGCCTCGGCGACAACCTCATAAGGCGCGGCCAGCAGGATCCCCTGCCGCACCTGATGATCCCAGGGCCGCACGCTCAACGCCAGACCCTTGTCGCCGTCGAAGCTGCCGTCGCCGAGAATGAAGGCGCGCTGCTTGGCGAAATCGGCGGAACGCGTGCGCAGCGCCGATTGCACGATCATCTTGACCGCGATCCAGGCGGCCCAGTCGGGTCCCGCCATGTGGCGGCCGCCCGATTTGCGGTCGAAGCGCGAATTTACCTGCGGCGCGCCGTAGCGCTCCCAGGTCCAATGCCACGCGACCGGCTCGAGATCGATGCTGCCTATCACCGGACGCGGCCGCGCCAGGTGATAGGGCACCGTGCGGGTGAAATCGAAGGCGTCGTCGGCGACGAAGGCGATGTCGAAATCGCGGTTGATGGCGCTGAGCAGCGTCGGATCGTTCTGTTCGCGCTCGCGCGGGTCGGTGCCGGGCTTGAAATGCTGGTGGGCGACGATGCGGGCGCCGAATTTTTGCGCCGAATGCGCGAACGCCGCCGTCATCGCGGCGTCGGCCGGCAAGGGGCCTTCGAGCACCAAGAGGTCGCGCCATTTGCGCGACACGGCGAATTGCACGAGGCCGTCCATCAGCTGGGCGCGGCTCGGATAGACATGAACGAACTCGGGCGCGCAAATATCGCGGCGCAGCGAGTCGTCCGGCTCGGAAACATTAAAGATCAGCGCGTCGCGGCCGCGGACCGCCGCGGCCAGCGGCTTGAAGGCGTCCGCCGGCGCATCGAGCAGAAAGAAGTGCGTGCCGGCATCGAGCGCCGCCAGCACCGCCGGCACTACATCCGCCGCAGCTTTCACCGTGATGCGATCGAGGCTGAAGTCTATCGGCAGCACGCGCGCAAACGCCGCCGCCTCGTCGATGCCGACTTTGGCCCCGGTAAACGGATGTTCGCGGGTCTTGAGGATGATGCGTTCGTAGGCGCGGATCGGCTCGTAGCGCGCATCGCCGGCGATTTCGACAAAACCGATCTTGACGTGCTGCCGCGCTGGCGGCGTTGGTGCGTTCTGTGCCGGAGCGCTCGCGACCGGGCCGGCAAATAATACCAGGAATGCCAACGCCAATCGGCGCACGCTACTCATCGACCACGACCCCGTAGGGGACGCGGCCGACCGGCACCGAGATCTTCGCCTTGCGGGAAGCGGTATCGATGACGGTGACGTCGTCACCTTCGCCGTTGGCGACGTAAAGCGTCTTCTCGTCGCGCGAGAGCGTGATGCCCCACGAGCGCTTGCCAACCAGGATGTAGCCCAAAATCTTGCGGCTCGGCACGTCGACTACGGCGACGCGGGCGGCGTGGCCGAGCGTCACGTAAGCCGTCTTGCCGTCTTTTGTCATGGTGAGGCCGACCGGCGTCACGTCGGCCTTGCGCATGCCCGGCGGCAAAAACGCGATATTGCCGATGACGACCAATCTGGCGCGGTCGATGATAACGACCTCGCCCGATAGCTCCGCCGTCGCCCATAGCTCCTTGCCGTCCGGCGTTGCCGCCAGCCGGCGCGGCCGCAAGCCGGCGACCACGTCGCGGGTGATGGTGCCGGTGAGGGCGTCGACCTCGTGCACCATATCGCCGGCCTCCGACGTGACGTAAACGGTCTTGCCGTCCGCGCTGACTAGCACGCCCTCCGGCTCGGCGCCGGTCGGTACTTCCTTGACGATCGTATCCCGATCCATGTCGATAACGGAAAGCGATGAGCCCTCTTCGTCGGAGACGTAGAGGCGCCGCCGTTTTTCGTCCATGGCAAAGGCCTCCGGGCTGGGTCCGGTCTTCAGCTTGCCGACCACCTGCAGCTTCGCCACGTCGAGAATGTCGATCACGTCGTCGTCGCCGCAGGCGATGTAGAGCTTGCTGTGATCGGCGTTGAAATGCATGTCGCGCGGCCGATGCGACACCTTGATGTCCTTGACGACCTTGTAGGTCTTGGGGTCGATGACGATGATGTTGTTGGTTTTCTCGTTGCTGACGAAGATCAGGCCGGTATCCCTGGCAGCGGCTGGAGTGAAAGCCAGCACCGAGAGCAGCGCGAAAACCAATCTGCGCATTACCGAACCTTCATTGCGTCGCGCCCAACCTACGTCTTAATAAGGACGGCGGGCAAGGCAACAGCTGGGGAACGAATGGCGACCGATAACCGCGCGGCGGCGCTGCTGCTCGATAACGTGGTCAAGACCTACGGCTCGATTCGCGCGGTGGACGGCGTCAGCCTGACAGCATTTGCCGGCGAGTTCATCGCGCTGCTCGGTCCCAACGGTGCCGGCAAGACCACGCTGTTCCAGCTGCTGTCGGGGCTGTTCGTGCCCGATTCCGGCCGCATCGAGGTCATGGGGCACGACATGCTGCGCGACCCGGTGCCGGCTTTGGCGATGCTCGGCATCGTATTTCAGCAGCCCACTCTCGATCTCGAACTCTCGGTGACCGGCAATCTATTGTTCCACGCCGGGCTGCACGGCATTCCGCGCCCGGTCGCCAAGGCGCGCATCGAGAAGGAGTTGGCGCGGCTCGGTCTTGCCGAACGCGCGCACGATAAGGCCGCGCAATTGAGCGGCGGCAACCGCCGCCGCCTTGAGCTCGCGCGCGCGCTGCTGCACGAGCCGCGCGTGCTGTTGATGGACGAAGCCACCGTCGGCCTCGATCCCGGCAGCCGCAGCGAGCTGCTTAAGCTCATCATCAGCCTGCGCGCGGAGCGCGCCGTCGCCGTGCTGTGGGCGACGCATCTGTGCGACGAGGTGCCCAACGCCGATCGCGTCGTCGTACTCGATCATGGCAAGGTCCTGGCCGACACGACACCGACAGGAACTCGTGGCAAGCACCGGCACGGCGACGATCGAGCAAGCGTTCTTGGCGATGACCGGCCACTCTGACTCCGCCGATTAACGACGGCAAATGTGCGTGGCACGCTCTTGTTTGCCCATGAACTTATCCGAAAACCGGAATCCACCCTCGGATCAAGTCCGAGGGCAGGCTTTTTCGGGATCATGCTCTATTCCGGCGGCGTGCCGTTGGCGGCCAATACCTCACCGGCGAGATAGAGCGAGCCGGTAATGAGGACGCGCGGCGCCGGCTCGAAGTCGAGCTGGCCGGCGACGTCGAGCGCGCGCTCGACGTCGTCGCAGGCCATCGCCGGAATGCCGACGCTGCGCGCGGCATCGGCCAAGGTCGCGGCGGGCAGCGCCTTGTCCTGATGGATCGGCACTGCGATGACGCGGCACGCCAGACCGGAGAAGTTGAGCAGAAAACCTTCGCTGTCCTTGGTCGACATCATGCCGACGACGAGCACGAGCGGCCGCGACACGCGCTCCTCGAGATCGGCCAGCGCCGCGGCAATGGCGCGGCCGCCGTCGGCATTGTGGCCGCCGTCGAGCCAGAGTTCGCTCTCCGGCGCCAGCCGCGCCGCGAGCCGCCCCTGCGACAGCCGATGCATGCGCGCCGGCCAGTCGACGTGAAGCATGCCGGCCTCGAACGCCGGGACGGGCAGTTTCAGCCCGCTCACGCGCAGCGCCGCGATCGCCGCGCCGGCGTTCTCGAATTGGTGGCGTCCGTAGAGCTTCGGGGCCGGCAGATCGAGCAGCCCGTCGGCGTCCTGATAGACCAGCCGCCCGCGTTCTTCGGTCGCCGTCCAGTCCTGCCCGGCAATGCTGAGCGGCGCCCGCACGCGCGCGGCCTGCCGTTCGATGACTGCCAGCGCCTCGCGCGTCTGGCTCGAAACCACCGCCGGCACGCCGCGCTTGAGAATGCCGGCCTTCTCGGCGGCGATCTGTTCCAGCGTATCGCCAAGGAACTCGCGATGATCCAGCGACAGACGCGTGATCACGCTCGCCAGCGGGCGCTCGATGACGTTGGTGGCATCAAGCCGGCCGCCGAGACCGACTTCGAGGAGAACAATATCGGCCGGATGACGCGCGAACAGCAGAAACGCCGCGGCCGTTTCGATCTCGAACACCGTGATCGGCGCCTCGCCGTTCTTGGCTTCGCAGTCGGCCAGCAGCGCGGCAAGCTCGTCGTCGCCGACCAACTGGCCGCCGCCTGCTTGGCCGATGCGGAAGCGCTCGTTGAGGCGGACCAGGTTGGGCGAGGTATAGACATGGACGCGCTTGTGCGCCGCCTCGAAGATGGCGCGCATGAAGGCGATGGTCGAGCCTTTGCCGTTGGTGCCGGCGACATGGATCACCGGCGGCAGCTGCCGCTGCGGATGGCCGAGCGCCGCCAGAAGGCGCTCGATGCGGTCGAGCGAGAGGTCGATGCGCTTGGGATGCAGCGCCAGCAACCGCGCATGAATCGCGCCGACCGGGGTGGCGCCAGAACGCGGTGTGGTCACGCCGGAGCCGGCAGGCTGTAGCGCGCTTTTGCGGCGCCCGCCGGCGCCTTGATCAACAGCCGGCAGAGGCGGGCGATGGTCGCCCGCAAATCGCGGCGGTGCACCACCATGTCGACCATGCCGTGCGCCAACAGGTATTCCGCCTTCTGAAAGCCGTCCGGCAGCTTCTCGCGGATGGTCTGCTCGATGACGCGGGGGCCGGCGAAGCCGATCAGCGCGCCGGGCTCGGCGATATGCACGTCGCCGAGCATCGCGTAGGAGGCGGTGACGCCGCCGGTGGTCGGATTGGTGAGAACCACAATGTAGGGCTTGCGCGTCTCGTGCAGCTGCTGCACCGCGATGGTGGTCCGCGGCATCTGCATCAAGGAGAGAATACCCTCCTGCATGCGGGCGCCGCCCGACGCCGCAAACAGTACGAACGGGCAGGCCTTTTCCGCCGCCGTCTCGAGGCCCTTGATCACCGCCTCGCCGGCCGCCATGCCGAGCGAGCCACCCATGAAATCGAAATCCTGCACGCCGACGACCACGGCGAGCTCGTCGAGCTTGCCGTAGCCGAGCTTCACCGCGTCCTTGAGGCCGGTCTTGCTGCGCGCATCCTTGAGGCGATCGAGGTAGCGGCGTTCATCGCGAAACTTCAGCGGATCGGGCGACACCTCCGGTACGGCGATATCGAACCACGTCTCGTTGTCGAACATCGATTTGAGGCGCGCTGCGGCGCTCATCCGCATGTGATAGTTGGAACCGGGGATGACAAACTGGTTCGCTTCGACATCTTTGTAGAACACGAGCTGGCCGGTCTCGGGACACTTGATCCAGAGATTCTCCGGCACCTCGCGCCGCAGGATGCTGCGGATTTTCGGCCGCACAACGTTGGAGATCCAGTTCATCTTCTTGCAGACCGGAAAATTGTCATGTTGCGGGATGCGCGGCCTCTATATCGCATTTTTGCGCCGTCCCGCTACATTATACCCGAGTTATCGCCTTTGCTTCGCGACCGTCTGGAACGAGCGGCAGAGTTTGCTATTCTATCGAGATACTTCGTTCATAGATGTGGGGCGCCGATGCCGCCGTCCCAAGTGGTGCGTTGAAAACAAGTCATGGATTGAAAAAATGCGTACTGGGCATTTGATCCTCGTGGGCCTCTTGGTAATGGGGCTCGCCGGCTGCGGCAAAGGTCCAAAGGGCGACTCTGGCTCTCCGGGACCGCCTGGTCCGAAGGGCAATCCCGGTTCGCCGGGTCCGCCGGGTCCGGTCGGGCCTCCCGGTCCGCCGGGACCCCGGGGCGAACAGGGCCCGCCCAGTCCCAGCATTCGGGTGATACGGTTGAACTGCCTCACCGGGGACTGCACGGCGTCGTGCCGCGGAAACGAAATTCTTGTCAGCGCCTATTGCGGGCCGGCGCGAAATCCCGCGACGTTTCTCGGCGAGCGGCAAGCATCATGCGGCGTCGAGGTCAACGTCGCCAACACTCCGTTGGTCGCGGTCTGCGTGATGGCGCCACCATGACGAAAGCGAATTTTCGCGGCGCGAACGCCGACATCCGTACACCACATGAGGACGGCCATGCCGGAGGATAACCTCCCCGAACTATCGATCTCCGAAGAGAAGCTTTGCTTCATCATCGCCAAGGCGCGCGAATTCGACGTCAAGGACGTCGTGACCGATCCCGACGATGCATCGAACGCGACCGACGACGCGATGCTGTCGGTGCTGGAGGATCATAAAGACGATCCGGTGGTGCAGGAGCTGGCCGCCGTCATCTTCGCCATGAGCGAGGACGAGCAGGTCGATCTCGTGGCGCTCACCTGGCTCGGCCGCGGCGACGCCACGCTCGCGGACTGGAGCGAATTGCGCGCCGAAGCCGCGCGCGCCCACAATCGGCGTACGGCCCACTACCTGTTGGGAATACCTTTGCTGTCCGATTACCTGGAGGAAGCCATCTCCCAATTCGGCATTTCCTGCGACGAGGAACAGTGACGCCGGCCGGCCGCTCGGATTGAGCGTCAGCGAAATCTGGAAGGTGCTCGACTCCCCGCAGCGAAGTTTGCCCTGAAGAGCTTCAAATCCGCTTTTCACCTGTGAATTGCCAGCGGCTGCCCTGTTGCCGCCGCCCCCATGAAGCCCCCGGCAGGACGCAATTCTGCCTTTCTCGCCAATAGAGTACGCCCGGTGCGCGGTGGCAGCCCTGCGACGTTAAGCCTGTCGCTAAGCCACGGGTAACGAAATCGAGCGTAGTATCGTAGGGACTATGGTGCCGGTGAAAACCGACACCATCTTAAGAGCGGATTTTAAAGTGGCTATCGGAATGAAAAGGCTTTTGGCCGGATGCCTTGCTGCGGGTGCGCTCGTCAGCGCGCAATGCGCCGCCGCGGCCGACCTTTCGCTCGCCCCACTCTATAAGGCGCCGCCCGCCGCGTTGACGCAGGCCTATGACTGGACCGGCTTTTATTTCGGCGCCAACGGCGGCGGCGGCTGGGGCCATTCCTGGTGGAGCGCCAACACCACCGGGATCGATCTTTCCGGCGGCCTTGTCGGCGGCACGGCCGGCTACAACTGGCAAACCGGCAAAGTGGTGTTCGGCCTTGAGGGCGATGTCGACTGGTCCGCCTTGAGCGGCACCCGCGCCACGCCGGGATGCCCGTTGGGGTGCAGCACGAGCGACAGCTGGCTTTCCACTGTCCGCGGCCGCCTCGGCTATTCGTTCGACCGGGTTATGCCTTATGTCACCGGCGGCCTTGCCGTCGGCGACATCCGTGCCGCCACGCCCGGCCTCGCCGGCGGCGCCACCACCAATGCCGGCTGGACTGTCGGCGGCGGCCTCGAAGTCGCGCTGCCGGGCAATTGGAGCGCGAAGGCGGAATATCTCTACGTCGATCTCGGCAAATTCAACTGCACCGGCTGCAGCGCTTTGCCGGCCGACAACGTCTCGATGCAAGGAAACGTCTTTCGCGCCGGCCTGAACTATCATTTCGGCTGGAGCAAATAAGCTCCGTTCCTCTCGCGCGTCATTTCCGAAACGCACCGCTTGCGCCCGCTCCGCGATTTGAGTCCGCCGCTCTTGCGTCGCCGGACGAAGCGGCTTCGCGAAGGCCGCAGCGCCTGGCGCGAAGGTGGAACAGACGCTGCTCCCTCCATGGTTATTTTTCCCTTCCGCGGCAATGCGTCGAATTTTACATAATACCGCAATTGGACCGCAGGAGTGAGGTGGTAGTACGCGTGTACCCGTTGGCGTTTGGGGGACGCATTGCCGACCGTCGTCACATCTCATTTCTTCATCGACCTGCCGACATTGTTCGCGGTGACGGTCTTTGTCTCGGCGACCGCCGGTCTGCTGCTGCTGTTCGCCTGGATGCAGAACCGCGGTACGCCGGCGCTCGGCCTCTGGGGCATCGGTTACTTGTTGGGCGCCACAGCGGCAGCCTTGCTGGCGATGCCCGGATCCATGCCCAATTCATGGTCGGTTTGCGCCGCCAACGCGCTGCTCTGCGGCGCCTACGGAATGATGTGGGCCGGTGCCAGAAGCTTCGAAGGCCGGCGCCTTCATATCGCCCTGCTGGCGGCGGGCGCCGCAATCTGGATCGCGGCCTTTCAGTTCAACGGCTTCGCCGCATCCGCGCAAGCGCGCATCAGCCTGGTGTCGGCGATTAGCGCGGCCTATGCGTTGCTCGCAGCGTGCGAGCTTTGGTATGCCCGCGACCGCGAACTGCTGTCGCGCTGGCCGACATTGGTGCTGGTGCTGGGGCATGCCGGCTTTTTGTTGGCGCGTATACCGTACGCATCCGCGCTGACATTTTCGATTGCCCGCGGTCAGCCGCACGGCGCCGTCGTTTACGTGATGGCTTTTGAAGCGCTGTTTGCCGCTTTTTGCCTGCCGTTCTTGCGCGTCGCCATGTCGAAGGAACGGGCGGAGTTGGCGCAACGCAAAGCGGCGCTCACCGATTCCTTGACCGGGATCGCCAACCGCCGCGCGTTCTTCGATCTCGGCGGTCCGCTGCTCGAATGGGCGGTCGCCGACCGCCGGCCCGTGGCGCTGCTGCTGTTCGATCTCGATCGCTTCAAGGAGGTCAACGACACAGCCGGCCATCAGGCCGGAGATCGCGTGCTCAAGGCGTTTTGCGACCTAGTTGCGGCGTCGATGCGGCCGGGCGATCTGTTTGGCCGGCTCGGCGGCGAGGAATTTGCCTGCCTGGTGGCGAATGCGTCCATGGCGCAAGCGCTGCACATCGCCGAACGGTTGCGCCGCGAGTTCGAGGCGACGCACTTTCCGGGCCTCGCGGGCAACGCCACCGTCAGCGTCGGCGTGGCGATGGCGAGCGAGGCCAGCCGCAGCTTGCCGGCGCTGCTGGCGATCGCGGACCGGGCGCTCTACCGCGCCAAGGCCGACGGCCGTAACCGCGTCGCGCCGGCGCCGCTGAAGCTGGTCGACGTCAAAGCCGGCGAGACCGCGCACCGGACGACGGAACGATCCGCCGCGATCGCCGTGCCCGCCGCCGGCTAGATCAACAATAATTTCACCTGTTCCCGCCGGAACAGGCGATGCGTTCGAAGCGGCGGCTGCCGTCAATGCAGATTGACGGCATTATGCAGGGCGAAATGCCATTGCGCGGCACTCGGATCGGGCGGCGTGATGCCATCGCCGTGATGAACGAAATCGATGGCATCCTCATGCACATAGCTGCAGATGAGCGGCGCCCAGTGTTGCACTTGCGCAGAGCTGAGGCGGTCAAGCTCGGCGTCGTAGCCTGACGCAGGGACATTGCCGGTGTCGGAACCGAGACTCGGATGGAAAATGAAATTGTCGTTGCTAATCGACACCGACGAAGTCGGCGGATTTGCCGGCGGATCGTAGACGATTGTGCCGCCGTGACCGTCGGATTCATCCCTGAGATTGCTGCTATTAAAATTGTCGATCGTAATGGTAGCAAGCGTAATGCCCAGAAACTTTATGGCGATCTCGGCATTGCCATTGCTCTCTGAGAAATGGACCTCGTTCGGATTGATTCCGGCAAGATCGATCTCATCTGTATTGCCCAAGTTCGGCGTTGTCCCGGCTGCGGCGGTTCCGGTAAAACCGCTTATCGCCCCGCTGAATTGCAACGGATCATCAAGCACGAGTTTGCCATATGTCGAGTTGCCCGTGCCGTTATTGTCGAACGCCGTAGCCACTCTCGACGAGGCGCCAAATATCAACGTCCCGCCGCCGTCGATCGTCGCGCTGCCGCTGGTGATGGAGGCGGCGATATCGACCGTGCTGCCTAAACCCGCCACGATCGTACCGTGAGCATTATTGACGCCGGTATCGACGACCAACTCGCCGCCGTTTGTTGCTTCGAGCGTACCGGTGTTGGTGACCGTGCTTAACCCTCCATAGATGGTAAGCTCGTTGCCAGGATCATCGGCATTGATCACGCCGCCGTTTACCAGCGTCACTGGCTGCAACAGATCTCCAATCGCGCCGGCGCCCGAAATCGTGTTGCTCACGTTGTCGAGAGTCCCCAGGACGCCGAGGATTTGATCGCCACTGTTTTCCAGCACCACCGAACCCGAACCGTTGAGCGTCACGGTTCCGACGATCTGCAGTTCGGAGGCCGAGCCGCTGGTACCGCTGGTACCGATATGGATGGCGTCGCCATTGCTGACATTGACGCCGCTAAACGTTGCGCCCGCACTACCGATAACGTCGACAACGCCGCTGGAGGCTCCGAGCGACAGCGTGCCGCCGGTTACGGTCGCGCTGCCCTCGAGCGTCAGCGTCGCCGCGGCCGTGCTGCCGACCGCAATTGTGTGATCATTCGTCACGTGCACGCCATTGAGTGTGGCGCCGGCACTGCTTTCGATATCGAGCGTACCGGAACTTCCGATCGACAGTGTGCCATCGGTCATGATGGTTCCGGCGGCAAAGGTCAGCGTCGTCCCATTACTGATTGCCACGTTGCTGCCGCTGGCGACGATGACGTCGTCGAAGGCGCTGGCACTGCCGCTCGTGACCGTTTCGATGGTATTGGCGGTGCCGGTCTCGACCGTGCCCCCAGCGATGGTGACGTTGTCGAGTTCGACGAGCGCCGCAAATAACCCAAGCAAGGACCCGGTCGCCTCGATCGTGCCGCCAGTGTTGTCGATGGCGGTGTCCTCGATGAGCAAGACGGCGCCCAAGCCGTTAGCCGCGAGGAGGCCAGAATTCGTTATGCTCGGGGAAAGCCCCGGACCCGCGCCGGGCTCAAGCACGAGGGTTTCGAAAAGTCCCGCTTCGATGGTCCCGCTGTTGTCGATCGTGGTGATTTCGAGTGTTCCCGAGCCGCTCAAAGTGGCGTTTGGATCGCTGATCGTCAGCGAATTCGCCGTTTCAGTTCCACCCGATAGTGTGACGGTATAGGTGCCAGCTAGATCGATCACGGCATTTTCAGTGGACGTTGGAACCCCTTCACTCCAACCCGCGGCTAAGGTCCACTGACCGTTGCCGTTGCCAGACTTCGGCTTGATCCACTCATCCTCGGTCGCAATAACGATCTTCGTGCCGCCGTGGGCATCTTCAACAACCAAAATTGAATTGTAGGTGGGCAATCCGCCGGTAACATTGATAGTTACCGTGTCGCCGCCCGGGGTCCTCAAAGTCCAGACATCCGTGCTCGTGTAAGTGAGGGTATCGCTAGTGTTGTAAGTGAGCCCAGTGAAATCAAGTATTTCAGTGCTGTCCGCCCAGCTCGACCCCAGGATAGTGAGGCTGTACGTCGACGCGGTACTGGCGATGTCAACAGTCCCAGTCCCTGTAGCCCCAGCAAAACTGATCGTCGGTGAAAAGCTGGTAGAAGTGATGCTGCTGAGATCCAGAGTGGCGCCGTTGTCTATGGTGACGCCGCTGGAGTCCGCGATCGAGCCTGTCTCCGACAGCTCCAACGTGCCGGCGGAAACCGTCGTCGCCCCCGTATAGGTGTCGTCGCCGGTCAGGATTGTCGTGCCGCTGCCGATCTGGTTCACCGCGCCAGAGCCAGAGATCACGCCGCTGAACGTGTATGTCGTGGAAAGGTCAAAGGCGAGGGTGCCGTTGTCCGTCACGGCCCCGGCGATTGAACCGCTGGTGTCGCCGCTGCCGATCTGCAGCGTGCCGCCGTCAACCGTCGTCGTGCCGGTGTAGGTGTTGGCGCCCGACAGGATCAGTGTGCCGGTGGTGTCGCTATTGACCGTCAGGTCGGCACTGCCGCCGATCACGCCCGAGAACGTGTCGCTGGCGCTATCGGCCACGTTGATCGTGCCGCCGCCGCTGCCCAGCGTGATCGCATTCGAGATCGTGTCGCCGCTGCCGTTCGCCAGCAAGATCGCGTCGTTCTCCAGCGTGACCGCACCGCTGCTCAGGTTGTCCCCGCTCGCGCCGCCGGTCGTCACACTCAAGGTGCCGCCGTCAACCGTCGTCGTGCCGGTGTAGGTGTTGGCGCCCGACAGGATCAGTGTGCCGGTGCCGGTCTTGGTCAGGCTGAGCACGCCCACGTCGTTGATGATGTCGCCCGAGAACGTCGTCGAGGTGTTGTTACCGCCGGCCGTCAGCGTCACCGCCGTCGCGCTGCTGTCCTCAACCGTGCCGCTGCCGGCGAGCGAGCCGATGGTGTTCGAAAAGCCGTCGAGGTCGAGCGTCCCATCGACGGTGTAAGCCGAGCCCGACGCAAACGCCGTCGCCGACCCGGCCTGCAACGTGCCGGCGGAAACCGTCGTCGCCCCCGTATAGGTGTTGTCGCCCGATAAGGTCAGCGTGCCGCCGGTCAGGATCAGCGCCGTCTCGACGCTACTGACCGTGCCGTCCTCAATCACGCCGGCATAAGCGCCGCCGTTGCTGATCGTCAGTACGGCAGGGCCTGCGGCGCTGCCGCTGAAGTTGCCGACCAGCGCCGACGTATTGGTCCCGTTAAGCGCCTTGATCGCCTGATCGTCGGTGCCGAGATCAAGCATGCCGTTGTCGGTGACCGCGCTGTTGGCGCTAAATGCGTCGGCTGCGCCAGCCGCTAGGGTGGTCCCGCTGTTGATCGTAGTCGCGCCGCTATAGGTGTTGCCGATGTTGGTCAGCGTCAGCGCGCTGTCGTTGCTGAGGGTCAATCCGACGGTGCCGGCGCCGTCGACAATGGTGCCACCAAATGTCGTGTTCGCCCCGCCGTCGATCGTCAGAATGGCAGGCGTGCCAGCACCGGGATCGGTCAGGTTGGTGACCGTGCCGTCCGTGCCGGTGCTGGTCAGCGAGGCGATGTTTTCGCTGTAGCCCTGCAGATCGAGCGTGCCGTTGTCGGTTACCGCACTATTGTTGCTGAACGCATCGGTGGCGCCGCCAGACAGCGTGCTGCCGCCGTTGATCGTCGTCGCGCCCGAATAGGTGTTGCCGGTGTTGCTCAGCGTCAGCGTGCCACCGCTCACCGTGACCGTGCCGGCGCCGGTAATGGCCGCACCATCGTCGATAAAGCTGCTGCCAAGCGAATCGAGCGCTCCGGCGATGGTCACGTTACCGCCGTGGATGGTGGCCGCGTCCAATTCGACTGTTGAGCCGGAGTCCGCGTGTACGGTGCCGTTGGTGCCACCGACGAAGTTGGTGACCGTCGTACCGCTCAGCACGAGCGTGCCGTCGTTGGTGGCTTCGATGAGGTTGGTATTAACGATCTGGAGACCACCGCCGCCGATCGTGCCATAACCGGAAATCGTGTTGTCGACATTGTCGAGGATGTCGGTGCTCGCAGCGCCCGTAATCGCGCCGCCGGCCAAAGACACGGCGCCCCCGCCGGTGAGCTGTAGCTTGGCGACGTCGACCTCCAGTGTACCGCCGAGTTCGAGCAGGATGCCGTTGGTCCCGGCGATCGCAGTGCCGCCCGTCCAGGTGATCAGGTCGGTCTTGATATCGAGAATGCCGTTCGCGGCGGCTTCGATCAGGCCCGCATTGTCCCCGACGTCGTTGATCTGCAGCGTGCCGGAGCCGGTCGCTGTTCCCGTGAGGGCCGTTGTGACGGCCGTCACTAGGCCTGCGGCCAATATGCCGGAATTGTCGATGGTGTGGCCGGTGTCGAGGATCAGCGTGCCGCCGAGCGCATCGATCGTGCCGGCCGCATCGTTGACCAGAGTCAGCGCGCCGTCGCCCGTGCCGATCGTGCCGCTGCCGAAAATCGTGTTGTTCACATTGGTGAGCGTCGATGCGCCGACACCGATGATCATATTTGCGGCGGGGTTCGGGGAAGGCGGCGGCCGCAGCCAGATCGCGCCGCCGTCATCCAGCAGTATGTTGCCGCTGATCGCGAGCGTCGGATCGACACCCGAGGAGTTGATCTCGATCAGCCCGGCGTTGTTGATCGTTTCCGTTACGGTGAGAGAACCGCCAACGATATTGAGGATCGCGCCCGCTTGAATTGTCAGGCCTAAGATGGACGCGGTAGTATCGAACGTCACCTTTGTAGGATTGCCATTGTAATCAATAATGACGTTCTGTATCGGCAACGGCGGCGCGCCGTCATCCCAGCCGGTCGTGCTTGGCCAAGTTCCGCTGGTTGAATCCCATATGACGTTCAGCGGTATGTTCACAATCGCGCTTGTCGACGACGACCCGCTCGTCGTGCCCCCGGCACCGGTTCCCGAGACAATGACGGTCATGCCGCCTTCTGAGAGGATTGACGCAAGACCTGTCGGCATCCCCGGCTGAGTTGAGCTGCCGATGTGGGAGGTCGATTGCAGCTCCGCATGCTCCCACTTCTGAATAAGGGAATCTTGCTGTCCCCGCAAAAAGCTGTCGAGCGTGCTTAGAAAGGCGTCATGGAATGCCGCCATTTGCCCCGGAGTGTTCGCGACTTCGGAGACGCGGACCTGAGACCCAACGATCTGAAAGTGAATGGACACACAGGGATCATCAACAATGAAGCGCTGCGGGTGATCTCCCTTGGTGACGATCTCGAAGACACCGTGCTTGAGGTCTTTGCAGGTGATCGTTCCGTCATCAAGCAGCGCGATGTCGGCGCTCGCGGCGTTTAGTTCGTGAATGAGGCCGATGGTGAAAACGCTGAAAGCCAGGCCGCCAATGCCGGCCGCCGGTCGAGTATTTTGAATTCGTGCGACAGCGGTGTCGATCATCAGGCGGCCAGTGGTCGCCAGCAGACCGGAAAGAAAACTGAACCGCCCTTTTAGGACGCGGAACAGCGCTGAATTAGCTGATCTTTCCGCAGAGAAGACGAATTCGTCCAGCACCATGTGGGCGCTGTCGTAAAGACGAAAGGTCGTTCCATCGACGAAGACAATGGCGATGCGGCCATCAATGCCGGTCTCGATCAAGTCGCCTTCGTAAACAAGATCGCCAACAGCGGGTTGAGCAATAACGTTCGCGCGCGTGATGGTGACCGAACCCATCACCTGCTTTATTTTGCCAATGACAGGTGCGTTTACACTTGGCGTGTGCAGACGCGATCCGTGCGCGGGCCGGCCAGACAGACGATCCACGAAATCGGCCAGGGACAGAATTAGCCCCTCGCCCTCCAGCTCCGAGGACCCATTAGCCATTCGACGCTCTCCGCCGCGTTCGCCTTTGAGCGTGGACGATTGGCTGTTACCCCCAACCCACCGCCGACGTTGCGTGCCGTGACCTTTGTTGCGGGTCTCCCGTGGCAGGCACGCCTGCCAGCGTGCGATATCTCGTCGGCGCCGGCAACATCATCGTAAATGAAAGGTGAATGCGCCCGGCGGGGGTCGGTAAGGACTTTGAAAGGTGCCGTTTGGGCAACCGCAGGACGCTCCCAGTGTGGTGACCACCCTCAAGTCAGCACCAACCGTGCGCCCGCCGCCTGCGGTATTTCCTTCTAAGAACTTGGGATTTCTGGCAATTTGAGGCAATTCCCGCTGGGGCGCCGTTGCGGTTCACCCATGAAGCAGCCGGGCGCATTGATCTACGAAGATAAACGCGTTATTAATCAAAGTCTTCCGGCTCTGCGTCGAGGATGCCATGAAGGCGCGTGCAATCACTCTGCTGTTGGTCGGCCTTTGCCTTGGTGCGACCGGCTTGCTCCCAAGTTTGGCCTGGGGTCAGAGCGATTCCAAGAAGCCGCTGGCCGAGCTTGACGCGAGCCCCATCGGGAAGGTCCTAACCGCGACCGGGACGGCCCGCATCGAACATACGGCCGCTGTCGTTGTTCAGGCTAATCTGCCTACGGGCGGCGTCGGGCAGGCGAAGGTCGGTGATCTGGTCTATCGTGGCGACGTGATCCAGACCGGGGCGGACGGCGCGCTCGCCATTGTATTCGCTGATGGTACGTCGTTCAACGTTTCCCGCAATGCTCGAATGGAACTGAATGAGTTTGTGTATGATCCGAAGGGCAATTCAAATTCGACCCTGCTGAGTCTGACCAAGGGGACGTTCACTTTCATCGCCGGCAATGTCGCGCACACCGGCAGCATGAAGATCGACACGCCCATAGGAACGATGGGGATTCGAGGGACCGCCCCGCGCGTTGAAATCTTGGATAACGGCGAGGTCAGGTTTTCAACGCTTGTCGAAGAAAAATAGAGCGCTTAGAGGAGCATGAAACGTTTCCGGCGGCCGCACCGCCGGGAACGTGGGGTTTACGACATGAGAGGTGATGCATCCCGAAGCATTGGCTGCGGCGTAGCATCGATTGTGATGTTGCTGATGCTGGTAACGTCGGCACTGGCGCAGAGCCAAAAGCTCGGCAACATCGACTCGTGCAACGGAAATGACCGCACATCCGCTGAGCCTCAGATCATCGGTTGCACAGCGCTTATACAATCGGATGCGGATAACCCGAAAGTCTTGGTGATCGCTTACAACAACCGGGGCAACGCATATAGCGGCAAGGGTCAATACGATCTGGCCATCCGGGACTATAATGAATCGATCAAGCTCAATCCGAATTACGCCAAATCCTTCAACAATCGAGGTGTAGCTTACCAAAAGAAGGAGGAGTACGACCGAGCGATAGCGGATTTTGATGCCGCAATTAAAATCGATCCAGATTATACCGACGCGTTTGCCAACCGTGCAGAGACTTACCAGAAAAAAGGTGACTATCCCCGCGCCGTGAAGGATTTCAATGAGGCGCTGCGGCAGCAACCCACGTTAGCGGTCGTGTGGAATGAGCGGTGCTGGACGCGCGCCATAATCGGCGAGTTGCAGGCAGCGTTGGCTGATTGCAATCAGGCGATCCAATTAAAGCCGACCATCGCCGCGACGTTCGATTCGCGCGGTTTCACGTACCTTAAATTTGGCCGATGGGAATTAGCGATCGCCGATTATAATACGGCACTGCGGTTAGATTCAAAGTTGCCAAGTGCGCTATACGGCCGAGGGTTCGCCAAGCTGAAGAAGGGCGATCTGGCCGGCGGAAACGCCGACATAGCCGCGGCAAAGACTGCCGAACCGAACATCGAGGGGGAATTCGCTCGTTATGGGCTACATTAGGTGTTCAGTCGTACGGTGCGGTGAAGAAAATTAAATTGAACCGACACCGTGTTATAAAAAAGCGCTTCAGCTGCTGTTGCGCATTCGAGAACGATCCCGATCAGCGCGCGGGGTATCGAAAATTTATCGCCGACCGGTCGCCGGGCAATTTCCTGACTGCAATAGGGCGCTGGCCTCAGCCTGCGTTCGGCGTCCCGCCCGGCCGTGGCGCAGCCTTGACCATGCCGGCCTGCGTGAGCGCTGCCGCGATCTGCTGCATGCGGTTGATAAGATCGACCGCCGCGGCCGGCGGCAGCACGATCCGACTTGCCGGATAGCGGCGGCCAGTGAGCGGCGCGTTGGGCCTGACCTCGTCGAGGCGGGTTACGGCGAACTCGATGCGCAGCGCCTGCCCATCGAAGATGAGGCCGCTGACGGAATCGGCGAAAGTCTCCTCGATATCGGGACGATCGATATAGCGGATTGTTACCGCCTGCCGGTCACTCTGACCTGCGGCGGCGGATGCCGGTTCGGCGGTCGGCGCCGGATTGGCTTTTGTATCTGCGGTGTTGGGCTCATCGGACATGTTCTTCCTTTCCTTTCCGCAGGGCGTCTCGGCCACTTTCGCATGAGATCACTGCCGCTGAAATATTGGCCCTTGACCAGCTTCGCTGCAAGACGAACGCGGAGGTCTCCCCGGAAGAGAATCGCCACCGCAGAAACAAGGCTATGCGACGGACTCTTTAGTGCTGTTCATGAATGTTTTCCATGACCAGCATTTCGGCCAATTGACGATGCTCGCTTAAGATTCCAAAGCGACGACGTAAAGGCCACAATGCAGCTCTGCGATCGGTTTAGCGGTCGGAAAATCATGGCTTCGGAAATTCGGACTCGATGATCACTCAACGGCGGTCTTTCGCAGCCGTGTGCCCCCCGATGCTTTGGCGCCGGCTTCAAGACCGACTCGGGTGGGCGCAAAAACGAGCCCTTGCTCAGCCGGGGCGCTGCGGTCCTGAGAAATAAGCCTTGCCTTGCGCCAGGCATCAAAGTCCGCGCGAAGTAACGGTGGTGAAAACTTGCGCCCGATGCTGTCTGTGAACTGGAGGGGACTGCCGTCGGCTCGTTTCTGCCAAATTCCCTCGTCATTTACTACGACATGGCCATTTTCAGCGATCATGCGAGCGAGGCGTTCGATCGATGGAACAAACATGCGCAATCTTAGCGCCCTCAAGCAATTTAAACCCGGTGGGACGCGCTACACTCCCGTCCTTTAAACTCAGATACCTCTTCTCCTGCGGTGCAGAATGTGACCAAAGGCACAAATCTGCGCTTTGAAGCAAGGTTGGTAGACTATAGAAACAAGTAAAAACAAGCTCCGGGCATTCTTCGCATCCGCAACGGTGGATTTACGGTCAAAACGCCGATGATCATGCCGCGGTGCTTGGCGCCTCAACCACGGACCAGTGACCGCACGCGATGGCCCGCGACGGAAAGGTGCCGAAGCACGACACCAGGGTGTCTGCGACGAATTCGAACAACGCGTCCGAAAGGGTTGCTTAAGTTTCCATTGGAAACGCAATCGATAAAATTGTTCGCAATGTTGAGGCGGTTCCTTGACGTTGTTTTCAACCGTTTGCCGCAAGGCTCCCCCGTCTTAACCGGACCGCAGCAACGCCGGATTTATTCCGTCCCTGAACAAAAACCGGGAGAGCGCGATCAAGCGCCGTACCCCGGACGTTCAGGGACGTCAAAATGTTCGGGCGCGTTGCGGTGTGCTGCATTGCAGCATTGCTTCTTGTCTCGCCGGGCTCTTCTGTCGGCGAAACCAATGCATTCGCCAGTGTGGATGGGCCGGCCGTTGCTGTCGTGATCGCGACGCCGCACGAGCAGGCCCGAGATCAAATCTCCGATCAGATCCCGGATCAGATCCCGGATCAGATCCCGGATCAGACCGAGGATCGGACGCACGACGATGCCCAGGCACTGGCGAAAGTGGCGGCGCTCGATCCAGCCAAGCCGTCCATCGAATCGCCGGCTAAAGCGGGACCTGCCATCCAAACACCGGTTTTGGCGGAACCGTTCGGGTTCAACACGGTGCCGGTTGCAACCGGAGAGCTTCTGACGAAATGGAGCGGCGTCGAGGCCGATATCCGCGCCGAGAATGACATTCTCGAACTTTGCCGCACGAGCCTGGAGCGGTGTCCGGCAGCCGCGCGAAGCTTCCTGGCTATCGTTGCGCAAGGCCAAGCTCGCGCTGGTCGCGCCCGCATCGGGATCATCAACCGCGCGATCAATCTGGCGATCCGTCCCATGAGCGATCTCGCCCAGTGGGGCGTGCTCGACCGCTGGAGCGCTCCACTCGTCACGCTCACCACCGGCCGCGGCGACTGCGAGGATTACGCGATCGCCAAATACGTGGCGTTGACCCAGGCGGGTGTCGCGGCGGAGGATGTCAGACTCGTCGTCGTCCACGATCTCGCCGTCGGTGAGAACCATGCCGTTGTCGCCACTCGTCTCAACGGCGACTGGATTATCCTCGACAATCGTTGGTTGACGCTGGTCAAGGACAGCGAGATGCCGCGGATGGTTCCGCTGTTTGCACTTGATCAAACCGGCGTTAGACTGTTCCTGCCTATGACAGCGCCGGATGTCCGCCGCGCATCGGCGCCATGCGAAGACGCTTCGTGCGGGCCCGCTGCGTTCTGAGCTATTTAAACCTGCTTCTTAGACGCTGTCCCGTTGTGGAGTGGTCGGCAAGTTCAGCGCGCTGAAGCTGGAATGCGCCCGGTAATGACCTAAGACGGACGCAATCTCCTATTGCCTTTTGGCGAAATCAACCTGAAACGAATGACCTCGGCGTTGGTGACGCCTGATATCCGTATTCGCATCCTGACCTGCTATGGTTCGGCGCAAATCGGGAACACAGCAAACAATGACTTCTCGCCCAAGCGCGCTGCTGACGGACCTTTACCAGCTCAACATGATGCAGGCCTACCTGGATCATGGCGAGACGAAAGCCGCAGTGTTCGAGTTCTTCGTCCGCGCGCTCCCGGCCCGCCGCGGTTTTCTCCTCGCCGCCGGGCTGCAGCAGGCGCTCGATTTTCTCGAGAATATTCGCTTCCCGGCCGCGGAGATCGAATGGCTCAAGAGCACCGGCCGGTTCGGCGACAACCTGCTCGATTATCTGCGCGACTTTCGCTTCTGCGGTGACGTCCACGCCATGCCCGAGGGCACGGTGTTCTTTGCCAACGAGCCGATCCTGCGGGTCACCGCGCCGCTGCCGCAGGCGCAATTCGCCGAATCGCGCCTGATCAATATCCTGCATTTGCAAACGCTGATCGCCGCCAAGGCGGCGCGCGTCGTGCTGGCCGCGCCCGGCAAGCTGCTGGTCGATTTCGGGTTGCGGCGCGCGCACGGCGCCGAGGCCGGGCTGATGGCGGCGCGGGCGAGCTATATCACCGGTTTTGCCGGCACCGCCACCGTGCTGGCTGGCCGCGATTTCGGCATCCCGATCTACGGAACGATGGCGCACTCCTTCATCGAGGCGTTCGCCGACGAGACCGCGGCGTTTGCGGCGTTCGCCCAATCGCGCCCCGATAATCTCGTGCTGCTGCTCGACACCTACGACACCGAGGCAGCGGCGCGGAAGGTCGTCGCGCTGGCGCCACGGCTGCAGGCGAAGGGAATCGCGATCCGCGCCGTTCGTCTCAACTCCGGCGATCTCGTCGCGCTGTCGCACCGCGTGCGTGGCATTCTCGATGCCGGCGGGCTTGCCGACGTGACAATCTTTGCCAGCGGCGGCCTCGACGAAGATGCGATCGCCGGCTTTGCGCGGGTCAAAGCGCCGATCGACGGCCTCGGCGTCGGCACCAGCCTCACCACATCGTCCGACGTGCCGGCGCTCGATTGCGTTTACAAGATGCAGGAATATGCCGGCCTGCCGCGGCGCAAGCGCTCGGCGAACAAGGCCACCTGGCCCGGGCGCAAGCAGGTCTGGCGGCGCTACGGGCCGGACGGCCGCATGGCCGGCGATCTGCTCGGTCTGGAGGGCCACGACGGGGACGGCGAGGCGCTGATCCAGCCGGTAATGCAGGGCGGCCGACGCCTGCGCCCGGCGCCCTCGCTCGATGACATCCGCCGCCACGCCAAGCGCGAGCTTGAACGTCTGCCCGAGCCCTTGCGCCGGCTCGAGCCGGGCACGACCTATCCGGTCGAGGTCGCCGACGAACTGGTGCAGCTTGCGGCGGAGGTCGATCGCCGCGTGCAGGAGAAAGCGCAGTCATCCTCCGCATGACGCGACACGACAAATGAGCGAACCCGCGACCATCAACGGCAGCGATGTCCTGATCGTGGTGGACGTGCAGAACGATTTTTGTCCCGGCGGCAGGCTCGCCGTGCCGCGCGGCGACGAGGTGGTGCCGATCGTCAATCGTTTGGCGGCGCGGTTTCGCAATGTGGTGCTGACGCAGGACTGGCACCCGGCCGGACACTTTTCCTTCGCCTCCTCGCATGCCGGCAAAAAGCCCTACGACACCATTGCCGCTTCCTACGGGCCGCAAATCCTCTGGCCCGACCATTGCGTGCAAGGCTCGCCGGGCGCCGAGTTCCATCCGGCGCTGCATATTCCCCATGCCGCCTTGGTGCTGCGCAAAGGCACCGACCCGACGATCGATTCCTACTCCGCGTTCTACGAGAACGACCGCACGACGCCGACCGGCTTGATCGGCTATTTGCGCAACCGCGGCTTTACGCGGGTATTTTTGGCCGGCCTCGCCTTCGATTTCTGCGTCCGCTATTCCGCCGAGGACGCGCAGCGCGAAGGTTTCGCGGTTTTCGTCGTCGAGGACGCCTGCCGCGGCATCGATGTTGACGGCTCGGTGGCCGCGACTCGGGTCAATTTGGCGGCGCTCGGCGTCGCCCGCATCGCGGCGCTGGAATCGGCCTAACGGCAAGGCCAAGAGCCCGCAGAAGACCCCGTAGAATCCAACCTTCGGTGGAGACCTGCCGTTAAGGCTAGTGCGCGGCAGTGCAGCGTTACTGTGTGCAATGCACAAAAGTCGTTGACTCGGCGCAAAAGAGGCGAGAGATTAACGAAACGGTAACATTTGGGTGGCCGATGCGTCATCAAACGGTCGAAACGCCGTCAAGTCTGCCCTCGTTGATGATGCCGTGCCCGGTTTGTTCGGGACGAATGATGTTCCACGCCCGGCATCCGGTTACCGCCGAGGTCGAAGACACCATCTATGCCTGCCGGAACTGCGGCGCCGAACTTATTCGCACCTCGGTCCGCCAGGCGGGTCGGCCGGCCTCGCCGGCCCCGATCAAGAACGCCGAAGCGGCTTGAACCGCGTCATTCCGGCCGGGCCCAGGGCGCGGCGCCCGGGAATGACACTCACCCCAAATTCAATTCCTTGAAGAAGTCGTTGCCCTTGTCGTCGATGACGATGAAGGCGGGGAAGTCGACCACCTCGATGCGCCAGATCGCTTCCATGCCGAGCTCGGGATATTCGACGCACTCGACCTTCTTGATGCAATGCTCGGCGAGATTCGCCGCGCTGCCGCCGATCGAGGCGAGATAGAAGCCGCCGTGCTTCTTGCAGGCCTCGCGCACGACCGCCGCGCGGTTGCCTTTCGCCAGCATCACCATCGAGCCGCCGGCGGCCTGGAAATCGGCGACGAAGGAATCCATGCGGCCCGCCGTGGTCGGCCCGAACGCGCCGGAGGCGTAGCCTTCCGGCGTTTTCGCCGGTCCCGCGTAATAGATCGGATGGTTCTTGAAGTAGTCGGGCAGGGGCTCGCCGCGCTCCAGCCGTTCGCGCAGTTTTCCGTGCGCAGAGTCGCGCGCCACGATCAGCGCGCCGTTGAGCGACAGCCGCGTCTTGATCGGATGTTTTGAAAGTTGCGCCAAAATCTCCTGCATCGGCTTGTTGAGGTCGATCTGCACCACCGCGCCGCCGAGTTTCTTTTCGTCGACCTCGGGCAGATATTTCGCCGGGTTGTGCTCCAGCTCTTCGAGGAACACGCCGTCGCGGGTGATCTTGCCCAGCGCCTGGCGGTCGGCCGAGCACGACACGCCGAGCCCGATCGGCAGCGAGGCGCCGTGGCGCGGCAGCCGGATGACGCGCACGTCGTGGCAGAAATATTTGCCGCCGAACTGCGCGCCGACGCCGAGCGCCTGCGTCATCTTCTGGATCTCGCGCTCCATTTCCTTGTCGCGGAAGGCGTGGCCGTCCTCGGAGCCGTGCTCCGGCAGCGTGTCGTAATATTTGCAGGAGGCGAGCTTGACCGTCTTCATGGTCATTTCGGCGGAGGTGCCGCCGATGACGATGGCGAGATGGTAAGGCGGGCAGGCCGCGGTGCCGAGCGTCAAGACCTTCTCCTTGAGGAAGGCGAGCATTCTTTCGCGGGAGAGTATCGACGGCGTGGCCTGGAACAGAAACGCCTTGTTGGCGGAGCCGCCGCCTTTGGCGATGAACAGGAACTTGTAGGCGGCGTCGGCCCCGCTGGCGCCCTCGGCGTAAATCTCGACCTGCGCCGGCATGTTGTTGCGCGTGTTCTTCTCCTCGAACATGGAAATGGGCGCCAGCTGCGAATAGCGCAGGTTGCGCTTCAGATAGGCGTCGCGCGCGCCCTCGGCGAGCGCCGCTTCGTCGCCGCCGTCGGTCCAGATGAGCCGGCCCTTCTTGCCCATGATGATCGCGGTGCCGGTGTCCTGACACATCGGCAGCACGCCGCCGGCGGCGATGTTGGCGTTCTTGAGAAAATCGTAGGCGACGAACTTGTCGTTATCCGACGCCTCGGGGTCCTCGACGATGGCTTTGAGGCTCGCCAGGTGCGCGGGGCGCAGCAGATGATTGATGTCGGTGAAGGCCGCTTCCGCCAGCGCCCGCATCGCCTCGCGCGGCACCACCAACGGTTCCTCGCCCAGCACCCGCTCGAGCCGCAGGCCGTCGGCGGCGATTTTCCGGTATGGCGTTACGTCCCTGCCGAGCTGGAACAGGGGGGTGTGCTTATAGGGCGGCGTCGGGTGGGCGGAGAGGGGTGCGTTCATGGCCGATATCTCATGCTTATGCGGCGCCAGCTATACACCTTTTTCATGCGTCATACGCGGGCTTCCAGGCCATGGCCGCTGTGCGCTTCATTCGTCCTTCCCCACGAAAGTGGGGGAGGGGGCATAGGCGGCCTTCGGCCGCCGTTCTTTACGTAAAGAACGCCGACGCAAAAGCGTCGGCTACAGCGTTTGCGCGGTGGAAGGGGCCTCGGCGCAACGCTAAGCTGCGAGGCTGAGACAAGTCGCACCGCCCCCTCACCCGGCTCGCTGTGCTCGCGACCTCTCCCCGCATGCGGGGCGAGGTGGTCAACGGATTGCGCGGTAAAAATGGCCGCTACTGCGCCGGAACCCTAATCCCCGGAAAACTACACCGCCACCTTGGCGAGGAAGGCCTCGACATTGGCGCGCAGCTTGGCGATGTCCTTGGCCACCGTTTCCGAGGCATCGAGCACGATCTGCGCCGACGCGCGCGTCTCGGTGGTGGCGCCGGCGACATCGCCGAGCACGGCGGCCATGGCGTTGGTTCCGTCGGCGGCGCTGCTGACGTTGTGCTTGATATCGCCGGTCGCCGCGTTCTGCTGCTCCACCGCCGCCGACGCCGCGGACGCGGATTCGTTGATCGCCTGCATGCGCAGCGCGATGCGGCGGATCGCCTCGACCGCGCCGCCGGTCGAGGTCTGCACGGCGAGGATATGATTGGCGATCTCTTCCGTGGCCTTCGCGGTCTGCACCGCGAGCGATTTCACCTCGGAGGCGACCACGGCAAAGCCGCGGCCGGCGTCGCCGGCGCGCGCCGCCTCGATGGTGGCGTTGAGCGCCAACAGATTGGTCTGCTCGGCAATGGCGCGGATCAGCCTGACGACGTCGCCGATCTTCTGTGCGCCGTCGGCAAGTCCGGCGATCTCCTCGTTGGTCGCCTGCGCCTCGGTGGTGGCGAGCCGCACCACCTCGCTCATTTGCATCAGCCGGTTGCTGATCTCGGCGATCGAGTGCGACAGTTCCTCGGCCGCCGCGGCGACGATTTTGACGTTGGCTGAGGCGTGGTCGAAGGCGCGCACCGCGCCGGCGGCGCGCTGCGAGGTCTGTTCCGAAGAGGCGAACAGCGAGGAGGCGGTGCCGCGCATGGCGCTGGCCTTGCCGCTGACGCTGCCGATGAGGTCTTCCATCTGCGGGCGAAACGCGGCGATGGCGGCATCCACCAGCGCCCGGCGCTGTTCCTGATCGAGGAGGGCGGCGCGCTCTTGCGCGACCTGCAGCCGTTCGCTGATGTCCTCATGCGTCGACACCCAGCCGCCGCGCGGCCGCGGCTCGTTGTTGACCGCGATCTTGCGCCCGTCGGACAGTTCGAACACGTGGGTGAATTTCTTGCCGTCGCGGGCCGCCGCTGTGGCGCGGCGGGCAAATTCCTCCGGGTCCTCGGCCAAGGTGCCGACGGCGATGCGCTCGCGCAGAATGTCGCGCAAGGAAAAGCCGATGCGCAGGCGGCCCTCGATCCGGTAGATCTCGGCAAAGCGCTTGTTCCAGAAGACGAGCCGCCCCGGGGCGTCGAACATGCAAAGGCCCTGGGTCATGTAGCTGAGCGCGGCGTCGCGCAAGTCCTGCTGCGCGCCGGTCGCCGCGGCCAGCCGATAGAGGCCGCCGCCAAGGCCAAGTCCGATCGCCGCGCCGGCGGCGATCGGTGCAATTCCGGAGGCCTGCTCCACGACCAGGTCGACAGCGATCGCTGCACAGAGGAGGGTCACGGCGCCGACGGCGATCCACACCGCGCGGGCGCGCCCGCTCGCCTGCCGCACGCGGGTAAAGACGCCGGCGGCGGCCAATGCGGCGAGCAGGCCAACGCCGCCCGCCAGGATCGCGAACTGCCAGGCGATTCCCATCGTGAGGAGTGAAACCATTGCCGCTGCTGCGAGGTTCGCTGCAGAGTGAGCCGGCAGCGTGAAGTTTTCCTTAAAGCTGAAGCCTGGAGGTGTGCGCTCTGGCCGGCAAAGCCGCCGTTCAAAACCCTGGCGATCCGCCGAATCATTTGATGGAGCATGATCTTTTCGGAAAACTGGTTTCCACTTTTCCGGATCATGCTCTAATACCGAGCCATGCCGTCACGCTCCTTCCGCGTCGCCCGCGCGTCGGCCGGCCTCGGCCTGTTTGCGACAAAGCCCATCGCGAAAGCCGCCGCCATCGTCACCTATCGCGGCCGGCGCATCCCGACCGCCGCGGCGCACGAACGCGAACGGCGCACCGGCGCCAAGTACATGTTCGAGATCAACCGGCGCTGGAGCATCGACGGCTCGTCGCGGAAAAATTTGGCCCGCTATATCAATCATGCCTGCCGGCCCAATGCGGAGGCGGTGCTGCGCAAGGGCCAGATGGTGTTCATCGCGCTACGCGCCATTGCGCCGGGCGAAGAGATCACGCTCGACTACGGCTGCGACTATTTCGATCTCTTCATCAAGCCGCTCGGCTGCCGCTGCGCCGCCTGCAACGCCAAGGCGGCCAAGGCGGCCAAGGCAAAAGGCCGCCGGCTGCGGCGCCAACGCTAGGCTGCTTGCATCGCATTTTACGCAATCTGCCGCCGCGGCCTTAACGCGGCATCGATAACGTCCCCTCACTCTTGCCGTCGCGCAAACACACCAAAGGCTATGCGAATGGATTTCGGAAAACGGATTTCGGCTGACACCGATCACCCAGCGCCTGTCGTCCAGGAGACCTGCGTGCAGTGTTATGGCACCGGCCGGGTCCGCGTGCGCGGCGATCAAATCCGCTGCAAAGCCTGCGCGGGAAGCGGACGAATAATTGCCAAAGCGGACCGCGATTCTGATCCTAATCGGTCCGCAGCGTAGGGCGTGACCCGCATCCAACGCTGTTGCCCGGAACGGCGCCGCGATCCCTGAGCGAAACCCTTAAGCCGCCCCCAAACCCTTGCCCTTCAGCGCGCTGCCGATCTCGTCGAGGATGGCCGGGTCGTCGATCGTCGCCGGCATGGTCCAGCTGTCGCCGTCGGCGATCTTCTTGATGGTGCCGCGCAGAATCTTACCCGACCGCGTTTTCGGCAGCCGCGCCACCGCGATGGCGAGCTTAAACGCGGCAACCGGTCCGATCTTCTCGCGAATGAGCGCGATGCATTCCTTCTCGATCTCGCTCGGCAGCCGGTTGACGCCGGATTTGAGCACGATGAAGCCGCACGGCACTTCGCCCTTGAGCTCGTCCTTGATGCCGAGCACGGCGCATTCGGCGACGTCGGGATGCGAGGCGAGCACTTCCTCCATGCCGCCGGTCGAGAGCCGGTGCCCGGCGACATTGATGATGTCGTCGGTGCGGCTCATGACGAAGATGTAGCCGTCCTCGTCCTTGAAGCCGGCGTCGGCGGTCTTGTAGTAGCCTGGGAATTCGTCGAGGTAGCTTTCGCGCATGCGCTCGTCGGCCTGCCACAGCGTCGGCAGGCAGGCCGGCGGCAGCGGCAGCTTGACCACGATCGAGCCCATTTTGTTGGCCGCCACCTCGTGGCTCGCCTCGTCGACGATGCGCACGTCGTAGCCGGGCATCGCCACCGTCGGCGAGCCGTGCTTGATCGGCAGCATGCCGAGTCCCACCGGATTGCCGGCGATGGCCCAGCCGGTCTCGGTCTGCCACCAATGATCGATCACCGGCACCTTGAGCATCTTCTCCGCCCATTCGAGCGTCGGCGGGTCGGCGCGTTCGCCGGCGAGAAACAGCGTGCGGAATTTGCTCAAATCGTATTGCGCCAGAAGCTTGCCGTCCGGATCCTCCTTCTTGATGGCGCGGAACGCGGTCGGCGCGGTGAACAGCGCGGCGACACCGTGCTCGGCGATGACCCGCCAGAAGGCGCCAGCGTCGGGCGTGCCGACCGGTTTGCCCTCATACAGGATCGTAGTGCAGCCGTGAAAGAGCGGCGCATAGACGATGTAAGAGTGGCCGACCACCCAGCCGATATCGGAGGCCGCCCAGTACGTCTCGCCCGGCTCGACGTCGTAGAGATTTTTCATCGACCATTTGAGCGCGACCATGTGGCCGCCATTGTCGCGCACGACGCCCTTCGGCTGGCCGGTCGTGCCCGAGGTGTAGAGAATGTAGAGCGGGTCGGTGGCCGCGACCGGCACGCAGTCATAGACCGAGCGGGCGTGCGTGAGCGCGTGATCGCGCATCTTCGCCCAATCGTGGTCGCGGCCGGCGATCAATGACGCTTCCGCCTGCGGGCGTTGCAGGATGAGGCAGGCATCGGGCTTGTGCTGCGACAGCGCAATCGCCTCGTCGAGCAGCGGCTTGTAGTGGACGATGCGGCCGGGCTCCAGCCCGCAGCTGGCGGAGAGCACCACCTTCGGCTTGGCGTCGTCGATGCGCGTCGCCAGCTCGCGCGCGGCAAACCCGCCGAACACCACCGAATGAACCGCGCCGATGCGCGCGCAGGCGAGCATGGCGATCAACGCCTCCGGCACCATCGGCATATAGACGATGACCCGGTCGCCCTTGCCGACGCCGAGATCGCGCAGCATGACGGCGAGCACCTGGGTCTCGGTGAGCAGGCGGTGGTAGCTGATGGTGCGCTTGGCTCCGGCGAGCGGCGAATCATAGACGATGGCCGCCTGCTCGCCGCGCCCGGCATTGACGTGGCGGTCGACGGCATTGAAGCAGGTATTGCAGACGCCGCCGGGGAACCAGCGCCCGTAAATCCCCGCCTTCGGGTCGAACGCCGCCTTCGGCTTCTCGAACCAGTCGATGTCCGCTGCCGCTTCGCCCCAAAAGCCTTGCGGATCGCGCTGCCAGCGCGCGTAGACCTCGTGATAGCGGCTCGGACGAGCGTCCATGGCGCTTTCCTCCATCCTCCAACCGGGAGAAGTAATGTTATGGCTTCATTCTCGATCCGCGGCCACGGCCATTGCAAGCTGCGGCGGCAATCCGCCATGCACTATGGCGCCGGCAACAAGCCCCAGCAACAAGTCCTGCGCTTTGATCTATGTCATCTGTCCGCTTGCAGATAACGCGGTTTTTGAGGGATCGCCGCCATTGATCTCAGCCGCTCCCATTCGCTAGGTTCGACTTTAGTAGCGAGGGGACAAATCATGCCGACGCCCTACGACATTGACCTCGACCGCAATGCGGCAAATTTCCAGCCGCTGACGCCGCTGTCCTTCCTGGCGCGCGCCGGCGAGGTTTATCCCGACGCGACCGCGATCATCCACGGCGCACGGTCCTGGACTTATCGGCAGTTCTATGCGCGCGCTCGGCAATTGGCCTCGGCGCTGGCGCGCCGCGGCATCAAGCGCGGCGACACCGTCTCGGTGATGCTCGCCAATACGCCGGCGCTGATCGAAGCGCATTACAGCGTGCCGATGGCGGGCGCCGTGCTCAACGCGCTGAACACCCGGCTCGACGCCGCGCTGATCGCTTTCATTCTCGACCACGCCGATGCCAAGGTGCTGATCACCGACCGCGAGTTTTCCAAGGTCGTCAAGGAGGCGCTGGCGCGCGCCAAGGTGAAGCCGCTCGTCGTCGATTACGACGATGCGGAATTTACCGGCGCCGGCGAGCGCCTCGGCAGCCTGGACTACGAGGCGTTGCTCGCCGAGGGCGACGCCGACTTCGCCTGGCAGATGCCGGACGACGAGTGGGACGCCATCTCGCTCAACTACACGTCGGGCACTACCGGCGATCCCAAGGGCGTCGTCTATCACCACCGCGGCGCTTATCTGCTGGCGCTCGGCAACGTGATCACCTGCGGCATGGGCAAGTATCCGGTGTATCTGTGGACGCTGCCGATGTTTCACTGCAACGGCTGGTGCTTTCCCTGGACGCTGTCGATCGTCGCCGGCACCCATGTCTGCCTGCGCGCGGTGCGCGCGGCGCCGATCTTCGACGCCATCGCCGCCCGCAAGGTGACGCACCTGTGCGGGGCGCCGATCGTGATGTCGACGCTGCTCAATGCGCCGCCGCAGGAGAAGAAGCCGCTGCCGCATGTAGTCGAATTCGTCACTGCCGCGGCGCCGCCGCCGGAAGCCGTGCTGGCGGCGATGAAGGCCGCCGGCTTCAACGTCACCCATGTCTACGGGTTGACCGAGGTCTACGGGCCGGCCTGCGTCAGCGAATGGCGCCGCGAATGGGACGCGCTCCCCGCCGCGGCGCAAGCGGCGAAGAAGGCCCGCCAGGGCGTGCGCTATCCGGTGCTCGAAGCGCTCGACGTGCTCGATCCGGCGACCATGCGGCCGGTGCCGCGCGACGGCACAACGCTGGGCGAGGTGATGTTCCGCGGCAACGTGGTGATGAAGGGTTATCTAAAGAACAGGTCGGCGACCGAGAAGGAATTCGCCGGCGGCTGGTTTCATTCCGGCGATCTCGGCGTCATGCACCCCGACGGCTACATCCAGCTCAAGGACCGCTCCAAGGACATCATCATCTCCGGCGGCGAGAACATTTCCTCGATCGAGGTCGAGGACGCGCTCTACAAGCATCCGGCGGTCGCCGCCGTCGCCGTGGTCGCCAAGCCCGACGACAAATGGGGCGAGACGCCGTGCGCCTTCGTGGAATTCAAGCCGGGCGCCAGCGCCACCGCCGACGAGCTGATCGCCTGGTGCCGCTCGCAGCTCGCCGCCTACAAATGCCCGCGCCACATCGTGTTCATGGAAATTCCGAAGACCAGCACCGGGAAAATTCAGAAATTCAAGCTGCGCGAGACGGCGAGGGGGGTGTGAGGTTTCAGTACGCTTGGTCGGTTCTCCAACGTAGAAAGGATGATCGCAATGAAGCCGAAAGAATATTACCTAGACCTCAGACGTAAGTACGAGCCGACGCCGGTTAAACTCGTGATCGTCGCCGAATCTCCGCCAAAGTCTGGAAAATACTTTTACAATCCGGAAGGCCGGTCAACCGAACCACTCTTTGCGGCGTTGATGAAGCAACTCAACTTCACCCCGCCTACAAAGCAGGACGGTCTGCTAGAGTTCCAACGAAGGGGCTGGGTGTTGGTGGATGCCACATACAAGCAGGTGGACAAATCAAAAAACGTGGATAGGAAAAAGGTCATCGAGCAAGATTACAAGCAACTTGACGCCGATCTCATGAGCCTGAGTCCTGATAAGTCGGTACCATTAATTTTGATCAAGGCGAACGTCTGCAAGATCCTGGGGCCTAAATTACGGGAAGGTAGATTTAATGTGCTCAACAGCGGCAGCATTCCTTTCCCCAGCCATGGCCAACAGCCAAAATTTCACCGAGAGTTCGGTGCGATCCTGAAATCGGTCCGGCTTTGACGTTGACGAGCGAAGCGACGCCGTTCTTCGAACGGCTATGCGCGGGCATGACTAAAGTAAAATATCCGGACAGAATTGTCCGAATGTCAAAATACGGAAGGATACATTCCGCGCAAGGCGGAATGCTGATGGGGTTTTGCTGTGCGAAAAAACCCTTACCGTCTCCCCACTGGCGTGCAGGAAGGGGTGGGCGAAGAACAAACAGTTCGTCGACTAATGTACGACTGCGTCTTGCTTCAGCCGCGTGATCTCGTCCTTGACGTGCAACTTGCGCCGTTTGAGTTCCGCGAGCTTCAAACCGTCCGTCGCGGGGTGGGTTCGCGCTTCGCTGATTTCCTGCTCCAGCGCTTGGTGCCGTCTTTCGAGTTCTGCAAGATGCGATTCGATCGCCATATGGCAGCCTCCTTGCGTGTCATGACCCCCTGTGAGGGAACGCTACACCGGTTTGACCGCCCGGAAAGATACTCCTTTTGCCGCGCTGCGAAAATCCCCGCTGTGCACCGCCGCCATGCGGGCTTGTGGGGAGTTAACCAAAACGCGATAATCCATAGCGACTTACCGGCAAGACCGTACCCACGGGGCGCCCGCGGCGGAACCACGGCGCGACCAAGGCGGCGATGACAAAAGAGGAAGAACGCGAGCTGCGGGGGCAACTTGCGGGCCTGCAGCAGGAGCATCGCGACCTCGACGCCGCGATCGCGGCGCTGCAGGGTTCACCCGGCGCCGACATCATCCAGGTTCAGCGCCTGAAGAAGCGCAAGTTGCAATTGCGCGATCGCATCACCTTCATCGAAGACCAGCTGACGCCGGATATCATCGCCTAAAGCATGATCCGGAAAAGTGGAAGCCGGTTTTCCGAAAAGATCATGCGCCACTAATCTGTCATGGCGTGGTGCGGATGCAGCCGCTCCCGCCGCGCCGCCTTGCGCGCGTACATCGCCGCGTCGGCGCGCGCGAGCACCGCGATTGAACGCGGTATCCCAGCCCGCCTGGCGGCGGACGACTGCGACGTATTGTCGCACTCTCTCTCCTAACACTCTGCAAAGCGAGGCAAAAATGACCGCCTTATCGAGTAGCACTCTTCATCCGTACGCCGTCACGTCGCCTGAAGAAATCCGATCGGTCTTGTTTCCGCGCCGGCAAAGACCGCCGCCGTCAACGGGCCGCCGAACCCGGCCGCGGTATCGACGTTCAACCGGTTGCCGCGTAGGTCCGGCGTACCGCTCGCCAGCGGGGTGTGACCGTGCACGATGAGGCGGGCGTAGTCGCGTTCCTCGGAGAGGAACGGTTCTCTGATCCAGAGCAAGTCACGCTCGCGTTGCGCATCGAGCGGTCTTTCTGGATCGATGCCGGCATGGACGAAGAGGCGGCGGCCGTCGTCGTAGCTCGGCCGCAGCGAACGCAGCCAATCCACGTGCTCGCCCGGCAGCGCCTGGGCGCTGTCGGCGTCGTAGCTGCGCAGTGTTGCCGCTCCACCAAGCGCCAGCCAATGATCTGCCGGCATTGTGCCGTCGACGACGCCCAGTGCGACCGCTTCGTGGTTTCCCTTGAGCGCGATCACTTGCTCGCGCATCCGCGATTGAAGTTCGATGACATAGCGGACGACGCCGGCGCTTTCCGGTCCGCGGTCGATGTAATCGCCGAGAAAGACGAACATCATCGGCCGTCCTTGCGCGTGACGTGCGCAGCGTGCCATCAGCTTGCGCAGTTTGCTCAGCGAGCCGTGGATGTCGCCGATGGCGTAGGTCAGCAAGGCAGCAGTCATCTGATCGCCGCTCGGCCGCAAATGATGGCCATATTCAGGCATGATTGTTCAGTCCACATTCACCAATAAATGGGAACTTAGGCGCCAGGGGTCGATTTTGAAGTTCTGTAGAACAGAGGATGGTTTCGAGGTGATGCCATGAGAAAAATCCTGACTACCCTTCTCGCGGTAGCGGCGATCGGTGCGACCGCGCTGGCGACGGCAAGCACTGCGGACGCACGCTGGGGTTATGGTTGGCGCGGCGGTTGGGGCTGGGGCCCGGGTCCCTTTATCGGCGGGGCCATCGTCGGTGGTGCATTGGCCGCCGGTGCCTATGGCCCTTACGGCTACTACCCCTACGGTTACTACCGCTACGGGCTGTATCCGTATCCTTATTATGGTCCCGGCTGCCGCCGAGTCTGGAACGGCTATGCTTGGGTCCGCGCCTGCTACTAAGGGCAGGCTGTAGGATTTACGGCGAAAATCGTCCCCCCGGATCCGGGGGGACGCCTTAAATTCGATCAAAGTGCTGCGCTACAACTTTTCGCACCAAACTTCCGCCAAATAGTCGCTCTTTAAGAGTGACGGAGGCGACGAGGAATTTGGGGGTTTACGGGGACTTCCGCTTATTCACTTCCCGGATCGGCGCCCGGCCGATCAAACGAGGAGAACACATGCACAAGTCGCTGGTTGCGCTTGTCGGCGCCGCGGGGATCGGCTTTGCCGCATTGGCTGCCCCCGCCCCGGCAGACGCCGGTTGTTTTGGCTGCGCCGTCGGCGCCGGGATATTCGGCGGTCTCGTCGCTGGTGCGCTGGTCGGCAGCGCGATTGCCAACGGCCCGCCGCCTCCGCCCGGCTACTATCCGCCGCCGCCTCCGGGCGCTTACTATCCACCGCCTCCTCCGGGCGCTTATTATCCGCCACCGCCCGGCGCCTATCCGCCGCCCCCCGCTTACGCCCAGCTGGCGCCCGGTTGCCATTGGGGACACCACCGGGTTTGGGTTGAAGGCGTTGGCTATCAGTGGCGTACCGTCCAGGTCTGTCCCTGATCGGGCGGCATGGTGTTGAATTTAACCGGCCGGCTTGCCTAAGCCGGCCGGTTTGTTTTTGTGACCATGAAATCGCCGAGAGCGGTCATATGCGGACGTACGCGGTCATACCGATGCGGCAGCCCGAAAAAAGGGACGAAACTTGATGCTGCGCTCCCTCTCATTTTGGCGCGATGCAAGGATCGGCGATGCGAGAGAACGCGGCGGCGCGACGAGCCGCGCCGACGCAGCGTGGGCGTTCGTCGGGCGCGCCGCGGCGCTCGGTCGTGAATTTGCCGCGCGCGCGTGGCCGTGGCCTCGCGCGGTCTGGGTACCGTACGCTATGATGGCGCTGAAAGTCGTCGTCGCTGTCGTGCTCTGTCTTTATGTCGGCACCGCACTGCTGCTCTACGTCGCACAGCGCTCGCTGATGTATTTCCCCGAAACGATCCATACCGCGCCGGCGCAGGCCGGCCTGCCCGAGGCCAAGGAGGTGGCGCTGACGGCGTCCGACGGCCAACACAGCATCGCCTGGCATGTCGCGCCGCGCGACCGCAAGCCGGTCATCCTTTACTTCCACGGCAATGGCGGCGCGTTGCGCTACCGCGTCGCACGCTTTCGCAAGCTCATCGGCGACGGTGTCGGCCTCGTCGCGCTCGAATATCGCGGTTACGGCGGCTTGAGTGGAACGCCGAGCGAGGCCGGCCTCATCGCCGATGCCGAGGCTGCCTACGCCTTTGCCGCCGCGCGTTACCCGGTGCAGCAGCTCGTGTTGTGGGGCGAATCGCTCGGCTCCGGCGTTGCGGTGGCGCTGGCGGCGGAAAAGCCGGTAGGTCGCGTGATCCTGGAGGCGCCGTTCACCTCTGCGGCCGCGGTCGGCGCCGCACGCTATTGGTATATGCCGGTCAGTCTGCTGATGAAGGATCAATACCGCTCCGACGAGCGGATCGGAAAAGTCAAGGCGCCGGTGCTGATCCTGCACGGCGTACATGACAATCTGGTGCCCTACGCGATGGGCGAGCGGTTGTTCGAGCTCACCAAAGCGCCGAAACACTTCGTGCGTTTCCTCGACGGCGGCCACGAGGATCTCGATGCGCAGGGCGCGCTGCACGCCGTCGGCCGTTTCCTCGCCGGCGATCTCGACGAACCGCCGGTGCGTAGCGCGCATTGAGCGGCGGCAAATGCCGGAATAGTTCCTCGTGTGGCGGTTCAGAAGTCCGCATCATTTTTGCCGCGAACTCGTCATGCGGACTTCTGAACCAAAGCCACACTAGATCAATACGTTGCTAGTGTCCTTCGATTCCGAAGTTCGCAAACGAGGGTGCCGCATAATGATGCGAACTTCGGAATCGGGACACTAGCACTACTTTGGCAGATTTTTAGCGGCACGGGATTCCCAAATCAGTTTTTCAATGATTCATGGGTGGTCGGCTTTTGGAGGGCCGACCATGGTAGGCACAACGTCGAATTGGGAAGACGAGCTTCGAGGATGGCTCAAGCCGTTCTTGGATCGCCTAGGCCATAAATCGCGGCGGCGAATGTGTCCGCTTTATGTGGCAGGGCTGATCGGACCCGGCGATCGCAAGAGCGTTCAGCCAATGGCGGAGCGGCTTGCGCCTGGCGATTACGACCAGCTGCATCATTTTGTTGCGGCTGGCGTCTGGGACGCGGCGCCATTGGAGACGGAGCTGCTCATTCAAGCGGATCGGCTCGTTGGTGGCAGCGACGCTGTGTTGGTAATCGACGATACGGCGGTGCCAAAGAAGGGCACGCACTCGGTCGGCGTCGCTGCGCAATACGCTTCAGCGCTAGGCAAGACCGCCAACTGCCAGACTCTGGTGTCACTGACGCTCGCCCGCGGCGAAGTTCCGGTGATGGTGGCATTGCGGCTTTTTCTTCCAGACCGTTGGGTCAACGATCGGTGGCGGCTGAAGCGAGCTGGTGTTCCGGCCGAATATCGAACTGCACGGACAAAGCCCGAGATCGCACTGGCGGAGATTGATCGCTTGATATCGATCGGCGTGCGCTTCCGCTGTGTGCTGGCGGATGCCGGTTACGGTCTCAGTGCGCCTTTCCGTCAAGGGCTGACGGCCCGCAAGCTTGCATGGGCGGTTGGCATCCCTCGTCACCTCAAGGTGTACCCCGTTGGGGTGCAGCTCATTTGGCCAGTTACCAAAGTTCGAGGCCGGCCACGTAAACGACAGGTGCCAGATAGTCTATCGACAGCAGCTGAAGACATGATGGCCAGTGCGCGGTGGAGAACTGTGAGTTGGCGCAGCGGTACGAAGGGTCGGCTCAAAGCCCGGTTTGCTGCCGTCCGTGTGCGTACTGCCGACGGTCCTCCCCAGCGGATATGGGACAAGGGCCAGCAGCATCTTCCAGGGGACGAGGCCTGGCTGATCGGCGAGCACCGCGCGTCGGGAGAGAAGAAATACTATCTCGCCAACTTGGCCGCCGGAATGGACCTCCGCAGCTTAGCCGCGACGATCAAGGCACGATGGATTTGCGAGCAGGCCCATCAACAGTTGAAGGAGGAACTCGGTCTCGACCACTTCGAGGGAAGGTCTTGGCACGGCCTTCACCGTCATGCGCTGATGGCGATGATTGCTTACGCGTTCCTCCAACATCGCCGGCTCAAAAAAGTGAGGCGGGGAAAAAAGAATCAACGGCCCGCCCCCTCAACCGACCTTGCCGGCGGTCCGCCACGCCATCGTCGACCTCATCATGCGATCAAGTCCTCAGCGATGTCCGTACTGCCGATCCTGGATCAGCGAGGAAAAGCAGCGTGAGTAAATCTGCCAAAGTAGTGCTAGGGCGTGAACTCATAAACCCGAAAAGGGCGGACGACTTGCGCGAGTCCGCTTTACCCCAAAGGCCCACAAGTCGTTGCATCGCAGCGTAATGACGCTTCGGGGCAATATCAGAACTGCTTGATAACCCGGAGTTCGGTTTTGAATTTGTAGACCGGATAATTATTGACGATTGGTGTTGCGGCTTCCAGCGAGACGGCCAAGCTGTCGGTCACTTTCCGACCAGCCGCGACATCAAGCGGAAGGAAAAGGCGGCTGGTTTGGCCGGAAATTGGGTCTCCGAAGTTGATGCGAATGTCGTTGCTTGGGCCGCACTGTGTGCCAAGTCTAAGTTTGCGATACGCCTTATTTTCAATGAGATCATTCGGCACAGCACACACGATTTAAGCAATATCAATTTGCTTCTGAAGTATATCGTTTTCGTCATTTTCTCTTCATTTAAATTTCCTTCACGTACGCTGTCGAACAAATGACTCGACTTTCTCGCGGAGCGGTCTCAGTCTGCACTACTCGGCGCAAGATCGACGACAGCCAAGGGCAGCTATTGCTTTTGTTGCTTTCAGAAGAAACGGCGAACACCGACACACTCCCCAGTGAATTAGTTTAGGCCGCCGCGAAAGGCGGGGAGACATCAATGGCGCTCCACGACCTTCACACGGATGAGGGTTGGGAAGGCTTATCGCCTGGGCGCGAGCCCGACGCGGATATGGTGCTCGTTCCCGGCGGCACTTTCCGTATGGGCTCGGACAAGCACTATGCGGAAGAGGCTCCTGTGCACCGTGTCACCGTGGACGCGTTCTGGATGGATCGCACGCCGGTGACGAACCGGCAGTTCAGGAAATTCGTCAAGGCAACCGGTCACGTCACCCTTGCCGAGATTCCTCCCGACCCGAAGCACTATCCGGGCGCTCTGCCGCACATGCTCTATGCCGGGTCGCTCGTTTTCTCGCCGCCGGCGCGCCAAGTCGACCTTCGCGACTGGAGCCAATGGTGGAATTTTCTCAAGGGCGCGGACTGGCGTCACCCCTACGGTCCGAACACCAATATCGACGGGCTCGACGATCATCCGGTCGTGCATGTGGCGTTTGCCGACGCGCTGGCCTACGCCAAATGGGCCGGTAAAGACTTGCCGACCGAGGCCGAATGGGAATTCGCCGCGCGTGGCGGGCTCGACGGCGCCGAGTTTGCCTGGGGCGATGAGCTGACGCCCGGCGGCAAGCATATGGCAAATACCTGGCAAGGCGAGTTTCCGCGACAGAACCTTTGTTCGGACGGCTTCGAGCGCACATCACCGGTCACGGCATTCCCGCCAAACGGCTACGGACTGCACGACATGATCGGCAACGTCTGGGAATGGACGACGGACTGGTACTCGCCAAAGCACGAGGCCGACGCACCGAAGGCGTGCTGCATTCCGGAGAACCCGCGCGGCGGACCCGAGGCCGCCAGCTACGATCCGTCACTGCCGAACATCAAGATTCCGCGCAAGGTGCTCAAAGGCGGCTCGCACCTCTGCGCTCCAAACTACTGCCGCCGCTATCGCCCGGCTGCCCGCCACGCCGAGGCGGTCGATACTTCGACAAGCCACGTCGGCTTCAGGTGCGTCAGCAGAAATCAACAGGGAGCGGGAGCGTCATGAGCAAGGACCAAATGCGCGGAAAGCCCGAGGACGGCGCCACGCAAAAAGGCGAAGGCCTCAAACGGCGCGATCTCTTATTGAGCGGCTCGTCGTTGGTGGCCGCGTCGGCGCTAGCGGGTGCAGGTTTTGCGACGCCCGCTCAAGCGCAGCAACCAGCAGCGGCGCCGGCAACCGCGCGGCGGCCCAATATCGTCGTCATCATGGGCGACGATATTGGCATGTGGAATATCGGCGCCTACCACCGCGGTATGATGGCCGGGCGGACGCCGAATATCGATAGGCTCGCCGCCGAAGGCATGCTGTTCACCGACTATTATGCCGAGGCGAGTTGCACGGCCGGCCGAGCGCAATTCATCACCGGCGAATTGCCGATCCGCACTGGCATGACGACAGTCGGTCAAGCCGGTTCGCCCATTGGCATTCCGGCGCAGGCGGTGACCATAGCGACGGCGTTAAAGTCGATGGGATACGCCACCGGCCAGTTCGGCAAGAACCACCTGGGCGACCTCAATCAATTCCTGCCCACCGTCCACGGCTTCGACGAGTTCTTCGGCTACCTCTATCACCTCGACGCGATGGAGGATCCTGCGCATCCCGGTTACCCGCAGGAATTGTTGAACGTCGTCGGCCCGCGCAACATGGTCCACAGCTGGGCCACCGACACCGACGACCCGACGGTGATGCCGCGCTGGGGCAAGATCGGTAAGCAGAGGATCGAAGACGCCGGCACGCTCTACCCCAAGCGGATGGAGACCGTGGACGATGAGATCCGAGACCTTTCTTTTAAGTTCATGGACAAGGCGAAGGCGGACGGCAAACCCTTCTTCGTGTGGCTTAACCCCACGCGCATGCACATCGTCACGCACCTGTCGCCCAAATACGAGGTGATGCGCAATTCGAAGAACGGCTGGACCATTCACGAGGCCGGCATGGCGCAACTCGACGACGACGTCGGTCTGGTGATGCAGAAGCTCAAGGACTTGGGCGTCGACGACAACACCATCGTTGTGTTCACCACCGATAACGGCACCGAGGTCTTTACCTGGCCGGACGGCGGACAGACGCCATTCGCCCAGAGTAAAGGCACGGTCCTGGAAGGCGGGTTCCGCGTGCCGGCCATTATCCGCTGGCCGGGTAAAGTGCCGGCGGGCAAAGTCGAGAACGGCATTATTTCGGGGCTCGACTGGTTTCCGACATTCGTGGCCGCCGCCGGCAACCCGAACATCATCGAAGAGCTTAAGAAGGGCAAAGAACTTGGCGGCACGACCTACAAGGTGCATCTGGACGGCTACAACCAGCTGGACTTGATCACCGGCAAGGGGCCGTCCAACCGGCATGAAGTCTGGTACTTCGGGGAAAGCGAACTCGGTGCCGTGCGCATCGACGACTTCAAGTATCGATTCATCGACCAACCGGCGGGCTGGCTCGGTGAAAAGACCAAGCCCGACGTGCCGTACCTGACCAACCTGCGGCTCGATCCATTCGAGCGCACCGGTTGGCCCGATAGCGGGACCAAATTCGGCGCGCAACAATACTTCGACTGGTTCAAATACGAATTCTGGCGCTTCGTCTTTGTCCAGCAGCAGGTGGAGAAGCTGGCTACGACCGCGATCGAATTTCCGCCGATGCAAAAGGGCGCGAGCTTCAACCTCGATGCGGTGAAGGCGAAGATCGAGGCAGCCCGCCGGGCCGCAACCGGCAATTAGGGCAAGCCTGTTACGACGCCTTTCGCCCCGGCAATGGTGGATTCAAGCTCCCAAACTGGACCCCCGAATCATGCGCTACCATCAAGCCTGCGCGTTAATGGGTCCACGCCCTAGTTAATGGGTCCACGCCCTAGCACTACTTTGGCAGATTTACTCACGCTGCTTTTCCTCGCTGATCCAGGATCGGCAGTACGGACATCGCTGAGGACTTGATCGCATGATGAGGTCGACGATGGCGTGGCGGACCGCCGGCAAGGTCGGTTGAGGGGGCGGGCCGTTGATTTTTTTTCCCCGCCTCACTTTTTTGAGCCGGCGATGTTGGAGGAACGCGTAAGCAATCATCGCCATCAGCGCATGACGGTGAAGGCCGTGCCAAGACCTTCCCTCGAAGTGGTCGAGACCGAGTTCCTCCTTCAACTGTTGATGGGCCTGCTCGCAAATCCATCGTGCCTTGATCGTCGCGGCTAAGCTGCGGAGGTCCATTCCGGCGGCCAAGTTGGCGAGATAGTATTTCTTCTCTCCCGACGCGCGGTGCTCGCCGATCAGCCAGGCCTCGTCCCCTGGAAGATGCTGCTGGCCCTTGTCCCATATCCGCTGGGGAGGACCGTCGGCAGTACGCACACGGACGGCAGCAAACCGGGCTTTGAGCCGACCCTTCGTACCGCTGCGCCAACTCACAGTTCTCCACCGCGCACTGGCCATCATGTCTTCAGCTGCTGTCGATAGACTATCTGGCACCTGTCGTTTACGTGGCCGGCCTCGAACTTTGGTAACTGGCCAAATGAGCTGCACCCCAACGGGGTACACCTTGAGGTGACGAGGGATGCCAACCGCCCATGCAAGCTTGCGGGCCGTCAGCCCTTGACGGAAAGGCGCACTGAGACCGTAACCGGCATCCGCCAGCACACAGCGGAAGCGCACGCCGATCGATATCAAGCGATCAATCTCCGCCAGTGCGATCTCGGGCTTTGTCCGTGCAGTTCGATATTCGGCCGGAACACCAGCTCGCTTCAGCCGCCACCGATCGTTGACCCAACGGTCTGGAAGAAAAAGCCGCAATGCCACCATCACCGGAACTTCGCCGCGGGCGAGCGTCAGTGACACCAGAGTCTGGCAGTTGGCGGTCTTGCCTAGCGCTGAAGCGTATTGCGCAGCGACGCCGACCGAGTGCGTGCCCTTCTTTGGCACCGCCGTATCGTCGATTACCAACACAGCGTCGCTGCCACCAACGAGCCGATCCGCTTGAATGAGCAGCTCCGTCTCCAATGGCGCCGCGTCCCAGACGCCAGCCGCAACAAAATGATGCAGCTGGTCGTAATCGCCAGGCGCAAGCCGCTCCGCCATTGGCTGAACGCTCTTGCGATCGCCGGGTCCGATCAGCCCTGCCACATAAAGCGGACACATTCGCCGCCGCGATTTATGGCCTAGGCGATCCAAGAACGGCTTGAGCCATCCTCGAAGCTCGTCTTCCCAATTCGACGTTGTGCCTACCATGGTCGGCCCTCCAAAAGCCGACCACCCATGAATCATTGAAAAACTGATTTGGGAATCCCGTGCCGCTAAAAATCTGCCAAAGTAGTGCTAGAACGTCGGGTAAGACTGCCCGATCTTGCCGCCGACGCGGGCAAAGCCGGCACGGGCGGGCTCATATTTTTCGTTGATATTGAGCGCCTTGGCGTAGGAGCCGGCCGCTTTCTCCTTTTGCCCGAGCCGCTCGTAAGCAAGCCCGCGGCTGGTCCAAGCCTGCAGGTTCATCGGCTGCATCTGCACCGCCTCGTCAAGATCGGCCGCCGCCGACTTGGCGTCGCCGACCGCGAGGTAGCTGAGCGCGCGCGCCACACGCGGCTCGGCCTTTTGCGCGGCGAGCCCGATGGCCGTCGAGAAGTCGTCGATCGCGAACCGGTCCTGATGCTGGCTCTGATAGAGCAGGCCGCGGTCGTAATAGGCCTGCGCACCGTCGGGCTTCAACGCGATCGCCTTGTTGAAGTCGGCGAGCGCCTGCATGCTGCGGCCTTGCTGGCGGTAGACGATGCCGCGGCCGAGATAGGCGGGCGCGTAGGAGCCGTCGATGGACAGCGCCTTGTTGTAGTCGGCTAGCGCCAGGTCCAATTTGTTGGTCTGGCGATAGAGCAGAGCGCGATTGGCGTAGGCCTGCGCGTAACTGGGATCGAGGCTGATCGCCTTGTTGAAATCGGCGAGCGCCTGCTCCGGGTGCCCGGCCTCAGCGAGCACCGAGCCGCGCACGTTGTAGGCTTGCGGGTCGTCGGGATGCTTGGCAATGACCTCGGTGAGCGACGCCAGGTTGGATTGCGAGGGCGTGTAGACGGTGTCGTCCTTCTCGGCAGAACTGCCGAATGACCCGCAGCCGGCGAGCACCAACGTTGCAAACACGGCGACGGCGGCCGCCGGATTTCGCCAAGCCATATACCGCTGCCGCCGCTTCCTGGTCACGACTGCCGGTCCCGTCATCCGATGCCCCGTGGCACCGTTTCGCGCCTCGCGCAGGAACACTAGAGCGCGTCCAGGAAAAGTGGAAACCGGTTTTCCGTCCGGACGCGCGATAAAACACGAACTCCAGCCAAGCCCGCCAAAACAAAGGCGCGGGCAAAATCAGCCCGCGCCTTCAGCAAAGGAAGTCTGCGCCGCCTCAACCAAAGCGGGGTGGGCGCGGCGGTCCGGACCTGGCAGCACCGGGGCCGGTGGTCGGCTTCGGCTTCATCGGCAACAGGCCCTCGCGCTGCAATCGCTTGCGCGCCAGCTTGCGGGCGCGGCGGATCGCTTCCGCCTTCTCCCGAGCCTTTCGTTCCGAGGGTTTTTCGTAATGGCCGCGAAGTTTCATCTCGCGGAAAATGCCCTCGCGCTGCATCTTCTTCTTCAGCGCCTTGAGGGCCTGGTCGACATTATTGTCGCGAACAAGAACCTGCACGCATCCCCCTAATCAGAGCGCTCAGCTAAGTGCGCTTGGTGAATGGAATGGCGGCGCTGGCGTTCACACCTGCGCCACGTTGCCGCGGTCTCTAGCAGATATGCCAAGCCAAGTCCACACGCCTGCGCCGATGCGGCGCCGGCGGCGCGTTCTCCGTCTTACTCGGCAAAAACCCGCGTCACGTGTCCCATCTTGCGGCCGGCCCGCACGGCGGCCTTGCCGTAGAGATGCACGGCGGTCCCGGGAACTGAAAGCCAGGCGCGATAGTCCTCGACCTCGCTGCCGATCAGGTTGACCATTTCCACGCGGCCGTGGCGGATCGGTTTTCCCAGCGGCCATCCGGCCACCGCCCGGACGTGCTGCTCGAATTGCGACACCGAGGCGCCGTCGAGCGTCCAATGGCCGGAATTGTGCACCCGCGGCGCGATCTCGTTGACCAGAAGACCGCCCTCGCGCAGCACGAACATCTCGACCGCCAGCACGCCGACATAGCCGAATTGATCGGCGATCCTCTCGGCAATCCGCCGCGCCTGCAGCGCGGCGGCGTCAGAAACGGCAGCAGGCACCCGCGAAACCTTCAAGATATGGTCGCGGTGCTCGTTCTCGGTGACGTCGAAACACTCCACAGTGCCGTCGCGCCCGCGCGCCGCAATCACCGAAACTTCGCGCGCGAACGGAACGTGCGCTTCGAGAATGCAAGGCTGGCCGCCGACCGCGCGCCAGGCGGCTTCGGGATCGCTGCCGTTAGCGATTGTGGTCTGGCCCTTGCCGTCGTAACCGAACCGGCGCGTTTTCAGCACCGCGGGCCGTCCGACCCGATCGAGCGCCGCGGCGAGCTCGGCCGGCGCCGCGACCGCGGCGTAGGCGGCGGTCGGGATGTCGAGGCCGGCGACAAAGGCCTTTTCCGCAAGGCGATCCTGTGTGGTAGCCAAGACTTGCGGATCGGGCAGCACCGCAAGGCGCGCGGCCAGAAACGTCGCGGTCTCCGCCGGCACGTTCTCGAATTCGTAGGTGACGACGTCGACATTGGCGGCGAAGCGGTCGAGCGCCTGCGTGTCGGTATAATCGGCGCAGGTGGTGCGGTGCACGACATCGAAGGCGGGCGAGTCGGGATCCGGGGCGAAGATGTGGCACTTGAAGCCGAGGCGCGCCGCGGCGAGCGCCAGCATGCGGCCGAGCTGGCCGCCGCCGAGGATGCCGATCGTGGCACCTGGCTCGAGAACGGCAGCGGCGGCGCTCACACCTCGGAGTCCTTGGGTCCTTCGGCGACGGCGGCAGTCTGGCGCTGCCGCCAGGCTTCGAGGCGGCCGCCGAGTGCCGGATCGCTCAGCGCCAAGACGCTCGCCGCCAGCAGCGCGGCGTTGATGGCGCCGGCTTGGCCGATCGCCAGGGTGCCGACCGGAACGCCCGGCGGCATCTGCACGATGGAATAGAGCGAATCGAGACCCGACAACGCTTTCGATTCGATCGGTACGCCGAACACCGGGAGGGTTGTGAGGGCCGCGGTCATGCCGGGCAGATGCGCCGCGCCGCCGGCGCCGGCGATGATCACCTGGAAGCCGGCGGCTTTCGCCCCCTTGGCGAAGGCATAGAGGCGCTCCGGCGTGCGGTGGGCGGAGACGATGCGCGCGTCGTAACGAACGCCCAGCGCGTGGAGCGTCTCGGCGGCGTGCTTCATGGTCTGCCAGTCGGACTGGCTGCCCATGATGATGGCTACGGAGGTTGCTCCCGGCGGCGCCAAAATATAATCCCCTGCGCGAAGGAAGCGCCGGATTATAGGGTCGCTCGGCTGGGTGGCAAGGCGATTGTGCCGATATTCCTAATGATCTGCTGCGCGCGCGCGTTCTAAAACGCTTTTTGCCGATCGAGGTTTCTTGTTCCGGCGAAAGGCCTCTGGTCGACACCGTGGCTCATCGATGGACGAGCACCGGGATCTTGCAGTGCGTGAGGACCTTCACCGTCTCGCTGCCGAGGACGATCGCGGACACACCGTGGCGACCATGCGAAGCCATGACGATGAGATCACAGCCTTTCGCGTCCGCGGTATCGATGATCGCCCGGTAGGGATGCTCATGCTCGACCTGGACTGTCTCGCATGCGACGCCTGCTGCTTGGGCTGCGGCGGCGACGGCGCCAAGAGTTTTCTCCGCATGCTTCTGCATGCGTGCTTCGTACTGAGCCGGCGTGTCCTCGATCATCTGCGTGTCAAACGTGAACGTATGAAACCGCGGCAAGACCGTTAGCACGGTGACCTTGGCGCCGATCCGCTTGGCCAAGGCGAGGCCGTGCTGGACTGCTTTCGCGGCGAGTTCCGACCCGTCCGTTGGTATCAGGATTTTGCTATACATCACGCCCTCCTTGATCACCGCTCTTTAGCGCCGGCGCGCGCGGCCTCTCTTCGCCAGCTGCCGGCGGATCGCCAGCAATTCCCGCCGCCGCTTGGCGTCGGTTTTCGGGTAGCTCATTTTCAGTCCCTGCAACGTATCGAGGACAATCTGCGAGACGATCAGCCGGGCGTTCTCCTTGTTGTCGGCGGGCACGACATACCAGGGCGAATCCGCGGTGCTGGTCGCGCCGAGGCATTTTTCGTAAGCCTTCATGTACTGCTTCCAGTATTGCCGCTCGGCGATGTCGGCGGCGCTGAATTTCCAGTTTTTTTCCGGCTCGTCGATCCGCGCCAGAAAGCGCTGGCGCTGTTCCTCCTTGGAGAGGTGGAGGAAGAACTTGATGATGCGGGTGCCGTTGCCGTGGAGGTGCCATTCCAAATCCACGATCGAACGATAACGCTCGTGCCACAAAGTCTTGTCGCGCGGCCTGTCCGGCAGCCCTTCGTTGCGGAGAATTTCCGGATGCACGCGGGCGATCAGCACCTCCTCGTAATAGGAGCGGTTGAAGATGCCGATGCGGCCGCGTTCCGGCAGGTCGCGCGTGGTGCGCCAGAGAAAGTCGTGCTCCAGCTCGGTTGCGCTCGGATGCTTGAAGCTGAACACCTGGCAGCCCTGCGGATTGACTCCGGACATGACGTGGCTGATGGCGCCGTCCTTTCCCGCCGCGTCCATGGCCTGGAAGATCAGCAGTAGCGCGTAACGGTTGGAGGCGTACAGCAGCTGCTGTTGCGCGCTCAATTGTGCGACGTGGTGTTCCAGAAGCTCCTTGTATTGTTCTTTTGAGCCGTACACCGGCGCGACCTTGGTCGGCCACTTTTTCAGGTCGACAGGTTTTGCTTCCGGCACGCGGAAATCGTTCGAATTGATTTTCATGCTCATCTTTCCATCCTCCCCTCTCCCGCAAGGGGAGAGGGCAAACGCAATCATACTCGCGGCGCGTTCGCTTCCACTTGACTTCCCCCTCCAGGGGTGAAGCAACATGCCAATACGGGCTCGAAGAGCGCTCTCGGTCACCCATACAGCGCCGCGTATTCCCGGGCATAGCCGGGCAGCGAGTCCTTGATGCTGGCGAGATTGAGCAGCATGGTCGCCACCGGGCGGCCGGTCGGCAGGGCAAAGGCGCGGGTGCGCACCCACAGGCTCTCGGTGCGCCGGCTGCCGCTCAATGCCACCACTTCGCGCTCGAGCTCGTAGTTTTCGCCGACAAACAGCGGCCCGTCGAGCAACCGGATTTCCTGGTCGGCGAACAAGCCGACCGCCGGTCCCTTGAGCGGTAGCCGATCGTCGCGCGAGCGATATTGAAAGAGCACGCTGAGCATCTCGAACGGGATGATAGCGCGCCCCCATTTGTTTTCCGCCGCGCGGTCCGGCTGGTAAAGCCAGGACGCCTCGGTGATGACTTTGAGCTTGTCGCGCAGCGAGAACGGATAGAGCTCGCCCATGTTCTGATCGAACTCCATGCGCACGGTCTGCCGCTGCGTCTTCATGCCGACCTTGACGTCGCGGAGGATGACCGGGTCGGTCAGCGGCTTGATCTCGTCACGCAGCCGCCGATCGAGCGCCGTCGCCGATTGGTCGCGGCCGACCGAGGCGGTGCCCGCCAGGACCTCCGTGCCGTCGCGCTTGACCATGCGAATGCCGGTTTGGCTTTGTGCTTCCTTCGGCTTCGCCACGACAGCCTGGACTTCCTCGCCGGCAAAGACGGCGTTGCGATAGTGCGCGGACATGCACCCGGTCTCGAACCAGGCGTCGCCCCACAAGCGTTCGCACAGCGGATCGAACTGGCTGAAATGCGTCGGTCCCTCGATGGTCGCCGCCCTAAAGCCCACTTTCTGCGCCATCGCATTGTCGTGAATCGAGACATGACCGTCGTACACTTGCGCCGCCAGCATCTGCTGCGGCGCGCGCCACGGCCCGACCAGCGTTTCGCCATCGTCAATAATCGCGGTATCGAACGCTTTTAAAACCATGACGACGCTCCTTCGTGACGCTATCCCAGTGACGGTCCACGTGGCCCATTTCAGAAACCGGTTAGAAGCGCTGGCTGAGTGTCCCGAATAGTTGATCTTGATCAAAGGCCGCTTTCGCGTGAACGATACCTTTTGCGCTGTGCGACAAGGAAGAAAATAGCTTTGGGGATTGAAAATGGCATCTCCAGAATCTGCCGATCAAGATTGGAAAGGCCTGTACTGCGTCGGCGGGATCATGGCAGTCTTAACGGGTATCGCAGGGCTTGCCTCGTCGCGAATGGGGTATCTTCTCTATAGCGCCGGCTACCCAAGCAACCCGACGGCTTATCTGCAGCTTGTGGCGCAAAAACAGTTGCTGGCTAACAGTCTTTGGAGCCTCTGGATTTTTAATGACTTGTTGGGCTTCGTGCCATCCGTCGCGTTCTATCTCGTCCTGCGACGCTACAACAGGACTCTGGCTCTTATCGGCGCTCTGTTTGTATTTTTTTACCTCTTCTATGACATTAGCGTCACCGAGTTGAACTCCTTGACTCTCGTCAGCCTCGGCCAGGGGTTCACAAGTGCCCCGACTGATGCCGCGAGGGCCTCCTACGTCACGGCGGCCACCTATGGTTATGCCGCCCTTCCTCTCCAGACCGTCCTCAGCTTCGGGGTTGGCGCGCTAGGATGGCTTCTTTGGAGCGTTATCGTACTGCAAGGGCGTAGCATCTTCCCACGGTGGATGGGGGTCCTCGGCGTCATCGTCAACGTTATAGGGATCGTCGGCGCGGCTGCTCCCGTTGTCCCCGCATCTTTCATTCTCGGCCTTTTTCAGTTCTTCGCCGTTCCACTGACCGCTATCTGGATGATAGTAACCGGAGTCCGACTGTATCGTTATAGTCGGACATTGCCGACACTAGCGGCGCGCATCTCGTCAACGTCGGTAGTCAGCCGGTAGAATTGGTTTCGCAAGGGCTCGACCCATCTTACGAGCTTTAGCCGGCGGCTCATGGATTTCGCTTTGCCAGCCCGGACGGCGATGCTCGCTTCAATCCAACCGCGTCACCACGGCGAGCCGCTTGATGCGGTGATTTAAATAGGCCTGCAGGAACGCGTTGTAGTCTCTGAAAGACACGCAGCCGTTCGAATCGCCGTTGGGGCCGAGCATGTAGGTATGGGCGAGGAGGCCGCTGCGGCCGAAGACCTTGTCCTCGTCCTCGGGGATCAGGCGGATGGCCTGCACGCCGTGGAACAGGCTTTCGCGCAATTTCAGATCGTAGACGGTGGGCGGAGTGGCGCCGCGCATTCTTTCGTCAACGTGGTGCGGATCGTCGAGCCGGTTGCCGTAGCCCGAATGCGCTTCCAGTTTGGTGCCGTCGGGCATGTAAACGGCATGCGCGGAGATGTCGTAGACGGCGGTCCAGCGATCGTAGCGGCCCGGTATGATGCTCTGGCCGCCGCCCAGATCACCGTCATCGGGAGCGGCATAGGCGAGCGTCAGCGGCGCAGGCTTGCCGAAAAGCTTCTCGAAAATGCTCGGCTTCTCGGTGGGCGCATTGGCGCCGGCCCGGCTCGGTTGCGCGGCCTCGCGCAGAGATGCGGTCCGTGTCGGCGGCGAGTGAAGCTGCTGCGCCGGCACGGAGTCGCGCTGCACGGCTTGACGATCGATCGAGGCGGTGACGACCTCTTGCGCTTTCCCGGCGGCCGCTTGGCTCGGCGCCGGTTCTGCCGGCTGGCTGTCCGCTGGAAGCGCTGCGATCTCGGCAAACGGTCCGGGCGGAACGCCCAAATCGCGCGAATCGAACAGGCGGGCGTAGCTGCTCGCAAGCGCCGCCCGCCGCGTGTAGTCGGTCAACGCTGCCGACAGTTTGGCGTAAGCGCTCGCAGCCAGCGCCAGCGTCGCGTCAGTGTTCGCGGTCGCCGGCCGCGGCGGCGCGTCTATGACTTGATCGGCCCCGGTGCGGGTCAAATTGGTCCAGAGCGTGAAGGTGCAGGCGAAGGCGATGCAGGCGAGCGCGGCGCTCCCGAACAGCCGTTGCGGGCGGGCATTCTCCGATAAACGCCCATAGTCGTAGCCTTCGCAGAAATTATCACGCCACGCGGTACTGAACGCCATTCCCCTCGACCCAGAATGAAGATTGCTCATCCACAAGAGTGCTCGAAGGCCGTGTCTTGGCCTCTCGAAGCGGACAAGCGCGCAGGCGCGCCCCCGGTGAAAGATTGCGCGAAGGACCCCGCAGACCCGCGCAATCAGTAAGACAAATTTTAGTTAAATGCCGATTAAGTCCCCCGGCAGATCGGCCATGGCGTTCGCGCTTGCAGCGCGAGGCGGCCGGCTACCGACACCCCTGATTAATAGTCCCCTTTGCTTGCTTCCCCGATCGGTCCCACCGACCGCGCGCATTGAACAAAAGCGCCGCGGCAAAATTAAAGCCGTGCGGGGGCGAATTTTGGCAATTCTGGCGACAATCCACGGGGCGGCGGTCGGCCGCCTATGGATTACGTCTTCAGGCGCGACGGCGCGTCAGCCTGCGCGCGCCGGCAGGCTTCCCACAGCCGCGCCGCGTTTGCCGGCATGTCGAGGTGCGCGGCGGCACCCCCGGGGATGGCGTCGGCCACCGCGTTCATCACCGCGGCGATGGACGCCGTGGTGCCGGCTTCGCCGACGCCCTTGACGCCGAGCGGGTTGGTGGTCGCCGGTACGCAGAGGAGCGCGTCGCGGATCGGCGGCACGTCGGCGGCGCGCGGCATGGCGTAATCCATGAACGAGCCGGTGACGAGCTGACCGCTGTCGTCGTAAACGACTTGCTCCATCAGCGCCTGGCCAAGCCCCTGCGCCACGGCGCCATGGAGCTGGCCTTCGACAATCATGCCGTCGAGCACATTGCCGCAATCGTCGACCGCGTTGTAGGCGACGATGTCCATGTGGCCGGTGGCCGGATCGACCTCGACCTCGGCGATGTGCACGCCGTTGGGAAAAGTCAGCGGCGTCTCGGTCGCGGCCTTGGTATTCAGATCCTCCGCGATGGCGCCGCGTTTTTTCAGTTCCGCCGCACGCGCGGCAAGCTCGAACAGCGCGATGCGGCGGTCGGTGCCGACCAAGCCGAAGCTTCCGGCTTGGTAAATAATATCGGCTTCCGACGCCTCCAGCAACATCGCCGCGATGCGCTTGCCCTTCTCGAGCATGACATCGACGCATTTGACGATGGCCGTGCCGGCGGTCATCGCCGAACGCGACCCGACCGAAGCATAGCCCGCGATCTCCAGCGCCGAATCGCCGTGCCTGTGGGTGACCTGTTTGCGCGCAATGCCGAGCCGATCGGCGACCAGCCGGGAAAAAACCGAGGCATGGCCCTGGCCGGTCGACTGCACGTTGAGATTGACCGTGAGCGTGCCGTCGCCGGGGAAGGTGAGCCAGGCGCCCTCGAGCGGCGTGCCGCCGGCATGTTCCAGCATGCAGGAAATGCCGATGCCGCGATATTTTCCGCGCTTCTTTGCTTCGCGGCGCCGCGCTTTGACGCCGTCGTAATCGGCGAGCGCCAGCGCCTTGTCGAGCACGGGCGTAAAATCGCCGCTGTCATAGGTGGTGCCGATGGCGGTCTTGTACGGCATGGCGGCGGCGGGGATGAGATTGCGCCGCCGCAGCTTTGCCGGATCGATGCCGGTCATGCGCGCGGCCTCCTCGACGACGCGCTCGAGCACGTAGTTCGCCTCCGGCCGCCCGGCGCCGCGGTAGGGTGCGGTCGCAATCGTATTGGTGAAGACGCAACGCGTGCTCACGTCGATATGCCGGATGTCGTACATGCCGGGCAGGCAGCGGGTGAAATTCCACGACTGGATGTTGGCGCCGACGGCGCCGACATAGGCGCCGAGATTGGCGGTGTTGCGGATGCGCAGCGCCAGAAAACGGCCCTTCGCGTCAAGCGCCAGTTCCGCCTCGGAATAGAGATCGCGCGCCTGGTTGTCGCTGAGAAACGCCTCGGAGCGTCCCGACATCCAATGAATCGGCTGCTTGAGTTTCTTGGCAGCGACGAGTTGCGCGACGTATTCCGGATAAGGGCCGGTCTTCAGGCCGAAGGCGCCGCCGACGTCGTCGGTCAGCACGCGCAGGCGCTGCTTCGGCACGTTCATGATGACGGCCAGGATGTCACGCACCGCGCCGGCGCCCTGCGTGCAGACGCGCAACGTGTAGCCGTCGGTCGCGGCATCGTAGCTCGCCGTGGCGCCGCGCGGCTCGATCGAGGCGACCGCCATGCGCTGGTTCACGACCGCGACGTGCGCCACGAATTTCGCGGCCGCGAAGATGGCGTCGACCTGCTGGGCGTTGGCCTCGGGATCGGCGGCTGGCCCCGGCCAGTCGATGGCGAGATTGCCCGGCGCCTCCGGCCAGACTTGCGGCGCGCCAGGGGCAAGCGCGGCGCGCGCGTCGGTCACCGCCGGCAGCGCGTCGTACTCGACGGTGACGAGCTCGGCGGCATCCTGCGCGGCAACCGCGCTGTCGGCGACGACCATCGCCACCGCTTCGCCGATATGCACCGCCCGCTCGGCCGCGAGCGCCGGGCGATGCGGCATCACCAGTCCCTTGCCGCCGCGCCCGCTGAGCGGCGGATGGCGGCCGATGCTGCCGAGGTCTTCCATGTCCTTCGCCGTCAGCACGTCGGCGACGCCGGGCGCACTCAGCGCCGCGGTGACGTCCATGCTCACAATGCGGGCAAAAGCATGCGGCGAACGCACGAAATAGGCGTAGGCTTGGTTCGGCAGCGGAACGTCTGCGGCGTAGCGGCCGTTACCGCGGACCAAGGCGTCGTCCTCGACGCGCGGCTCACGCGTTACGCGATGGTCGGTTTTTGCATCCATGCTGTGTTCCGGATGACCTGTTGGCACCTAGGGCGGTCCCTTATAACCGAAACTGCCGCCCGCTGAAGGCACCCTTCCTCCAGATATTTTCTGCTAATGCTCCGCCCCGGTACGCTCTCGCTGACGACGCTCCTGGCCATGCTGACGGCGCTCGGCCCGCTGTCGATGGACATGTATCTGCCGTCGCTGCCCGCCATCGCTCGCGTTCTCGAAGCGCCGACGGCACGCGTGCAGCTGACGATTTCGAGCTACCTGATCGGCTTTGCCGTCGGTCAGCTGATCTACGGCCCGCTCTCGGATCGGCATGGCCGCCGCCCGGTTCTGTTCGTGGCGCTCGGTCTTTACGTCACCGGCACGCTCACTTGCGCGGCGACGCAATCCATCGACACTTTGATCGCCGCGCGTTTCCTGCAGGCGATCGGCGGGGCGGGCTCCATCGTGCTGGCGCGCGCCATGGTGCGCGACCTCTATTCGGGCGCGCGGGCGGCGCGCGAATTGTCGCTGATGGGGTCGATCAGCGCCTTTGCGCCGATCGTGGCGCCGATGATCGGCGGCGTGCTGCAGACCGCGTTTGGCTGGCGCGCCAGCTTCATCGTCATGGGCGCGGCTGCTGCGATCGCTATTTTCGTAGCGCACCGCCTGCTGCCGGAGACGCTGCCGCAGCGCGGCGGCAAATCGATCTCGTTATCGTCCATGATCCGAGGCTATGGCGCGGTGCTGCGGCACCGGGGCTTTCTCGCCTATCTCGGTATCCTCACCGCCAGCTATGCCGGGCTGTTCGCCTGGATCTCCGGCGGCCCGGTCGTGCTGCAAGGAGTCTACGGACTCTCGGCGCTCGCGTTCGGCTTCACCTTCGCGCTCGGTGCGGCGGGATATATGGCCGGGGCGACCATCGCGGCGCGGCTGGTGACCCGGCTCGGGCTCGATCGCACCATGGGGCTCGGCGTGGTGGCGCTCGCCGCCGGCGGCCTCGGTGTGGCCGCGGTCGTCGCTGTGCAAATCCAAAACGGTGTCTGGCTGGTGGCGGTGATGGCGATTTACCTCGCCGGTCTGGGGCTTTCCATGCCGCAGGCGATGGCTGGTGCGCTGACGCCGTTTCCGAAGCGCGCCGGCACCGCGGCCTCCCTGATGGGGCTGGTGCAGCAAACGGCCGCAGCCGTCGTCGCGGCGGTCGTCGGCGATTACCTCGGCCGCTCGGCTTGGCCCGTTGCCGGCGTGGTTGCCGCGATGGGCTGCCTCACGTTCCTGCTTTGGGCGCTGACCCGGCGGCTGCGCGCGCAAGCGTGCGGGAGCGGCCCTTAACTCCGGCGTTGCCTGCGGCACGATGTTTGTTAGGATGCCGCGCTGGGCGGCGAGGGGCGCGCGGGCGAGGCTACTCGCAAGTGACGATGTTCTCGATTGAGCCACCGCCTTCACCGCCAAGCATGCAGGCCAGGGAAGAGCAATGACGGGCGACCCGCTGAGCCGCCGTTCCTTCCTCACCGGAATAAGCGCTGCGGGCGGCGGCCTGACGCTGGCCTTTGCCATCCCATTCGCACCGGCGCGGGCCGTCGAGGAAGCCCCAGAGGTCACCGCGTGGCTGCTGATTTGCCCGGACAATTCGGTCGTCATCCGCATCGCGCGGTCCGAGATGGGGCAGGGCGTGCAGACCGGCCTCGCCATGCTGGTCGCCGAGGAGCTCGAATGCGACTGGGCCAAGGTGCGTACCGAATTCGTCGCTCCCGAAGAGAATTGGCGCCGTAATCGGGTGTGGGGCGATCTGTCGACCGGCGCCAGCCGTTCGATCGCGGCCTCGCAGCTTTACCTGCGGCAGGCCGGCGCCATCGCCCGCCACATGCTGATCGCCGCGGCCGCGGCGCGATGGAGTGTCCCGGCCGCGGAATGCGTCGCGCACATGAGCGCGATCACCCACGGGCCGACCGGCCGCACGGTGGCATTCGGTGCCGTCGCCGAGGATGCGGCAAAGCTGATGCCCCCGGATTCAGTCGCGCTGAAGCACCCCGACAAATGGACGCTCGCGGGCAAGCCGCGGCGGCGCCTTGACGTGCTCGACAAAGTGACCGCGCAACCGATCTATGCGATCGATGTGCGGCTGCCGGGGATGCTTTACGCCGCCATCCTGCATTGCCCGGTTTTCGGCGGCAGGCTGAAATCCGCCGACGAAAGCGCGGTCGCAGCGATGCCCGGCGTGCGCCGCGTGGTGCGGATGCCCGACGCGGTTGCGGTGGTGGCCGATTCCTGGTGGCGCGCGCGGCGCGCGATCGAGACGCTGCCGGTGGTCTGGGACGCGCGCGGCAACGGCGGCGTGGCGACTGCCGACATCACGCATGCCGCGCGCTGCGGTCTCGACGCCAAAGACTCGCAAGTCGGCCGCGCCGACGGCGACGTGGCGGCCGGCCTGGCCGGCGCCGCCCGTCGTATCGAGGCGGAATACGCGGTGCCGTTCCTCGCGCACGCGACCATGGAGCCGCAGACCTGCACCGCCCACGTCAGGCCTGGCGGCGTCGAGATCTGGGTGCCGACGCAGGACGCCACGACCGCGCTCGCCACCGCCGCTGCGGCGGCCGGCGTGTCGAACGAGAAAGTCGTGGTCCATCGCATGATGCTGGGCGGCGGCTTCGGCCGGCGCGCCGCGATCCAGGAATACATCCGCGAGGCGGTCTTCATCGCCCAGGAAGTCGAGCAGCCGGTCAAGCTCATATGGACGCGCGAGGAGGACGTCAGGCACGATTTCTATCGGCCGGTCGGCGTGGCGCGCTTGACCGCCGGCCTCGACGCCGACGGTATGCCGATCGCGTGGAAGATCCGGCTCGCCGGCCCGTCGTTCGTTTCCGGCATCGTGCCGGAGTTCGGCAACAGTTTCATCGACCGCAGCTTTCTCTGCGGGCTGACCAACGAAATGCCCTACGACGTTCCGAATTATCTGGTCGATTACGTGGTGTGCCAATCGCCGGTGCCGATCGGAGTCTGGCGCGCGATCAATTACACGCAGAACGTCTATTACAAGGAATGCTTCGTCGACGAGATGGCGCACGCCGCCGGAGTGGATCCTTATCTCTACCGGCGGCGGCTCCTGCGCAACAGTCCGAAAGACCTGGCCGTGCTCGACGCCGCGGCAAGAAAGGCCGATTGGTTCACACCGCCGCCGCCGGGCGTGTTCCGCGGCATCGCCGTCAACGAGGCCTGCGGCAGTTATTGCGCCCAGGTGGTCGAGGCCTCGGTCGAGGGCGGTCGCGTGCGCGTGCACCGCGTCGTGGCGGCGCTCGACTCCGGCCATGTCGTCAACCCGCTGTCGGTCGAGATGCAGGTCCAAGGCGCCGTCGTGTTCGCGCTGACGGCGGCGCTGCAGGGCGAAATCACCATCAAGAACGGAGGCGTCGAGCAATCGAACTTCGACGATTACGAGATGCTGCGCATCGCCGGCGTGCCGAAGGTGGAGACCGCGACGGTGCCGAGCGGCGATTTCTGGGGCGGCGTCGGCGAGCCGCCGGTGCCGCCGCTGGCGCCGGCGCTGTGCAACGCCGTGTTCGCCGCCACCGGCCGGCGCATTCGCTCGCTGCCGCTGAAGAACCACGATCTCAGCAAGGCGATCTGATTACGCTGCCGAAGCCTCGCTGCGCTTGCCGTCCGCAGGAGAGAACTGCGAGCAAAAACCATGCGCCGACAGATAGCGATCGTGGCGCAGGCAGATGCCGTCGTCGCCGCGCACCGAGCCGAACGCCGAGCTCAGGCTGGTGAGTCCGCCGAAGGCAGCTTCGAGATATTTCGCGTCGTTGCGGAAATGAACGCACGCAAGACAGTGTTGCTGCTGATGTGCGCCAAGCGCCGTCATGTCAGCGCGCCAGATTTTCCCAATGCGTGGCGAACACCAGCGCCGAGAGGACAAAGCCGACGACGATATTGACCACCGCGCCGGCGCTGAAAGCGAGGAAGGGCTTCGTTCCGGCCGTCGCCAGGTCGCGGAACCGCGTCGTCAGGCCGATGCTGAGAAAGCAGAAGATGAAGGCCCAGCTGCGCAGATCCTTGATCGGTCCGACCAAGCTCGGCACCACGGTCTTGTTGTAATCGGCGAGGCTGTAGCCGGTCGTCGCCAGCGTGATGATCAGCGATGCCACCAGGAAACCGATGACAAATTTCGGAAAGCGCCACCAGATTTCCGCGGCGTCGGGCTTGCGGCCGGTCTCGGTGCGCTCCCATTGCGTGGTGGCGATGATCGCCAGCACGAAGGCCCAGATGCCGATCCAGACGTCGCGCCCCACCACCTTGATCAGGGTATAGGCAAACACCGCCTGATCGCTGGTGCCGGCGACGACACCGTTGTCGGCAAGATGCCCGTAGGTCTGCGCCGCGGCGAAGCCCGCGGCGTCGGCGAATTCCGAGGTACCGATCCAGGCGCCGCCGACGCCGGCGGGAAGATGCAACGCCGCGGCGGCGAACGGCAGCACGAAGATCATCGCGATCGCCCAGATGATCACCGTGGTGATGGCGATCGGCGCGTCTTCTTTTTTGGCGCCGACCGCGCCGGCAATGGCGATGGCGGCGGAGACCCCGCACACCGCGCCGCCGGCGCCAAGCGTCGCCGCCAAGCGCCGGTCGAGGCCGAGACGCAAGCTGACCCAGTAGATGACCAGGAACGTCACCACGGAGACGATGGAAGCTTGCAGGATCGCCGCCGGTCCCGCCCACACGATCAGCGTGAACGGCAGCGTCGCGCCGAGCAGCACAATGCCGGTCTTGATATAGAACTCGACGCGGAAGCCGGCATCGAGCCAGCGCGGCAAGCCGACGAGATTCGACAGAGCTAGACCGATCAGCAACGCCACCAGCGGCGGCTCGAGATTATAGGTGTTGGCCTGGTCCCATTGCCCGAGCGCGAAGATCGCCACCGACAGCGCATAGACCAGCACGAACGCGGGAACGAAGTCTCTGACCTTATGGCCCAGCGCGGTGAGGGCTGCGGAAAACACCGCGAGCCAGATCAGAAACTGCGCCAGGTAGCGCACGGCGTTGGCGGCAAAATGCGCGCCGAGCTGGGCGAGATTCGACCACTTCGCCGGCGTCACCGCCAGCCAGCGAATGCTGGCGCCGTTGGCGAACAGCGCGTAAGCGACAACGACGATGCCAAGCCCGAGCCAGATCGCCCACCAATCTTCTTTACGCCAGAGCTCGCGCCAGCGCAGCGGCGCCGGTGCCGGGATCGTGCTTTGGACTTCGGAAATGTTGCTCATGTTGCCTGCAATCATTTGGCCCGCGGCGTATTTCCGCGGCTCGATACGGAACCAGGGCGGGCAGCATTAGAATAATGTTTCACTTGGAGGCAATATCCGGCGCGCAAAAAGAAAAATTAGACCGCAAATCGCGCGGTTGAGTATTTATATTTCCTAATTTCGAACCCGGAGCCAGGACAATTGTTCCGGCGTTTGATGCTTCCGCCGATCCAGTGGTGTTCATTTCGGAAAAGAAACGCGCGACGCCTGGCTCTAACCTTTAAGAATTTGAGACGAGCGTGACGGAGATGGAATGCCTTACGGTGTGGCACCGAGGCGTTTCAGGCCCTGCTTCGCAGTACTGTCGTTCGGATCAATCTTCGCCGCGGCGCGGAAATCTGATTTCGCCTTGTCGCGGAGGCCCTTCTTTTCGTAGGCGATGCCGCGATTGCCGTAAGCACGGGCGTAATCGCGCTTGAGAGCAATCGCCCGAGTGCAGTCGGCGATGGCTTGGTCGTAAAGACCCTTGATTGCATAGTCAGAACAGCGATTGTTGTAGGCTTGGGCGTTCGTTGAATCATATTGGATGGCTTTGCTCACGTCCTGAATGGCCAAATCCCACTCGTGCTTACCGAAATAGCCGGTGCTGCGATTGTTGAAAGCATGGGACAAACCGCTGCCGGTATAACGTCCAGATTGGATCATCGCCGTGCAGCCCTCAATTGTCTGATCATCCGTAGCAGTCGTGCTGGAGCACCAGTCGATCTGCTGCTTCGTCTGCGCCCAAGCCGGGAGTGCGACGGAAAGCGCCAAAGCCAATCCGATCAAAGTCCTGCGCATGGCTCCTCTCCTTGCTCCGTTCGGGTATGAATTTAGCGGCGGACGCGATGGACCCAAACTTTACGAATCCGGGCAAGAAGAGGCGGCCTGACCGGAGCCCCCGCTGAAGGTTCGGTCAAGGCCGCCCGGCTCAGCTTGTTCTTCCTTCCCGGCCGGATCGCTCTGAGCCGAATACGAAACTAAGTGCCTGAGCCCAAGCTGCCTTGATTTGAATCAAAGGACCCTGCCGCTCAACGACGCGCGGCCTGCGTCAGTTCGTAGAGGCGCATGAGCGCGTCACGGCGGAAGCTTGACGCTGCTTGCGGCGCAACGTGGCGACGTTCGGATTTCGCCGGTGGACCGGTGAGAAGGCGGCCAGGACCGGGAAGCCGCCTTGTGGGTCGGTTCGGCCAAGGCCGCCTACCCGGCTGGGGGGCAGTCGGGCAGATGATCAACGCCCTAACCCGTGAAACGGTCCGAGGGAAACAAGGATGTGCACGTCACCAGCGCCCCGCCTGTCGCCGGACGCCGAGTGGCGACCAAATCCCTCTCATTTGCGGGCGTCGCGCGGTGAATGCATCCTTCGATCCTGGCGCAAAGAAGTAGAATATTCTTCTATTTGAAAGCAGAGATTTGCTGTTATATGGAAAAACATTCTTTCACTGCCTGGAATTCGCCCGATGCGTTTTTTGCCGGTGTTTCTCGATCTGACGGAAGGCGTGGTGGGCCTGGTCGGGGCCGGGCCGGCGGCGCTCAATAAGCTCCGCTTGCTGCGTGCCGCCGGCGCGCGGGTGCGCTGGTACTCCAAAGATATCGGCGTCGCCGAGGAAGTCCTGACCGCGGCGTTGTCCGGCCCGCTCGAAATTTGTTTCGCCGAGCCGCGCCAAGCCGATTTTGCCGATTGCATCGCGGTGGTGTCGGCGGCCGGCGATGCGCTCGACGACGACATCGCGGCGCTGGCGCGGAGCCGGCACGTTCCGGTCAACGTCGTCGATCGCCCTGAGCTTTCCACTTTCATCTTCCCCGCCATTGTCGATCGCGGCGATGTCGTCGTCGCCATTGCCACCGGCGGCACGTCGCCGGTGTTGGCGCGCCGGCTGCGCGAACGCATCGAAGCGCTGTTGCCGGCGCGGATCGGCGATCTCGCCGCCTTGATGGGCCGCTTCCGCGTGCGCGCCGCGCAGGCGCGGCGCGGCGGCCGCGCGCTGCGGCGGTTCTGGGAGCGCGTCGTCGATGGTCCGATCGCCACCGCGGCGCTGGCCGGCCGCTGGCGCGATGCCGAGCGGGCGCTGACACGCGCCATCGAACAAGCCGAAGGAACGCCGGCGCCATCGGGCACCGTCTTTCTCGTCGGCGCCGGTCCGGGCGCCGCCGATCTATTGACGTTGCGGGCCTTGCAGGCGCTGCAGGGCGCCGATGTCGTGTTTTACGACGAGCACGTCACCGCCGAAATTCTGGATCGAGCGCGCCGCGAAGCCGAGCTGGTATTCGTCGGCAAGCGCAGCGGCCGGCCGGGTATCGGACAGGGCGCCATCAATGAACGTCTCGCCGAAGCAGCGCGGCGGGGATTGAACGTCGTACGCTTGAAGGGCGGCGATCCTTTCATCTTCGGCCGCGGCGGCGAGGAGCTGGACTATCTGCGTGGCGTAGGCATTGCGGTCGTCGTCGTGCCCGGCGTCACCGCGGCGCTCGGCTGCGCCGCGGAGGCCGGGCTGCCGCTGTCGTTTCGCGATGAGGCGACGGAGGTGGCATTCGTCACGGCGCAGCACGCCGACGCTGAGGCGGAAACCGACTGGTCGAAATTCACCGACCCGAAGACGACGCTCGTCGTTTATATGGGCGTCGGCAAGGCGGCTTCAGTCCGTGACGGCCTGGTCGCGGCCGGCCGCGACGCCGATACGCCGGCCGCGGTGCTGGCGCGCGGCACCCGTTCCGACTCGCTGTGTCTGGTCGGTCGGCTCGACGATATTGCGACGCTCGCAGCGCAAGCGGGCGAGGGCCCGGGCCTGCTGGTGATCGGACCGACCGTGGCGCGCTCCGACGCCTGGCGCGCCGCCACCGCGCTCAGCCCCGCACATCGGGACTTAGCGGCATGACATCGCCGCTGCAACAGAAACTGAAAATCATCGGGCCGGTGGTGGTGACCGCGAACCGGCTGGCCGACGGCGTCGTGGTTTACTGGCGCGCCAATGGCGGTTGGACGACACGCCTCGACGGCGCCGCCGTCGTCACCTCGGCCGCGGCCGCGCGCGAGCTCTTGGCGGCAGCGAGCGTCGAGCAAACCAGCGCCGTCGGCGCTTACGTCGCCCCGGTCAAGCTTGCGGCGGACGGCGAAGTGCAGCCCGGAAACTTGCGCGAGGCGATCCGCTCAACCGGCCCCACCGTCGAAACGCGCATTACGTTCTGACTGCGAGGCGAGCATGTATCTCTACGACGAACTCGACCGCACGCTGGTGACCGAGCGCGTCGCCGAGTTCCGCGATCAGGTCGTCCGCCGGCTGGCCGGCGAACTGACCGAGGAGGAATTCCGGCCGCTGCGGCTGATGAACGGCGTTTATTTGCAGCTGCACGCCTACATGCTGCGCATCGCCATTCCCTACGGCACGCTGTCGTCCGCGCAGATGCGCATGCTGGCGCACGTGGCGCGGCGCTACGACCGCAATTTCGGCCATTTCACCACGCGGCAGAACATCCAGTTCCACTGGATCAAGCTCGAAGAGCTGCCGCTGGCCATGGCGGACCTTGCCAGCGTCGGCCTGCACGGCATGCAGACCAGCGGCAATTGCGTGCGCAACATCACCACCGACCAGTGGGCCGGCGTCGCGCCCGACGAGATCGAGGATCCGCGCATCTGGGCCGAGGTGCTGCGCCAGCATCTGACCATGCATCCCGAATTCTCGTTTCTGCCGCGCAAGTTCAAGATCGCGCTGACCGCCGCCGCGCACGACCGCGCCGCCGTCAAGGTGCATGACATCGGGCTGCGGCTGCATCGCAATGGCGCCGGCGAAACCGGCTTCGAAGTCATGGTCGGCGGTGGTCTCGGCCGCACCCCGTTCATCGCCAAGACGATCAAGCCGTTCCTGCCGACGCGCGATCTGTTGAGCCACGTCGAGGCGATCCTGCGCGTCTACAATTCATACGGACGGCGCGACAACATCTACAAGGCGCGGATCAAGATCCTGGTGCACGATCTCGGCGCCGAAGCATTCGCAAAAGAGGTCGAGGCCGAATGGCGGCAGATCAAGGACGGGCCGCTGGCGCTCGATCCGGCGGTGGTTGACGACATCGCCGCGCGTTTCCGCTATCCGGCCTATGAGCGGTTCGACGATATGCCGCCGGCGCTGGCCGCGGCGCGCGGCAGCGACCGGGCGTTCGATGCCTGGTTCACCAACTCGGTCGCCAACCACAAGGTTGACGGCTATGCCATCGTCACGCTGTCGCTCAAGCCGGAAGGCGGCACCCCCGGCGACGCCACCGCCAAGCAGATGGATGTGATCGCCGATCTCGCCGACCGCTACTCGTTCGGCGAGATCCGCGTCGTCCATGAGCAGAACCTGGTGTTGCCGCATGTCGCGCAGCGCGACCTGGCGCGGTTATGGCGGGCGCTCGATGCCGGCGGTCTTGCCACGCCCAATGTCGGTCTGGTTTCCGACATCATCAGCTGCCCCGGGCTCGACTATTGCAGCCTGGCGAATACCCGCTCCATTCCGCTGGCGCAGGAGATCAGCCGGCGCTTCCGCGATCGCGATCTCGCCCGCGATCTCGGCCCGCTGCACATCAACATTTCCGGGTGCATCAACGCCTGCGGCCATCATCACGTCGGCCACATCGGCATTCTCGGCGTCGAGAAGAACAACGAAGAGTTCTATCAGATCACGATCGGCGGCCGCGCCGACGAGGAGGCCGCGCTCGGCACGCTGCTCGGCTCGGCGGTGCGCTACGCTGAAGTCGCCGATGTGGTCGAGGATATCGTCGCCGTCTATCTCGAATTGCGCGGGGACCCGCAGGAAACCTTCCTGCAGGTGGTCGATCGCACCGGCGTCGAGCCATTCAGGGAGCGTGTCTATGCCACTCGTTAAACGCGGCCGCGTCATCGAGGACTCCTACCTGCGCGTCGTCGACGATGCGCCGATCCCCGATGGCGCGGCCGTTATCGTACCGGCCGCGCGCTTCCTGACGGACGCCGCCGCGCTGACGCGGCGCAACGCGCCGACCGGCCTGATCTGGCCGAACGGCCGCAAGGTCGCCGAGCTTGAGCCCTGGCTTGACCGCCTGGCGCTGATCGCGCTGACCTTTCCGAATTTCCGTGACGGCCGCGCCTATACCCAGGCGCGGCAGTTGCGCGAGTGCTACGGCTTCTGCGGCGAGTTGCGCGCCACTGGCGAAATCCTGCGCGATCAGTTTTTGTTTCTGATCCGCGCCGGCTTCGACTCGCTCGAGGTCAAGAAGATCGCCGACGCCGCGGCCTATGCCGAGGCGGTAGGGCGCTACAGCGTATTCTATCAGCAGAGCGCCAACGGTATGCCGTCGGCGCCGCGCCGGCGCTTATCTCGCGCGGCGGTCGGCGGCGCGCCCATCGTGGCTGCGACCGAATTGGCGCGCTGAAGCCAAAGGCTCCGGTCGCTTTTGCCCCGGCATTCTACTGAATTTAGACCTCGCAATTGTCTTAATCAGTATTATGTGCGTTTCATCACCGCAGCGGCCCGCGCCAGGCAACGATGGCTGAGAGTTCGTAGCGCTCCCGCCTGCTTCAGTGGAGCCGCGCCATGCAGTATCAGACGCCTGCAATCCCCGTCATCGAATGGCCCCCGCTAGTACCGGACAACGCGCCGGTCCTAATATGCCCTTCTTGCGGCGACACCATGCAGCATTTCCGGACTATCCCAAAAGTTCGAACGCGTTCGGAACAGTTCATCTTCGTCTGTCCTTCCTGCGACGAGGTCGGTACAAAGGAAGTATTATAAGCACGCCGCATGAGAGACCGCCTCACTATGGCGGGGCCGGATAGTCTGTTCGTCACGCTGCATACCTTACGTTCCGCAAACCGGCAGCTCATGTTCCTGAACCGCAAGCCCAGGCGACGAGGCGCTATTTCTTGACCAGCGAGCACTTGCTCTCGCTCAGCGGCTGCGCCGCCTCTTCGGCCGGAATGCGGCGCAGGACCTTATAGTAGTCCCACGGCGCCTTGGATTCGTTCGGTGCCTTGACCTCGACGAGATACATGTCGTGCATCATGCGGCCGTCCTCGCGGATCCGGCCTTTGGCAAAGAAGTCATCGACCGGCAGTTCCCGCATTTTCGCCGCCACGGTCTTGCCGTCGGTGCTGCCGGCCGCCGCCATCGCCTTGAGATAGTGCAACACCGAAGAGTAGGTGCCGGCCTGCACCATCCCCGGCATGCGGCCGGTTCGCTCGAAGAATCGCTTCGACCAGGCGCGCGTCGCGTCGTTCAGGTCCCAATAAAAGGCGGTGGTAAAGATAAGCCCATGGGCCGTCGCCAAACCCAACGCATGAACGTCACTGATCACGACCACGAGTGCGGCCAGCTTCTGGCCGCGCGCGGCGATCTGGTATTCGGCCGCCTGCTTCACCGAGTTGATGGTGTCGGCGCCGGCGTTCGCCAGACCGACGATTTGCGCCTTCGAGCTCTGCGCCTGTAACAGAAACGAGGAGAAGTCGCTGGTGTTGAGCGGATGCCGCACTTCGCCGACCACGGTGCCGCCGCTTGCCTTGACGACCTTGTTGAGATCGTTGGCCAGCTGATGGCCGAAGGCGTAGTCGGCGACCAGCAAGAACCAAGTCTTGCCGCCTTCGGCGACGACGGCGCGGGCCGTCCCGACCGCCTGCGAATAGGTATCGAACGCCCAGTGAAAGCCGGTCGGCGAGCAATCTTCATTGGTGAGCCGCGTGGTCGCCGGCCCGGTGAACAACGTGATCTTTCCTTTCTCCTTGGCGATTTGCTGGACCGCGAGCGCAACACCAGAATTCGTCAAGTCGGCGATCGCACTCACCCCGTCGATGTCGAACCAGCGCCGCGCGATGCCGGAGGCGATGTCCGGCTTGTTCTGGTGATCGCCGCTGATGATCTCGATCGGCTTGCCGAGCACCTTGCCGCCGACATCCTCGACGGCCATTCGCGCGGCCTCGACCGAAGTCTTGCCGCCGAAATCCGCATAGGGGCCGGATTGGTCGTTGAGAACCCCAATGCGAACGACCCCGCCGGGGCTTTGCGCATCCGCGGCGCCATTGAGGAATAACCCGACGCAGAACAGGCTCATCAAAAGCGGATATCGCATCGTCGCCCTCCCGAATTTGCTGCCCGATGACCGGGCCTCAGCTCTTGCTCCGCGGGGTCCCTCTTCAGGGAGACCCGCGTCACGACGCCTTGGAGAAGCGCGCCTCGCCGTTCGCCAAATAGGCGTCGAACACTGCGCACGCCGAACGCACGAACGTCCGGCTCGGCTCCGGCACCGTGATCCTGCTGTCGCTGCGCTCAGCGATGCCGTCGCTCACCAGCTCATCGAGCTTGGCCAGCTCTGCGGCGAAATGATCCGCGTCGATATCGTAGGCGGCGCACCGCTCGGCAACGTCCACCGTCAGATCGCACATCAGGCGCTCGATGATCGACCGGCGCAGCCGATCCTCCGGCGTCAGCGCGCGGCCGCGCACCGTGGCCGGCCGGCCGGCCACGATCGCATCGCGGTAGGCGACCATGCCGGGCGCGTTCTGCACGTAGCCGTCGGGCAACGAGCCGATCGACGACGGGCCGAAGCCGATGAGGTTCGACGATTCATCGGTGGTGTAACCCTGGAAATTGCGGTGCAGCCGGCCTTCGCGCTGGCGCTGGGCGAGCAGGTCGGCGTCTTTGGCGAAATGATCGAGCCCGATCCGCCGATAGCCGGCGCCGACCAGGACCTCGGCTGCCGCGCAGCTTTGCGCAAACCGCTCGCTGTCGCCGGGCAGCGCCGCTTCCGGGATCAGCCTTTGGTGACGCTTCATCCAAGGCACGTGGGCATAGCCGAACAGCGCGATGCGATCTGGATCGAGCGCCAGCGCGCGCTTGGCGGTTGCCGTGATCGTCGCCACGGTCTGGTGCGGCAGGCCGTACATCAGATCGAGATTGATGTTGGCGATGCCGGCGTCGCGCAGGCCGTCGACCGCGCGCGCGGTTTGTTCAAAACTCTGCGGCCGCCGGATCGCCTGTTGCACGCGCTCCTCGAAATCCTGCACGCCGAGGCTGGCGCGCGTGATCCCCATGTCCGCCATGGCGGCGATGTGCTCGGGCGTCAGCGAACGGGGATCGATCTCGATGGCGCTGGCAGTCGTCGGCGTCATCGTGAAGTTTTTGCGCAGCGCGTGCGTCAGCCGCATCAAGTCCTGCGGCAGCAACATCGTCGGCGTGCCGCCGCCCCAATGAATCTCATTGACCGGCGGTCTCGGCAAAAACCCGCCGACCAGTTCAATCTCGCGTTCCAGCAGTTCCACATAAGCCGCAACCGGCCCATAGCGGCGGGCCACCGTCGTGTGGCAGCCGCAGTACAGGCAAAGCTCGGTGCAAAACGGCACGTGCAGGTAGATGGAAACCGGCGCGGCGGCCGGCAAAGCCGCGAGCCAACGTTCGTACGATCGGGCATCGACGCCGGCGCCGAATTGCACGGCGGTCGGATAGCTGGTGTAGCGCGGGATCCGCCGGTCGAGATATTTCATCAGCTGCGGTTGCATCGTGGCGCCAATTCGCCGGCAACAAGCCGGTTACGAGCAAAAGACCGTAAAACGCGCCGCAGCGAGTTGATCTGCATCAACTCGCCATAAGAACGGCGGCTTCACGGCATTGCCGGCCTAATGTCCGAAGTTCGCATCATTATGCGGCACCCTCGTTTGCGAACTTCGAAATCGAAGGACACTAGCAACGTATTGATCTAGTGTGGCTTTGGTTCAGAAGTCCGCATGACGAGTTCGCGGCAAAAATGATGCGGACTTCTGAACAGCCACACTTGGTCAAGAACGTTCAGCGCCGTCCGAACAGGCGGTCGAGGAGCCAGAAATCGAGGCCGCCGTGGTCGGCCTGCGGCGATCGAGCGCCTGCTACCGATGCGGCGCCGGCCGGAGCAGCGCCCTGCGGCTGCGGCGCCGCGCTCAGCCATCCGCCGCCGCCGAAGCCGGGCAGGGCCGCAGGGGCGACGCCCTGATGGGCGGCCTTCATGAAACGGCTCCAGATTTCGACCGGCAGGCCGCCGCCGACGGCCTTGCGGGTCGGCGAATTGTCGTCGTTGCCGAGCCAAACCCCGGCGACGAGATGCGAGGTATAACCGACGAACCAAGCGTCGCGGAAATCCTGGCTGGTGCCGGTCTTGCCGGCCGCCGCCCAGCCGGGCAGATCGGCGCGGCGCGCCGTGCCGCTGACCAGGGCCTCGTGCAGCATGGTGTTCATCATCGCCACGTAGCGTGCGTCGACGATGCGGCCGAGCGCCTGCGTCGCGCGAGCGTACAGCGTCTTACCGTCCGTGGTGCGCACGCGCTCGATGACGTGCGGCGAGACGGCAAAGCCGCCATTGGCGAATGGCGCGTAGGCCGACACGAGTTCGAACGGCGAGACTTCCGACGTGCCCAGTGCGATCGAGGCGTTGGGCTCGAGCTTGGAGCTGATGCCGAGGCGATAGGCGGTGCGGATCACTGCGGCGGGGCCGACTTCCAGTGTTAGGCGCACCGCCACGGTGTTGAGCGAATTGGCGAGCGCCTGGGTCAGCGTCACCGGTCCGAGATATTCATGCTCATAGTTCTCCGGCTTCCAGCCTTTGACGGCGATCGGCGCGTCCTGACGCACCGTGTCGGGGGTAAGCCCGTGCTCCAGCGCGGTGAGGTAGACGAACGGCTTGAACGCCGAGCCGGGCTGGCGCTTGGCGGCGATGGCACGATTGAACTGGCTCTCGGCATAGCTCTTGCCGCCAATGAGTGCGCGCACGACGCCGTCCGGCGTCATTGCCACCAGCGCGCCCTGGCCGATGCTGAGTTTTTCGCCCTTCTGCGCCAGCGCATCGGTCAAGGCATGCTCGGCCGTCTCTTGCAGCATCGGATCGATCGAGGTCTCGACCACAATGTCCTGATCGAAGCGTCCGACGAGGTCGTCGACTGCGTCCATCACCCAGTCCGCCACGTAATTGTTCGAGCCGGCGCCGGCCGGCTTTTTCGCGCGCGCCGGATTGGCAAGCGCCTGTCGCGCGGCGTCGCCGCCGATCAGCTTTTGCTCCACCATGTTGGCGAGCACCAAGCGCGCGCGGCGCGCGGCGCCATCCGGGTTGTGACTCGGTGCCAGCCGTGACGGCGATTGAACGAGACCCGCCAGCATCGCGGCCTCGGCGAGCGTCAATTGCCGCGCCGATTTGCCGAAATAGCGCTGCGCGGCCGCTTCCACGCCATAAGCGCCGGAGCCGAAATAGACGCGGTTGAGGTAGAGCTCGAGGATCTGCGCCTTGGTGAATTTGTGCTCGAGCCAGAAGGCGAGCGCCACCTCCTGCAGCTTGCGCGACACGGTGCGCTCGTGCGTCAGGAACAGGTTCTTGGCGAGCTGCTGGGTGATGGTGGATGCGCCTTGCGAGGCGCCGCGTCGCAGCACATCCTTGATGACCGCGCGCATGATCCCCCACGGGTCGATACCGTGATGGGAATAGAAGCGGCGGTCTTCGATGGCGATGAACGCCTTGGGCACGTAGTCCGGCAGCTCGCGCAGCGGCACCGCCGCGCCGCCCATATCGCCGCGCGTCGCCAGCGTCGCACCGTTGGCGCCCAGGATCAGGACCGAGGGCGGGCGCTTGGGAATTTCCAGTGACTGGATGGGCGGCAGATGGATGCCGATCCAGATGAGCGTGCCGATCCCGCCGATCACCGCCCACAGCGCGAGCACCGCGCCCCAATAAATCAGGCGGCCGATACCGGACCGGCGTTTGCCGCCGCGGCGCCGGCGCTTACGGGTTTCGTGCAGCGGGACGTTGTCGCGCCGCCGCCAGCCGCCGTCGCCGCGAGAAGGCGGCGGGCCGCCGGTGCGGTCCTGCGGGCGCAGCCGAAGGTCGAGAATCCCCGGCTCCGGCGTCCGCTTGCGCCGCGCCTGTCGTCGCCACGCCATATCCCACCCCCGGCGCCCGCAGGCGCTGCCGAGCATGATCCCGAAAAAGCCTGCCCCGGACTTGATCCGGGGAGGTCACCGATCTTCGGAAAAAAGATCGTGCTCCAGCTAGAGCTGACCGTAGAGCGGGTGATTTAAGGGGCGGTTACCGGTGTGCTGAACCTCTCGCCGCTGCGCGTGGGGGTATGGTGATATCCGGCAAAGTAGGCACCTGCTGCTCAAGATGAAGTGGCTTCCGAGCACTGAATCAGGATGGTGAGTGAAAGGATTTATGTCCGCGTTGAAGGTGAGTAGGACATACGAGCTCAAATCTATGACCGATTGACCCATATCTGCCAACTGGTTTTGCTGTCATGCACAACTTAACCCGGTCGCCATGTGGTATAAGGTCCTCGACCTGAGAGGGTAGCCCGTGAGGCAGTCGCAATCGCAGCAGAGTGACTACGCTTGCCTGGCCGACAAACTCGACGCCCTACTCGTTCGTCTCGGCCGCGGCCACCTCAGGCAAGGATCGCTGCAGCGCCTGACCGGTGGCGCCAACAAGAAAACCTGGGCGTTAGATGCAGTTGGCAGCGCGGGTGCGCTGCCGCTGATCATGCGCCGCCACTTTGCCGACGCGTTGCCGAGTGAACGCACCATCGAGCCCGACTGCGAGGCGCGCCTGATAACGCACATTTTGATCTTGATCAAAGCGCGCCTCCGCGAACAAAGTTAGAAATCATGCGCGAGACTACGGATAATAGACTGTGAAAGCCCGATTTATTTTTTTCATGCTTTCTGCCGTTCTATGGCATCCCGCGGCACAGGCGCAGGTGACGATTGACGTCGCAAAAATCACGTGCAATCAGTTTATGTTTGGCAACATTGTAGACTCAAGAACGATGTCAATCTGGCTGAGTGGTTACTACAATGGCACCCTTAGCAATACGCTCATCGATGTTCCCGCGATGCAAGAGAGGGCGCGTGAGGTGGTGCGTTACTGTATGTCTCATCCCGAAGTAATTCTCATGGACGCCGTCAAAACTGTTCTCGGCGAGAGCAAATAGGGTCGTCCCACATTTTGATGATAATCGCCGGGCATCTGCCGCACCTGGCGACTACGGCAAGGACGGCGGACCGGTTTCAATAATTCGGAGGTTGCTGGCCGAGATCGATGGGACGACGAGAGGTCTTCCAACTCAAAAGGACATCGAGAGGCTTGACTTGAGGGCTTCGCCAAAGCCGAACGCTGCTCCCCTAACGACACGGCCCCTTCCGCTCAGTCCGCCAGTATGTTCCGAACCGTCAGCGGCCCTGCGACGAAACTACCCTGACCCACGACTAGTACCTAGGATGTCGCCGATGGCCCGAAGCGTCGCTTGCCGTAATGCAGTAATTCGGTAGCGATCGGGCAGATATGCCGCGTGTACGCTCAAACCGTCGAAAAGGACCCATGCGACATGGCTCCGGAAGCAATTAGCCTGTCTTCCTCTCCCGGATGTTGCGATCGATCAGCGATCCTTATTTTCGCCCGCGCTACTCAGGCGATCGGCCGTCGCCAGCACCAGCACAACAAACGCGAAAGCGATCAGGATCACGACGACCCACGTGAGCTTGAGGCTATCGGTACTCCGGTCGATGTCCAGGAACCAATCCAGCACGTTGACCGCCACTATCGCCACGATCGAGCCCAGCAGCCTCTGCTTGAGGCCGGAAAAACCGATACCGATGATTCCTCCCGGCCAGTTGGGATGTTTCGTCGGGTCTATCGGTGCTACAAAATTCTCATAACTTGAACAGATCACGATCACGATGAGATTGGCGATGAGCGATAGATCAACGAGTTTAAGGAGCGCGACGATTTCTTCGTCCAGCGTAGCAGAAGGCACCTGAATCAGCACCTCCGCGAGCTTGATGACGAACGTGTAAAGCAGCGCAGCCAGGCCGGCGATCATTCCCAAGAGGAACGGCACCACCAGCCAGCGGCTGTTGAAGATGATAGCCTCGAAGGCGCGCAGAATCCAATTCATAGTCGGTTTCTCCGTTGCCCTTGATTACGTTGAGTAGCTTCCAGTGTTATATCTTGTAACTGACTTAAACTTCGCCATATTGCGGGTTCAGGTCGTCATGGACTTAGGGAGACTGAATGTGACGCCAGCCGATCAAAACAAAAATTGATCCGACAAAAGCGGCGATCGGCTCAAGGATCCCAAAACGTGAAATCTCCAGTGTTTCGGTGACCCGGGCCGCTATCAACGCGCCGGCAATTCCGAGAAGTAAATCGAGGGAAAGGCCAGATTTTAAGGGACTTATCTTATCAGCTATCCAGCCGGCGATCGCACCGATCCCGAATGGCACCAAAAAATCAAACATCGGATCGCCGGAAAGTTTGTGCATGACCCCCGCCAACCGCCATGGCCTACGGTTTGCAATTAGCACGGAGTGGTCAATTTCACCAAGCCAAGTCAACGCACGATGCGACGGCACGTGTCATCGCTGCGGGCGACCTCCATCGCCATCAAGGCGACTCCTCAAGAATGGCGTGCCTAGGCATTAATCCTAAGGCGGTCCAATCTTCCACGGGTCATCATCAGTGGGTGATGGCGTAGACTACGGCGGCATTCGGCCTGTTGTATTGGCTGATCAGCCTTCGATCCAGTAACGCGCCCATGGACTCCCGAGTCGATGCGCGGCGACGCTGACAAATGAATCACACAGCACCGTACAGCAGCATAGTACTGTGCTTGCCGCAGAGAGATTTATCTTAATCTACTTACTTATAATTTTCTCTATTAAGGCTCAGAGCGCTCGTGCCCTATGGCGATGTGCCGAAAGCGCATTGGTAGAGCCGCTGATACTATGCCATACTTGCGGTGGTATACAAACTTTCCCCCAACCCTGATGGGCGCGTCTGCAGTCGAATGACAAGGGCCCGTTCCATGCCAATTGATCTCCCGATGGGGCCACCAGCAAGCAAAGACTGTAAGTGTCGCATTAGCGCGCATACCAGGCTCGGCATGTGGTTGTTCGGCGGCGTCGCGCTGATTGCAATTTGCGTGACTGGTGTCCCTGTAAATGCGCAACAAGCCGCACAACCGGTTGGCACCGTCTATGCCGAGCGCAAACCGATCTCCAAGACTATTGACTTTGTCGGCCGCGTGGAGGCGATCGACCGGGTGGTGATTCAGGCTCGGGTAAAAGGCTATCTAGAGGCGGTTCTTTTCAAGGAAGGAGATTACGTCAAAAAAGGTGATCCACTCTATCAAATTGAGAAGGGTCAGTTCCAGGCCGCGGTCGAACAGGCCCAGGGCGCTTTGGATCGCAGCAAGGCAGCAAAGATGCTCGCTGAAATTGAACTACAGAGGTCAGAGAAACTTTTGACGCAAAGCTCCATTGCGGCGCAGACCGTCGATATAAATCGCGCCGCCGATACACGGGCACAAGGACAAATCCTCTCCGATCAGGCGAGTCTCGACACGGCCAACATCAATCTTGGCTACACAAACATCGTAGCTCCAATTTCCGGCAAGATCAGCAGAACCAACATCACCGCCGGTAATGTGGTGGGGCCCGACAGCGGCCCCTTGACCCTGATCGTCAGCCAGGACCCGATGTATGTCACGTTCCCGGTGAGCCAGCGCGACCTCCTGCAGGCGCAACTGAGCGGACGGCAAGCGGAGATCAAGAACATCAAAGTTCGAATCCGATTTGCCAATGGGTTAACGTACGATCAGCAAGGTTCGATCAACTTTATCGATGTTTCAGTCAACCGCGCCACCGACACAGTGATCGCACGCGCGACAATTGCAAATCCCGCCGGGACTTTGATCGACGGGCAGTTGGTGAATGTTTCGCTTGAGGCAGGACAACCCGAACAGAAAGTGGTGGTGCCGCAGGCGGCACTGATTGCTGACCAGGAGGGCATCTACGTCTTCGTGGTGGAAGATGGCAAGGCCGTCGTCAGGCGCATTAAACCGGGCGGCGAGAGCGGCATAAATGCCGTCGTCGACGAAGGACTAAAGGGGGGCGAGCAGGTTATCGTTGAGGGGTTGCAGAGCATTCGCCCCGGATCGCCGGTGCAGGCAAGCCCGCTCCCTGCAAGCGTTAATCCGAGGTGAGCCGATGCTCTCCTCCATTTTTGTCGATCGGCCGCGGCTCGCCATTGTAATTGCAATTGTTACCACCATCGCCGGCCTGCTTGCACTTTATGCAATCCCTTTCGCGCAATACCCGGATATCGTGCCGCCACAGGTATCGGTTGCCACTTTTTATCCGGGCGCCAGCGCGGCCGTGGTGGAATCAACGGTTGCACAGGTCATCGAGGCGCAGGTGGTTGGCGTCGACAAGATGATCTACATGAAAAGCACAAGCGGCGATGACGGCAGCTACACACTGACCGCCTCTTTTGAGCTTGGCACCAATCCGGATATCAATACCGTCAACGTCAACAACCGCGTTCAGGTCGCGCTATCAAGCCTACCGACGGAAGTGCAGCGGCAGGGCGTGACAGTCAAGAAGAAATCATCCGCTTTGCTTGCCGTCATCGCAGTGTATTCGCCGAAACACACTTATGATCCACTGTTCCTCTCCAATTACGTGACGATCAATCTTCTCGATCAAATTAAAAGCACGCCGGGCGTAGGCGATGCGACACTTTGGGGGCCACAGGACTACGCGATGCGTGCCTGGGTGCGCACGGATCGGCTGACGGGCCTCAATCTTACCACGGCCGACATCATAAATGCGATTCAGTCCCAGAACATTCAAGCTGCCGTGGGTCGCGTGGGCGCACGCCCGATCTCCGATGACCAGCAACTTCAGCTCAACATCCAGACAAAGGGTCGTCTCACCTCAGTTGCCGATTTTGAAAACATCATTATCCGTACCAATCCCGATGGCTCAGTGCTCCGATTGCGTGACGTTGCCAGAGTTGAGCTAGGTGCCGCGAATCTCGATCGAGAAACCCGACTGAACGGCGCACCCGCGGCAGCGATCGCGATCTATCAATCACCGGGTGCTAACGCGATTAATACGCTGAAGGCGGTGCGTGGGCGAATTGAAGCGGTCGAAAAGCGCTTTCCCGCCGATCTGGCGTGGAAGATTACCTACGATCCGACGGTTTTCGTCAAAGACACAATCCACGAGGTGCAAAAGACCCTGGTCGAAGCTTTCGTTCTTGTAGTCATCGTTGTCTTTCTCTTCCTTGGCAGTATTCGCGCCACCCTAATTCCGACGCTCGCAGTGCCCGTCAGCCTTATCGGAACATTCGTCGCGCTTCTTGTTGTGGGCTATTCGGCAAATACAGTATCGCTTCTGGCAGTGGTGCTGGCGATCGGAATTGTTGTCGACGATGCCATTGTGGTTGTCGAGAACGTCGAGCGCGTGATGGAAGAACATCCGGAACTTAGTCCGGGTGAAGCTACCAAGCTAGCGATGAAGGAAATTACCGCACCGATTGTCGCTATTACACTGGTGTTGCTGTCCGTTTTCGTGCCGGTCGCCTTCATTCCGGGCATTTCTGGCGAACTCTTTCGTCAGTTTGCCGTGACGGTAGCGGTCGCGATGCTGTTGTCGGCGATCAACGCACTGACGCTCTCGCCGGCGCTTTGTGCCGTTTTGCTGCGTCCCCATCACGGACCACGCCGCGGCGTGATGGGATACGTCATGCGTTCGATCGATAGGGTGAGAGACGCGTATGGTGCCGTCGTGGCGGGTCTGGTTCGCTTTTCAATAATCGGGCTGGCAATGGTTGCCGTCGCTATGGCCGCGACGGTGGGCTTTGCCAAGATAACGCCTACCGGTTTCCTTCCGGAGGATGACCAAGGTGCGCTCTTCATCGTCGCGCAATTGCCCGGCGGATCGTCGGTGGCGAGAACCACGGACGTCATCGAACGTGCCGAAGCGATTCTAAAAGAGGAGCCGGCGGTCGAAGATGTCACCTCCGTTATCGGTTTGAATTTCATCGATAACTACTCACAATCGAATGCCGCATTTATGGTCGTTACGCTAAAACCTTTCGAAGAACGGAAGGATCGAAATCTCGGCGTACCCGCACTTGTTGTCAGGCTGAGCAAAAAATTTGGCGAGATTCGCGGCGCCGCCGTAATACCTCTACCACCACCGCCAATCCTCGGTCTCGGCACCGGGGGCGGCTTTACCTATGTTTTGCAGGACCTGCGCGGTGGCGATCCCAAGGCGCTGGCTCAAGCATTGCGGGGACTTCTTGTAGCCGCAAACCAGGACCCCAAACTCAATCGGGTGTTCAGCACGTTTTCGGCGACAAATCCCTCGGTCTTTCTCGATATCGACCGCGACAAGGTGCAGATTTTAGGCGTGCCATTGAGCGGTGTCTTTCAGGCCCTTCAGGCCTCGCTCGGCGGTTATTACGTCAATAACATGAATTTGTTTGGCCGCACTTGGCAGGTGCAAGTGCAAGCTGAGGCCGCTGATCGCTCAAGCATTGATGACATTTACCGTATCAATGTGCGGAACAATGATGGCAAGATGATTCCGCTGCGGAGTTTAGCAGAGGTTCGAATTGTCGTCGGTCCGCCGGCTTTAATCCGTTATAACAACCTTCGTGCCGTAACGGTGCAGGGGAGTCCGGCAGCGGGCATCTCATCAGGTCAGGCCCTGGCGGCAATGAGCGCCGTTGCAGCGCGAACTCTGCCGGCCGGCTACGCTGGAGAATGGACGGACACAGCGTTTCAAGAGAAACGCGCCGAGGGAAAAACCACGATCATTCTCGGCTTCGCCATACTGTTCGCCTACCTGTTCCTTGTCGCACTTTATGAAAGCTGGACTATTCCAGTACCGGTCCTACTGTCTGTGACCATCGGAATTGTCGGGTCTTTCATGGTAATTGTTCTGGCGGGTTTGACACTTGATCTCTATGCGCAGATCGGCATGGTCGTGCTGATCGGTTTGGCTGCTAAGAACGGCATCCTTATCGTCGAATTTGCGAAAGAGCAGAGAGAAAGAGGAGTTCCCTTGCTTGAAGCCGCAACCGAAGGCGCACGTCTGCGGTTCCGACCGGTCATGATGACCTCATTTGCCTTCATTCTCGGCCTGCTTCCTTTGGTAATCGCAACCGGCGCCTCCCAGCTTGCCAGGCGCGACGTCGGCACGCCGGTTTTTGGCGGTATGATCCTGGCCTCCTTTATCGGAATTTTTGCAATTCCGCCGCTCTACGTGACGTTCCAGGCGATCCGCGAAAGGCTGAGGCCATCTTCCCGGCCCGGCAAAACGTCAACTGCCGACGATAGCAAAACCGAGCATCGATGACGTCACGTCGCAGCAACGTCTTCCGGCGCCCCGCGAAGATGATTTAACGGGCGGTTACCGGTGTACTGAACCTCTCCCGGCACGCGCGAGAAGGAGTTCAACCCTCGACGCTCTCTCGCGCTTTGGTCTCGCTGCCGGGCATGGTGAACAGCGCCAGCAGCGGCCGCTTGATCGCGGCTTGGCGGGTGGGCGTCGTGATTTTGGCGCCGAGCAGGTCGGTCACATAAAAGACGTCGACGACGCGCTCGCCGAAGGTTGCGACGTGCGCCGATGCGATGTTCAGGTTGAGCTTGGACAGCGTCGTGGTCAGCTCGTAAAGGAGGCCGGGCCGATCGAGACCGGTCACCTCGACCACGGTATAGCGGTGCGACCATTGATTGTTGACGGTCACCTCCGGCTCGATGGCGAAGGCCTTCAGCCGGCCTTTCGGCGGCACCCGCTTCGGCAGCACGTCCGGCAGCTTGATCTGTCCGCGCACCGCTTTCTCGATGGCGTCGCCGATACGCGCGGCGCGCCGCGCCTCATCCTCGTCGAACTCGAACTCGCGCGAGACGGAAATGGTGTCGAGCGCCAGCCCGTCGGTCGTCGTGTAGATCTGGGCGTCGACGATATTGGCGCCAGTGAGCGCGCAGGCGCCGGCGATGATCGATAACAGCCACGGATGGTCGGGCGCGTACACGGTCAGCTCGGTGACGCCGCGCCCGGCGTCGAAGCCGACGCTGGTGGCCAGAGTCCTGCCGGCCGCCTCGGTGTCGCGCACGAAGCGCGCATGCGCCTGCTTGTGCGGCAGATCGACCTTGAGCCAATAGGCCGGATAGTGGCGGGCGACATAGGCGTCGAGCGCTTCCGCCGGCCAATCCGCCATCTCGGCGCGGAACTCGGCCTTGGCCGCCGCCACCCGCTCGGCGCGGTTCACCTCGGAGAAGCCGCCGGTGAGCACCGGCTCGGTCTCGTAATAGAGCGTGCGCAGGAGTTGCGCCTTCCAGCCGTTCCACACCCCGGGTCCCACCGCGCGAATGTCGGCCGTGGTCAGGATGGCCAAGAGCTTCATCCGCTCCAATGACTGCATCACGGCGGCGAAGTTCTCGATAGTCCGGCGATCGGAGAGGTCGCGCGATTGCGCCACCGTCGACATGACGAGGTGCACCTCGATCAGCCAGGCGACCAGCTCGGTCTCCGCCGCATTGAGCCCGAGCCGCGGACCAAGCCGCCGCGCGATGCGCGCGCCGACGATCGAATGGTCCTCGATGCGTCCCTTGGCGATGTCGTGCAGGAACAGCGCGACGTACAGCACCGTGCGATGCTCCGGCAGCATCGTCCGCATCAGCTCGCTGGCGAACGCAACCTCGGGCACGCCGCCGCGCTCGATCTCGTTGAGCACGCCGATGCAGCGCAACAGATGCTCGTCCACGGTGTAGTGGTGGTACATGTTGAACTGCATCATCGCCACGATGCGGCCGAAGGAACGCACGAATTCGCCGAGCACGCCGGCCTCATTCATGCGGCGCAGCACGGTTTCCGCCTCGCTCTTCGACGTCAGAATCTCAAGGAACAGCCGGTTCGCCTCCTTGTTGCCGCGCACCTTGGCGTTGATCAGCTTGAGCGAGCGCGCGGCCACCCGCATGGCGTCGGGATGGATCGCCAGATTGTGCTTCTGCGCCAGATAAAACAGCCGGATCAGATTGACCGGGTCGCGGGCAAACACATTGGGACGCGCGAGGTTGATGCGGTTGTTGTCGATGATGAAATCGTCGGTCTCGGTCAGCGTGCGGCGGCCGCGCGCCGGACGCAGCCGGGCGATCACCCGGCTGAGCACCGGCGCCGGCTTGGCCTGACGCTCCTCGAGACCGGCGCAAAGGATGGCGGTGAGATCGCCGACGTGCTTGGCGGTGAGAAAGTAATGCTTCATGAAGCGCTCGACATCCTTGAGACCCGGATGCTCGGTGTAGCCGAGCCGCACCGCGATCTCGCGCTGGATATCGAACGACAGTCGCTCCTCGGCGCGGCCGCACAGGAAGTGCATGTTGCAGCGGACCAACCAAAGGCAGTCCTCGCAGCGGCGGAACATGTTGTATTCGTCGCGGTCGAACACGCCGCGATCGATCAATTCCTCGGGCTCGCGCACGCGGTAGACGTATTTGGCGATCCAGAACAGCGTGTGCAGGTCGCGCAACCCGCCCTTGCCGTCCTTGACGTTCGGCTCGACCAGATAGCGCGACTGGCCGGCGCGGCGGATGCGCTCCTCGCGCTCGGCGAGCTTGGCGGCGACGAATTCCGCCGCCGTGCCCTGCACCACTTCCTTTTCGAAGCGCGCGGTCAGCTCGCCGTAAAGCGCGGCGTCGCCGAACAGATAGCGCGATTCAAGGAGCGCGGTGCGGATTGTCATATCGGCTTTGGCCTGGCGAATGCATTCGTTGACCGAACGGGTCGCATGGCCGACCTTCAGCCCCATGTCCCACAGGCAATAGAGCAGCGTCTCGGCGACCGATTCGCCCCAGGCGGTTTGTTTGTAGGGCATGATGAAGAGCAGATCGATGTCGGAGCCCGGCGCCAACAGGCCGCGGCCGTAGCCGCCGGTGGCGATCACCGCCATGCGTTCGGCCTGCGAAGGGACCTGAGTCGGATAAAGCTTGCTGGCGGCTAACTCGAAGAGGATGCGGATGATCTCGTCCTGCATCCGGCACAGTCTTTCGGCGCAGCGCCGGCCGTGACGGTCCTGCAGTAGCAACTCTTCGGCACGGGCGCGCGCTTGCGTCAGCGCCGATTTCAGGCGTTGGGCGACGGCGGCGCGCAATTCGCGCTGGCGGCCGGCATGAATCTCGGCGAGCGCCTTGAGGTCGGCGACGATCGCCGCGCTGTCGAGGAGGTCGAGGGCGGCGTGCGCGGCGCGGGGGCTATCGAGCATCATCGCACGTCATAGCCGAGCCGCCGCGCGCTGTCATCGGGCCGGGCTTTGCCGGCGCTTGGCCGCCCCCTCGCGCAGGAAGTGGCCAAGCCGGACAGCAGGCGCGGCGTTTCTCATGACGGGACCCGGCTTATGCTAGGTTTATCGGTACGAGAGCCGGCGAGGGCCACAGAGAGGATCAGGTCTGATGAAAAGCTATGACGTCTGCGAGTGCGGCGCGCCGTTGCGGCTGATGGAGCGGCCGACCCCAAAGCCGACCGGGACCGAGATCCTGCTCAAGGTCGTCGCCGCCGGCGTCTGCCACAGCGATCTGCATATCTGGGAAGGCTACTACGACCTCGGCGGCGGCAAGCGGCTCAAGCTCAGCGATCGCGGCGTCAATCTGCCGCTGACCATGGGCCATGAGAATGTCGGCGAGGTCGTCGCCGTCGGTCCGGACGCCGTCGACGTCAAGATCGGCGACCGCAGGCTGGTGCATCCGTGGCTGGGCTGCGGCGAATGCGCGGTGTGCCGGCGCGGCGACGAGCAGCTCTGCCGTACCGCGTTCAGCATCGGGGTGTTCCGCTCCGGCGGCTATGCCGATCATTTGTTGGTCCCGCATCCGCGCTATCTGTTCGATATCGGCGGCATCGCGCCGGTAAAGGCGGCGCCGCTCGCCTGCTCGGGCATTACGACCTACGGCGCCTTGAAGAAGGTCGGCCCGCTGTTGCAGGAGGAGCCGGTGGTGATCATCGGCGCCGGCGGGCTCGGGCTGATGTGCCTGTCGTTGCACCAGAAGATGGGCGGCAAGGGCGCCATTGTCGTCGACATCGATCCGGTCAAGCGCGAAGCGGCGCGTAAGGCCGGCGCCCAGACCGTGATCGACGGCAATGCGGCGGACGCGGCCAAGCAGATCATCGAGGCGACCAAGGGCGGCGCCTGGGCGGTGATCGATCTGGTCGGCGCCTCACGCACCGTCCAGCTTGCCGTCGATAGTCTCGTCAAGGGTGGCAAGGTGATCGTGGTCGGCCTGTTCGGCGGCGATATCACAGTGCCGACGCCGTCGTTTCCGTTGCGGGCGATGACCATTCAAGGCTCCTATGTCGGCAGCCTCACCGAAATGGCCGAGCTCCTCGATCTCGTGCGCCGCAAAGGCGCGCCCGACCTTCCCGTCGCCACGCGCCCGCTTGCCGCGGTGAACGAAGCGCTCAACGAACTGAAGGAAGGCAAGGTCATCGGCCGCCTGGTGCTGATGCCGGCGGAGTGAGCGGACGAGGATTCGGGGTTCTCGGTATCAATCGGAAAGGAACAGAGCCATGGACGCTGCCGGACTGCGCGCGCTGCAGATGCCGATCAAGGAGCGCTACAAGACGGAGCCCGCGGCCGCCGTGATTACGCTGAAGGCCAAGGGCACGCTCGACGACAGCAATATCGCCTGCAAGGTCGAGACCAGCCGTGCGCTGACCATCGCCGGCCTGCATCCGGCGACCGGCGGGTCGGGCCTCGAACTGTGCTCGGGCGACATGCTGCTTGAGGCCCTGGTCGCCTGCGCCGGCGTGACGCTGAAGGCGGTCGCGACCGCTCTCGACGTTGCGCTGCGATCCGGCACGGTGTCGGCTGAAGGCGATCTCGATGTCCGCGGCACGCTCGGCGTCGCCAAGGACGCGCCGGTCGGGTTCGCGCAGATCCGGCTGAGTTTCGAACTCGACACCGACGCGCCGCAAGAAAAACTCGACCAGTTGCTCAAGCTGACCGAGCGGTACTGCGTGGTTTATCAGACCATCAAAAACGGGCCTCCGGTCGCGATCAGCCTGCAGCGGACGTGATGTCACCCGAACTGCTGTTCTGGTCCGCACTCGCGCTGAAGATGGCGCTGACGGCGATCGTCGTCGTCGTCACCTCGTTGGTGGTCGAGCGCAGCGGGGCGTTCGTCGGTGCGCTGGTCGGCGCGCTGCCGACCGCGGCCGGCGCGGCCTATGCCATTCTGGCGCTGGAGCAACCGTCGAGCTTTATCGCCGCCAGCGCGATCGGCAGCGTCGCCATCAATGGCGCCATCGCCATCTTTGCCGCCGCCTATGCGATGCTGGCGCAACGGCGCGGCCTGCTCGTGAGTCTCGGTGCGGCGACTGCGCTGTGGTTCGCGGTCGCGGCTGCGCTGCGCATGGTCGATTGGACGCCGCTCGGCGCCATGGCGATCACGGTCGCGGTCTACGCCGTCACCATTCCGCTGAGCTGGCGCTATCGCAGCAGCAGCGGGCCGGTGAAGTTCGTGCGCACGCGCTTCGATATTCCGCTGCGCGCGCTCACCGTCGCCGTCGTCGTTGCGGTGGTGACCGCCGCCAGTTCCAGCATCGGCTCGTTCGCCTCTGGCATGTTCGCCTTGTTTCCGATCGTGCTTGGCAGCTCGATCGTTATTCTGCAGCCGCGCATCGGCGGCAAAGCCACGGCGAGCATGCTGGCGCATACGCAGTTTCCCCTCTTTGGCCTCGCACTCGGGTTTTTCGCCGTGCACTATCTGGTCGCGCCGATCGGCGTGTGGCCGGCGCTCGCCGTCGGGCTTGTCGTCTGCATCGCTTGGAGCGGTGGGCTTTTGCTGATGCAAATGCGCCGCCGGAGACGGTCCGCGGTGTAACCGGCGCTACTTCATCGCCGCCAGCTGCGCCTTCAGCGCATAGAGCGCTTCGATCGCCTCACGCGGCGACATGTCGTCGGGATGCAGCGCTGTAAGCACCTCGACCAGCGCGGTGAGTGCGGCGTCGCGTTGCGGCTCCGCGGCCGGCCGCGCCGCGGCGAACAGCGGCAGGTCGTCGATCAGCCGGCGCGCTGGCGACATACGGTCCTCGGCTTCGAGCTGCGCGAGCACGAGCTTGGCGCGCTCGATCACGCTCGGCGGCAGACCGGCGAGCTTCGCCACCTGAATGCCGTAGGAGCGGTCGGCGGCGCCGGGAACCACTTCGTGCAGGAAGACGACCTCGCCCTGCCATTCCTTGACGCGCATGGTGGCGTTGTGGAGCCGCGGCAGCTTGGCGGCGAGCGCAGTCATCTCGTGGAAATGCGTAGCGAACAGCGCGCGACAGCAATTGCTCTGGTGTAGATGCTCGATCGTGGCCCAGGCGATGGAGAGCCCGTCGAAGGTCGCGGTGCCGCGGCCGATCTCGTCGAGGATGACGAGTGCCCGCTCGCCGGCCTGGTTAAGGATCGCCGCAGTTTCGACCATCTCGACCATAAAGGTCGAGCGCCCGCGGGCGAGATCGTCGGCGGCGCCGACGCGCGAGAACAGGCGATCGACCACGCCGATATGGGCGGCACGCGCCGACACGAAGCTTCCCATCTGCGCCAGCACGGCGATCAATGCGTTCTGCCGCAGAAAGGTCGATTTTCCCGCCATGTTCGGGCCGGTGACCAGCCAGATGCGGCCGGCCTCGCCGTTCGCCGGCGTCTCCGGTGGCGACAGGTCGCAATCGTTGGCGACGAACGGGCCGCCGTCATTCGCCAGTGCCTGCTCGACGACCGGGTGCCGCCCGCCGGTGACCGCAAAAGCAAGACTGTCGTCGACCTCGGGGCGTACGTAATTGCGCTCGACCGCGAGGCTGGCCAGCGCCGCCGCGACATCGACGACGGCGAGCGCGTCGGCGGCCTGCTTGATCGCGGCGCTCGCCGCCGTCACGCCCACGGCGAGGCGATCGAAGATATCCAGCTCGAGTGCCAACGCGCGCTCGGCCGCGTTGGCGATCTTGGCTTCAAGCTCGCCCAGTTCGGTGGTGCTAAAACGCACCTGCCCGGCGAGCGTTTGGCGATGGATGAACGTCGCATTCAGCGGAGCCGCCAGCAACTTGTCGCCGTGCTGGGCGGTGACATCGACGAAATAGCCGAGCACGTTGTTGTGCCGGACCTTCAACGAGCGGATGCCGGTGGTTTCGGCATAGCGCACCTGCAGGGCGGCGATGACGCGGCGGGATTCGTCGCGCAACGCGCGCGCCTCGTCGAGCGCCGGCTCGTAGCCGGCGCGCACGAAGCCGCCGTCACGGCGGAACGCCGGCAGCTCTTCCGCAAGCGCCCGCGTAAGCTCGCCGGCGAGCGCGGCATCGGGGCGGCGCAGCGCCGCCAGCGCCTGGGCGACGTCGCGGGGAATCTGGGCCAGCCCGGCCAGCCGTTCGGCGATGCCGGCAGCGGCAAAGATACCGTCGCGAATCGCGGCGAGATCGCGCGGCCCGCCGCGGCCGACGACAATGCGCGACAGCGCGCGCGCGAGATCCGGTGACGCTTTCAGGCGCGCGCGCAGATCGGCGCGGAGATCGGATGCATCGACGAACGCGGCGACGGCGTCGAGCCGATGCCCGATTTCCGCCGGGTCGGTCAGCGGCGCCGCCAGCCGCTGCGCCAAGACGCGCGAGCCGGGCGCCGTCACCGTGCGATCGATCGCGGCCAAGAGCGAGCCGCGCCGCTCTCCGGTCAGCGTCCGCATGAGTTCGAGATTGCTGCGCGTCGCCTGGTCGATGGCGAGCGTGGCGCCGGCCGCCTCGCGAATGGGTGGCGACAGCGGCGGCCGCTTGCCGAGCTGGGTGCGCTCGACATAGGTGGTCGCTGCCGCAGCCGCCGTCAGTTCGACGCGCGAAAACGCGCCGAACGCGGCGGTAGTTGCCACGCCGAAGAATGACGCGAGCCGGCGTTCTGCGGTGGCGCCGTCGAACGCGTCGCGCGCAAGCGGCGTCACCGCCGGCCAGGTGCGCAGATAACCGGTAAATTCCGGATCCGAATACAGCGCGTCGGAGACGATGATCTCGCCCGGTTCGATGCGGGCGATCTCGGCCGCCAGCGCCACGCGGTCGCATTCCGCGACGCGGAACTCGCCGGTCGAAATATCGATCCAGCCGAGCCCGAAGCGGTCCTCGGCAGAGGAGGCGCGGGCCCGCGCCAGCGCCAGCAAGTAGTTGTTGCGCCGCGCATCAAGCAGCGAATCTTCGGTCAGCGTGCCCGGCGTCACCTGGCGCACGACGTCGCGGCGCACGACGCTCTTGGCGCCGCGCTTGCGCGCCTCGGCCGGGTCTTCGAGCTGCTCGCAGACGGCGACACGGTGGCCGAGCGCGATCAAGCGGTGCAGATATTCGTCGGCGCGTTCGATCGGAACGCCGCACATCGGAATGTCGCGGCCGAGATGCTTGCCGCGCTTGGTCAGCACGATGCCGAGCGCGCGCGAGGCGACCTCGGCGTCGTCGAAGAACAATTCGTAGAAATCGCCCATCCGGTAGAACAAAAGGCAATCCGGATTGGCGGCTTTGATCTCGATATATTGCTCCATCATCGGGGTGATCGGATGTCCCCGGGAGATCGGAGCGTTGTCAGGGCTTGCGCCGCCGCCTGTCAGCATGAATCCAGCCTGCGCCGGCCTCGTTCCCAGGATCGAGTCCCGGCGGTTCGAAGCGGCTTCCTCGCGGTGTTGTAGCAAACCGAATGAGCGTCGGCACCGGCCGCTTCGACGGTCTGGGCGGCGGCTTCATCCACTCAGGCAAGGGCGAGGCTCAGGTGCAACCGGCGAAAAAGGCAACGGCCGCACAATTGTGCGGCTGTTGTAGGGAGGGCACTTGCTTCAAAGTGTAGACGCGTCACCTATTGTCGGGCGACGCATCACACCTTTTCGGCGGCGTCGTTAAAAGCCGCCTTGGCCGGTGACGGGGAACGGGTAAAGCCCGTTGGTCCAATCGGGCGCGGGGTCATTAGCCGGCTGATTGGGAACCATATTGTAGTAACCATGGTACCCATTGGGCAGGCTGTCGTGACGCGGAGCTTGCGTTTGGGGAAACGCGAAACCAGTGGACGCAAGCAGAATCGCGGCGGTCGCCGCAGCGATCATCTTACCAGACATATTGAACTCCCTGTTGGTTTGAGTCGCGACCGGGGTATAGGGGTCAGCTGCCGAATAGCTCTGGCGAATGCTGCAACGCACCTATGCATCAAGTAATTGGAACTAATATAAAATTTACAACATCGTGGCAATCATTGGCGCGGCGCACTGACGAGAAAATGCACCAAGCCCGGAGATCAAGGGGGTGAAGCCGGCTAATCCCCGAAAAGTGGCGGAGATACTGTTTCTCCACCACTTGCCTTCTATCGCAGTCGCAGGATTGTCGGTGCGATCCATCTCTGCCGGATGGCAAGCCGAGATCAAAGAAGCGTGAAGCCTCGCCAAAGACTTAGCGGAGCAAGCGGCATGGCGAGAGTGGCCAGCGCTCGCGGGCGATCGGGGTGGCAACGGATCGTGAGCTTGTAGCCGGGCTTCGCCCCCGGCTATCGTACCTCAAGCGTCGAATGCCGGACGACCGCACGATTATCTAACAAGGCGAAAACAGGGAGGAGCGCCATGAGTGTCGTCGCATCGGGTCCGTCCGGAGCCGCGATCCCGGGGGGTGTGACTGCGCCGCAAACCGGCAACGAATATCTCGACTCGCTGCGCGACGATCGCACCGTCTTCATCTACGGCGAGCGCGTGAAGGACGTCACCACGCATCCGGCGTTCCGCAACACCTCGCGCATGGTGGCGCGGCTTTACGACGCGCTGCATGACCGCAAGCACGCCGACAAGATCCTGGTGCCGACCGACACCGGCAACGGCGGCAAGACGCACGCCTTCTTCAAGGCGCCGAAATCGCTCGACGATCTGTTGGCGGCACGCTGCGCCATCGCCGAATGGGCGAAGATCACCTACGGCTGGCTCGGCCGCTCGCCCGATTACAAGGCGGCGTTCCTGGCGACGCTAGGCGCCAATGCCGCGTTCTACGACCCGTACAGCGACAATGCCCGGCGCTGGTACAAATTCAGTCAGGAGCGCGTCCCCTTCGTCAATCATGCCATCATCCATCCGCCGGTCGACCGCGATCGGCCGCCCGACGAGGTCGCCGACATTTGCTGCCACGTTGAGAAAGAGACCGACGCCGGCATCGTCGTCTCCGGCGCCAAGGTGGTGGCGACGGGATCGGTGCTGACCAACTACACCTTCGTCGCCCATCACGGCCTGATCCCGGTCCAGGACAAGCGGTTTGCCCTGGTGTTCATGGTGCCGACCAACCATCCGGGCGTCAAATTCATCTGCCGCACCTCCTATGAGATGACGTCGACGGCAATGGGCAGCCCGTTCGATTATCCGCTGTCGAGCCGGATCGACGAGAATGATGCCGTGTTCATTCTCGACAAGGTCCTGGTGCCCTGGGAGAACGTCTTCGTCTACAGCGACATCGAGAAGGCCAACAATTTCTTCCCGCGCACCGGCTTTCTGCCGCGCTTCGTCGTCCACGGCTGCACGCGGCTCGCCGTGAAGCTCGACTTCATCGCCGGGTTGCTGCTCAAGGCGGTCGAAGCCGCCGGCACCAAGGATTATCGCGGCGTGCAAGCCAATGTCGGCGAGGTCATCGCCTGGCGCAACTTGTTCTGGGCCTTGTCGGACGCGATGGTGCGCGATCCCAAGCCCTGGATCGGAGATTACGTGCTGCCCAACATGGAGCCCGGCAACGCCTATCAGATCATCGCCACGATGGCCTATACCAAGGTCAAATACATCATTGAGCAAACCGTGGCGTCCGGGCTCATCTATCTCAATTCCCACGCCAGCGACTTCAAGAACGCCGAGATCCGGCCCTATATCGACCGCTATATGCGCGGCTCCGGCGGCTACAAGGCCGAGGACCGCGTCAAGCTGATGAAGCTTCTCTGGGACTGTCTGGCGACTGAGTTCGGCGGCCGGCACGAGCTCTACGAGATCAATTACGGCGGCTCAACCGAAGAAATCCGCCGCTATTGCCTGTTCGGCGCGCAGGCGTCCGGCAACGCCGACCGCTTCAAGGGCTTTGCCGAGGATTGCATGGCAGAATACGATCTCGATGGCTGGAAGGTGCCGGATCTGACCGATCCCGGCGAACTCAGCTACCACGTCCTGCGCGGCGCGCCGAAGTAGGACGCTAGTTTCTAGTGGAGCATGATCTTTTCGGAAAACCGGCCTCCACTTTTCCGGATCATGCTCAATTCGCGGCCTAGCCGACAAGGCGCGGCCTCACCAGAAATCGAGCGTCGGCTCCAGTCTTTGCTCGTGGGAATGCCGGAGCGACGCCAGCCGGCCGATATGCAGAACGATCGGCGACAGCCCCTCGCTGTGCCGCAGCGCAAAGATCTGGCCGACGAACAGAGAGTGGTCGCCGCAGGCGTATCGCGCGGCCACCTTGGCGGCGATGGTCGCTTGGGCGTGTGCGAGCAGCGGCGTGTCGCCGGCATAGTCATATTGCACATCGAGGTCCTCGAGCGGACGCCCGGCAAAATGACCGATCAGGGATTCCTGGCCGCGGGCGAGGATGTTGACGCCGAAGTGGCCGGATTCGATGAGAAAGCCGTGCATGCGCGCGGTTTCGCTGATCGAGACCACGCAAAGTGGAGGATCGAGCGATCCCGACATGAAGGCGTTCGCGGTCATGCCGCGTACCTCGCCGCGCAGCTGCGTGGTGATGACGGTGACGCCGGTGACGAACGACGCCATGACACGGCGGAAGCGCTCGTGGCTAACCGCGTCGTCGCGCAGCTCACCGCCGGAAGGGGGCGCCGGACCAGCCATGCGGAATCATACGAAGCCTCCCGGGAGGAGGCAAGGAACGCGGCCACCGGTCATTGTGAGTATCCCGCTCAAATGCGCGCCTGATTGAAACGCGCGAGAACCTCGGGCGGGATCGGTTGCGAGCGGATGCGCTGCGGATCGTCGGCATGACGCACCACCCAGACGCGCGTCTCGAAGCCTTCGGCCGCCAGCACGCCGGTCTTGCTGAGCCGATGCTCGATTTTGAAGCTCGAGCGGCCGCATTCGACCAGCGCCGTCTCGATCGTCACCTCGTCGCCGAACTGTGTTGGCAGGCGGAAACGTCCGCGCGTCTCCACCACCGGGTGTCCGGCGAAATCGTAGACCTTGAGGTATTCGATCTTGGTCATGCCGAGCGCGCGCTCGATCAGCATGGTGGTCGAGGTGTCGAACAGCTCGAAATAGCGCGGATAAAAAATGATCCCGGCGGGATCGCACTGGTACCATTCGATGCGCGTCGTGCGGATGTTGGAAAACATGATCGGAGGACGGAGGAGGATTAACAATTGAGATCAGGCTTGATGATGAGACTTCAATGTTCTGGCCGGTGCATCTGTCATCAGTCCTCCGCGCCGTCGTCCGTCACCGCGGCGCCATGCGCAACGCCGCGTCGATGCGGATGACTTCGCCGTTGATGTAGCTGTTCTCGATCAGGTGGCGGACCAGCGCGGCGAATTGCGCCGGGTCGCCAAGCTTTTTCGGGAACGGCAGCGACGCCGCGAGACTCTCCTGCGCCTGCGGGGTGAGCCCCATCAGCATCGGCGTCAGGAATATGCCGGGAGCGATGGCGTTGACGCGGACCCCGAATTGGGCGAATTCGCGCGCCGCCGGCATGACCAGAGCTGACGACGCCGCCCTTCGACGAGGCATAGGCGGCTTGGCCGATCTGGCCTTCGAAGGCCGCGACCGACGCCGTAGAGATGATGACGCCGCGCTCGCCGTCGGTGAGCGGATCGAGCGTCGCCATGGCGGCAGCGGCGAGCCGCATCGCATTGAATGTGCCGATCAGATTGACGCGGATGATGCGCTCGTAATCGGCGAGCGGCATCGGCCCATCCTTGCCGATGATGCGTTTCGCCGTGCCGATGCCGGCGCAATTGATAAGGATGCGCGCGGGACCGTGGGCGGCGGCGGCCTTGGCGATCGCCGCCTCCATGCTGGCGCTGTCGGCCACGTCGCACTGCACCGCGAGGCCTTTGATGTCGGTCGCCACCTCGGCTGCGGCCTGTTGATTGACGTCGAAGATCGCCACTTTGGCGCCGGCCGCCGGCCAGCATGCGCGCGGTGGCGGCGCCCAGGCCGGAACCTCCGCCGGTGACGATGGCTGCATGTCCACGTATTTCCATGATCAACTCGCTTTTGCTGTGGCTGCCGCCGGTCCGGCCGGCAACGATGACGTTGGCCGGCGGCGGGTCGGCATAAAGCTCTTCGACCAAAGCCGCGCGATGGGCAAGCACCGCGCGCTGGTTGATCGATCCTTTATCGGTCATCTCGCCGACATCGAGCGAGGGTGGCTCGGCGAGCAATATGGCGCGGCAGACGCGGGTCGACGTGCCGCGGCTTGGCTCCGACAGCGAGTCGAGCAGGCGCGCGAACGTCTGTCGCACGCGCGGGTCGGCGAGCACGTCCGTGGCGGGCACATCCGCGGCAAGGTCGGGCGCCAGCTTGCGGCAGGCGTCGAGATCAGGAAACACCAGGGCGGCAACCTCGTCGCGATCCGGTCGCCGCCACTACCACATCGCGGACCAGCGGCGCACCATGCGCGACAATAGCCGCGCGCAGCGGACCGACGCTGACCCAGGCGCCGGTCGAAAGCTTGAAATCCTCGGCGAGGCGGCCGTCGAAGATGAGGCCCTTGGCCGGATCGGCCGCGTCCTCGAACTTGAGCGCATCGCCGATCTTGTAGAAGCCCTCCTCGTCGAACGCCTGCGCGGTGAGCGCCGGCGCGCGCCAATAACCCGGCGTGATGTTGGGTCCCTTCAACCGCGCCTCGAGCTTGCCTTCGCGCGGGACGAGTTTCAGTTCCACGCCCAGCGCCGGCAGGCCGATATTGCCGACGTGCGCGCTTTCCCAGCTGCAGGCGACCGCAAGCGGCGCCGTTTCCGTCGAGCCGAGGCTCGACAGAAAGATGATGCGCTCGCCGGTTGTTTCGATGGCGAGCCGCTCCAACTCGTTGCGAACGTGCTGCGACAGCGCCGCGCCGGCATAGAACAGGACTTTGAGCCGGTTGAAGAATTTCTCGCGCAGCGCCCGCTCCCCGTGGAGATAGGGCAGCAGCATCTCAAAACCCTTCGGCACGTTGAAATAGATGGTCGGCGCGATGTCGCGCAGATTGCGCACCGTCGCCTCGATGGCGCCGGGCATCGGCTTGCCGTCGTCGATATAGAGCGAGCCGCCATTGTCGAGCACCAGCCCGAAATTATGGTTGCTGCCGAAGGTGTGGTTCCACGGCAGCCAATCGACCACGACCGGAGGCTCGTCGGCAAAAAACAAAAAGCCGGCGCGGATCATGACCTGGTTCGCGCACAGCATGCGTTGCGTGTTGATGACGCCTTTCGGCTGGCCGGTGGAACCGGACGTGAACAGGATTTTTGCCACGGTGTCGGGGCCGACCTGAGCATGCGCCGCTTCGACGGCCGGCGTCTGTTGCGCGCCGGACAATTCGGCAAACGGCGTCGCCGGCCGATCACGCGGCGGATTTGCGGTGACCACCACTTCGACGCCGGCTGGCACGGTCGCGGCGATGGCGCGCGCGAAGGCCGTTCCATTGGCGGCAAAGACCAGGCCGGGCGTCAAAATGTCGATAATGGCCTTGAGTTTCTTGAAATCCTGCGAGAGCAGCGAATAGGGCACCGAGATCGGCGCATAGGGAATGCCGACATGCATGGCGGCAAGGCCGATGAGCGCGTGCTCGATGTCGTTGCCGGATAGAATGGCGATCGGGCGATCGGGCGAAAGGTCCCGCTCGAGCAGCGCCGCGGCGACCGCGCGCACTTGTGCGAATGCCGCCGCATAGGTCAGCGTGCGCCACGCGCCCGCGCTATCGCGCTGCGCCAGGAAGATGCGCGCCGGCGCCGCGGTGGCCCAATATGCGAGCCGCTCGGTGAGCTTTTCCGGATAGGGGGGTAGCGCGTCCGGCGAGCGCATCAGGATCGCGCCGTCGCTTCGGCGCTCGACCGCGACATTCGCGGCGCCGAGTCGCACCCGGCGTAAGGGAGCCGGCGCGACGGAACGAAGCAGATCGGAATCGGACATGGACCCGGGTTCCTAATTGGCCAACGCCATGGGGCGATCTCCGCCGCGCGCGCGGATTTTGCCGACCGCGAGCGCGTTAGTGCTTACGGAAGTCGCTGACATTGAGCACCACCGCCATCGCCGTATCCCCGGCGGCGCAACCGGTGAACAAGCCGTTGCCGCCGCCCCGCAGCGCCAGCTCCTCGATCAGCTCTATCACACAGCGCATCCCCGTGGGCCCCTGCGGATGCCCGAAAATCAACGACGAACCGTAGTTGTTCATTTTCTCGACCGGAAAGCCGGTATCGCGCGCGAACACGATGTCGTTCACCGCGAACGGATTGTGGGTTTTCACGGCGTCGATGTCCTTGATGTCGAGAGCCGCCGCCTTGAGCGCCGCGCCCGCCGCGGGCACCGGCGCCATCGGCATGTGTCCCTTTTCGACGCGCGCCTGGCCGAAACCCAACAGCCGCACTTCGATGGACTTATCCTGCGCCAATTCGGCGGCGCGCTCCCTTGTCGTTACGATCATGCCGGCATTGCCGTCGGCCGGATGGGTCTGGCCGCCGAAGGTGACGGTGCCGTTCGGCTTCACCGGTTTCAGCTTGGCCAGGCCTTCGGCGGTAATGCCGAACACGCCTTCGTCGGCGGCGAGCTTGCCAGTCGGCTTGCGGAAATTCGCGTCGGTGATCGGCACTTCGACCATGTAGCGGCGCTGAAAGGCGCGGTCGTCGGCGAGCGCCTCCTGATATTGCTGGTAGCGCCGCAGCACTACGGCATGCTGCTCGGCCGTGGTGATCTGATAACGCATGGCGACGTTTTCGGCCGTGTCGATCATGGCGTTCATGGCGAAGGGATCGTTGTTGAAGTTGTCGAGCACCCAGGCCTCGGTGAGGCTGGTGCCGCCCGGTCCGCCCGGATTGGGATAGACCAGCGTCGCGCCGTTCGAGCAGCGGTCCGCCGTCACCACGACGGCGCAGTTCGCCGATCCCTGTTCGACTTCGTTGGCCGCCATCTGCAGGGCGCGGGCGCTGGTGGCGCAGGCCTGGCTCACGGTGGGTCCCGGCACGTTGGGAATTCCCATCATCCCCGTCAGCCACGGCAGCCCGAAGAAACTGCTCGGCTGCGGTATCGTGATGCCGAGAATTCCGAGGTCAATCACGTCCAGCGGAAACTTCTTGGCCGTAAGCGTGTCGCGCGCGACGTTGGCGGCGAGTTTCATGCTGTGCAGATGGCCGAGCGCGCCCTGCCACTTGGCGAACGGGGTCGACCAGTAGGTACCGTAGGGAAGGTAGGCGTTGTTCATGGTTTTGCCCTTCAACAGCGAGCCTGTTCGGCCTACCATCGGCGTTATTGCCGCGCCGGTGCCGTGCGGCTTTATTTTTGCACGAGCGGACACCCGCCTTCGTTGAGCGGACGGAAGGCCTTGTCGGCGGGAATCGTTCCCGTGACCTTGAAGACATCCCATTCGCCCTTCGACTCGGCGGGAGTCTTGACCTGCAACAGATACATCGGGTGCATCGCGCGCCCGTCCTGGCGGATCGTGACGTGGCCGAACAGCGGGTCGTCCACCGGCGTCGCCTTCATCGCGTTTACCACCGCGCGCCCGTCGGCGGGCGAGCCGACCTTCTCGACCGCTTGCAGATAATCCATGGTACCCGAATAAACGCCGGCCTGCATGTGGTTGGGCATCTCTTTTTTTGCGAAGCGCTCCTGGTAGCGCCGCGACCAGGCCCGCGTCTGATCATTCATGTCCCAATAAAAGGCGTTGAGCGCCGTGATGCCTTGCGCGGTAGCAAGCCCGAGCGCCGGCACGCTTTGCAGGTCGAAGATCAAGGCGACAATCTTCTGCTTTCCGCCGATCTTGAACTCGGCCGCTTGTTTGATCGTATTGACGGTGTCGCCGCCGGCATTGGCCAGAGCGATCACTTGCGCGCCGGAGGCTTGGGCCTGCAACAGAAATGACGAGAAATCGTTGGTGCCGAGCGGATGGCGAACGCTGCCCAGCACCCGGCCGCCATCGGCGAGGACTTGATCGGTGGCTTGTTTTTCCAGGTCGTGGCCGAAGGCATAGTCCGCGGTGACGAAAAACCAGGCCTTGCCGCCCTGCTGCACCACGCCGCGGGCAAGGCCATGTCCGAGCGCCCAGGTGTCGTAGGTCCAGTGCACGGTGTTGGGCGAGCACTTGGCGCCGGTCAATAATGCGGTGCCCGCGCCCGATCCGATAAGGACCTTGTTCTTCTCGCGCGCGATGTCGGCGACGGCCAGCGCCACCGCCGAATTCGGCACGTCGATGATCATGTCGACGCCGTCGACATCGAACCACTGCCGGGCGATGGCGGCGCCGATGTCGGGCTTGTTTTGATGATCCGCCGACAGGATCTCGACCTTGCGCTTGGAGTGCTTGGCGAAGTCTTCGGCCGCCAATCGGGCGGCGACCACCGATCCCGGGCCCTGGAAGGCGGCGTAGACGCTCGACATGTCGTTGAGCACGCCGATGCGGATGACGCCGTTCATCTCGGCCGAAGCCGGGGACCACATCAAGGACAATAGGGCAGCCGTAATCGTTGCAAATTTGAGCATGCCATCCTCCCCCTGCTTTGGCGCTCGCGGCGCCGTTTTGTCGCGCTTGAGAATGCGGCCGCCGCGGCCATGCTGCGCGCCGACGGGAATGTTGTCATTGACAACAATCTTCGTCAAGCGGCTTGTGGCCGGCCGGATTGTGCTAGAGAGGGGCGGGAGCGGAGGACTTGAGCTTGGTATCGCTGAACGGACGTCCGAGCGGCATACGCGGCGCAGAACCCAGGCAGGCTCGGCGCCGCCGTGCGCCACCCGCCGCGCCAACGCCGCCGCTCAAGCTCGCGGAATTGAACGACCATGTGGGTTATTTTCTGCGTCGGCTGCAGGTCGCGTTATTCAAGGACTTCATCCGGACGCTGGGGTCGATGGATGTACGTCCGGCGCAATATTCCATTCTGATTCTAATTGCCGCCAATCCGGGCCGCTCCCAGGCCGCGATCGGACGCGCACTCGGCATCGAGCGCGCCCGACTTGCCCGCATGTTACATGAGCTGGAACGGCGCAAATGGATGGAACGGCGGGCTGCGGCCGGCGACGGCCGCTCGCACGCGCTGTTTCTTACCGGCGCGGGCGAGAAGGCCTTGACGCGGATCAAAGCTTTGACCGCGCGCCATGAGGCGCAGATGGTCGAATTGATCGGACCGAAACGCCGCATGTTGCTGCTGGAGCTGTTGCGCGAATTCGGCTGAGCAGCACTGCGCATCCGCCATTTGACCCTGTCGGCCATGGCTCGTAATAACCTTTACGCGGAGAAAAGCGGCGTCGTCATCCAGCCGCCAGGGAAGACCGGCGGCCTCTATCGCCGGCCCAGGGAGAGCCCGATGCGAGAGGTTTTCATTTGCGATGCGGCACGCACCGCCATCGGCCGTTACGGCGGCGCGCTCGCGAGAGTCCGTACCGACGATCTCGCTGCGGTCCCGATCAAGGCGCTGGTAGCACGCAATGCGCAGGCCGACTGGTCGCGGCTCGATGAAGTCTTCCTCGGCTGCGCCAATCAGGCCGGCGAGGACAACCGCAACGTCGCGCGCATGGCGATCCTGCTCGCCGGGCTGCCGGATACGGTCCCGGGCTTGACCATCAACAGGCTATGCGCTTCCGGGCTCAATGCCGTCGGCGATGCGGCGCGCGCGATCCGCACCGGCGACATGGATTTCGCGATCGCCGGCGGCGTCGAATCGATGACGCGGGCCCCGATGGTTTTGGGCAAGGCGAGCGAAGCGTTTTCGCGCACCGCCGAAATCTACGACACCACGATCGGCTGGCGCTTCGTCAATCCGGTGCTCAAGGCGCAGTACGGCATCGATTCGATGCCGGAGACCGCCGAGAACGTCGCCGAGGAATATCAGGTGGCGCGCAAGGACCAGGATGCATTTGCGCTGCGCTCGCAGCAGCGCGCCGGCCAGGCGGCGGCCGCAGGCTTCTTCGCCGAGGAGATCGTCCCGCTGCAGGCGCCGGGCGGCAAGGCGGGACCGATCGTGGTCGATAAGGACGAGCATCCGCGTCCTGACACCACGATCGACAATCTCGCCAAGCTCAAGCCGATCGTGCGCAATCCCGGCACCATTACGGCCGGTAACGCTTCCGGCATCAATGACGGCGCCGCCGCGATCATTCTCGCTTGCGAGGACGCGGTGAAGGCGCACGGCCTGAAACCGCGCGCGCGGGTGCTCGGCATGGCCTCGGCCGCGGTGCCGCCGCGCATCATGGGCATGGGCCCGGTGCCGTCGACGCGCAAGCTGATGGAGCGGCTGGGCTTGAAGATCGGCGATTTCGATCTGATCGAGCTCAACGAGGCCTTCGCCTCGCAGGGGCTGGCCTGCCTGCGCCAGCTCGGCGTCGCCGACGACGCCGACTACGTCAATCCGCACGGCGGCGCGATTGCGCTCGGCCATCCGCTCGGCATGTCCGGCGCCCGGCTCGCGTTGACCGCGGTGCATGGCCTGGAAAAGCGCGGCGGCAAGCGCGCGCTCGCCACCATGTGCGTCGGCGTCGGGCAGGGCGTCTCGCTCGCGCTGGAGCGGGTGTAGTCGTCAGTCCGGTGGAAATGGAGACCAAGCCGTGCCGATGAGTCCCGGCTACATTCCCTTCCACCCCAATCCGTCGAAGCCGAAGTTCAAGCCGCCGGCGGGCGCGATCGATGCACATTGCCATGTGTTCGGCCCGGAGAGCGAATTTCCCTACGCGCCGGAGCGCAAATACACACCGTGCGATGCGCCGAAGGAGAAGCTGTTCGCGCTGCGCGATTTCCTCGGCTTCGACAAGAACGTCATCGTGCAGGCGTCGTGCCACGGCAAGGACAACCGCGCGATGGTCGATGCGCTCGAGGCTGCCAACGGCCGCGCCAAGGGCGTCGCCTTTGTCGGCGCGGAGGTGACCGACGCCGCGCTGAGATGGATGGACCAGGCCGGCGTGCGCGGCGTGCGCTTTAATTTTCTCAAACGGCTGGTCGACTTCACCCCGCGCGATGTGTTGCAGCGCATTGCCGCGCGGGTCGAAAAACTCGGCTGGCATATCGTGGTCTATTTTGAGATGCCGGATCTGGCCGAGTTGGAGAATTTCTTCACCGCGCTGCCCACCGCCGTGGTGGTCGATCACATGGGCAGGCCCGACGTGCGGAAGGGCGTCGAGCATGCGGACAACCGGCGCTTCCACCGGCTGATGGACAGGCACAAGAATTTCTGGGTGAAGGCGACCTGCCCAGAGCGGATGACAGTGGCCGGGCCGCCATATGACGACGTGGTGCCGTTCGGCCGTGCTCTGGTCGAGCGCTTCCCCGACCGCGTAATCTGGGGCACCGACTGGCCGCATCCCAACATGAATAAGACCGCGCCGGACGACGGGGTTTTGGTCGATTTCATCCCGAGGATCGCGCCCACGGCGGCGTTGCAGCAGGCGCTGCTGGTCGATAATCCGATGCGGCTTTATTGGAGTTAGGAACGATTCCAGGCTGCGGAGCCGCTTACGTTGCCAGGCTGTCCTGCGTTATATATGTGGAACCAAACGGGAGAGACGCCGATGGCTCGCGAACACAAAGATTACGAAGATATCCCGGGGACGTTTGTTTTCGATCAGGAGCGCTCGCGCCAAGGTTACGGCATCAACATGTTCTGCATGTCGCTGATGAAAGAGGATAACCGCAAGGCCTTCAAGGCGAACGAGGCCGAATATCTGAAAAAGTTCAAGCTGACGCCGGAGCAGACCGACGCCATCCTCCGGCGCGATTACAATCGCATGCTCGAACTCGGCGGCAACATCTACTTCACTGCCAAGCTCGGCGCCACCGACGGGCAGTCGTTCCAGCATCTCGCCGCGGTGATGACCGGCTCGACGCAGGAGGACTACGCCAAGATGATGCTCGGCGGCGGCCGCTCGATCGAGGGCAACCGCAGCAAATCGGGCAAGAGCAAATCGGGCAAGGTCGCGGCGGCAAAGCCGGCGCGCGCCAAGGCGGTGAAATCAAAATCGAAGACGGGCAGCAAAGCGAGGTCGAAACGTGGCTAGGATCATTGCAGGAGTAGCGTCGTCGCACGTGCCGGCGATCGGCGCCGCGATCGACAATCATCGCACCGAAGAGCCGTACTGGAAGCGGGTGTTTTCCGGCTTCGAGAAATCCAAGGAATGGATGGCGAAAGCCAAGCCCGACGTCTGCATTGCTGTCTACAACGACCACGCCTCGGCGTTCTCCGTCGAGTTCGTGCCGACCTTTGCGCTCGGCTGCGCCGCGGAGTTCCCGCCGGCCGACGAAGGCTGGGGGCCGCGGCCGGTGCCGGTGGTGAAGGGCCATCCGGAACTCGCCGCCCATATCGCCCAGTCCGTCATTCTCGACGAGTTCGATCTCACCGTCGTCAACAAGATGGAGGTCGATCACGGCCTGACGGTGCCGCTCAATCTCTTGTTCGGCTCGCCCAAGGAATGGCCCTGTCCGGTCATTCCGCTCGCCGTCAACGTGGTGCTCTATCCGCCGCCGACTGGCCATCGCTGCTTCATGCTGGGGCGGGCGATCCGCAAGGCGGTCGAATCCTATCCGGAGGATTTGCGCGTCGTGGTGTTCGGCACCGGCGGCATGTCGCACCAAATTTCCGGGCCGCGCGCCGGCCTGATCAACAGCAAGTTCGACAAGGCCTTCCTCGACAACCTCACCAAGGACCCGAAGAAGCTCACGCGCATGCCGCATGTCGAATACATGCGCGAGGCCGGCGCCGAGGGCGTCGAGATGGTGATGTGGCTGGTCATGCGCGGCGCGCTCGACGACAAGGTCGAGGAGGTCTACCGCTATTACACCGTGCCGGCCTCGAACACCGCGGTCGGCCACATCATTCTCGAGAACAAGCCGCTTAGCGCGGGCCGGCGGAGAGCGGCGCCCAAGCGCGCCGCTGCGCGCAAGGCCAAGACGGCCAAGACGGCAAAGACGGCAAAGACGCCGGCACGGCGCGCCGCGGCGCACGCGAAGCCGACCGTCATCAGAGGCCGGCAATGAAGATTTGCGTCGCCGGGCAGGGCGCGTTCGGCCAAAAACATCTCGACGCGCTCAAGCGCATCCCCGACGCCGAGGTTACCTCGCTGGTCGGCGGCAATCAGGACGCCACCGCGCAGGTGGCGAAGAAATACGGCATTCCGCACTATACCGGCGATCTCTCGGAGGGCATCGAGCGCGCCGACGCGGTGATCCTCACCACGCCGACCAAAATGCACTTCCGCCAGGGCGAGCAGGTCATGCGCGCCGGCAAGCACGTGCTGGTCGAAATCCCGGTCACCGACTCCGTCGAGGACGCCGAGGCGCTGGTGAAGATCGCCAAGGAGACCGGCGTCGTCGCCATGGCCGGCCACGTGCGGCGCTTCAATCCCAGCCATCAATGGGTGCACAAGCGCATCCAGAAGGGCGAACTGAAAATCCAGCAGATGGACGTGCAGACCTATTTCTTCCGGCGCAAGAACATGAACGCCGCGGGCCAGCCGCGGAGCTGGACCGATCATCTGCTCTGGCACCACGCCGCCCACACCATCGACCTGTTCCAGTATCAGACCGGCGAAACGATCTCGGATTGCTACGCCGTGCAGGGGCCGATCCACCCGCAGCTCGGCATCGCCATGGACATGGGTATCGTCGCCAAGGTGCCCTTGGGCGCGATCCTGACCTTGTCGCTGTCGTTCAACAACGACGGGCCGCTCGGCTCGTTCTTCCGCTACATCTGCGACAACGGCACCTACAAGGCCTATTACGACGATCTGTCCGACGGCAAGGACCAGAAGATCGACCTGTCGAAAGTCGACGTCTCCATGGACGGCATCGAGCTCGAGGATCGCGAGTTCATCGCCGCGATCAAGGAAAAGCGCGAGCCGAATGGCAGCCTCGCCCAGGTGCTGCCCTGCATGCGCGTGCTCGGCAGGCTCGAGAGCATCGTCGACCCGCAGCGCAAGGCGCACGCCTAGCTGTCGGGCGAGCTTAAGGTGAATAGATCGCGATCCCGAGCGCTCGCGCGGCGACAATAAGCCTGCGGTCAAAGCTTGCCAATTCGATATCTACGCCACCTGCGCGCAGGAATTCGATGGTCGCAAGGTGTAATCCGTCAAGTGTGCGGACGGAAATTGGAAACGGCTTCAGCGCTCGGCCGAGTACCTCCGGGGTCAGCTCGATCAACGATACGCGAGGCGAGAAACGCTTCAACCTCTTGCACGTGAGATCGCGTGAAACCGCGGGCGTGGATTCGATTCCATGCTTCGTATTCAAGCAACCGGCTTGAAATCAGCGCGCCTTCAGCGGCGGTTTGCCGGCAGCGATCGGTCTTCGGCAAAAATCTGAGCCAGCAACACCGAGCTATCAAGGTAAATCACGGTCGGCCCGACGACTCTTCGAGGTCCTTCATCAGGTCCTCAAACTTCATAACCGGCTTGCGCGGCAGCGGCCCGGCGCCAGGCGGAACCTTCGCCGGCGTCAGCCATCCCTCCCGCATGCCCCGGGCGATAAATTCATCATGGCTCGCAGCCTTATGACCCGGCTGCGGCGGCACGATTTCCGCTACGACGCGGTTGCGGTCGGTCACCAGCACGGTCTCGCCGGCGGCGGCCAAGCGGATGTATTCGCTGAGCCTGTCCTTTAGGATTTTGAGGCCGACCGAGCGCATGACATAAAGTAGCCACTAGAAGCTACTTCGTCAATCGGGGCAATTCCTTATGGTACGCGAGCAGCCCGCGGAGCGATGGTTAATCGGGTCTTAACCTCGCCGTTCCTATGCTATCCCGTCGTTGACGCGGCGGGCGGCCCCGCTGTTCATGATGTATAGGATGACCCGCCAGGCTCCCCCTTCGCCCGTTCGCGCGGTTGATTCGCGCTCGCCGTTCGTGCGTCTGCGCGACCTTCTCGGCGACGCCCCGCCCGGCAAGCCGGCGATCAGCATGGCGGTCGGCGAGCCGCAGCATCCGATTCCGCCTTTCGTCGGGCCGGTGATCGCGGCGCATATCGAGGAATTCGGCCGCTATCCGATGAACAAGGGCCTCGACGCTTTCGGCGAGGCAGTCGCCAAGTGGCTCAACCGCCGCTATGCGCTCGAGCGGCCGGTCGATCCGGCGACGGAAGTGCTGGTGCTCAACGGCACCCGCGAAGGGCTGTTTCTCGCCGCGCTCGCCGCCAAAAGATGGGTGAAGCCGCGCGCCGGCCGGCCGGCTGTGCTTATTCCCAATCCGTTCTATGCGGCCTATGCCGCCGGCGCGCTCGCGGCCGACTGCGAGCCGGTCTATCTGCCGGCGACCGCCGCCACGGGTTTCTTGCCCGACCTCGACGCGCTGAGCGAGGAGGTGCTGGCGCGCACCGTCGCCTGCTATCTCGCCTCGCCGTCGAACCCGCAGGGCGCGGTCGCCGACCGCAACTACCTCGCCAAGCTGGCCGCGCTGGCGCGGCGCTTCGGCTTCCTCGTCCTCTGCGACGAATGCTATTGCGAAATCTATCATGACCGGCCGCCGCCGGGGATGCTGCAAGCTTCGGCGCCGGATTTCGCCAACGTCGTGGTGTTTCATTCGCTGTCCAAGCGCTCCAACCTGCCGGGGCTGCGCGTCGGCTTCGCCGCCGGCGACCGGCGTTTTCTCGCGGCCTATCTCGAGCTGCGCAACGTCGCCGCGCCGCAGGTGGCGATGCCGGCGCAGCACGTCGCCATCGCCGCCTATGGCGACGAGACCCATGTCGAGGAGAACCGGCGCCTCTATCGCGAGAAATTCGATCTCGCCGATCAGATCGTCGGCGACCGCTACGGCTATCGGCGCCCGGCGGGCGGGTTTTTCCTCTGGCTCAACGTCGCGGCGCAAGGCGGCAGCGAAGCGGCCACGCTGGCGCTGTGGCGCGAGGCCGGCGTGCGCGTCGTGCCCGGCCGCTATCTCGCGCGCGAGCAAGCCGACGGCAGCAATCCGGGTGCGGACTATATCCGCGTCGCCATGGTGCAGAACAAGGACATCACCGCCGAGGCGTTGCACCGCCTCGTCGCGGTGCTTGGTTGAGCTGAGAACAACGCGATGTCGATGATCGACCGCAGCCTTGACGGGATGGCCTTTCTCTCCGGCCAGCTCGGCGCCATTCTGCGGCGGCGGCTGCGCGAGGTCGGCGGTATCGCGCTGATCAGTCTCGCCATGATGGCGGCGCTGGCGCTCGCCACCTGGTCGGTGCGGGATCCTTCGCTCAGCCACGCCACCGATGCGCCGGTGCACAATCTGCTCGGCCGCCCCGGCGCGATCGCCGCCGATCTGCTGATGCAATTGTTCGGGCTCGGTTCGCTGGCGCTGCTGTTGCCGATCGCGGTGTGGGGCTATCGGCTGCTCGGCCATCGGCCGCTCAGCCGCGAGCGGTTGCGCGTCGTGCTCTGGCTGTTCGGCGCCGCGCTTTGCGGCCGCGTTCGCGTCGTGCCTGCCGCGCGGCAGCCATTGGCCGCTGCCGTCCGGGCTTGGCGGCGTGATCGGCGACGCCGTGCTGCGCGTGCCGGCGATAATCCTCGGCACGCCGCTCGCGGGAACCTATCGCGTGGCCGCCGCAATCGGGCTTGGCATTGCGGCGCTCGCTGCCTTTTCCGGTGCGGCCGGCATGATTTGGCGTGGCTCGCCGGACGAAGAGGAGGATATCGCCGACCTCGAAGACGACAGCGCGTGGATTTCGCTGGGCCGCCTGATGCATGCGGTCCTGAGCCTGCGCTCGCGGCTGTCGCGGGTGTTCCGCCGCCGCATGCGCGCGCAGCCGCCGATGCGGAGCTACGCCGCGATGCCGCGGCATATCGAGCCCCGCTTCGACAGAGCGCCGGACACAGCACGCGGACGCCGACTTCGAAGATGAGTCGATCGCCGGGTCGCCGGTCGCGCGCAAACCGCGTTCAGCTCCACGGCCGGCGCGGCGGCTCTCCGGCGGCTATACATTGCCGTCGCTCAATCTCCTGACAGCGCCCCGCGCCAGCGAGCGAACAACCCTGAGTGAAGAACTGATCGAGGAGAACGGTGCCGCGCTCGAAGGCGTGCTCGCCGATTTCGGCGTGCGCGGCGAGATCATCAATGCGCGGCCGGGGCCGGTGGTCACGCTGTACGAGCTGGAGCCTGCCCCCGGCATCAAATCCTCGCGCGTGATCAGCCTGGCCGACGACATCGCCCGTTCCATGAGCGCGCTCTCCGCGCGCGTCGCCGTGGTGTCCGGCCGCAACGTCATCGGCATCGAACTGCCCAACCCGACGCGCGAGAAGGTCTACCTGCGCGAGCTGCTCGCCTCGCGCGACTATGCCGAGACCGCCGCCCGGCTGCCGCTGTGCCTCGGCAAGGCGATCGGCGGCGAAGCGGTGCTGGTCGATCTGTCGCGCATGCCGCACCTGCTGATCGCCGGCACCACCGGCTCGGGAAAATCGGTGGCCATCAACACCATGATCCTCAGCCTGGTCTATCGGCTGCACCCGCACCAGTGCCGGCTGATCATGGTCGATCCCAAGATGCTGGAGCTCTCGGTCTACGACGGCATCCCCCACCTGCTCACGCCGGTGGTCACCGATCCGAAGAAAGCGGTGGTCGCGCTGAAATGGGCGGTGCGCGAAATGGAGGAGCGCTACAAAAAGATGTCGAAGCTCGGCGTGCGCAACATCGACGGCTACAACGCGCGCGTCGCCGAGGCCAACGGCAAAGGCGAGAAGCTCACCCGCACGGTCCACACCGGCTACGACCGCGAGACCGGCGAAGCGATCTACGAAAAAGAGGAGCTCGATCTCGAGCCGCTGCCCTACATCGTCGTCATCGTCGACGAGATGGCCGATTTGATGATGGTCGCCGGCAAGGACATCGAGGGGGCGGTGCAGCGTCTCGCGCAAATGGCGCGCGCGGCCGGACTGCACGTCATCCTGGCGACGCAGCGGCCTTCGGTCGACGTCATCACCGGCACGATCAAGGCCAACTTCCCGACCCGCATCTCCTTTCAGGTCACCTCGAAGATCGACAGCCGCACCATCCTCGGCGAGCAGGGCGCCGAGCAGCTGCTCGGCCAGGGCGACATGCTCTACATGGTCGGCGGCGGCCGCATCAGCCGCGTGCACGGACCGTTCGTCTCCGACGAAGAGGTCGAAAAAGTCGTGCGGCACCTGAAATCGCAAGGTGTTCCGCAATACCTCGAGGCGGTCACCGCCGAAGAACTGGACGACGGCAACGACGCCGCGGTGTTCGACGGCACCGCCATGGGCGGCGCCGAAGGCGGCGACCTCTATCAGCAGGCGGTGCAGGTCGTGGTGCGCGACCGCAAGGCCTCGACCAGCTACATCCAGCGCCGGCTGCAGATCGGCTACAACCGCGCCGCTTCGCTGATGGAGCGCATGGAAGAAGAAGGCATCGTCGGGCAACCCAACCACGCCGGCAAACGGGAAATCCTCGTCGAAGGCGCCGAGGACGATCCCTATTGAGAATCAAGTGTCGGCGCTTTAAGCCGGCATGCAGCCGCGAATTCGCCATAACGCGTCCGTAACGATGGTCTGGTTGCGAGCGCGCGCACCGACGTGCGGGGGAGTGACATGATGGGACGGGGTGCGAGGATCGTTCTCGTGGCGATGGCGTGCAGCATGCTGGCAGCCGGCTTCGCTGCCGCCGACGACAGCGTGCCGTTGCCGACGCCGGCGCCGCGGCCCAAATCGACGGTCGGCGCCGCCGGCCGCCGCGACCCCTGCATCGCCCGATACTGCGGCCGCCGCGGCCGCTGCGCCCGCCGATCCGGGAGCAAAGGGCCTCTTTCCCTTCTCGTTTTCCTTGGGCAAGAGCGCGGTACCGAGCCAGGCGACCGCCTTCGACGCCCATCAGCGCGCGCTGCTCGACAAGATCAGCAACTATCTGTCCGGCGTGCAGACCTTGGTGGGAAATTTCGTGCAGATCGGCCCGGACGGCAGGCGAGTCGAGGGGACGTTCTACATCCAAAAGCCGGGGAAAGTCCGCTTCGCCTATAACCCGCCGAGCCCGATCGACATCATCGCCGACGGCTCCGCGGTCGTGGTGCGCGACCGCTCGCTGGAAACGTCGGATTACTACCCGCTGTCGCAGACGCCGCTGCGCTACCTGCTTGCCGACCACATCGATCTGCTGCGCGATACCGATGTGGTCAGCGTTTCGGCCGACGACACCTTCATCACCGTGGTCATCGAGGAAACGCGGCTCCTGACCGGCACCAGCCGGCTGATGATCATGTTCGACGCCAAAAATCTTCAGCTCAAGCAGTGGACGGTCACCGATCCGCAAGGGCTCGATACCACCGTCGCCGTGTATAATCTCGACACCACCAAGAAGCCCGATCCGAATCTGTTCGTCATCAATTACCAGAACCAGAACGGACGTGCCGGGACGGGCATGGTCGGGACAGGGCCGGCCATAAGCGAGGCCGGCTCAACGCGGGGCAATTCCGATCAGCCGCGCGCCGCGCTGGAACGTCATGTAGATCCACAGCCAGTTCAGCGCCACCGCGAAGCGGTTGCGCAATCCGATCAAAAAATAGATGTGGACGGCGCTCCAGAACAGCCAACCCAAAAACCCGGTGAGCTGCAGCGGGCCAAGCTTCACCACCGCCGACTTGCGGCCGATCGTGGCGAGTTCGCCCATATGATGATAGACGAACGGCGGCGGCGCCGGCCGGCCTTGCACGCGGGCGGCGATGACCTCGCCGACATAGCGGCCCATCTGCTTGGCCGCCGGCGCGATGCCGGGAACCGGGCGGCCGTCGCGGTTGGCTGACGCTCGCGGTGTCGCCGATGGCGAAGATCTCCGGTCGTCCGGGAACGCTGAGGTCGGCGTTCACCTTGATGCGGCCGGCGCGATCGTGCTCGGCGCCGATCCACATTGCCGCCGGCGAAGCGACGATGCCCGCCGCCCAGACCACCGTCGCCGCCTCGATGCGGCCGCCGTCGACGGTTACCCCGTGGGCGTCGCAGCCGGTGACCTTGCGATTAAGCTCGACCTCCACGCCCATCCTTTGCAGCGAGCGGGCGGTGTAATCCGACAGCGCCTCGGGAAAGGTCGGCAACAGCCGCGGCCCGGCCTCGATCAGAACGATGCGCGAGGTGCGCGGGTCGATGCGGCGGAAGTCGTGCTGCAAGGTCCGCCGCGCCACCTCCGCGAACGCGCCGGCCATTTCCACGCCGGTGGCGCCGCCGCCGACAATGACGAAGGTGAGCAGCCGCGCCCGCTCGACCGCGTCCTCCACCAGTTCCGCCCGCTCGAAGGCGAGCAGGAACCGCCGCCTGATCTCGGTCGCATCGGCGATCTGCTTGAGTCCGGGCGCGAACGGCGCCCATTCGTCATGGCCGAAATAGGAGTGCGTCGCTCCGGTGGCGAGGATCAGATAGTCGTAGGCAAGATCGATCTCGCTGGTGTGCACGCGGCGCGCTTGCACGTCGATCCCGGTAACCCGCGCCATGATCACCCGGACGTTCTTCTGCTCGCGCAAAATGGCGCGGATCGGCCAAGCGACGTCGGCGGGCGACAGCGCCGCGGTGGCGACCTCGTAAACAGCGGCTGAAAGCAATGGTGGTTCTGAGCATCGATCAGCGCCACGTCGACATCGACTTTGGCAAGGGCCTTGCTCGCTTCGAGCCCGGCGAAACCGGCGCCGGCAATCACCACGCGCGGCCGCTGCGATTTGCTGTCCATGCCGGTCTCCCAGGCGGCCATCATAGGCTAACACAAGGCAGGCGACGAGTTCCGCTGCACGCTTCGTTGCAGCGCCGTCAGATTGGGCTTGTGCCTGCGGCCGCTGCGCCGCATATAAATCTGCCGGTCACTCCAGCAACTCCCCGCATGCGATTAACGGTCACCACCTGGAACATCAATTCGGTACGGCTGCGCATCGATCTGGTCGCCAAATTCATCAAGGCGGTCCGTCCGGACATTCTGTGCCTGCAGGAGACCAAGTGCCCGGACGACAGATTTCCGCGCAAGCGCTTCAAGCGGCTCGGCTACGAGCAACGTCGCGCTCAACGGTCAGAAGGGTTATCACGGCGTCGCTCGTGCTCTCGCGGCTGCCATTCGAGCGCTTCGACGTTCAGAGCTTCTGCGGCAAGAGCGATTGCCGTCATGTCTCGGCGGTGTTCGGCGAACGCGCCGGGCTGCGCGACCCGATCACCATTCATAATTTCTACGTGCCCGCCGGCGGCGACACTCCCGATCCCGACATCAATCCGAAATTCGCCCATAAGCTCGCCTTCCTCGACGAGATGCGCGACTGGGCGACGCTGCGGCCGGCCCACTCCGAGCGCGCGATCCTGCTCGGCGACCTCAACGTGGCGCCGCTCGAGCACGATGTCTGGAGCCACAAGCAAATGCTGCGCGTGGTGTCGCACACGCCGGTCGAGTGCGAGAAGTTCGGCAAGGCATTGAGCGCCGGCGGCTGGGTCGACAGCATACGCCAAACTCACGCCGGAGCCGGCCAAGCTTTACACCTGGTGGAGTTACCGCTCGCCCGATTGGGCAACCGCCGACGAGGGTCGCCGCCTCGACCACATCTGGACCTCGCCCATGCTGGCCGACCGCGTCGCCGGAATCGCCATCGCCAAGACCTATCGCGGCGCCACGCGCCCCTCGGACCACGTGCCGGTCACGGCGGTTTTAGAGCTTTGATCCGGCTGTTTTCGGGATAGCACTGGGATAGCCATCGCGACAGAATTGCCGATGACAGCCAAGAGGACGCGCTAGATCGGCAGGCGCGGCCGGGAGTGTCAGCAGGCAAACAGTGTGACCAAGCGCACCTGCGCCAACGGTCCGAGATGGGGCCAGTTCTGCGTACGCGACCGACATTAGTGAGGGAACCGAGCCGACCGCATGCTAGGGTCTCGCGTTCACGCGGACGGGGAAAACGCGATGCGGGCAGTGCTTCGGCTCCATGAAGACGTGCTATCGAACGAAGCCGCGCTGCCGTTGCCGGCATTGCCGCGCATGATCTTCGCGGTGCATGGCTCCGTCACCGTCAATGATCGGGCATTGCGGACCGAGGAAGCCTGGAGTGGGGAAGGCGCGGTAACCCTGAAAGCCGGCCGCGATGGAGCAACAGTGTGGCGATGGGAGCTTGCGCCGGGCGATGCCGACGGCCGCTTCACTGCCGGCCCGGGCATCGTTTCCCGCGAAAAGCTGTCCGCGCAGCTTGAGACGCTGCCGAAGGGCGCGTTGCTCCTGCGCGGCGACAGCGTCGCTTTCCCGGCGGGCGGCTGCGCCTATCTGCACCGCCATCAAGGACCCGGCATCCGTTGCCTGATCGAAGGCGGAATCCGCGTCGATACGCACGGCCACTCGACGTCATACGGTCCGGGCGGCGCTTGGTACGAGAGCGGGCCGGATGCGGTCTTTGCGCAAGCCGCCGACCGGCCAAGCCGGTTCATTCGTGTCATGATCCTGCCGCTCGCGTATCTGGGAAAAAGCTCGGTCCAGTATCTCAACGAGGAAGATAAGGCGAAACCGAAAACGCAACAATACAAGATCTATGTCGATATGCCGATCGCCCTTGCGGTAGCTTCACAGTAGCCGAACGCCGTCATGCTACTCCGTTTCAAGGCTCGCTAGCCTGACCTACGTCCCACTAAATGCCGGAGCGTGCCTTTTGACGGCGCAAAAAAGGGGCATTTTCGCGTATCGGTTGCCAGCTCGCCGCGTCTTTGCTGTATGCTTTTGCCGACGCTCCGCAGCGGCAGGATGTGTTGCGCGGTCCGTACCTTCCTTGATCTCAGGAGGCCTGTCCTGTGAATGTGTACGATTTGAACGAGCGGGTTGCGGTGGTCACCGGCGGGGCTCAAGGCATCGGTCTTGCGGTGGTCAATCGTATCCTCGCCTCCGGCGGCCGCGTCGCGATATGGGATCGCGACCGGGCGCTTCTTGACGAGACAGTGAAGCGTATCGCCAAGGGCGACCGCGTGCTCGGACTGGCGGTCGATATCGCCGACCTTACCGCCGTCGAAAATGCCACCAAAGCGACGATCGGCGAGTTCGGCAGGATCGATATCCTCGTCAACAATGCCGCCATCGTCGGGCCGAACGCGCCGACCTGGGAATATCCTCCCGAGGCCTTCCGGGATGTCGTCAATGTCGGGCTGCTCGGCACCTTTTATTGCTGCCGCGCCGTCGTTCCGCACATGATCGCTGCGAATTACGGACGCATCGTCAATTTGAGTTCGGTCGCCGGCAAGGAAGGTAACCCGAAAGCGCCGGCCTATAGCGCGACCAAGGCGGCGGTGATCGCGCTCACCAAATCGCTCGGCAAGGAGCTCGCCGGCTACAATATCGGCGTCAATTGCGTGACGCCGGCCGTTGCCAAGACGACGTTGGCGCTGAGCCAGGCGCCGGACTTTTTGGCGATGATCGTCGCCAAGATTCCGCGCGGCCGGATGCTCGAGCTCGAAGAAGCCGCGTCGATGATCTGTTGGCTCGCGACTGCGGAGAATTCCTTCACCACCGGCGCGGCCTTCGATCTGTCCGGGGGCCGGGCGACCTATTGAACGGCAAAAAGGGGAACGAACCGTCGCTCGCATTGGCGCGGTTCGATCGGGAGGCGACGAGTCGAATGAGCGTGATGAAACTTTATTATGCGCCGGGGGCGTGCTCGCTGGCGCCTCACATTGTGCTTGAGGAAGTCGGCGGCCGCTTTGAACTGTCGCGGGTCGATCTCGGCGCTAATCAGCAAAACAGTGCGGATTACCTTCGCGTCAACCCTAAGGCGCGCGTGCCGGCGCTTACCGACGGCGATTGGACGCTCACCGAAGCGCCGGCGATCCTGCGCTATATCGCGGCCCGCCATCCAGCCGCCGGGCTTTGGCCATGGGACCCGCGCGAAGAAGCGCGCTGCGCCGAATGGCTCAATTGGCTGTCGTCGACCATTCACGTCGCCTTTGTTCATGTCCGGCGCGCGGCCCGCTACGCCTCAGACCCCCGCGCCGTCGAGGATGTCGCCGCCACCGGCAAGAAGACCTGCCGCGAGCTCTGGCAAGCGGTCGACGAGAAGATCGGCGACGGGCCTTGGGCCATCGGAGAGCGCTACAGCGTCGCCGATCCGCTGCTTGTTGTTTATTGGACGTGGGGACGCGGGCCGCTCCTTGGTTTCGACATGGCGCGCGATTTTCCGCACTGGACGGCGCACGCGCGGCGGCTGGCCGCCCGCCCCGCGGTGCAACGGGCCTTCGCCAGCGAGGGGCTCGCGCTGCCGGTATAGGATTAACCCAGAGCGGCGATGACTTCGCTGACCTTGGTTACCGCGGCGACGTTCTGTCATGCGCATATTGCACCGAGGCACGGTGCCAGTCGGCATTCATGGTCGAGCAGCAATCCTCCGGCACGATGACGAAATAGCCTTTGTCGGCCGCCGTGCGGGCGGTGTGCTCGATCGGACATATTGGTCCACGCGCCGGTATCGATCAAAGTGTCGCGTCCGCCCGAGCTTGAGCACGGTTTCGAGCTTGCTGCCCTCGAAGGCGCTCATCCGCATCTTTTCGACGATGTGGTCGCCGGGCTGCGGCTCGAGGCCGGCAACCGGCGCGGCGCCCCAGGTCCCGCGCACCATCGCCTTCTCGTCGACCACTCCCTCGAACAGCGGCGCATTGAGGGTCAAGCCGGGCGCGCCCGGTTCGACAATGAACCAGACGTGGATGACCATCACTCCGCGCGCTCGACAAACTTCGGCCAGATGTCGGATATTCTCGACGACGTTCTGCTCGCGAGCATGTTGCGGAGCGCCGGAAGAGGCGAATGCGCCGCCTTCCATCAGCACGTCGTTCTGCATGTCCTGGATAATCAGTGCGCAGCGCGACGGGTCGAGCCGCAATCCGGTTTGACCCGCCTTTGGTGCTGGCACGTTCCGGCTGCCGTCGGGCGCCGCATTGGTCGCCGTTGGTGCCGTGCCGGCCGGCGCGCTCGAGCGCATGAACGGCTCCACGCGCGGCCCGACCTTCGTGCGCACGGCATAGAGCGAATGGGTGGCGCATATGAACAGCGTTCGCCAATCGGCCTTTCCCCAGTGCAGATTGGCGACAAGTTCGGGAACCCGCACTTTGCCGAGCAGCGCGCCCGAGCGCGAGTAAACCCATACGCCGCCGGGCGCCGTCACCCAGATATTGCCGGCGCTGTCGCACTTCATGCCGTCGGGCACCCCCGGCTCCAGCTCGGAGCGAATGCCCGAAGCAAAAATCCGGTCCGGACCCAGTGAGCCGTCAGCGTTAACGTCGAAGACGCGGATCAGTGCACGCATCGTGTCGTTGATATACAGGAGCCGCTCGTCGGGCGAAAAACACAGCCCGTTCGGTTGTTCGAACAGGTTGCGATCGACGACAAGCTGCGGCTCGCCGCCGCCGGACGGTATGCGGTAGACGCCCTGGAAGCCGAGCTGGCGCGGCCGTTCGACCCCGTATACCGGCATTCGTCCGTACCAGGGATCGGAAAAATAAATCGAGCCGTCCGAGCGCACGCAGACATCGTTCGGGCTGTTGAGCTCCTTGCCTTCAAAATGCGACGCCAGAATTTCGCGCCGGCCATCGCGCTCGCGAATGAGGCTCGAGGTAGCGTGTTCGCACACCACGAGCCCGAGGTCGGCGTCGTAGGTCATGCCGTTGCATTTGTTGGATGGCTTCATCACTTCGCGCACGCCGCCTCGCTCGTCGTAGCGGCGCCGCACGTCGGCCGGCATGTCCGAGAACAGCAGGTATTGATCGCGCGGATGCCAGATCGGCCCCTCGGTGAACGTGAAGCCGCCGGCCAGCCGCTCGACCGGCGCGTCGAGATCGAGCAGCTCCGAGAACTCGCGACGTAACGCGGAGTGGTTCATCAATGCCTCCGCATCTTACGCCGGGAACCATTGCCGTCGCGGCAACGATTGCACCACCGCCCCGGGGACCGAATCCTGGAGGCGGCCGATGACCATTCCGGCCTCGATCAGCGCCGGACGGTCGTGCACCGGGAGCACGAAGCGCGAGCTGGCGACGACCTTCTTGATCGCGGCCTTCTCCTGGCGCTTGGTCGTACCGTGGTTGCCGGTGACGCGGGGCTCCATATCGCCGATTTCACGGAAAGGTTCGACCAGCTGATCGTTGATGTCGTAGATCACGTCGCCACAGATCGTCGCCACCCCTTCGTTGGTCTTGACGATGATGTTCATCGATCCTTCGGTATGGCCGCCCGCCGCCTCGCAGATCAGGCCCGGCATCAGCTCGACCGGACCGGATATTTCCAGATCGAGAAAGCGCAGCGCGCCTTTGGTGTGCAGGCGATCGACGAGATGTTTGATGTCGACCGCCGGATATTGCGGATGCATCAGCCCGGAAACCGAATATTCGAGCTCGCGCCGATTGATGACGACCGCGGTGTTCATCGGGAACAGATCGTCCTTGCCGGCATGGTCGATATGCAGGTGCGTGTGCAGGACGTAGCGCACGTCGCCGAGCCGCAGCCCGTGTTTCTTCAGCTGGTTCTCGATCATGGTCTCGTGGGATTGCAGGCCGCGCATCCCCAACGTCTCCATGATCTGGTTCGAGCGATAGCCGGTATCGACCACCACCGGCCAGGTCCCGCCGAGAACGAGAAAGCCGAAGACCGGCACCCGGCGTATGCGGCCGCAATCGCGGCCGAGCACCAGGAAGCTCGAATTCGAGTTCGATGTCGCCGTAGTCGAGAATTTTGATTTCAAGTGCCATGGTTTCCTCCCCCGAGTGAATTGAGCCGATAAACGTTTCGCCGCCGTGTCATGGAGCGCCGCGCGCGTTATCTCTTCGCCGAGCGGCTTGAGCGCGTCGCGGTACGCCGCCAGCAGATCCGAATACCGTGTCCACAATTTCTCGACCGGGAAATTCGAGCCGAACAGGCAACGTGTCGCGCCGAACAGCTCGACGGTTTCGCGCGCCACCGCCGCGATATGATCGGGATCGTTTTTGTGGATGAACGTGCCGAGTCCAGAGAGTTTCGACACCACGTTTGGGCAAGCGGCGAGACGGCGCATCCCGGCGCGCCATTGCTCCCATCCGGCCGCGGAAGTGTCTTCCAGCATTCCGGCATGTTGCAGGATGAAAACAACGTTGGGAGCGCTGGCGGCGAGTTCTGCCGCGCCCTCCATCTGGCCGGTGAAAACCTGAAGATCGAAAGTCCAGCCGTAATCGGCGAGCCGGGCGACGTTTTTCTGAAGTGTTGCGTTGCGGGCGAGGTCGGGCTCTCCCGCGAAACGGTACTGCGGATTGGCGTGCCAATGCAGCTGCATCCGCAATCCGCGCATGCCGCGATATTTGGTCAGACGGTCGCATTGCGGACGCACGTCATCGACCAGAAAGTCGGCATAGCCGACGATGGCTTGCGGAAAACCGCTCTCGTCGGCGGCGCGCTGGACGTAGGCGACTTCGTCCTCGAAGGCGTCCTTCGCCCAATTGGCCTGCACGTAAACCGATGCGGTGACGCCGCAGTCGGCGATGTCGGAGAGATATTCGCTGATCGGATAGTCGCGCCGGATCGGCTCGTAAGGGCCGAAGATGCGTGGCTGCATCGGCCCGTCGAGCCACGGCAAATCGGCCCGCCGCCAGATGTGGTGATGGGCGTCGATGATTGCCGTCATGCCGCCGCCCTCTCGCTCGCCAAATTGAGAACCTGGGCGCAGATGCTGTCGATCGATCCGCCCTCGGCGAGCTTGTCGAGATAGGGTCGCGCCGCGACGAGACCAGCGGTGCGGGGCTGGAAGGCGGGATCGGCGGCGAGCGGGGTCAGCCAGATGATCCGCCAGGCCATTCGGGCGAAGCGCGCGACCGCGTCGGCCATCGCCGTCGGATCGCCGCGTTCGAGCCCGTCCGAAAGCACGATGAGCGCCGCTCCGCGCGCCAGTGCGGCAAAGCGCGGGATGGCGAGAAAAGCGCCGAGCGCTTCGCCGATGCGGGTGCCGCCGTCCCAGTCGGCGACGACGAGCGATGCCGTGGCGAGCGCCTGCTCGCGGTTGCGCAGGCGCAGCGCCCGGGTAATGCGGGTAAGCCGCGTGCCGATGGTGAAGACCTCGGCCGTATCGGCGGCGCGCACCAAGGCATGAGCGAAAGCAAGATGCGCTTGGGTGCGCTCTTTCATCGAGCCGGAGACATCGACGAGGAGGATGATGCGGCGCTGCCGCAGGCGGCGCTTGCGCCGGCGCAGCCGGATGAACTCGCCGGCGTGGCGCATGGCATCGCGAAACATGCGCCGCGCATCGGTGCCGGGTCCGCCGCGCGCCGAACGCCATCGATAGCCGCGCCGCCGCGGGACGCGGCCGGGAAGCGCGCGCGTGAACCGGCGCAGCGTTTCGCCGTCGTCTCCAGGCGCGAAGCGCCGCGCCGAAAGTCGCTCGGCGGCGGTCGCTTTGGCGCCTGATTCACGCGTCTCGTCGCCGAACATCGGCTCGGGTCCCACCGACGAATCTTCCGCGGCGCGCAGCGGCTCGTCCTCGCTCGGCTCCGATTCCAGGCCCGCGCTCACCGCGCCGAGGAAATGCGCATCGAACAGCGCGTCGAATTCGGCGAAGCGCTCCGGCGGCGGCGCCAGCGTCGCGTGAGCGGCGCGGCGGATGTCGCCGATTTCGGTGGGTCCCAAGAGTTCGATCGCGGCGAGCCAAGCCATCGTCTGCTCGGGCGCGACGGCAAAGCCGGCGCGCCGCAGCAGGCCGGCGAAGCCGATGAAACGACCGATGGGACCTGCTGCGTCGATCACGCCTGCGCCTCCACCAGGATGGCGTCGATCCGCGGCGCGACATGGACGAGGTCGTCCTCGTCCTTGAGGACGACGCCGAGCGAGCGGCGGAACGCTTCGGGCCAACGGGCTCCCTGCTCGTTGAGCAGCGTCGCGGCCTCCGCCCATTCGACCGCTTCCGCGATGCCGGGGAGTTTGGCGAGCGGCTCGCGGCGCAGTCGCCCGACCGCGGCGACGACGGCCCGCGCGGTCCGCTCGCCGACGCCGGACGCGCGCATCATGATGATGCGCATTTCGCGCTCCGGCGTCGGATAATCGATCCAGTGATAGACGCAGCGGCGACGGAGCGCTTCGTGCAGTTCCCGCGTCCGGTTGGAGGTGAGGATCACGACCGGGCGCTCGTAAGCGCGAATCGAGCCTCGCTCGGGAATCGAAATCTGAAAGTCCGATAGAAATTCCAGGAGGAACGCCTCGAACTCGTGGTCGGAACGGTCGATCTCGTCGATCAGTAATACCGTTTCCTCGGGGTGCCGCAGGCAGGCCAGCATCGGCCGCTCGATCAGGAATTCGTCCCGATAGATATCGACCTCGCCGGCGCCTTCGCTGTGCTGGCGCAACGCCAGCATCTGGCGCGGAAAATTCCATTCGTAAAGCGCCGCCGCCGCGTCGATGCCTTCGTAGCATTGCAAGCGCAGAAGGGCGCGGCCGAGCACCCCGGCAATCGCTTTGGCCGCTTCGGTCTTGCCGACCCCCGGCGCACCTTCGAGCAGCAATGGCTTGCCGAGCGCAAGCGCAAGATAGGCGGCGGTCGAGAGCTCGGCGTCGGCCAAATAATAGGCGGCGCGCAGCGCCTCCTCGAGATCGCGCGGGCTGCCGATGCCGACGATGGTACGGCGAACCGCCATGACCGCTTATCGCGCGCGCGCGTGGGCGGCGCCGCCGCCTTGGGCCTTCAGCGCCCGGAGGATCTTCTCAGGCGTGATCGGCAGTTCGTTGACGCGCACGCCGACCGCGGCAAACACCGCGTTGGCGATCGCCGGCAGCACCGGATTGGCGCACATCTCGCCCGGGCCCTTGGCGCCGAACGGGCCGTCGGCAGCCGGCCGTTCGAGCACCATGATGTCGTGGGGACAGATGTCGCCGGGGCCGGGCATCAGATATTCGCCGAAATCCCGCGGTCCGTCACGCGTATCCGGGTAATAAGGCTCCGGAGTTTCATAGAGCGCGTGGCTCATTCCCATCCATGAGCCGCCGACGAGTTGCTGTTCGACCAGCTTGGGATTGATCGCGCGCCCGATTTCGTAGGCGCTGGTCATCTTGAGCACGGTGACTTCGCCGGTCTCGTCATCGACTTCGACATCGACAATCAGACAGGCGTGGGCGTAGCACGTCGCCGGCGACATCTCGCCGGTTTCCGGATCGACGTCGGAAAGCGGCACAAGGAAAATGCCGCGCCCCGAAATCGTCTTGCCCTGGCGGAACTGGGCGGCGATGGCGACGTCACGAACCGAGATCGACCGGTGCGGCGCGCCCTTCACCCGGATGGAGCCGAGGCCATCGGTCTCGAGGTCGCCGGGGTCGACTTCAAGCTCTTCCGCCGCCGCTTCCATCATGACCGCGCGCGCCTCGCGCGCCGCCGCCATCACCGCGTTGCCGACGCGATGCGTTCCGCGCGAGGCAAACGAGCCCATGCAATGCGGGCCGGTGTCCGAGTCGGCAGTGTCGACATAGACGTCCTCGACCGGCACGCCCAGCGTCTCCGCGCAAATTTGCCGCGTCACCGATTTCATTCCCTGTCCGAGGTCGATCGAGGACAGAGCGACGGTAAATTTTCCGCTCGGATTGGAATGAACCAGCGCTTGGCTCGGATCGCCGCCGAGATTCATGCCGATCGGGTAGTTGATGGTCGCCACGCCGCGCCCGCGATGCTTGGCCATGATCAGCGCCTCCTGGTACCGAAGACTGAAGAAAAACGCGCTGCCCCGTGTGTCGATCCGGCAGGCGGCGGGGCAGGGGGCGGCGGCGCGCTGCGCGGCGGCGCCGGCGGTGGTGCGGTAGGCGCCGAGCCGGTGGCAATGCCGCGATCATAGGGAACGCGCTGGGAAGCAGCGGCCGCCCGCGCCGCCGCGGCAGCCGGCGCCGCCGTGACGCTTCGCGCCGCGCCGGCCTGCGCCGCAGCGCCACCGGTCCGCGACGACATGCGGCGGAATTCATCGCGAAGCGGCCAATTGGCCTTCTCGGCGGCGACCTGCGCGCATTCGATCAGCGCGCAATTCTTCGCCTCGCGGCGGTGCGCTTTCATGTCGCCGTCGCGGTAGGCGTTGAGAATGCGGAACTCGAGCGGATCCATGCCGATGGCGACGGCGAGCTTGTCCATTTGGCATTCCAGCGCAAAGTCAAGTGCGGTGACGCCAAAGCCGCGCATGGCCGTCGCCGGCGTGCGGTTGGTGAAAACGCAGAACACGTCGGCGTGAACGTTGGGGATGGTATAGGGCCCGGGAATATGGGCCGCGCATTTGATCACCGCGTAGCTCGACAACCGCGTGTAGGCGCCGCTGTCGAAATAAGCGCGTACTTTGCGGGCGACGATGCGCCCGTCCTTCATGACGCCGTCCTTGACATAGATGCGTTCGGCGCCGCGCGGTGCGCC
>CAVRHN010000006.1:0-44155 GCA_963721025.1 uncultured Alphaproteobacteria bacterium | reverse complement strand
CCCGGGCCAAGCCGGCACGCAACCTTGAGCGAACGCTGGGGCAGGGGCTGTTCGATGCCTTCTGCCGCGACCTCGACGCCAATCTGCGGGAGATGGGCGTGGGCGACCTTGCCGTGCCGCGGCAGATGCGCGGCTTCGGCGAGGCGTTCTATGGTCGGCAGGCGGCCTATCGCGACGCGCTCGCCGCGCCCGACGACCGGGAGCTTGAGAAGGCGCTGGCGCGCAATATCTTTGAGGCCGTCGGTGTCGACGACAGGGCAACCCGGTTGGCGCGTTATGCGCGCGCGGCGGCGAAGCTGCTCGATACCGCGGAGGAGGACGCGCTCACAGCGGGCAAGCTGGTCTTCCCCAACTCTGAGGCCTTCGCAGATGCATGAGCATCGATCCGAGAAGCATGCTCCGACGCCGTGGCACGTTCCCGTCGCGGTCGAAGATGTCGCCGAGACCGGCGCCCGCTTCGACTTGGCGGCGGACGCGCAGGTCCGCGCCGCCGTCGCGCGCATGGCGGGGTTGCGCGATCTGCCGCGCCTGGAGGCGAATTTCGACGTGACGCGGCGCGGCGCCGGCGGCCTGCACGTCGCCGGGCGGGTTTCGGCGATGGTCGGCCAGGCCTGCGTGGTCACGCTCGAACCGCTGACCAATGAAGTGGAGGAGAGCTTCGATCTTTTGTTCGTGCCGCAGCCGGTCGCGGAGCGGGAAGACGGCGAAACCGGCACGCGTGGCGGGAATACGAATGAGACGGAGCCGCTGATCGGAGGGCTGGTCGATCTCGGCGCGCTCGCCATCGAGTTCCTTATTCTCGGGCTCGATCCCTATCCACGCAAGCCGGGAGCGGTCTTCCAGCCGCCGCCGGAGGCAAGGCCTGACGAAAGCCCGTTTGCCGCGCTCGCCTCGCTCAAGAAGGGTCCGGATGGTCGCTGATCGCAGTTGTGTCTGGGCGCCGAACCGCTATTCTCCCTTGCGGTCTCGCCTCCCCCTTGTTCGGACCCGGAGCGTGATCCCGAAAGAGCTTGCCGCGGACTTCATCCGGGGTAGCAACCGGTTTTCGGAAAGGATCATGCTCAAACAAAAAAACCTAGGCCATGAGCCGATTCGGTTGAATTGGATCGCGGGCTAGGAGCCGGTCGCAATGTCGCACACGGTCCGCGTTGCTCTCGATGCGATGGGGGGAGACCATGGTCCTGCCGTGGTCGTCGCCGGCGCTGATCTGGCGTTAGCGCGCCATCCCGAGAGCGAGTTTCTGTTCTTCGGCAACACATCGCTGGTGGCGCCGCTGCTTGCCGCGCGCCCGGCGCTCAAATCCGTGTCGCGGCTGGTGCACAGCGAGATCGCGGTGCGGATGGAGGACAAGCCGAGCCAAGCGCTGCGCTACGGCCGCCGGAAATCTTCGATGTGGCTGGCGATCAAATCAGTCAAAAGGCGGGAAGCCGATATGGCGGTATCGGCGGGCAATACCGGCGCACTGATGGCGATGTCGAAATTCGAGTTGAAGACGCTGCCCGGAATCACCCGCCCCGCCATCGCGGCGTTGTGGCCGACCTTGCGCGGCGAATCGATCGTGCTCGACGTCGGCGCCTCGATCGGCGCCGATGCCGAGCACCTCGTCGACCTCGCGGTGATGGGTGCGGCCACGGCGCGCATCCTGTTCGGGCTAAATCGTCCGACGGTCGGATTGCTCAATATCGGCGCAGAGGAAGTCAAGGGTCTTGAACAGGTGCGCGAAGCCGGCCGCATTCTGCGCGAGGAGCAATGGCCCGACCTCGACTATGTGGGATTCGTCGAAGGCAACGACATCGGCATGGGTAAGGTCGATGTCGTCGTCACCGAAGGTTTTGCCGGCAACATCGCGCTCAAGACCGCCGAAGGCACGGCCCGGCAGATGGCCCAATATCTCAGGGGTGCCATGACGCGCTCGCTCAGCGCCAGAATCGGATATTTTTTCGCGCGTTCGGCGTTCCGGCAATTGCGCGAACGCATGGACCCGCGCCGCGCCAATGGCGGGGTTTTTCTCGGGCTCAACGGCATCGTCATCAAGAGCCATGGCGGCACCGACGCCGAAGGCTTCGCCGCCGCGATTGCACTCGGCCATGATGTCGTGCGCGACCAACTGCTGGCCAAGATCACGGCGGCGCTCGCCCGGTCCCACGGCGAGCGGCAACAAGCCGTCGGCGGAGCCGCGTCGTGACGGTTCGCCGGTCAGTCGTCTTGGGCTGCGGCAGCTATCTGCCGAGCCAGATCCTCACCAACGCCGAGCTCGCGCGCAAGGTCGACACGTCTGACGAATGGATCGTGCAGCGCACCGGCATCCATGAGCGCCACATCGCCGCTCCCGGCGAACTGACCTCGCACATGGCGACGCACGCGGCGCGCGCCGCGCTCGCCCATGCCCGGATCGATGCGCAGGCGATCGATCTCATCGTGCTGGCGACTTCGACGCCCGATAACACGTTCCCCGCCAGCGCCGTCGCAGTGCAGGCCGACCTCGGCATCACCCGCGGCGCCGCCTTCGACGTGCAGGCGGTATGCTCGGGATTCGTGTTCGCGCTGGCGACGGCCGATGCGCTGCTGCGGTCGGGCGCGTTCTCCCGCGCGCTGGTGATCGGGTCGGAGACGTTCTCGCGCATCCTCGACTGGAGCGATCGCGGCACCTGCGTGCTGTTTGGTGACGGCGCCGGCGCGGTCGTGCTGGAAACGCAAGAGCAGCCGGGCACCCGCGAGGACCGCGGTATTCTCACGGTGCGCCTGCGTTCCGACGGCCGCTACAAATCGAAGCTCTATGTCGACGGCGGACCCTCGTCGACCGGCACGGTCGGCCATCTGCGCATGGAAGGGCGCGAGGTTTTTCGTCATGCCGTGGCGATGATCACCGACGTGGTCGAGGATGCGTTCAAGGTCACCGGCATGACGGTCGCCGACATCGACTGGTTCATTCCGCATCAAGCGAACAAACAAATCATCGACGGCTCGGCGCACAAGCTCGGCATCGCGCCGGACAAAGTCGTCACCACGGTCGACCGTCACGGCAACACGTCGGCGGCCTCGATACCGCTGGCGCTGGCCGACGCCGTCGCCGACCGCCGGATCAAGCGCGGCGATCTGTTGCTGCTCGAGGCCATGGGCGGCGGTTTCACCTGGGGCGCCGCCCTGCTGCGCTGGTGAGATCGGCGCGAAAGCCCGTTGACCGTGGGCGGAGAAGTTAATATCGTTGATAATTCAGTACGATACGATGATCGATGGGTATCGATCGCCGAGAGTGGGGCTGGCGATGGCGAGAAAGACGATCACGCGCGCGGATTTGTGCGAGGCGGTCTATCAGAAGGTCGGCCTATCACGCACGGAATCCGCTACCCTCGTCGAGCTGGTTCTCAAAGAGATCACCGACTGTTTGGAGCGCGGCGAAACGGTGAAGCTGTCGTCATTCGGCTCGTTCGTAGTGCGCAAGAAAGGTCAGCGCATCGGCCGCAATCCCAAGACCGGCAAGGAAGTGCCGATCTCGCCGCGCCGGGTCATGGTGTTCAAGCCCTCCGCCATCCTCAAGCAGCGGATCAATTCCGGGCCGAATGGCGGCAAGGACAGCGCCCACGAACTCGGCTAGCGCGGGCCGGCAGAGAACAAAGCATTGGACAAGGCGCCGGACGCTTTCCGCACCATCAGTGAAGTCGCCGAGGAGATCAACGTTCCTCAGCACGTGCTGCGGTTCTGGGAGAGCCGCTTCGCGCAAATCCGGCCGCTCAAGCGCGGCGGCGGGCGGCGCTATTATCGCCCCGACGACGTCGACCTGCTGCGCGGCGTGCGCCACTTGCTGTACGGCGAGGGCTACACCATTCGCGGCGTGCAGCGCATCCTGCGCGAGCAAGGCTTGGCGTTCGTTCAGAACGTCTGGCGTGCCGGCGCCGAACCGCCGCCGCCCGAGTTCGAGGACGATAGTGTAGGGGAGGACGGAGCGGAGCAACACGCTGCAACAGGTCCGGACGAAGAGCCGGTCCCTGTCGTGGCCTCGGCGCGGCGCCGCCCCGCAACGATCGAGGCGGCATCGCAGCGGCTCGGCGCAAACAGCGAGGGCCGGCGCAGGCTGCAGCAGGTGCTCGACGACCTCATCGCCTGCCGCCAGCTGATCGACGAGGCGCTCGCGGACACTTCGTTGGCGCAAAACGACTGAGACGACGCGTGGTGCCGGAGCGCCGAGTTCAATGTCTCAGAGTCCGCAACCGTCGCCGAACGCCGCGCAAAGCGAATATTGGAATGCGGCCGCTGGTGAAACCTGGGCACGGCTTCAGGAGCCGTTGGACCGTCAGATTGAGCCGTTGGGTTTGGCGGCCATCGATGTGTTGGCGCCGGCCGCGGGCGAGCACATCATCGACATCGGCTGCGGTTGCGGCGCAAGCTCGCTGGCGCTGGCTGTTCGCGTCGCGCCTACGGGGTCGGTCCTCGGCGTCGATCTTTCGAAGCCCATGCTTGAAGTCGCCCGCCGTCGGCCGCGCCCGGCAGCAAATCTGCGCGTGGACTTCCGGCAACTGGACGCGCAAACCGGCGATATCGGCCGCGGCGTTTTCGACGCGGCTTTCTCCCGCTTCGGCGTGATGTTCTTCAGCGACCCTGTGGTTGCGTTTGCCAATATCCGAGCGTCCTTGAAGGCGGGCGGCCGTCTGGTTTTCGTCTGTTGGCGCTCGCTCGGCGAGAATCCGTGGATGCTGGCACCGCTGCATGCCGCGCTTCCATTCATCCCGCCTGTTACGCCGCCCGATCCGACGGCGCCTGGCCCGTTTGCCTTCGCCGACGCGAGCCGCGTGCGCTCGATGCTCACTGGTGCAGGGTTTGTTGCGGTGACGATCAACCCGCTTGACGTTCGTATCGGCGGCGGCGACGTCGAGCAGTCGTTGAAGCTGGCCTTGAGAGTAGGGCCCTTAGGCGCGGCACTTCGCGAGCACCCGGAGCTTTCAGGTCAAGTCGCCGGCGCAGTGAGAGATGCTCTGTCAAAGTACGTCACGCCCAGTGGCGTTCTGATGCCTGCGGCCGCCTGGATTGTTCTGGCTCATAAGGTCTGAGCGGCAGCGACATCCCTGTTATGTCGAAATGGCAAGGCTCGGTTATGTCGAAATGGCAAGGCTCGCCGGCCGCCGCCGCTTTGTTCAGATTATTGTTTGACAAAGATATGCACCGGCCGAGCCAAGCAAGCGATTGAATACATGAGCTATTCGTGACGGCCACAGCGCGCTCTGCCTGAGAAAATTATACTTGGATCCCCGCCAGCGCCTCGTCCTTTGCGGCCGCGGTATAACCTAAACGACTGAATCATATGCCTTATTAAGCTCTGAGCCGAGGCTGGCACGAGTTATGCGGTTGCTATGGCGGGTAAGGACCCAAACAAAGAGCCTCATCGAGGCCAAAAAAACAGGAGTTAGCCATGACCGCATTACGCAAAGTGCTCGTTGTCGACGACGATCCCGCCGTTCGCAAGAGCTTTGATCGTGTCCTTTCCGGCAAGGGTTACGCCGTCATCACCGCCGAAAGCGGCGAAGAAGCGTTGCGCAAGCTGAACGAGGAAAAATACGACATCGTCTACAGCGACATCCGCATGCCTGGCATGAACGGACTGGAGGTGGCCGAGAACATCAAGGCCCGGCGGCCGTGGACTCCGGTCGTGATCATCACCGGCTACGGCACTGACATCGCCGAAGAGCGTGCCAAGGCGGCAGGTGTTTCGAAGTTCCTGCACAAACCGCTGTCTCCCGCGATGATCGAAGACAGCGCCCGCGATGTTCTGGCAGCGCCGGCAGCCGCGGCTGTTGTGGCGGCCGCTCCCGAAGCGCCTGCGGCAGAGGTCGCCCCCGCAGGAAGCATGCTGGGAAACATCCTACTCTTCTTTGCCGCGCCTTTTATCGGCTTGGCTTACATCGTCGCCATGCCGTTCTACGGCCTCGCCGTGCTCGCCCTGCTGGCGGGCCGCGTCGCCGCCAAGAACGAAACGGTAAAAGTCGCCGCCCGCGTGCTCAAGCATGTTGCCATGGTGATTGCGGCGCCGTTTGTCGGATTGGCCTACGTCGTGCTCTTCCCGTTCATCGGTCTGGCGCTGTTGCTGTGGATGGCGGGCAAAGCGGTGACGGCCAGAGCTTAATGCGGCCGACTGGGCCTAGCCTCAATGCGGCGATGGCCGAGGCCGGGGGAGTTGCCCCGGCCTCTTTTTCTTCGGGCATCGGCGCTGCCAACTGCGCCGGGCGTTCCCGAGGGGAACATGCGCTAGATCAATGAAACGCCGATCGATCTGTCGCAGGTAACGCCGCAAACGCTATAGTCATCCCCAGGGGTCATGACCCGTGGGATATTGTTGAAACCGACGGTGCCATGGGGACAAATATGGACGGCTGCAGCGCCCTGCGCAAAATTCCACGAGCAACCTTGTGCAACGGCCTCGCGATCGCGGTAGTTGCCGCAGCAGCGCTTGCCCTGCTAGCCGCCGCCATCCCGCCGGCGTTTGCCGAGGACAACGCGGCATCGGCGTCCAACCAATGTCTCGCTTGTCATGGCAGCGCTGGCATGGAGAAACAGCTGGGGGACGGACATAAGCTGTCGCTGCATGTGCCGGGCGACATGTTCGCTAAATCCGTGCACAGCGCGATCGGCTGCACCGGCTGTCATTCCGACGTCGATCTTGCCGCGCATCCACCCGCCGATAAGGTGATCTCGAATGCGCGCACTTTCTCCATCACCATGACGCAGGTTTGCCGCGGCTGTCATGCCGACCAGTTCGACAAATGGGAGACCAGCATTCACGCCAGGCTGCTGCGCGATGGCGATCCAGCGGCGCCGATCTGCACCAACTGCCATAATCCGCATGCGGTCATCAAGGGTGCGGCGGGAACAGTCGAGGAAACTGGCGTCGAGACTCCCTGCCGGACGTGCCACTCGAATATTTACGCCGCCTATCTCGGCAGCATGCACGCGAAAGCCCGGCTCAAGTCAAAACAAAGCTACGCGCCGATTTGCTCCGGCTGCCACAGCGCCCATGCCGTGAAGCCTACCTGGGTTGCGCTTGGCGAGGGGCCGGAGGCCGCCTGCTTCGGCTGTCACGCCGGCGTGCTGGAAGCGCACGAGGCATGGCTGCCAAATGCTGCTTTGCATTTCAAGGTGGTGTCCTGTCCCGCCTGCCATGCCCCCAAGGCGCAACGGAAAGTCGATCTCATGCTGATCGACAGCAAGAACGCGAAGGCGCTCGGGACCGAACAAATCGGCGTGCCGCTGTTCGAAGCCAGCGCCCTTTCCGGCAGCAAGGGGATCGACGCGCAGACGCTGTGGAACCTGCTGCAAACGCTCAATAGCGGCGGCATTGCCGCCGGCAAGACCGTCCTGCGCGGCCGCCTGGAAGCCAGCACCGGTCCGCAAGCGCATCAACTCGCCGACAAGAGCCAGGCGATCAGCGACTGCCGCACCTGTCACAGCGCGGGCTCGCAGGCCTTCCAGAGCGTGACCATCTCGCTGGTCGGACCGGACGGCCGACGCATGGGCTTTGGCGCCAATGCGGACGTGCTGAACTCGGCGTTCTCAATCGATTCGGTGCGCGGCTTCTATGCGATCGGCGGCACTCGGATCAAGCTCCTGGACATCCCGGTGATCTTGGCCATCCTCGGCGGTCTTGGCTTTGCCGTCGGACACCTCGGCCTCGGATGGATTTTCAGGTTCTATGGCTTCAACCACCCGAGCCGTCATGGCAGTGGCCAGGGCGGTCAGCCGGGAGCCGGCCAACATCAGCAAACCACATGACCGCACAGCAACGCTGAAAGGAACAGCGACATGCAGAGACTCTATATCCATCCGCTGCCGGTCAGGATCTGGCACTGGATCAATGCCGTCGGCATCGTCCTGATGATTCTCACCGGCATGCAAATCCGCTATGTCGGGCTCATCAATGTGGTGTCGTTTCGGACCGCGGTCCAAATCCACAACACGATTGGCTTTATTCTAATCGCCAACTTCTTCCTCTGGCTGGCGTATTATCTGTCGTCCGACCGCATCAAGGTCTATCACCCCGAACTAAGTCCGCGGAAGCAGTTCCTCGGCAGCTGGCGGCAGGCTTATTACTACGGTTACGGCATTTTCAAGGGCGATCCCAATCCATTTCACGTCAGCATCTACCGCAAATTCAATCCTTTGCAGAGCATGCTCTACCAGATCATCATGATGCTGGTGCTTCCCATCCAATTCTATACCGGGATTCTGATGTGGAACGTGGAACGGTTTTCGGCCCAGGTCAACTTCTTCGGCGGCGTGCGTGTTATCGACACGGTGCATGTCCTGATCTTTGCCTTTTTGATCTTTTACGTGCTGGTGCACGTCTATCTCGGCAGCCTGGGCCACACCCGGACGGCGCATTACAAAGCCATGCTGACCGGCTACGAGGATGTGGAGGAGGTCGCCCCCGGGGCGGAGCTGTGAACCGGCCGCACGGCGGCGGTCGACGAGCCGGCCGAACCGGTCATCGATGCAATCTGCAGCGATTGCGCCTCAGGTTTCGTCGGCCCCGTGTTCGCCGTCGCGGACGCGGATCGTGTATTTCTTCATCAATGCCTGGAAATTCGGACGCTGCAACCCGGTGTCCTCTGCGCTCTTGGTGACGTTCCATTGATTGCGCTTGAGCGCTTCGAGCACGAACTGCTTCTCGATCTCTTCCACCGACTTCTCGCGTGCGGCCTTCTTCAGCCGCTTGAGTTCCTCGCCGCTCCGCGGCACCGCGAAGTCGCTGGGCCGATGCGACGGATCGATGATATTGACGAGGTGAGCGCGACGGATGACGTGGTCGCTGGTCAGGATGGCGGCGCGCTGTATGACATTTTCGAGTTCGCGGACATTGCCCGGCCATGGGTAATTCATCAGCGCGCTCATGGCGCCTTCGGAAATGTCGGTGACCTTTTTCCCCAGCTCGGCGCTGAATGTCTTGAGAAAATGATAGGCCAGCGCCGGTATGTCGTCGCGCCGCTCGCGCAGCGCCGGCACGTGGATGGGGAAAATATTGATCCGATAATAGAGGTCGTCGCGGAACGTGCCGGCGAGCACCATGGCGCTGAGGTCGCGGTTGGTGGCGGTGATCAGCCGGAAATTGGCGGTTTGCGTGCGGGTATCGCCGACGGCTCGGAATTCACGTTCTTGCAGGACGCGCAGCAGCTTGGCCTGAATGGAAAGGGAAAAATTGCCGATTTCGTCGAAAAACAGGCTGCCGCTGCCGGCCACCTCGAACATGCCTTTCTTGCTCGCCACGGCGCCGGTGAAGGCGCCCTTGACGTGACCGAACAACTCGCTTTCCAGCAGGTTTTCGCTCAGCGAGTTGCAGTCCACCGGAATGAACGGCTTATCCTTGCGCAAGCTGTTGTAGTGGATGGCGCGGGCGATCAGCTCCTTGCCGGTGCCGCTTTCGCCGGTGAGCAGCACGGTGGAATTGGTGGGCGCGCATTGCGCGACCAGCCGATAGACCGCTTGCATCGGCGGACTCGAGCCGATGATGTTATCGAAGCGATATTTCGAGCTGACCTCGGTCTTGAGATTGAGATTCTCCTGCAGCAGCTGCCGCCGTTCCCGCGCGCGCTGCACAACGAGCTTCAGCTCGTCCGGCTCGAACGGCTTGGAGATATAATCGAAGGCGCCGAGCTTCATCGCCTGCACCGCCGTGTCGATCTGCGACAGGCCGGTGATCATGATCACATCCATGTCGGGATGCGTTTCCTTGACCCGGCGCAGCACTTCCAGGCCGCCCAGATTCGGCATCATGATGTCGAGGATCATGATGTCGTAGGTGTTGTTTTCGACTTGGTGCAGCGCGTCGTGGCCGTCGTGCGCGACGTCGATCTGATAACAGCTGTCGTCGAGAATGCGCTGACAGCTGCGGATGACGATTTCCTCGTCGTCGACGACCAGAATTCGCGCGCTCATGAAACGCCCCCGCTCGGTTCGCTGTCGGGCCCTCCGGGCGGCGGCATCAGCGGCAGAAAGACGCTGAACGTCGATCCTTCGCCGATGTTGCTTTGCACCTCGATGGCGCCGCCGTGGGCCTCGATGATGCCATGACTGACGGAAAGTCCCAATCCGGTCCCTTTGCCGACATCCTTGGAGGTGAAGAACGGGTCGAAAATGCGGCGCAAGTTATGCTCGGGAATTCCGCAGCCGGTGTCGATGATCGATATTTCGACCATCGGAACCGGCTCGGCGGACTGCGCCGACGGCCGCGGTTCGGCGGCACGGCGCGTTCTGATCGTGATGCTGCCTTTTTCCTCGACGGCTTGTTGGGCGTTGACGATCATGTTCATGATCACCTGCTTGATCTGATCGGCGTCGATCCAGATCGGCGGCAGGGTGCGGTCGAGATCCATGGTGATCACGATATCGCGCAGGTGCGCCGGCCGCTCGACGATGTGCACGGTGTCCTCGATGATCCGATTGATGTCGTTGAATTTCTTCTCCGGCTGCTTTTCCCGGGCGAAATCGAGCAACCGCTTGATGATCGCCGCGCAGCGCTTGGTCTCGCGGATCACCAGGTCCATGTCCTCGGCATCGCGGCTGTCGTCGGGCATTTTCTCGCGCAGCAGATGCGAGAACGTCAGGATCCCGGTGAGCGGATTGTTCAATTCGTGGGCGACACCGGAGGCCAGAAGGCCGACGGAGGCGAGCTTCTCGCCGCGCATGGTTTGCGCCTGGGCGCGCCGCAGTTCCTGGGTCCGGGTTTCCACCTTTTGCTCGAGGGTGCGGGCCAAATCGCGCAACTCCGCCCGCGAATTGCGCAGGGCGTTGGTCATGCTGTTGAACGAGCGGGCGAGCTTGCCGAATTCGTCGGCGCTGCGCACCGGAATAAGCTGGTCGAGATTGCCGGCGGACAGCCTTGCCGCGCCGCCTTCAAGGTCGCGCAGCGGCAGGTAGACCAAATGATGGACGAAATAGCCAATCGCCAACGACGCCAGCGCGATGAAACCCAGGGAGAATCCGGCGATCTCCAGCGTACTGATGCGCACCGTGCTATCGATCTCGCTGAGCGAATAGTTGATGTCGAGAGCGCCGAGGACGGGCGTCTCCTTCGAGTGGTGATGACAGGCGGCATTGTTACAAGACGGCTCGTTGCGGATGACTTCCATGCTGCCGAGCAGCCGCTTGCCGTCCGAGCTTCTGAAAGTCCAGGTTCGCTGACTCGGCGGAACTTGTTCGAGCGGCCGCCCGCTCTGCGGGCAATGCGGGCAGGCCTGGGCGTTACCGTCCACCGTCTGGCCGATCTCCGGCGGGTAGGTCGAAAAGATAATCTTTCCTGCACCGTTTACGACTTCTGACCAGGTCGATTCCCTTCTGACTGGCCACATCGTGGATAATCCGGTCGGTATAGAAGGGATCGTTCTGCAGCATTGCGAAGCGCAAGCTCCGGACGATCACTTCGGACAGTTCTGTGACGTGATCGGACACCGTGTTGACGATTTCGTTGTGCAAGAACCAGGCGACGGCGCTGGTAAACAGCAGCATCGCCACCGTGAGCGCGATCGTGAGGTAAAGCACCAGCTTGAACTTCAGAGTTTGCGGCTGCATGCGTGTCGTCACGTGTCGTCCAATGCCGGAACAAACCGCAAACTACACCGTTCCGGGAGCTTGCGCGCGCCCGGAAGTCGTCAATCGCCCAGCCGCGTTAGCAGCCGAGCGTGGGCCGGGCATTGATACGCATCAAATGCCGCCCGGTGCGAAACGGGCGCCATGGCGCGGACGCCGATATCCGCAGCCATGAGGAATTGCAAGTACGGCTCAACGGTTTTTGGATGTTGCTAGACGCCGCCGTCCCGCTATGATCCGCCCGTTGGAATGTGCCCCCACGCAAAATGCCTGCATGAATCGGTTGGATATAGAGGTCGACAATGCAAAATCTAAAAGCGATTAAATCGACGATCGTGCGTGGAACGGCCGCGACGGCGGCGCTGGCCGTGTTGACGTTCGCCATGGTGGCAGTCGCGACGCCGCCGGCATCGGCAACCCCGGCTATCGCCAAAGCGACCGGCCAGGCGTGCACAAAATGCCATACGGCGCCGCCCACGCTGAACGATTACGGCAAGAAATACAAAGCGGGTCACAAGTAATAAGTCGATGCACGCGCGTTCGGCACGTTAGCCCTATGCGCGCGCACGACCGCAAAGGCCGCCGGCTCGGGTTGTGCGCCGGGCCGGCAGCGTGGCCGTTTGCCGGGATAGGGACGCGCGGTGTCGGCGACTGATCGCCCCGCGCGCGTGGTGCTATATTACGCGACGCGCGACGGGCAATCGCGGCGCATTGCGGAGCATATAGCCCGCCGCCTTGGCGAGGCCGGGACATCCGTTCCGGCCCTGGACCTTGCGGCGGCGCCGCCTGCGCCTTCGGACTTGGCTGCGGCTGCGGTAGTGGTGCTCGTCGCAGCTGTCCGTTATGGCCGGCATTTGCCGGAGGCGGATCGTTTCCTGGCGGTTTACCGTTCACTGCGTTCGCCGCCGCCGTTGGCGCTCGCCTCGGTGAATCTGACCGCCCGCAAGCCGGGCAAGACGACGGTCGCGGGCAACACCTATCTGCGCAAGATCATTGCGCGCCATCGCCTCGCCCCGGCCGTGGCCGTCGCGTTTGCGGGACGCCTCGACTATCGGCGCTATGGCTGGCGCGATCGCTGGATCATCCGTTTCATCATGCTGCTGACAGGGGGACCGACCGACCCGTCCGCCTGTGTCGAATATACGTCCTGGGGCGCGGTCGACGACTTCGCCGCCCGCATCGTCGCGCTGGTGCGGCGTGCCACATCGCCGTAATGCCCGGATGTCCGCTCACCGGGGCAGGCCGCATGGTCGGAGCGCCGAGATTTGAACTCGGGACCCCCAGTCCCCCAGACTGGTGCGCTAACCGGGCTGCGCTACGCTCCGATGATGCGGCCGGACTATAGTAAGCGGCCTCCCCAGGCACAAGACGGCCGGTCGCAACAGGCGCTCGCGCGACGCCGCATGACAACGTAGACTACGTTCTCTGTCGGCGACCCGGACCATCGGATTCCCCCGTGAAGCGGTTTTACAGCGCGACGATCAACTCGCTGCGTGCGTTCGGCTATGGCGTCAGGCACGAAGCCGCGCTGCGCGAGGAAGTGATCGTGCTTTTGCTCGCGCTTCCCCCTCGGTCTCTTCATCGCGCCGAGCGCTGCGTGGTACGTCGCCATGATCGGGGCGTTGCTGGTCCTGCTTGCCGTGGAAATGTTGAACACCGCGATCGAGAAGCTGGCCGACCATGTCACCCCCGATCACCACGTGGAGATCGGCCGCATCAAGGATTACGGCTCGGCGGCGGTGTTCTGCGCAATCGCCGTGGCGGGGCTCATTTGGCTGGCGGCGATCACGGTGCGCTGGGGGCTGCCGATCTAGTGACTAGCAGCTCAACTCAAAGCGCGCTCGGCACCATCGCCGCGCTTTCGGCTAAACCGCGCCGCGCGACATAACGGCGGCGGAAATTGATGGTCGCCGCCGTCAATCCCCAGATCAGGCCGAGCAGCAAAAAGAAGTGGCGCCAGTGATCGGTGTCCACGATCAGGCCTTCGCTCACCTCGCCGACGAAAGCCGCATAGGCGGCGATCAGGTAGTTCTGCCACGGCGTCGGCACCCGCACGGCCCCCAGCCCGATCGCCAACGTGACCACGACCATCGTCAAATAGGCGGCGCCGCCGAGCCAGCCATAGACCAGGAAACCCTGCATATAGACGTCGTGCTGCTGCGTGCCGAACTCGCGGCTGAACGTGAACGGCCCCAGGCCGTTCGGATGATCGAGAATCACGCCGAACGCCTGTCTTTGTTCCCAGAAGCGGCCGCCCGGCCCGACGTCGTAGGGCTGGATCGCCTTGGCGCGCTCCAGGAACATGTCATGGACGGAGTCGATCGACATCATGGCGATCACAAGCAGCAGCACTCCCGCGACCGCGACGATGCTGAACAACAAAAATCGGGCACGCAAGCGCGGGTCCGGCGTCGTGACCAGCAGCAACGCGACCGCGACCGCGGCGGAGATGGCGAAATGCGCCCAGGCGCCGCGCGAAAAGCTGAGAAACAGACCGCCCGACAGCAGCGCGATGACGACCACGCTGGAGAGCCGCACGCCGCGCGTCATCAGGCCGATCAGCAGCAACAGCAGCGGGAAAATCAGGAACGGTCCGTAGACGTTGGGGTCCTTGAACGTGGCGCTGACGCGGTCATAGGCGAGAAATATGTCGGAGCCGGGAAGCAGATGGAAGAAGCCGATATAGCCCGCCGCCGTGGCGATCAGCGCGGCGAGGATATAGCCGCGGCGCAGAATCGTCAGCCGCACCAGATTGCCGTCGCAGAACAGGCACGCGAACATGATCGCCGCCAGCGCCAAATAGAACGACGTTGCGACATACTGGACGGTTTGCTGCTGGTCGCCGACCTGGATCAGCGATAGACAGCCGCCAACCAGCCAGATTGTCAGCAGCACCACCAGCGGGGCGAGCTTGCGATCGAACGGCACGCGGGCGCCGACGCAGATGAACAGCAGCACCATCATCAAGGCGTCGTGCGGCGACGGTTCGACGAAGGCGATCGAGCTGGTCAGCACGGTGACGAACAGGACGATATTCAAAAGCCGCTGCGGCAGCGCCACGGCCGCACCGGACGTTTCGCCATCGGCGACGGCCGCCGCCGCACCGCGAACCTCGCTCAATACGCACTCTCCGTGCGGATCAGCGCGAACGGGGTCTGCGCCAGGATGTAGAGGTCGAGCAAGATCGACCAGTTCTCGATGTAGTAGAGATCGTGCTCGACGCGGCGCTGGATTTTTTCCTGGCTGTCGGTCTCGCCGCGCCAGCCGTGGATCTGCGCCCAGCCGGTGATGCCGGGCTTGACGCGGTGGCGGGCAAAATAGCCGTCGACCGCCTCGTCGTAGAGGCGGTTCGCCGCCTTGGCATGCAAGGCGTGCGGGCGGGGGCCGACCAGCGACAGGTTGCCGGCGAACACCACGTTGAAGAGCTGCGGCAGTTCGTCGAGACTGGTCTTGCGGATGAAACGGCCGACCCGCGTCACCCGGGAGTCGTTTTGCGTGACCAGCTTGCTGGCGGTTGCATCCGCCTGATCGGCATACATCGAGCGGAACTTGTAGATTTCGATGAGCTCGTTGTTGAAGCCGTAGCGCTTCTGCTTGAAGAGCACCGGGCCCTTGCTGTCGAGTTTGATGGCGATGGCGATGAGGAGCATGATCGGTGCGGCGCAGATCAATGCCAGCGAGCCGGCGACCTTGTCGAACAGCCATTTCATTACGACGTCCCAGTCGGCGATCGGCTTGTCGAAAATGTCGAGCACCGGGACGTTGCCGACATAGGAATAGGAACGCGGGCGGAAGTGCAGCTTGTTGGTGTGCGCGGACAGGCGAATGTCGACCGGCAGCACCCAGAGCTTCTTGAGCATCTGCAGGATGCGGCTTTCCGCCGAAATCGGCAGCGAGAAGATCACCAGGTCGACGCGGGTATTGCGGGCGAACGCCACCAGGTCATCGACGGTGCCGAGCTTGGGAACGCCGCCGCAGCTGGCGAGACTGCGGTCGTCGCTGCGATCGTCGAACACGCCGACGACGCGCACGTCGGAATCGCGCTGGGCGGCGAGCGAACGGATCAGAGACTCGCCGTTGCCGTCGGCACCGACCACGACGGTGCGGCGATCGAGCCGGCCTTCGCGGGTCCAGCGGCGGACCAGGAGAAACAGCGCGCGCCGGAAGGCGATCAGGGCGAACAGCCCGAGCACATAGAAGGAGCCGAGCCACGCCCGGGAGAAATGATCGCCGGCTTTGGCGAAGAAGGACATGCTGATGGCGATCAAGAACACCACGGACCACGCCGAGGCGAGCCGCATATACTGCTTCTCGTGGCCGCGAAACGCCTGGACCTGATAAATATCCGCCACCTGGAACGCCAGCATGGCAAGAAGCGCGATGCCGAGAATGGCGGCGAAGTAATGCCAGGCAAAGCCGTGGGCGGGCACCACGTAACAGACGTACACGGCGAAACCGACCACCGCGACCAGCGCGATTTCGATCACGCGGACTAAGCCGGCCAGCACGATCGGCGAAAAGGCGGCCTCGTAGGGCTGCGCGGCGACGGTGCGGGCGGCCGGCGACAGCCCCGGTTCCGCGATTGGCGGCGCGGCGTCGCGCGGTGTCGCGGCCGCCGAAAAGATCGCGGAAGCGGTCTTGAAAATCGTGCCGGGCTCAGGCTTGGACATGTTTGACACGCATTTTGCTGCCCGCGGCCGGGCGCAGGAGCGCTCCGCCAGCAGGTTGGCAGGCAAAATAGTGAATAAAGTTCAAAAATTGGTTATGTGAACGGCGCGAAGTTTTCGCATGGCAAGCGCCTCGCGATAGGCGGCGATCCCGCCGTCTACCATCGTGGTCGAGGAGAACACGTTGTGGACCCGCGATTTGACCAGTTGCGCGACGCGCTTGAGTTGCGCCGGGTCATTGCGCGCCGCGCCGATCGCGGCGGCCAGCGCGCCGACATCGTCGGCGGCGACCAGATGTTCGGCCTGGGGGCCGAAGATTTCCGGGATACCGCCGACGCTGGTGGCGATGATCGGCACTCCGGCGGCGGCCGCCTCCAGCACCACGTAGGGTAGCGATTCGGCGCGTGACGGCAGCACCAGCATGCGCCCCATGGCGAACGCTTCGCGCGCCGGCTGATAGCCGACGAAACGGATCTGATCGGCGACGCCGCGACGCTGCGCCTGGACCACAAGTTCCGCGCCTTGCGGGCCTTCGCCGGCGATGGTCGCGCTGACACGCTGCCCGGAGCCATTGAGAATCGCCAGCGCTTCGATGAGGACATCGATACCCTTGACCGGCCGCAATTCGCCAACGCAAACGATATCGGTGGCATCGCCTCGGACCGTGACCGGTGCGAACTCGCTGTCGCCGACGCCGTTGCGCACGATGCGCACCATGGCGCCGGGCCGCCCGATCTTGGCGCGGAACATGTCGGCCGCGTAAGCGCTTTCGAACAGGAAAAGATCGGTGCGCCACCGCAGCAGCCATTCTAGCTTGCGGTAAAAGGCACCGCGGAGAGTGCCCGGAGAATAGACCAGCGAGCCGCCATGAGGCGTATAGACGCGGATCGCGTTGGGCGCGCTCGGCACCAGCCGGGCCAGCGCGGCGCCCTTGGCGCCGTGGCCGTGCAGCACGTCCGGGGCGATGAGCTCGATGCGCTGCGAAATCGCGCGCAGCGCGCCGATATCGGACGGACTGAGCTCGCGGGTGATGGCGACGCGTTGCACACCGAGCGCGAGATGCGGAGCAAGTTCGGCAAGAGTTCGCGGCGGCGCGAGCCCCCCCGGTCATTGAATTGGCGATGAGGCCGACGCGGTGGCCGCGTGAAGATTGGCCGCAGGCGACGTCGACGACATGGCGAAACAGGCCGCCGAGCGGTGCCCGCAAAATATGCACGATCTTGAGACTTGGAGCCGACGCGGTGTGCGGCGTTTCGGCTGCGGCAGCAAAGAGCGCGGAAGCCGCGGCGGCGGTTTGCATCGACGCGGCGGCGCGCACCTCGCCCATGGAGCGAATCCTTAAAAATCGCGGCAGAGAATTAAGCCCGATTGAGCCGTGCCGGGGTTAAGAAAGCCTGACCGGCTCCGGATGCGCTCCATTTTTTCTTCGACCTGCCGTGCTCTGCCGCCGTCGGGCGGGATTTGCGGGGCAGGGTGAGGAAGAGAGCCCTTTAACGGGATAGCAACCATAATCGTCTGTTATCGGGGCCGAGCATCCAACGGGTCCGCAGGAGCCGCGAAATGAGTGTGGCGTCACAGTCGCATCGGCCTTCGTTGCGAGGGCAATTCATGGACGCGGATTTGGACCTGCCGGCGCTCGGTGCGGCGCTCTGGCGCGACAAATGGAAGATCCTGCGCCCGACCCTCCTGATCGCACTGGCCACGCTCGCCGTGGTCATGGTGATCCCGCCCAAATATCTTTCGGAGTCGCGGGTGCTCGTCGTCGGCCGCGACAATATTTACCTTCGCCCGGACGCCGACAAAGACATTAGCGACCGCAACGTGGTTGACCCGGAGGCCGTGACCAGCCAGGTCCAGCTCATCCTGTCGCGCGATCTCGCCAGCGAGGTGATCGCCAAGCTCAAGCTCGGCGAGCGCCGCGAGTTCGATCCGGCGCTCGGCGGCGTCTCGCTGGTCAAGCGCATTCTCGGCTTCATCGGGCTCATCAAAGACCCGCTGAGCATGACGCCGCAAGAGCGCGTGCTGGGAGCCTATTACGACCGGCTCAGGGTCTACCCGGTGGACAAATCGCGCGTCATCGTCATCGGCTTTCTGTCGCAAAATCCCGAGCTTGCCGCGCGTGTCGCCAACGCCATCGCCGACGCTTATCTCAAGCGCCAGCAGGCGGCCAAGGAGGAGCAGGCGCGTAGCGCCGGCCAATGGCTTGCCGGCGAGATCGAACCGATGCGCAAGAAGGTGGCCGAGGCCGAGGCCAAGGTCGAGGCGTTCCGTGCCGCATCCAATCTGCTGGTCGGGCCCAACAACACCACGCTCTCGGCCCAGCAGCTCGGCGATCTCAACGCCCAGCTCGCGGCGGCGCGCGCGCAAAAAGCCGACGCCGAAGCCAGGGCCAAGCTCATTCGCAAGATGCTGCAATCCGGCGAGCCGATCGAGTCCTCCGACATTCTCAATTCGGAGCTCATTCGCCGGCTTTCCGAGCAGCGCGTGACCTTGCGCGCGCAGCTTGCCGAGCAGTCGTCATCGCTGCTCGATAATCATCCGCGCATCAAGGAATTGAAGGCGCAGATCGCCGACCTCGACAAGCAGATCCGCAATGAAGCCGAGATCATGGCGCGCTCGCTGGAAAACGACGCCAAGCTCGCCGACGCGCGGGTGGAAGCGCAGCTGGCGACGTTCGATCAGCTCAAAGGCCAGGCGGCGACCAGCAATGAGCAGGACGTCCACTTGCGCGCGCTCGAGCGCGACGCCAAGTCGCAGCGCGACTTGCTCGAATCGTATCTGGGCAAATACCGCGAGGCGAGCGCCCGCGGCACCGTCAATTCCGCGCCGCCCGACGCCCGGGTGATTTCGCGCGCCACGGTGTCGAACGTGCCGGCTTATCCGAAGAAGCTGCCGACGGTCTTGATCGCGGCCTTGGCGGCGCTGGTGCTGAGTTCCGGCATGGTCTTGACCCGCGAGCTGTTGGCCAGTCCGTCGAGCCGCGTGCCCGCCCGAGCGACAGGCGCAACGTCCGCTGCAAAAACACCGACACCGGCGCGGGCCCCTGCCGCGGTCGCGCCACGGGGACGCCGCCCGGCCAGGCTCGCCTCTTTCGCCGAACGAATCGCTTCGGTGATACGGCGGCCGCAGCTCGCCGGCATTCCGATCAGCGCGCTCGAGGCATTTGCCGACAATCTGCGGCGGGAAAGCGAGGACGGCACGCAGATCGCTGTCCTCGGCGTCGCTCCCGGCATGAATACGACCGGCACCGCGATCACGTTCGCCCGCGCGCTCGCCGACGATGCCCGCGTGGTGCTGGTCGACCTCGGGTCGGGGGACGCCGCGGTCAGGGCGATTTCCGGCGATCCGTCCGCCGCCGGACTTGCCGAACTGGTGCACGGCCTGGGGTCGTTTGGCGACATCATCACCAAGGACAAATCGTCGGGCCTCAATCTTATCGTTTCGGGCCGCGAGCCGGCGGAGCGCAGCGAGCTGCTGTCGGTCCCCGGCATGGGCAAAACTTTCGAAGCGCTGGCGACCGCCTATGGCCACGTCGTGATCGATGGCGGCGCGATCGGCGTGCCGGACTTCAGCCGACGGGATATGGCGGCGCTGGCCGAATGGGCGCCGCACGCGCTCCTGCTGGTCGAGACGCTGGCGAGCGCCGCGACCGCGGATGCCCACGACCGCCTGCTGGCGGCCGGCTTCGGCCACGTCACGATCGTCATCGCCGGCCGCGCCAGCACGGCGCCGTTCAAATCCGCGGCGGCGGCCTAGCCGACCCCTGCAGCCGCTCCGCTATTGGGCATTTTCGGTCAGGCTCCCGTCGATATGAAGCTGATGGAGCCCGGCAAGCCGATCTGGCGGGCAGTCTAGGGTTGCAACCCGTGTCCCCGGCTTTGCTCGCTCCGGTGGGTTGGTGCGCGCAGCCGCCGCGGTGCCAGGCGCCGGCGCAGTGCGGTATCCGGGTAATAAAGCCTTCCGGAAGCTTTACCCTCTGCAGCTTTACCGGTTGCGACAATCGCGCATTGTGCTTTTATAGCGCCACAATGTAAGGGAATCGACCATGCTCACTCGCAGTGCCAACGCCGTGGACATTCATGTCGGCCGCCGCGTGCGGACCGCGCGCCTCGCCCAGCGCATATCGCAGGAAAAGCTCGCCGACGCCGTCGGCGTCAGCTTCCAGCAGATCCAGAAATACGAAAAAGGCGTAAATCGGATCGGCACCGGACGGCTGCACGCGATCGCCAAGTTTTTCGACTTGCCGGTGACATATTTCTTCGACGGCATCGACAAGCACCCAGGCAAGCCGGCCCGCGATTCCAGCATGACCGCCATCACCGAAGCCCTGAGCACCAAAGAAGGCACCCGCATTGCGGTCGCGCTCTCGCGCATTCAAAGTCCGAAAATGCGGCGCCGCATCGCCGATCTTCTGGAAGCGATCATGAAGGAGGAGCGTGAGCAGGCGCGCGCGATGAGCGCCTGAGATTTTGGGGGCTCCCATGGCCGACGGCACGCTCGACATCGGCCGAGCGGCATTCGACTTCGTCGACGACATCGAACGAATTTCCGACCAGCGTTCGCTCATGGACCGTTTCAGCCGTGAACTGCACGGCTACGGCTACCACGCCTGGCTGATCGCGAGCCTGCCCAACCCCGGCGGCCGCGCCGGCTCGCTGGCGATGCTCAACGGCTGGCCGCAGGGCTGGACCGATCTTTATCGGCGCCGCGCACTCATCCGCAACGATCCGATGGTGGCGCATTGTTTGCGCTCGACGGCGCCGTTCGAATGGCGCGACGCCCCGTACGATCCGCTGGCCAATCCCAAGGCCAAGGAGGTGATGGATCGCGCCACGGATTTTGGCATGCGGCAGGGTTTTTGCGTCCCCATCCACACCTCCGACGGCTACGAGGCCGTCGTCACCATGGCCGGCGAGCGGGTCGAGCTTGCCGGACAGGTGCGGCCGGCGCTGCATTTGATGGCGCTGTACGCCTACGGCAAGGCCGCCGAGCTGTGCATGCCGAGGCGGTTCCCGGCGGCGCCGGGTCTGTTGACCAAACGCGAACGCGAAGTGCTGCAATGGACCGCCGCCGGCAAGACCTCCTGGGAAATCTCGCAAATCCTCGGCGTCGCCGAATCCACCGTCACCGCGCATGTCAAGGCCGCCGCCGCCAAGCTCGATACGCCGAACCGCGTCGCCACGGTCGTCATGGCGCTGCGCCGCGGCGAAATCTCCCTCTGATCGGTCAATCCCCAGAAATGGGGATGCCCGCCGGCCGCGGCGCAACCGACCATCGCTCCGGAAACTCATTTTTCCGGAGAGCGGGCCGTGCTCGAAGTCCATGCCATCACCAACGCCAACCGTCACCTCTATGAGCGCGAGCTCGACGACCATCACCGGATCCGCCACCGCATCTATGTCGAGGAGCTGCATTGGCGCGGGCTGAAGCCGCGCGCCGACAAGCGCGAATACGACCAGTTCGACATGGCCGAAACGGTCTATCTGTTGGCACTGGAGGAGGGCAGGGTGGTCGGCGGCCTGCGCCTGGTTCCCACCACCGGGCCGCACCTGATCGGCGACGTGTTTCCGCACTTTGCCTCGGTGCAGGGCGTGCCGCGGCGCCCGGATATTGCCGAATGGACCCGCATTTTCGTGGTGCCGGAGCGCCGCGAGGACAGCAGCAACTCCAAAATCCGCAGCACGGTGAGCGCGGCGATGATGGAGTACGCGCTGCAGGAGGGAATTTCCGCCATCTCCGTGCTGATGAACGCGTTCTGGCTGCCGAAACTCCAGGAATGCGGCTGGCGGGCGCGGCCGCTCGGCCTGCCCGACACCCACGACGGCGAATGGCTGATCGCGGTGCTCATCGACGTGACGCCGGAGGCGCTGGCCGGGCTGCGCGCCGCGCGCGGGCTCGAGCAACGCTCCGTCCTGGTCCACCGCGAACCGTATCGTTCCTTCATCCCGGGCAGAAAGGATGCAGCCGTTGCTTGAACACATCGCCGACGAGGCGCCGCTCGATCCGCTCGATATCGTGCGCGACATTCTGCGCGAGGTGCAAAGCCTGCCGCGGCTGATGGAGCTGCATTACCTGATGCAGGAACCGGGCCTCATCGAGCTGATGCGCGGCCTCGGCGCGCTCGCCGATGACGATCGCCGCCTCCTCAACGCCTATCTGGCCCGCCACCGCGACCGCCTGCGCCTGCGCAAATTGCCGCCCGGCGCGCTGATCCTGGAAGTGGTCGACGAAACCCGGCTGGACGAAAGCGCGTAGGGGGAGGGGCCCATCCGCGTCATGGCCGGACTTGTTCCGGCCATCCACGGTTTTAGTTTTTCGCTCGTCCTTTGCTTGACTTATATCGATTTCGATATAGGATACGATCGCGTTGAAGCCCATCGAGTTCATGGCGGATTCGCTCGCACGGGTGCGTGAATTTCCCAAAGGCGCGCGCCGCGCCGCGGGTTATCAGCTCGACCGGGTCCAGCGCGGCCTGGAGCCCGACGATTGGAAGCCGATGCAGATGATCGGGCCGGGCGTACGCGAACTGCGCATTCGCGACCGTGCCGGCGCGTTCCGCGTCATCTATCTGGCGACGCTTGCGGATCGCGTGGTGGTCCTGCACGCCTTCCAGAAGAAGACGCAGCGAACGGCGAAGCGGGATTTGGAACTGGCGGCCAAACGGTTTGGCGAGTTGCGGAAGGATTAAGCAATGGCACGGCAGACATTCGCAAGCGTCTGGGATGCTCTGGAAGATACCGCAGCCGAAGCGGCCAATATGCGGGCGCGCTCGGAACTGATGATCGCGGTGCGAAGCAAGATCGAGAGCTGGAAAGTCAGCCAGACCGAGGCCGCCCGGCGCTTGGGGCTGACGCAGCCGCGGCTCAACGATTTGCTGCGCGGCCGCATCGACAAGTTCAGCCTCGACGCGCTGATCAATTTGGCCGGCCCCGCGGGCCTCGCCGTCCGCATCGAAATCGGCGAAGCCGCCTGATGCCGCGGCTGTCCCGGCTGCTCAAGGCTTTGACGCGTCCCATACCCACCGACATCAGCGAAAAGGGGCTCGAAGCGCTGATCCTCGAAGCCGCGGACGAAACCCGGCTGAATGAGAGCGGGGAGGTGGCGCTGTCGAGCGCCGCGCAGGCGCGCCGGCGCAACGCGCTCCTGGTGACGGTGAATGAGCACGAGTTCGCCCGCGTGCCGGGGCTGCAGACGGAAGACTGGGCGGCGGGGTAGCGGCGCTTTCGTCCGCCCTGGCAAAGCGGGGGAGGGGACCGCGCCAAACGGGCCCGGCCCGAAGTGGCCGGCCCGATGACAGGCTCCGGGCGGTGGAGGGGGCGTCTGCCGTCACTGCGTGCGCCGGCGCAACGAATTACAGGAGCTTCTTCTGGTCGAGGACCAGCAAGTCTTCAAAGCGCGTCGGTTGTAATTGCTTGTATGCGGTTTGCAGGATCTTCACATAGGCCCAGGGCTTGCCCGTGAGTGTTGTCGTGTTTTCACACCACAAACACGCCGCGCGATCCTTGTTGGCGACGTTGACATCCTCCAAGCCCTTTGTCTCGGCAATGTAGTGCGTTCCGTCGTTTGTCAGCACGACGAAATCGGGTTCGTAGAAACGCAAATTTCCCATGTTGTCGGTATATTCAATAGCAAAGCCGAATTGCTCCGGGAGCTTTGCAAAACGCTGCACGTCATCTGCCTTTTGCAAGAAGCGCGCGAATTCTTTTTCGTACTCGTTTTCGCAGGGCACCAGGTTAAAGATCGACTTGTCCGCCGTCAGCGTCGCGCGCGACCACGGGAATGGGGCCGTTTCGGACAACGGCCGGCCGGCATGCAGAAGCTGCGGCTCCAGTTCTGATATCACCAGCTTTCGCAGCGCTTCGGCGAATGTCTTTATCGTGACGTATTGAGCCACGTTGCTGCTGATCGCCTTGATCATCGCCGGCTCGTTCAACTCCACCGGCCCGCCAAACGCCTTCGTTTCGAGAAATTCCCGCACCTTGGGCGCTAGCGCGGCAAATTGCGATGGCAGCTTTACGTCCTGGGCGATGCGCCGGGCGTAATAGCCGATAACTTCCTCCGCCGTTTGCGGCTCTGGGATCTTGTATTCGCGCTCGACCAACTTTTGCAGGGTGATGATATCATACCCCGTGTATTGAAAGGTTTTTGCCTCAAGCTCTTCCTGTTTCCTCGGCAGCACCGGACAGTCGAAGGCCTTGACGTCCAGTTCTCCGATTTCTTCGGCGAGAGATTTCTTGCGCGTCAGGATGGGACTGAGAACCGGAATTGCAATGTCCTTGTCGGCTTTCTTTGGATCAGGCGCGATCGTGATGATGCTGACCTTCTCTTTGAGATGGAAGGTCTCTAGCTGGATATCTTCCTCGCGCTCCAATTGCTCGACAAATTCGATGAACGTCTTGTTGCCGATCACATCGACGCGCTCGATGTAACCAGTCTGGCCACGAAACATCAGGCGCAGTCCCCGCCCAACGGTCTGCTCGGGAAGGATGTTTGCTTTCGAGGAATACGGCCGCAATCCGACGATGACGGTGACACTCTGCACATCCCAACCCTCGCGCAGCATCAACACACTAACGATGCAATTGACCGGACTTTTTTCGTCATCGATTTCACGAGAAACCTTTCGCGCTTCGTCCAATTGTTTTTTAGAAACTTCTCCAGACTTGTCTGTGTGAATGATCAAAAGCTTGTCGCCGCCGAATTCCGACGGATATTTCTTCCGCAGCCAGTCGCCCACATCGTCTGCCTGGGTCGTATCGTTCATCATCACGAACAGCACCGGCTTCTTGTTGAGGGGCGTCAACTGCTCGCGATACTCTTTCCAGCGTTCCACACCCGCCGCCAAATAGGCCTCATAGCGGGTGCTGGCGACTTCCGATCGCGCTTCTGTGATCCCTTGCCCGATGCCCTTCAGCGGTCGCTTGACCACGTTATCGATGATGGCCTGCTTGAGCGGATAGTCGAACACGGTCCACGAGAACAACTGGCCCTTGCTGTGGCGGGGTGTGGCCGTGAAGTCGAATTGTCCGCTGACGCCTCCGGGCACGGTCGCGTGGAGACCGCGAACGATCTTGTTCCATTCGCTGTCTTCGTCATGGGTGTGGTGCGCCTCGTCGTTGATAACGACAACCGGGTCGCCGCGATCGACGATGCGTTCATCGAAATCCTCGGTCGTCGAAGTCTGCGCCGGCGGCTTGCGCCCGAGCACGGCCGTCAATTCCTCCGGCTCGTCGTCCTCGCCGCTCTTTCGCTCGTAGAACTGTTGGACATTGGTCAGATAGAGCGCCCCGAGCGACGTTGCGCGCTCGCCCTCGTCGCGCATATAACATTGAAAGTCGTTCCAGTAGATTTGTAGTTCGGGGGGAATGACGGGGTCACCCCGGAAGATGCGCCCGCCCGCGAAATCCGTGCGCAAGCGTTCGAACACGATGACGTTCGGCGCAATAATCAGGAATGTCTTGGCGAAGTCGTCGCGCGCTTCCGCCACCGCATTGAAGAACTGCCAGGCGACGACGAGCGACATGACCTTGGTCTTGCCGCTGCCAGTCGCCATTTTCACCGCGTAGCGTGCGAAATCATCGAATTGCAGCAGGCGCAAGTCGCTGCGCGTGGCGAAAGTCTCGACCAAACTCTTGTGCCGCCTCACTTTCGCGACTTCGTAGAGATAGATCAGCGTCTCGATCGCTTCGCGTTGGAACGGGTGATACCTGAACCTGCGGCCGTCCGGCAGCTTATGGTCGGTGGAGAACCAGTAGTTCAGCAAGATGCCCGTGGTGTCGCTGACGCCCTTGCAACCGTCCTCGCGCCACGCCTTCACCTTCTCGCGGATGCCCGGCACGCACGGTGCGGTCGCCACCCGCGCGTCCAGCAGGTCGGGCTGATCGGCAGTCAGCTTGCGCTTGCGCGCCATCGTTGGTCCTCAGATCGCGCCCATCATTCGGCCGCGGTGGCGGCCGGCAGCGCAATCGTCTCGATCTTGGAGAGGTCGAGCTTGCGCGAAGCGTTGTCGATGTCGAGGCCGACCACATCGCCCTTGGCATCGAAATCTGCCAGCAGACCATCGGCAATTTCTCGCGTCTCGGTGCCCGGCGTGGTCTTCAGTTCGATGTAGAGGCTGTCCGTCTCTGGATAATAGTGCAGCTTCATGGTCGCTCCTCGCGAAAATTTCGGTCGAAAAAGGCGTTGTGGACCGTTTCTCCGTCCTCCAGGGTGACGACGCGCAGATATCGCGGCCTAGCTTCACCCGCTTGCGCTATCCGGCCCCAGAAACGCATGCGGCCGTCGTGCTGGACTTCGCGCTGGATCGGAGCGGTAAGCACCACCTCGCACCACGCGCGTTGTATATAGGGACGCTTGCGCAACACCTGCTCCTCAAAATAGCGCGTCGTCTTCAAGTGGGCACCTACCCTACCACACCGTCATGGCCGGGCTTGGCCCGGCCATCCACGTCATCCTTCTGCGAAGAAAAGACATGGATGCCCGGCACGCGGCCGGGCATGACGGAAGCCCTTTGCTCTACGCCACTTTCACCTTCACTGTCTTGGTCGTGTCGTTGCCAAGGATATCGATCACCTTCACCACGATCGTGTACTCGCCTGGATCGGCATAGGTGTGCGTGATCTCGATCTGCAGCGACTTGTCCTTGCGCGTGCGATAGGTTTGCCACTCGTTGTGGAACGTGTCGCTCCGGTTGTCCCAATCCACCGCCCAATAGTCGATCCACTGCGACCAGTGCTTGACCGCCTTCCGCGCCTCCTCCGGCACGTCGTCGGGCGGTATGACAAAGTCCTTCAACTTCAGGAACACGTTGCGCCTGTTGGTCTTCACGTCCACAGACAGCGCCGCCAGCTCGAAGAACTTAATGTCGCCCTGCTCGACCGCGCGCTTGTCCATCACGTCGCGCGGGATGCGCAGGAACCGCATCTGGATGTTCGCCGCCGCGGCCTGTTGCTTGGCGACTTCGTTCAGCTCAAAGGCAAAATCCCACCCGAGCACGTCGAGTCCGTTGGTCTTTGGCGCATCCTTGCCGGTGCCGATAGCGCGCTTGAACTCGGCCGCGCCGGGTGAATTCGATATAGGCCCGCTGACGCTCTTCGGCTTGATTGTCGTCGAATTCCGTGCCTGCCCATGCTTGCCGTTCGTACTTGCCGAGATTCTGTAGGGTGAACGGCCTGACATCGGAGATCGACAATAGCCGCTTGCGCGTCGTGTGAATGGCGAAGCGACCAATATCGCAAGCAAGCCACCGGCGACCTAACCTCTCAGCTACCGCCGCAGTAGTTCCGCTTCCGCAAAAGCAATCCAAAACCAAGTCATTATCCTTTGAGCATGCCTTGATGCACCGCTCCAAAACGTCCTCGGAATTTTCCGTAGGATAGCCTGTTGTGAAAGAGTAACCTGAAATATCGGTCCAATTAGAAGTTAGTGGCTTAGCCTGAGTAGGTTCAACCCAATATTCGGGTCGCCCACCATCGTTGACGCGAATTTTTCCCTCGGTGGCCATACTGTCAATTTTCGCTTGTCCAAACTTGAAATGCTTTCCCGGGGGCGGAAAGTACGTCTTTCCGAAGATTATTCTCTCCGGTGGGTTTCGGACTCCCGAGGAATTGTCAATACGGTGCCAATATCCGGCCCGTTCTTCGTCTAACTCAATCGATATGTCGGCAACTGTATACTTGACTGACAGAGCGAGTTGTGGCATGGTCGATCCTACGGAGGACAGGGCATGTGCGATTTGACGAATCCAGCCTTTACCAATGAGGATAAAGCCCGCGAATTGCTTGAGGCTTCGCGCTGGCCGGATGGTCCTGTTTGTCCGTTCTGCGGCCAACCCGACACCGTGAAGCCCGTCAACGGCAACTCTATGGGCGCGGGCTGGTACTACTGCGCTGAGTGCCAGGACAAGTTCACTGTGCGCGTCGGCACGCTCTACGAGCGCAGCCATATCCCGCTGCACAAGTGGTTGTTCGCAACCCATCTGGTCACGTCCTCGAAAAAGGGCATTTCCTCGCTGCAAATCTCGCGCATGCTCGGGATTACCTACAAGTCGGCATGGTTTATGGTGCATCGCATCCGCGAAGGCATGGTGCCTGCGAAACGCGGTCCCATTGGCGGCCAGAATCGCGTGGTCGAGAGTGACGAAACCCTGATCGGCGGCAAGATGAAAAATCGCGCCTATGCGAAGAAAGAGCCGAAAAAACAGACCGTGCTGACGCTGGTTGACCGCGAAGGCGAAAGCCATTCGTTCCACATCGCCAACGTGAAGGCCAAGACGCTGCGCGAGGCCATCGTCAAGACGATTGATCGCAAGTCGCATCTTGTGACCGATGAATTGACCTCCTATCCGCCGATCGGCAAGGAATTTGCCGGTCACACCACGGTCAACCATTCGGCCAACGAATACGTGCGGTTTGGCGGTTTTGCGCACGTTAATACGGCGGAGTGCCGATTCAGCCTTATGAAGCGCGCGGTTTTCGGCACTCATCATTCGATCAGCGAAGCTCATTTGCATCGTTATTTGTCCGAATGGGATTTCAAGTTCAACACACGCAAACTGAAAGACGGAGAACGTGCGGCCTTGGCACTCAAGGGTATCGAGGGCAAGCGCCTCACGTATCGGATACCTCACGAAAGCACGCACACTTAAACAGGTCGCAAGGCACTTTCTACGGTGGAGAAAATGGAAACAATCACATGACGACTGATCCGCCTCCTAATCAGATCGAAATTTATTTGAACGAGCAACGGGCTGATCTAGCGGTGCTGAAAATGCTTGTCCAAATATTGCTGACGCGATTGCTCGGTACGCTTCCGCAGCCAGGAAAGATGGTGATGGTAGAGGAAATGGAAGAAATAATGGATCAAGCCCTAGATACGCCTGCCAAGAGTCCAGATGCCGAGCGAATGAAGCAGATGACAATTGCGCGTGCCAACAAGTTTTTCTCCGGTCTTCGCAAAGGGAATGGTCTTCCAATGCGAAGTATGGGTGGTCAGGGGTCAAAGAACTGATTAGGTTCGTGACTTTTTCGCCAGATTTTCCTTTTTCGGATTCCTTTTCCTTTTGCCCATCGGCTTGTGCGGCTTCGGCGGGGTGGTCAGAAAGTGACGTATCACCTTTTGAAATTCCGGGTCTTTCGTCGGATCGGATTTGCTCATGACGGTCATCTGGGATGAGGACAGCGCTTTTTATAGCGCAAGTAGTCGTCTCGCGCGAGGCTACGAACACATTTCCCAGATGGAAAGGCAAATCAGGCAGTTTTTCGCAGACAAGCCCTACGATCTGGTCCGTGATATCGATCCGACAGATCGAAGCTACCAACGCTTGAAATTCAAGTTCAGTAAGCGACTCCCTGACAGTTGCACCTTCCTGGCCGCCGAGGCTTTGGAAGCCCTGCGTTTCTCCCTCGATCAAGCTGGCTACGCTGCGGCGGTCCTGTCGGGAAAAACCAACCCCAAACGGACTCAATTTCCCATCGCTGACAGTCCCGTTGAACTCGACAACCTCATCGTGGGCCGCAAGGCCTGTAATGATATCCCGAAAGAGATCGTCTCCCTTTTCCGTTCGTTCAAGCCATACAAAGGAGAGGATGATACCCTTAATCCCCTGTGGGCTATGAACAAGCTCCGTAATAACGGGCACAAAAAGCTGATTCCCGTTCGGGTCGGCGGCTCTACGATCAGCGTCTACAATCGCAGCCAAACTGGCTGGATTTCGCCCGTCAATCCCGCCTACGACAGCGCCGAAAACGAGATAGTATTCGGCCGCGCGCCGATCACGGACCAACTCGACTACAATGTTCGCCAGACCTTCAGCGTATGCTTCGATGAGACTGAAGTTGGAAACCGCGAATACATCTTCGGCTTCCTCATGAGGTCGGCGCGATTTGTCGAAGACATTCTCGTTTCCACGGAAGCGGAATGCCGCAAGATCGGATTGATTAAATAGCGCGTCGGCCTGTCGGCGCTTCATGTGCGCCCCCGCAGGCCGTCAGTCAAGTATATAGTTGCCGATATGTCGTAGAATCTCGACTTTTCAGACTTAAAGTATAGAAGCAAGGAGTCCGTCGCAATTTGAAGGGACACCCCGCCTTGATTTGTGAAATTTTTGTAGATTCTCTTTAGGGCGATGTCATTTTGAAAATTCTCTTTTCCGAAAACAGCGTCGGCAATAACTTTTACATAGTGTGACCAATATTGATCAAACCGGATAAAGATTGCCCCATCTTCGCGTAGAAGCTGACTTAGGATTTGCAACGTTTCATCTATCCATTCGCAAAACGAACTACTGCCTTGCCGCCACACGTTGCGATAGGCAGCTTCCTCGATTAGCGAAGGTTCTTTGACCACAAACTCGTCGGAGTCGGGGACGCTCACCGTTATGAGCTGGTCCGTCCCCGTAAAGAACGGCGGATCGATGTAAATCAAGTTCACCTTGCCTGCGAATTCCGGTAACAGCGACGGCAGCACGTATTTCTTATCGCCCCAAATCAGCCGGTTGCGCCACGCTTCCTCGCGAAAGCCCGCGCCGAACTGAAAGCCCTTCTGCCGGTCCTGCGCGGATTCATTGACGGTCTCGACCGTCTGGAACGGCAGCGCTACGCGCAACGGCCCCACGCGTCGCCCATTGGCGTCGTATTTCCCTTCCCAGATCAACTCCGCCCGAGCGGCGCGCACCGAGGGCTTTGCAGCTGCCTCACCCGCAGGTTTCTCTTTGGGCGTCCGCGGAGTCTGCCGTCCCGTCGACATTTCCGATGAACTCATGTGTCGCTTTCCGTCGATTCCCGTATGGGTAGAAACGATATCACGCCTTTTGATGGCAGGCGTAGTCAAAACCCGGCGCTAAAAAGGGTGCACACCAGCATGGACCGCCGGGTCAAGCCCGCGGCGGTGACGATATAGGGCAGGGCGCGCCGCGTAGGATAATCAGCCGCCTACTCCTTGAACTCGCAGTCTTCGAGATTGACGAGCTGGCCGTTCTGATCCGAGTTGATCTTGCCGCTGACCCTGACGGCGTCGCCGACGCGCAGCGTGGCGACCTTGGCTTTGGCGGCATCGACAAACGAACATTGAATGTTGCTGTTGTCCTTTTTCAGCAAGACAACGCCGCCGCCGGCGATGCCGACCACCCGCATGCTCGTCGTCTCGATCCATTTGCCGGTTTCCTCGGCCGCCGGTGGCGTGCCCGGCGCCGCCTCGCCGCCGGCATAAAGCTCGCGCAATTCGGCGACCGATCGTTGCGTATAGACCTTGCCGCCGGCGGCCGGCAGCGGCGCCGGCGGCGCCGGCGCGGGGCGCGGCTGCGCCTCCAATTGCTGGGTGCGCCGCTTCAGGGCCGCGGCCTCGGATAGCGCCGCATCGCGTTGCCGCGTCGCCGCCTCCAATTGCTTCTGCATGGCCGCGGCGGCCTTCTCCTTGTCCTTGGCTTTGTCCTTGGCCTTGTCGGCGGCCGGCGCCGGCGCGGGTTTGTTCAAGGCGTCGAGCTGCTGCTTGAGATTGTCGCGGTCGGCGGCGATCGCGGCGAGCGCGAACCTGGCGGCCTCCAATTCCTTGCGCAGCGGCTCCGTCGCCTTGGCGAGGTCGGCGGCGGCCGGCGGAGCGTGAACGATCGTCGGCGCGGCTGGCGCGGCTTGTCGCAAGTAGATGTCGTATCCGGCCGTGGCCGCCGCCGCCAACAGCGCGGCGATCACCAGCGATGAGAGAAACGAGCTGCCGGACATGCAAGCCTTTTAAGCGAATGATCAGCCGGGATTTATGATGACTCCCGAAGCGGCGGGAAGTGTGGCGCTTTCCCCGCGGCGCGGCAAGATTTTGCGTCACCGGCGTCGCTAAGGCCGTGACGTAGCGCTTGACATACGTCCCCGGTTCGGATACGAATAGCGAATCTCGCTCATCGAGGGCGTCACCGGTGACGTACCGACGGCGGAGCGAGAGCGGTTCCCGCGGGCGGGGCTCGTAACCCCGCACCCGGGCGACTCTGGGCATCGTCCCGGCCGGCACCATGACCGGTCCGCGAGGTGCTCGCTGCACTGGCGCCGGGGAGGGTCCTCCCGTTCGCACCCGGTAATTCCAGGAAGCGCGGCCCGGAGATGAGCCGAGCAATCGGCGAAGTGCCGCAGTGGAGCGCCGGAAGGCGAGCGCGCCCCGAAAGAGCGCGCTTCCGCGCGAAGCAGATAGGTTGCGCAGACTGCGTACACTTGTCTGCGATGGACGCGGACATTGGTTGGATGCGCCTTTCGGCGCTCCGCTCCCTTCTTTCTTGCGCATGATCTTGTCCGAAAACCGGACACCACCCTCGGATCAAGTCCAAGGGCAAGCTTTTCGGGATCATGCGTGAGCCGGGGGCGAACCTAAAAGAGTCGTGTTGTTCTGGTGGTAGGCAAACCTCGGACGCCGAGCGCGTCGCGAGAACGCTCTACTTCACCCTCCCCTGGAGGGGGAGGGTCGCGCCTCGAAGAGGCGCGGGGTGGGGTGAAGGCGAGCAAGCAAATCGATGCAGAGTAGGAATCACCCCCTCCCGGCGCGCTTTGCGCGCCGACCTCCCCCCTCCAGGGGGAGGTGCGAGTTAACCCTGCCGCGGCTTGGCAAAGGATAATCAACGAAGGATTGGCATAGTGCCGCCGGCAAAGCAGGGAACCAACGGTGGCCGGGCTCCGACAGACCATCATCCGCGGCGGGCTTGAATCGCTGTATTTTTCCGGCGCCCACGCGGCGCTGAAGCCCTTCGTCGGCGGCGTCGGCGTCATTTTGACCCTGCACCACGTGCGGCCGCCGCGGCACGACCGCTTCCAGCCCAATCGCATCCTGGAGATCACGCCGCGCTTTCTCACCCGTGTCGTCGAGCTTTTGCGCCGCTCCGGCCTCGACCTCATCAGCCTCGACGAGATGCATCGCCGCATGACCGAAGGCGATTTTGCCCGGCGCTTCGTCTGTCTCACGGTCGACGACGGCTACCGCGACACGCTGCAATTCGCCTATCCGATCCTCAAGACGGCCGGCGTGCCGTTCGCGGTCTATGTCGCCACGAGCTTCCCCGACCGGCTCGGCGAGTTCTGGTGGCTGGCGCTGGAAGCGGTGATCGCCAAGAACGACCACATCGGGCTCGTCATCGACGGCGAGAACTGCAGCTTCGCCTGCCGCAGCCTCGCGGAAAAGCGCGCGCTCTACGCCGAGCTTTATTGGTGGCTGCGGCGGCGGCCGACCGAAGCGGAAACCCGCGCCATCGTCCGCAATCTGGCGGCTTGCTATCAGGTCGACGTCGCGGTGTTCTGCGCGGATCTGTGCATGGACTGGCCCGAGCTCGTGCAGCTCGCCGCCGATCCGCTGGTCACCGTCGGCGCCCATACCGTCAATCATCCGATGCTGGCGAAGCTGCCGGCCGACGCCGCGCGCGGGGAAATGGATTTGAGCCGTTCGGTGATCGAGGCGGCGCTGTCGCTGCGACCGCAGCATCTGGCGTATCCGTTCGGCGACCCGAGTGCGGCCGGTCCGCGCGAATTTGCCGCCGCCGCCGCGCTCGGCTTCAAAACCGCGGTGACGACCCGGCCCGGCGTGCTGTTTGCCGCGCACCGCGAGCGCCTCACCGCGCTGCCGCGGATTTCGTTGAACGGCGAATATCAGCAGCTGCGCTACGTGCGCGTGCTGTTGTCCGGTTCGGCGACGGCGATGTGGAACGGCTTTCGCGGCAAGGCGGCCTAACTGTTGGCCGCCTCAGGGTGACGGGGCGCGCCGGCTCATCCAGGCGACGATCGGCATCGCCGGCACCACCCAGCCGAGGCCGGCGATCACATAGTACAGCGTCGAGGCGAGCGCGTTGTCGCGGATGGCGGGAACTTGCGCCAGCGCCATGGCGACGAGCGCCCAGACGATGACCAGCACGAACAGCGCAATGGCACCGATGAATTTGCGCAAGCGAAGCGGCATGGCGACGGTGCTAACGGCATGGCGCGAGCGACACAAGGTCCATTGCAAGCGCAGGCGATCGCACGATATGGTCCGCGCGCCCCGCCAACAGCGATCGATGATGACGGCAACACGCGAATTTCATAACTGCGCCATCCGGCGGTGGCTCTACGCCGTCGCCGCGCTGGTTTTGGCGATGGTTTTAGTCGGCGGCGCCACCCGGCTCACCGAATCCGGCCTCTCCATCACCGAATGGAAGCCGGTGATGGGTACGCTGCCGCCGCTCGGCGAAAGTGGGTGGCAGGCCGAGTTCGAGAAATACCAGGCCATCTCGCAATACCGCGAGCTCAACGCCGGCATGAGCCTTGCGCAATTCAAGACCATCTATTGGTGGGAATGGGCGCATCGGCTGCTCGGCCGGCTGATCGGCGCCGCGTTTCTCGTTCCGTTTTTGTGGTTCCTGTGGCGCGGCTCCATCGAGCCGGCCTTGCGAGCGCCGCTGTGGTTTATTTTCGGGCTCGGCGCGCTGCAAGGTGGCGTGGGCTGGTGGATGGTGGCGTCCGGCCTCGCCGACCGCGTCGAAGTCTCGCAATATCGGCTGGCGACGCATCTCGTGCTCGCCTGCGTGATCTATGTCGCGCTGATCTGGACCACGCAACGGCTGGACCAGTCGCGGCCAGTTGCTGCCCCGCTTGCGGCGGAGGGGCGGGCAGCGGCGCGCCTGCGCTTCACCGCCGTCGCTCTCCTCGTTCTGCTATTGGCGCAAATGTATCTCGGCGCGCTGGTCGCCGGGTTACGCGCCGGCACCATCTACAACACCTGGCCGCTGATCGACGGCTCATTACTGCCGCACGCGTCGGCGCTGTTCTCCGATGCGCCGCTGTGGCGGAATTTTTTCGAGAATCCGCTGACCGTGCAGTTCGACCACCGCATGCTTGCTTATGCGATCGTTATCTTCGCGCTGTGGCACGCGCTCGATGTCGTGTGGACGGTCAAGAGGGGACCGGCGCGCACCGGCGCCTTGGTGCTCGCCGGGTCCGTCGTTCTTCAAGCGTCGCTCGGCGTGGCGACGCTGCTGTTGCGGGTGCCGCTGTCGGTCGCGCTCGCCCACCAGGCGTTGGCGATGCTGGTCCTGACCGCGGCGGCCGTGCATGCGGCGAATGTCGTCGAACGCCGCATCGGTGATTCCGAGTTGGCGCCTTTGGCGCATCCCGGAATGACAGCTTAGCGCTAGTCCGCCAGCGCCTGTTCTAGATCGGCGATGATGTCTTCCTTGTCCTCGATGCCAATCGAGAGCCGTACCACGTCGGGACCGGCGCCGGCCTGGATCTTCTGCTCGTCAGTAAGCTGCCGGTGCGTGGTCGAGGCCGGGTGAATGATCAGCGAGCGCGTGTCGCCGATGTTGGCGAGATGCGAAAATAATTGCACGTTGGAGACGAGTTTGACGCCCGCGTCGTAGCCGCCTCTGAGTCCGAAGGTGAACACCGCGCCGGCGCCGTTCGGGCAATATTTCTTGGCGAGGTTGTGATAGCGGTCGCCGGGCAGGCCCGGATAGCTCACCCAGTCGACGCTCCGATGCGTCGAAATCCAGTCGGCCACGGCGAGCGCATTGTCGCAATGCTTGCGCATGCGCAGCGGCAGCGTCTCGATGCCGGTGAGAATGAGGAAGGCGTTGAACGGCGACAGCGCCGGGCCGAGGTCGCGCAGCGCCAACACGCGGCAGGCGATGGCGAAGGCGAAATTGCCGAACGTCTCGTGCAGCACGATGCCGTGATATTCCGGGCGCGGCTCGCACAGCATCGGGTAGCGGCGCTCGCGCGACCAGTTGAAGGTGCCGGCGTCGACGATCAGCCCGCCGATCGAGTTGCCGTGACCGCCCAAGAATTTGGTCAGCGAATGCACCACGATATCGGCGCCGTGGTCGATCGGTTTGCACAGATACGGCGTCGCCAGCGTGTTGTCGACGATGTAGGGCACGCCGGCGCGCTTGGCGATTTGTGCAACCGCGGCCATGTCGGTGATGACGCCGCCGGGATTGGCGATCGATTCGGTGAAGATGGCCTTGGTCTTCGGCGAGATGGCGCGCTCGAACGAGGAGATGTCGTCGGGGTCGGCCCACACCACGTTCCAGCCGAAATTCTTGAACGCGTGGGTGAACTGGTTGATCGAGCCGCCGTACAGCTTTTTCGAGGCCACGAACTCGTCGCCCGGCTGCAGCAGGCAATGGAACACCAGCACTTGCGCCGCATGTCCGGATGCCGTCGCCAATCCGGCGGTGCCGCCCTCGAGCGCGGCGACGCGTTCCTCGAGCACCGCATTGGTCGGGTTGCCGATGCGCGTATAGATGTTGCCGAAAGTCTGCAGGCCGAACAGCGAGGCGGCGTGGTCGACGCTTTCGAAGACGTAGGAGGTGGTCTGATAGATCGGCGTCGCCCGCGCGCCGGTCGTGGGATCGGGCTGGGCGCCGGCGTGGACGGCGAGCGTGGAGAAGCCCGGAATGCGTTCGGTCATCGGCCGATCCTTGCGATCCTGGTGGCGGGAAGAAGCGCTTCCGGTTTATAGCAGCCGCCGGGGTCGTCAAGGAGCGGAAATCCATTGCGTTAATGCGCGCCGCCGCGCTGGAGCGCGGCGGCGGCAGCTCAGTCTTTGCAGTCGCGTTAAATCAGCCGCGCCAATGCGCCAGCGCCATGCGGCATGAGACCGAGATGCGCTGACGGTTGGACATGAGACAGCCGGCGACGCGCTGCCGATCCGGGATGAATTGCGAGCAGACGGTCATGGCGTCGGTCATGCAGGCTTGCTGGCCTTGCTGATCGTCCGCGGTTGCGGCGGCGGGCGCGAGTGCGACACAGCACAATGCGAGTGCAAGTATCGAGCTGATTTTCATAGCCCGCTCCTTCCAGGTTACGCTGTCCGATGGGAGCCTTTCGGCTCATGCGTTCGATGAGAAAACAATAACCGAAGGAAAGAAAAGTTCCAGGGCACGCCATTAACGTTTTTGTTTTTGGCTTAGCGAATTCCTATGTGCCGCTCGAAACGCCGAGGCATTCATCATGAATCTTTGGTCGTCAGGTTCCGCCGGTTTCCCGCTCGGCACGTGCGGCGGCATCGGTCGCGCCGCCGCGCGCAGATGTGCGGTTGAGCGACAGCCGCTGGATACCGCTGGTCGCCGGCGCCTTCTTTGATGTGATGGTGCGGGTGTTGACGCCCATCCAGGCGATCTCGGAAGACAGCCGGCCGTATTCGATCTTCGGGCAGCGGTTCATCACGACTTTGAGGCCGTTGACCTCGGCAAGCGCCGCCGCTTCGTCGTTGCGGACGCCGAGCTGCATCCAAATGACCTGCGGCCGCCGCTGTAGTGCCAGCGCTTCCTCGACGATCGGCAGGGCATAGCGCGAGCTGCGGAAAATATCGACCATGTCGATCGGCTCGGTGACGTCGGCGAGCCGCGCATAGATGCGGCGGCCGAGCAGATCTTCGCCGGCATGACCCGGGTTGATGGGAATCATGTTGTAGCCGCGTTCGAGCAGGTATTTGAAGGCAAAATAGCTCGGGCGGTTCTCTTTCTCCGAGGCCCCGACCATCGCGATCGACTTCACGGTGTTGAGAATGCCGCGGATGTAGCTGTCGGCATAGGAATCGTGGTTCATCGCGCGCGCCGAAGGTCAGCGGTCCTTCCATTTCGGCTGGCGTTTCTCGATGAAAGCGCCGATGCCTTCCTCGGCGTCGCGCGCCAGCATGTTTTCCACCATCACTTCCGACGTGTATTTGTAAGCCTCGGCCAGCGGCATTTCCAGCTGCCGATAAAATGCCTGCTTGCCGATCTTGACGGTCAAGATCGACTTCGCAGCGATTTTCTTTGCAAGCGTGACCGCTTCTTCGCGCTCGCTGCCGGGCGCGACCACGTGGTTGACGAGACCGATGCGGGCAGCATGCTCCGCGGAGATCATCTCGCCGGTCAGCAGCATCTCCATGGCATGCTTGCGCGACACGTTGCGCGACAGCGCAACCATCGGCGTCGAGCAGAACAGGCCGATATTGACGCCGGGCGTCGCGAACTTGGCGGTTTGCGAGGCGACCGCAAGATCGCAGCTCGCCACCAACTGGCAACCGGCGGCGGTGGCGGTCGCCTGCACCGCCGCGATCACCGGTTGCGGCAAGAGAACGATCTGCTGCATGACGGCGCTGCAAGTGCTCATGACGTGCTTGAAATAGGCGCGGCCATGGTCGTCGTCGGAACGGTGTTGACTGAGTTCCTTGAGGTCGTGGCCCGCAGAAAAGGCCGGTCCGTTGGCGGCCAGCACGACCGTGCGCACTGAATCATCGTGCGCGATCGCGGTGAGCGCGTCGCCAAGCGCCTCCAGCAGCGCCTCGGTGAGGCTATTGCGGCTCTGCGGACGGTTGAGCGTGAGCACGGCGACCCCCTCGATGTCTTCGCGTAAAAGGATCAGCGAAGAGGCGGCGGCAGCGGCAGCGGTGGGTTGGGCGTGCATCGGTTATGTCCTCCGTCCGGTCCTGCGGTGCGGATTGGCAAGGCGGCCACCCGCATTGTATGCGATCTGCATGACGGGAGGCAGGGGCATCATGAAGCGCATGGCGGCGCCGAAACTCACGGTCAAGGAGCTCGAGCGGCTGCTGGGCGCCGAATTTCCGCAAATGCTCAACGCGCAGAGCGGTTATGGCATCGAAGAAGTCTGGTCGGGCGGTAGTCGCGTTCGCAAGCATTTCAGTCCGCGATCGCTTCGTCCCGGCGGCACGATTGCGGGCCCGGCGATGATGACGCTCGCCGATTTTGCGCCCTATGTGGCGATCCTTGCGACGATCGGCTGGGCACCGATGGCGGTGACTACTCATCTTTCCATCCACTTTCTCAAGAAGCCGGCACCGCGCGACCTTCTCGCCGAAGCGCGGTTAATCAAGCTCGGAAAACGGCTTGCGGTCGCCGAGGTTGTAATTCGATCGGAGGGCGCGGACGAAATAGTCGCCCACGCGACGGCCACTTATGCGATCCCTGCGAGGTGAAATAATACCGCTGGCACAAATCATTGAAATAAGGACAAAATAGAGCTTGACGGCGTTGACCATGTGCGCTTCCCCGGATAAATAGCCGCCCAAGGTGCCGGGCTTGCTCGGCACGACCCTTATGGATGCGAAGATGAAAACTTATTCGGCCAAGCCCGCCGAGGTCGACAAGAAGTGGGTGATGATCGATGCCGACGGGCTCGTCGTCGGCAGGCTCGCGTCGATCGTAGCGATGCGGCTGCGCGGCAAGCACAAGCCGACTTTCACGCCCCATGTCGACTGCGGCGACAACGTCATCGTCATCAATGCCGCCAAGGTGGTGCTGACCGGGCGCAAGGTCGAACAGAAAATCTACTACAAGCACACCGGCTATATCGGCGGCATCAAGGAACGCACCGCCAAGTCGATTCTGACCGGCCGCTTTCCCGAGCGGATCGTGGAGAAGGCGGTCGAGCGCATGCTGCCGCATGGGCCGTTGGGCCGGCGCCAGCTCGCCAATCTCAGGGTTTACCCGAATGCCGAGCATCCGCACGCGGCACAGCAGCCGGAGCAGCTCGACATTGCCGCCATGAACCGCAAGAACAAGAGGACCGCGTGATGGCCGACACGATACAGGCGCTTGAGGAGCTGTCTACGCTCAAGCCGGCGGCGGCGCCGCAGCCTCCGAAATACGTGCAAAAGCTCGACAAACAGGGACGCGCCTACGCCACCGGCAAGCGCAAGGACGCGGTGGCGCGGGTGTGGATCAAGATGGGCGGCGGCAAGATCGTGATCAACGACCGACCGGTGGAGACCTACTTTGCCCGCCCGGTGCTGCGCATGCTGATCCAGCAGCCGCTGGTCGCCGCCAACCGCCAGGGTCAATACGACGTGGTTTGTACCGTCTCCGGCGGCGGGCTGTCGGGTCAGGCGGGCGCGGTGCGTCACGGCCTGTCCAAGGCGCTGATGCGGCACGAGCCCGATCTGCGTCCCGTGCTCAAGCGCGGCGGCTTTCTCACCCGCGATCCACGCGTGGTCGAGCGCAAGAAGTACGGCAAGGCCAAGGCGCGCAGGAGCTTCCAGTTCTCGAAGCGCTAAGTCGCTCAGCGTCGCGGGCAATGCAGACCCGCGGCGCACGCAAGCCAGTTCGTCGCGCGCGCGCGTCTTGATTTTTGGCGTCTCTGAAAGCTCGGTGGATGCTGCCATATCGCGCCTGAAGGACGATATTTGTTGCGATCTTTCGGGAAATTTTTTCTGAAAATCCGACCTCTCTGTTACACGCGTGGCAAAGGCTGAAAGCCAAACTTTCAGCGCCCCGCCACGGTCAGTGATAGGTATTTATCCGGACAGAACGGATGGGAGCGCTGATCCATGGCCATGGATTGGGCACAGGCGTCATTATCGCTCGACGTCGGAACTCTGTTCGTCATCGCCATTTGCGTGACCTTGTTGCTCGGCCTGCTGCTGCTGCTCGCCTGGACGCACGAGCGCATTCCGGCGCTCGGCTGGTGGGGCGTTGCCTATCTGGTTGGCGCATTCTCCGGCGCAATCTGGCGGTTCGGGGACCTGACGGGATCGGAGCTGCCGGCAGGCATCGCCAATATCCTTCTCTTTGTCACTGTAGGCATGATCTGGAGCGCCGCGCGGCTGTTCCAGGGCCGCCGGGTGCGTTGGGTCCTGATGTTTGCTGGCGCCGCCGTCTGGCTGGTGGCGTGGATGTTCCCGGCGTTCGCGCACTCCGCCGCGGCGCGCATCCTCGTCAGCTCGCTCATCGTTGCCAGCTATACCTTCCTGATCGCCGTCGAACTGTGGCGCGAGCGCCGCAAATCGCTGATCCGGCGCTGGCCCGCGCTTTTCGTTCCCATGCTGCACGGCGCCATCTTTCTGTTCCCGGTGGCGCTCGCAACTCTATCCCAGGATGACAATGTGTTCCGCGGTCTCGCCCGCGTCTGGATTGCGGTCTTCGTTGTCGAAATCGTGCTCTACGTCATCGGCGCTGCCTTTATCGTGCTGATCCTGGCCAAAGACCGCACGGTGCGTTTCTACAAAATGGCGGCAGCGACCGACCCCTTGACCGGCGTCCTGAACCGCCGCGGATTTTCGCAAGCTGCCGCCGTCATGATGGAACGCAGTCGCGGCAGCATGGGACCGGTCAGCGTGCTCTCCTTCGACCTCGATCATTTCAAATCGATCAACGACCGCTGGGGACACGCGGCGGGCGATGCGGTTTTGCAATTGTTCGCGACGGTGGTGCGCAAAACCATGCGCGCCGACGACATTATCGGCCGGCTCGGCGGCGAGGAGTTCGTCGCCATTTTACCGAGCACGCTCACCGATGCCGCCGCTGTTGCGGAACGCGTGCGAGCGGCCTTTGCCGCGGCGGGCGGCGTGCTCGACGGCCGGCAGATTGCGGCGACAGTCAGCGCCGGTGTGGCATGCGGCTCGCCGTTCACCGCGGTCGAGGCGCTCATCGCACGGGCCGATGCCGCGCTCTACCGCGCCAAAATGCAAGGACGTGACCGCGTCGAGACCGCCGACGAGGTTGTCGCCGCCGCGCCGGAGCGGCAGGCCAAAGAGAGTTCAGCCGGCGGTCTGCCGGCACTTGCAGTGTGGTCGCAATAAAGCAGCGGGCCGCACTTCAGTCCCCGGCCGATCACTGATCACCGAAAGCGGCGCAGCGAGGCATGACAAAAGAAAAAGGCGCCGTCGCAACGGCGCCCTGAAGAGCTGCATCGCCTAGGCCATGCAGGGAGGATGCGGTCGGCTGCTCACGCCGAGTAGTACATTTCGAACTCGACCGGATGCGGCGTGTGCTCGAAGCGGATGACCTCGCTCATCTTCAGATCGACGTAGGCGTCGATGAAGTCGTCGTCGAACACGCCACCGGCCTTGAGGAAGCCGCGGTCCTTGTTGAGCTCCTCGAGCGCCTGGCGCAGCGATCCGCAGACCGTCGGAATTTTCTTCAGCTCCTTCGGCGGCAGATCGTAGAGGTCCTTGTCGACCGCCTCGCCTGGATCCAATTTGTTCTTGATGCCGTCGAGGCCGGCCATCAGCATCGCGGCGAAGCCAAGATAGGGGTTGGCGAGCGGATCGGGGAAGCGCACTTCGACGCGCTTGGCTTTCGGGTTGGTCGTGTAGGGAATGCGGCAGGCTGCCGAGCGGTTGCGCGCCGAATAGGCGAGCAGCACCGGCGCCTCGAAGCCCGGCACCAGGCGCTTGTATGAGTTCGTCGTCGGATTGGTAAAGGCATTGATCGCCTTGGCGTGCTTGATGACGCCGGCGATGTATTGCAAGCAGGTATCGGACAGGTCCGAATACTTGTTGCCGGCGAAGACCGGCTTGCCGCCTTTCCAGATCGACTGATGACAATGCATGCCCGAGCCGTTGTCGCCGTAGACCGGCTTAGGCATGAAGCATGCCGTCTTGCCGTAGACCTGGGCCACCTGCTGAATGCAGTATTTGTAGATCTGCATGTTGTCCGCCATCACCGTCAGCGGCGAGAATTTCAGACCGAGCTCGTGCTGGGCAGAGGCGACCTCGTGGTGGTGCTTCTCGACCTTGACGTTCATGCGCGACATGGCCGAGAGCATTTCCGAACGCATGTCCTGCACCGAATCCTGCGGCGGTACCGGGAAATAACCCTTCTTGGTCCAGATGCGGTGGCCAAGATTGCCGCCCTCGTACTCGGTGTCGGAATTGGTGGGAAATTCCACCGAGTTCGAGCTTGAAGCCGGTATTGTACGGCTCCGCCTTATATTTCACGTCGTCAAAGACGAAAAATTCGGCCTCGGGTCCGAAATAGACGGTGTCGCCGACGCCCATTGATTTGACCATGGCTTCGGCGCGCTTGGCGATGCCGCGCGGATCGCGCGAATAGGGCTCGCCGGTCGTCGGCTCGAGCACGTCGCACACCAGCACCAGGGTGGTCTCCGCGAAGAACGGGTCGATGCAGGCGGACGCCGGATCGGGCATCAGGCACATGTCGGATTCGTGGATCGCTTTCCAGCCCGCGATCGAGGAGCCGTCGAACATCTGCCCCTCGGCGAACGTGTCTTCCTCGATCAGGCTCACGTCGAAGGTGACATGCTGCCATTTGCCGCGCGGATCGGTGAAGCGGAAATCGACGAATTTTACGTCGCTGTCCTTGATCATTTTCATGACATTCTTCGGCGTGGTCATGGCATGCATACCCTTTCGTGGTGCTGGATGCGTTGGAGCGCTGATCGACTGTCGACGGCTGAGCGCGAGCAGTCAGACCAGGCAATCAGATGGCGTCAATTCCGGATTCCCCCGTCCTGATCCGGATGGCTTCTTCGACAGTCGAGACGAAGATTTTCCCATCGCCGATCCGCCCGGTTTGGGCGGCGCGACGGATCGCCTCGACGGCTTTTTCGACCATGTCGTCACCAAGCACAATCTCGATCTTCACTTTGGGCAGAAAATCCACCACGTATTCGGCCCCGCGATAGAGTTCGGTGTGCCCCTTCTGGCGTCCGAAGCCCTTGGCTTCGGTGACCGTTATTCCTTGCAGACCCACCTCCTGAAGCGCCTCCTTCACCTCATCGAGTTTGAACGGCTTGATGATGGCCTCGATTTTCTTCATTGCGTCTCATCTCCCGGCTCCAGGCGGCCGAGCCACCCTTGGAACCGACGCTTGGTTAGCAGGTCCCGTGCCAAGGCCGCCAAGATAGGAAAAGCACAGGCGGATCAATCTGATAAAACGCAATCACAATCCGTGTGCAAAGGCGCGGGAAATGGCTCCGCTGCTAAAGTGGGCATCATGCCTATTATCGTGTCAACGACCCTCCACGACAAGATAGATCGCATGGCGCATGTTCGCGCCCGGCCGCAATCGCTATCCTCGAGGCATCATGATTGAGCTCCTCAGCAATGCGGAAATGGCGGAGGCCGACCGGCAGACCATCGCGGATGGGGTGGCCGGGATCGACCTTATGGAGCGGGCGGGTAGGGCGGTCGCCGATGCCGTCAGCGTGCGGCATCCGGCCGGGAGCCGCGTCATC
>CAVRHN010000005.1:0-9629 GCA_963721025.1 uncultured Alphaproteobacteria bacterium | reverse complement strand
ACAGTTGCGCAGCTTCGACGCCGTGTGCCGGCTGGTCGAATGCAAGGTCGGCATCGGCATCGTGCCGGAAACCACCGCGCGCCGCGTCGCCAAAACCATGGCGATCGCGGCCGTGCCGCTTACCGATTCCTGGGCCGTGCGCGAACTGACGATTTGTATCCGCAACACGGCCGAGCTGCCGCTCTATGCACGGCAGCTGGTCGAGCATTTACGCGCCAGTGATCAGGAGTCGATAATCAGTAATCAGAATTAGGAAAGTGGCGCCTGCCTACTTACTCCCGATCTCTGGCTCCTGCTGCCGCGGCATCAGCACTCAGGGAGTGTCAAACTTCAACCACCAGGCTTGCCGCGATAACTTCGCCGTCGGTGATGTAATGATTTACCTGTTGAGCGCGCAGATGCTGGCGGGCCTGATATGAGGTAACTTCCCCGATGACTTTATTTCTTTTCAGCTCGGCAATGATGAAGTCGCGCTCCGCATTGGTGTCGGCATCTGTGGCGTGTGTGATCTGGAACGTGAGTTGCGTGAGCGAGAAGCCGGTGTCCTTGGTGCCCGCGCCGACCCAGTAAACGTGCTCATGGTCCGGCGGGCGGTGTGCCTTTAGCCAGAAGTCGGCCGTTCCCAAGGTGGCTTCCGCTTGTTTGAGGCCCAACGCCCAGAAGCGAATGTGGTGGCGTTTGCGCGGGCTGTTGTCGAGCGCCTGCTGGAAGCCGATGTCCTGGCCGCGCCCGAATAGATAGAGCGTGCTGAACGGCGCTGTCGGATACGGAGAATTGAACACGAAGGCGCGCGCCATTCGCCACGAGCTCGCGAGCGTCAGCCGATCGGCTTGCGTCCAGCCGGCGATCGCAAACGCGGCGCGCAGCTGCTCTAGGGTGCCCGCGAGTACGAGATTGACCGGATCGCCCGGCAAGCCGTCGCCGGTGATCGTGTAGCGTGGCACGTGCTTGCGCTGGAGGATTTTGAGACTGATGAGGACGACGCGCGGAAGAATGACATACGCCACGGCGCCGTAAGTGACGGCGACCGCCAGGATCCACGGCAATCTATTGTCGGCGATCCGGAAGACGACAAAGACGATCAGCCAAACGCTGAAGGCGCCCAGCGCTAGCACGAGCAGGCGCTGCAAAAACCGTTGCAGCAATCTCACCATGCGGCCAGCATAGCAAAACGGCCGGACATCGCTCCACCGTCGGTGCTGCGTTGCGCAATAGCAGGACTAGCGCGGCATCAGCACCCAGTAATCGAGGTCGAGCAGGATCGCCTCTTCGTAATCCTCGCCGCCGGACTTGAACGGAAAATCCGCGCAAGGACGATCGCGCGTGGCGACCGTGCGCAGCCGTAATGCGCCGACGTCGGCTCGCCCCGGCAGCTCGGATTTTCCCAAAACTTCCGACCAGGCGAAAACGGTGCCGCCGGCGAACAGCGGCGCGACATGGCGGCCGCCATTGATGGCGGCGACGTGGAACGCATTGGCCAGCCTATTGAAGGACAGCGAGCGGGCGAGCGAGATGGCGTGGCCACCATAGATCAGCCGGCGGCCGAAGCGGCCCTTGCCTTCGATGAATTGGTTGAAATGGACGCGCGCCGTGTTCTGGTACAGCCGGGTCGCGATCTGGTGCTCGGCCTCTTCGACGGTGACGCCGTCGACGTGATCGATGCGCTCGCCGACTTCGTAGTCGTCATAACGATAGGGACTGCCTGAAAGCGCCGTATCGTAGGCGGACAAGTCGATCGGCGGGCAGGCCTCGCCCAGAACCTTGGGATCGAGCACGGTCGGCAGCCGCGGCACATGATCGCCGGGCGCGGGCGCTGATTTGTCGCGTTTGCGCACCATCACCCAGCGGACATATTCGAGCACCGGCGTGCCGTCCTGCTTGTATCCGGTCGTACGCACGTAGACGATGCCGGTCTTGCGGCTCGAATTCTCCTTCAGTCCGATGACCTCGGAGAGCGCGGAGAGCGTGTCGCCGGGGAAAACCGGGCTGCGGAAATAACAACCGGCATAGCCGAGATTGGCGACCGCATTGAGCGAGACGTCGGGAACAGTCTTGCCGAAGACGATGTGGAACACCAAGAGATCGTCGACCGGTGCGCGCGGATAGCCGATCGCCTTGGCGAACGCATCGGACGACTGCACGGCGAAGCGCGGCCCGAACAGGCCGTTGTAGAGCGCGACATCGCCGGTCGTGACGGTGCGCGGCGTAGCGTGACGGATCACCTGGCCGACGCGGAAATCTTCAAAGCAATTGCCGGGACTGGTCTTCGGCATTGATGAACCCTTTGCTCAACCCGGCAGGCGGTGCGCGTTCATAGCCGAACGCGGCTGCCACGAAAAGCGGCGGGCGTTCGCGTCGTGCGGCATCCGTTCCGAAATCCCGGGCGCCCACGCTCAGGGTTTTCCCGGATCATCCGCGATCACGCAGCCGTGAGGCTGCGGCTGAAACCCGCCTGCGAAGCGACCGTATCTCGATGCGATGGCGCGATCGTGCGCGTCTCGCCGGCGGTTCGCCGGACAATCTCGGTCACAAATCCAAAGATGGAGCCCCTCATGTCTAAGCGTTTGGCTTTGCTTGCCGCCGCCGCGGTTCTCGCCTTAACAGCCGCTGCGGTTGCACCCATGTCCGCCGCGCTGGCGGAGAAGACGGTTACGGTCGGCGGTGCGCCGATGTATCCGTCGAAGAACATCATCCAGAATGCGGTGAACTCGAAGGACCACACCACGCTGGTCGCCGCAGTGAAGGCCGCCGGTCTCGTTACCACGCTTGAGGGCCCCGGTCCGTTCACCGTGTTCGCGCCGACCAACGCAGCGTTCGCCAAGCTGCCGGCCGGCACGGTCGACAATCTGCTCAAGCCGGAAAACAAGGCGACGCTGACCAAGGTGCTGACCTATCACGTCGTGCCCGGCCGCATGACCGCCGGCGGCCTTATGAAAGCCGTGAAGGATGGCGAAGGCGAAGCCAAGCTGAAGACCGTCGCCGGCGATTGGATTGTCGTGAAGCAGGCTGGCCCCGGCAAACTCACCGTCACCGACGACAAGGGCGACGTCGCCCTTGTCACGATCGCAGACGTCATGCAGTCGAACGGCGTGATCCACGTGATCGACACCGTGCTGCTGCCGTAAAGGCGCTCGCTCTCGCCTGCACATTGGCGCGTCCAGCCATTGCCCTCTCCCCCGGCGGGGAGAGGGCCTCGCTGACAGGAATGTGACACGCGCGTGTGCAAACATTTTGCTAGAGGTCCGCGCGTACGGGCCGGCCCATGACGATCGAAGCCGCAGCGAGCAATCCCTTGATGGCCGACACCGCAGCCGGGCCGGTGATTCACCCGCGCTGGGTGCGTATAACGCACTGGATCAACGCGCTCGCCATGCTGCTGATGATCGGCTCGGGCTGGCAGATCTACGACGCCGCGCCGCTGTTCGGATTCGAATTTTCCAGTCACATCGCCCTCGGCGAGTGGCTAGGGGGGGCGCTGCTCTGGCATTTCGCGGCGATGTGGTTGTTGGTGATCAACGGCCTCGTCTATGTCGCGCTGGGGATTTTGACCGGGCGCTTCCGCCGCAAGCTGTTTCCGATCCGGCCGCGCGAGGTTATTGGCGACTTCCTCGCTGCGTTGCGCGGCCGCCTCGCGCACGACGATCTGGCGGTCTACAACGGCGTGCAGAAGCTTCTCTATCTGGGAATCCTGCTCACCGGATTCGTCATCGTGCTGTCCGGCCTGTCGATCTGGAAGCCGGTGCAGTTTCACACCCTGACCAGTTTCTTCGGCGGCTATAATACCGCGCGTTATGTGCACTTCGCCGCCATGACGGCCATCGTCGCATTCCTGGTCGTGCACGTGACGCTGGCCATTCTGGTGCCGAAGAGCCTGCGCGCGATGCTGATCGGTCGCTGACAGCCGAGGAGGAAATCAATGCCCCGTCCGCGCAAACCGCTCCCCGGCGTCGATGCCAAGCTCCTGATCAAGGATGCGGCAAAGCTCCTGCCGGAGCCGTCGCGGCGGTTCTTTCTGCGCGGCGCCGCGAGCCTTGGCGCGCTCGCCGTGCTCTCCGGCTGCGATATCATCGACGGCGATACTTCGGAGAACGCATTGCGCGTCATCTCGCGCTTCAACGACCGCGTCCAGGCCTGGCTGTTCGATCCCAACACGCTGGCGCCGGAATATCCCGAGAGCATGATCACGCGGCCGTTTCCGTTCAACGCCTATTACAGCGAGGAGGAAGCGCCGGACATCGACGGCGATAAATGGCAGCTCGAGATCGGCGGGCTGGTGGACAACAAGAAGCCGTGGACGCTGCCGGAGCTTTACCAGTTGCCGGAGGTCTCGCAGATCACCCGCCACGTCTGCGTCGAGGGCTGGAGCGCCATCGGCTCCTGGCAGGGCGTCAAACTGTCCGATTTCCTTAAAGCTATCGGGGCCGACACCAAAGCCAAATATGTCTGGTTTCAGTGCGCGGAAGGTTATTCGAACACGATCGATATGCCGACCGCGCTGCATCCGCAGACGCAGTTGACGCTCAAGTTCGATCACCAGATCTTGCCGCGCGCCTACGGCTTCCCGGTCAAGATCCGCATCCCCACCAAGCTCGGCTTCAAAAACCCGAAATACGTCACCGCGATGTGGGTGCAGAACAACGATGCCGGCGGCTATTGGGAGAACCAGGGCTACAACTGGTTCAGCGGGCTTTGAAGGCTGCTGCGCAGGCCCTTTTGCGGCTTCCCTAGAACAACACCTGAGAACGACGACGGCAGCACGCGTCGCAGAGGCGACGTGGCACGGCAGCCGTGGCATGACTACGATCCGCGTATGAAGTCGGAGCACCACAGCGTGTCGCGATCCGAACGCGTCATCGGCATTTGCGCGGCTTGCCAAGCCAAGGGCAGCCCATTAGCAATCATCGCTTCATTTTCACGAGGCGGCATTCATGCCCACTTTCAAGCTGCTTCTCCTCGCCGGCGACGGCATCGGCCCGGAAGTGATGGCCGAGGTCAAGCGCTTGCTCGGCTTCTTGGCCAAGGCGGGCATCGCCACCTTCGCAACCGCGGAGGGGCTGGTCGGCGGCTCCTCCTACGACGCGCATGGCGTCGCCATCAGCGAGGAGACCATGGCGAAGGCGCACGCCGCCGACGCCGTTATCTTCGGCGCCGTCGGCGGCGCGAAATGGGACAACGTGGCTTATGACGTACGGCCGGAAGCGGGCCTGCTGCGCCTGCGCAAGGACCTCGGCCTGTTTGCCAATATCCGGCCGGCAATCTGCTACCCGGCGCTGGCGGAATCCTCGAGCCTCAAGCGCGAGGTGGTAGAGGGACTCGACATCATCATCCTGCGCGAGCTCACCGGCGGCGTCTATTTCGGCGAGCCGAAGACCATCACCGATCTCGGCAACGGCCAGAAGCGTGCCATCGATACGCAAGTCTACGACACCTACGAGATCGAACGCATCGCGCGCGTCGGTTTCGAGCTGGCCCGCAAGCGGCGCAACAAGGTCACCTCGATGGAGAAGCGCAACGTCATGAAGACCGGCGTGCTCTGGCACGAGGTCGTCAGTGAGGTGCACGCCCGCGGATACCAGGACGTTCAGCTCGAGCACATGTTGGCGGATGCCGGCGGCATGCAGCTGGTGCGCTGGCCGAAACAGTTCGACGTCATCCTCACCGACAATCTGTTCGGCGACATGCTCTCCGATGTGGCGGCGATGCTGACCGGCTCGCTCGGCATGCTGCCCTCGGCTTCGCTGGGCGAAGTCGATGCCAAGACCAAGCGGCGCAAGGCGCTGTATGAGCCGGTGCACGGTTCGGCGCCCGATATCGCCGGCAAGGGCATGGCCAATCCGATCGCCATGCTGGCTTCGTTCGGCATGGCGATGCGCTATTCGTTCAATATGGCGCAGGAAGCCGATCTGCTCGATGCGGCGATCGCCGCCGCCTTGGCCAAAGGCCTGCGCACCGCCGATATCAAGTCGGAGGGGACGACGGTCGTTAGCACCGGTGAGATGGGTGAAGCGATCGTCGGCGAGCTGGAGCGGCTGACGGCATAAGCCGTGGCGGCGCCGATCGACGGGGACCGGTATCAGAACGGATTATTCTGATTAAAGCCCGGCAGCCAGAACGGCCGCGCCAGTGTGACGCCGCCGATGCCGTTCAAGTCGGGCCCGTAAAACGAATAGGGCTCACCAGGATCGCCATTCGGCGGAAACGCGTAGTCCATGTGGCTGCCATAGCCCACCGGCACGTCGGTTCCGGGATTGAGATAGGAGCGCCGCGGAACGACGATAACCGTGGTGCTGCCGTCGGTATTATGGATGATTGTGCGCGTCGGCTGGATCACTGTGCCACTCGCCGAGCGGAGCACCATAGGTGGATACTTCTTCGTCTTCGTTGCCGCGTGGGCGGAGCCTGCGATAGCCAAAATAACGCCGCCGGCGACTAAGACCATAAAGGCACGCATGGCTCCTCGCTTTCGCTCACACTCTATCTAGCCGGGTTGCGCGGACCGTCATAGCATGTTTGCGACGGCGCGTATGGTCCGGGGTTCCGGCCGACCGTCGCGGCTCGGCGCGCCAAGCACCGCCGCCAAGTGTCGAATAATGCCAAACTTATGATATTTCTTTATTAAGTAGCCTGCCAGAGCATGACATAGCCGGCCAATCAGAGAGCAGCTGCGAGGCATCGCCATGATCAACCGACGAAGAATGCTGCAGCGCGCAGGTGCGGGAATCGTCCTCGCCGGCAGCGGGCTCGGCATGCCGCCACTCCTCGCGGCCGGTCCCGCCGGTGCGCCTCTGTCGCCGGGGGTGCCCGCCGGCCTCGATGGCACGGCCACAATGGAGGCGCTGCCGGGCAAGAAACCGCTAATCAAGCTTGCCTACCGGCCACCGAACTATGAAGCGCCATTGGCATATCTCGACACGCCGATTACGCCGAATGATCGGTTTTATGTCCGGTACCACCTTTCGGATATCCCCAACATCGACGCCAAGACCTACAAGATCACGCTGGGCGGGGACGGCGCCAATGGGCTGGCCGAGATCACGTTTGACGAGCTCAAGAAGTTTCCGGCTTATGAGGTCGTCGCCGTCAACCAATGCTCGGGAAACCGGCGCGGCCTGTCAAAGCCGCATGTCCCCGGCGTGCAATGGGGCTATGGCGCGATGGGTTGCGCGCGCTGGAAGGGCGCCCGGCTCAAGGATCTGCTCGACAAGGTCGGCTTGAAGAAAGAGACCATCGAGATTGCCTTCAACGGCGCCGAGGGCCCGGCGTTCGACCAGACCCCGGACTTCATCAAGAGCCTGCCGCTGTGGAAGGCGCTCGATGAATTGACGCTCGTCGCCTATGAGATGAACGGCGAGCCGTTGCCGCATTTCAACGGCTACCCGGCGCGTCTGATCGTGCCCGGCTGGACCGGCACCTATTGGATGAAGCATCTCGTCAGCATCAACGCGTTGACCAAACCGCAGGGCGGGTTCTGGATGAACCCGGCCTACCGCATCCCGGTCGGCGAATTTCCGATCGTGGCGCGCTTCATCAGCCAGGAGAGTGGAACCACCACGCCGATCACGGAGGTCGTGGTCAACTCCCTGATCACCAGCCACGTCGATGGCGCCCCGGTCAAGGTCGGTAAGATCGCTGTCGGGGGCTTGGCCTGGGATGGCGGCTACGGCATCCGCGCCGTCGAGGCCTCGACCGACGGCGGACAAACCTGGGCGGCGGCCACGCTTGGCGACGATCTCGGCCGCTACGCCTTTCGGCCCTGGAGCTTCGTGCTTACGGCCAAGCCCGGGAAAAACACCGTGATGGTCAGCGCCACCAACAAAATCGGCCAGACCCAGACAGCCGCGTTGCTCTTCAATCCCGCCGGCTACCACAACAACGTCATGCAGAGCGTGACGTTGAATGCGGCCTAGCACTACTTTGGCAGATTTACTCACGCTGCTTTTCCTCGCTGATCCAGGATCGGCAGTACGGACATCGCTGAGGACTTGATCGCATGATGAGGTCGACGATGGCGTGGCGGACCGCCGGCAAGGTCGGTTGAGGGGGCGGGCCGTTGATTCTTTTTTCCCCGCCTCACTTTTTTGAGCCGGCGATGTTGGAGGAACGCGTAAGCAATCATCGCCATCAGCGCATGACGGTGAAGGCCGTGCCAAGACCTTCCCTCGAAGTGGTCGAGACCGAGTTCCTCCTTCAACTGTTGATGGGCCTGCTCGCAAATCCATCGTGCCTTGATCGTCGCGGCTAAGCTGCGGAGGTCCATTCCGGCGGCCAAGTTGGCGAGATAGTATTTCTTCTCTCCCGACGCGCGGTGCTCGCCGATCAGCCAGGCCTCGTCCCCTGGAAGATGCTGCTGGCCCTTGTCCCATATCCGCTGGGGAGGACCGTCGGCAGTACGCACACGGACGGCAGCAAACCGGGCTTTGAGCCGACCCTTCGTACCGCTGCGCCAACTCACAGTTCTCCACCGCGCACTGGCCATCATGTCTTCAGCTGCTGTCGATAGACTATCTGGCACCTGTCGTTTACGTGGCCGGCCTCGAACTTTGGTAACTGGCCAAATGAGCTGCACCCCAACGGGGTACACCTTGAGGTGACGAGGGATGCCAACCGCCCATGCAAGCTTGCGGGCCGTCAGCCCTTGACGGAAAGGCGCACTGAGACCGTAACCGGCATCCGCCAGCACACAGCGGAAGCGCACGCCGATCGATATCAAGCGATCAATCTCCGCCAGTGCGATCTCGGGCTTTGTCCGTGCAGTTCGATATTCGGCCGGAACACCAGCTCGCTTCAGCCGCCACCGATCGTTGACCCAACGGTCTGGAAGAAAAAGCCGCAATGCCACCATCACCGGAACTTCGCCGCGGGCGAGCGTCAGTGACACCAGAGTTTGGCAGTTGGCGGTCTTGCCTAGCGCTGAAGCGTATTGCGCAGCGACGCCGACCGAGTGCGTGCCCTTCTTTGGCACCGCCGTATCGTCGATTACCAACACAGCGTCGCTGCCACCAACGAGCCGATCCGCTTGAATGAGCAGCTCCGTCTCCAATGGCGCCGCGTCCCAGACGCCAGCCGCAACAAAATGATGCAGCTGGTCGTAATCGCCAGGCGCAAGCCGCTCCGCCATTGGCTGAACGCTCTTGCGATCGCCGGGTCCGATCAGCCCTGCCACATAAAGCGGACACATTCGCCGCCGCGATTTATGGCCTAGGCGATCCAAGAACGGCTTGAGCCATCCTCGAAGCTCGTCTTCCCAATTCGACGTTGTGCCTACCATGGTCGGCCCTCCAAAAGCCGACCACCCATGAATTATTGAAAAACTGATTTGGGAATCCCGTGCCGCTAAAAATCTGCCAAAGTAGTGCTAGTGTCCGATTCCGAAGTTCGCATCATTATGCGGCACCCTCGTTTGCGAACTTCGGAATCGAAGGACACTAGCAACGTATTGATCTAGTGTGGCTTTGGTTCAGAAGTCCGCATGACGAGTTCGCGGCAAAAATGATGCGGACTTCTGAACCGCCACACTAGGGAGCGTCCGATGCGTGTTGTTGTCTTGGCGATGATTGCCGCATTCGCCGGCGCTGGCGCTACCGCCGCGGGCGCCGAGGAGAAGCCGGTCGAGCTCAAGCCGGGGCCGG
>CAVRHN010000004.1:0-18027 GCA_963721025.1 uncultured Alphaproteobacteria bacterium | reverse complement strand
CTGCGGTCGATGAAGTGGCCGCATGCGTCGTGGCCGACGTCGAGAGGCTCCAACAGAGCGCTGCAGAGTTGGCGAGGTGAACCGCGACTTGAGCCGCGCTCGAGGGGCGCGAACTCTTCAGCCGCGGCGGGAATTGGGACCGCGCTTGAATCGCTGCTAAGAAATATTGCGCCTCAGCAGATGGGCGAATGAACCGTTAGCTACTACAATCGAGCCGAGAGTCGCAGAACCCCGTTACACCCGAAAGTTGGCGGAGCAGCATCGGGCGGCTTGCGGCAAATCCGGGCTTATCGGCGGACGGTCGCTGACCCGGGCGGCTTGAGTGGGGCAATTCGAACCGGAAGAGGACACCATGAAAGTAGGATTTATCGGGCTTGGCTCGATGGGCAGCGCCATGGCGACCCGGCTGATCGATGCCGGACACGAGGTTTCCGTTTGGAACCGATCGCCCGGCCCCGCCGAGCGGCTGGCGCAACGCGGCGCGCGTCGTTTGGATGGTCCGGAAGGCGCTTTTGCCGGCGACGCGGTGTTCACAATGCTGGCCGACGACGACTTGGTTCGCAGCGTAGTCCTCGCCAACGATGCGCTGAAACGGGCGCCAAACAAGCAGCTCGTCCACGTCGTCATGAGCACGGTGTCGGTCGCCTTTGCGCGCGAGCTCGAGCAGGTCCATGCCGCGGCCGGTCTCGCCTATGTCGCGGCGCCGGTGATGGGCCGGCCGGATGTAGCGGCCGCCGGCAAGCTGAACGTCATTGCCGCCGGCGATGCGCATGCGATCGAGCGAGTCAAGCCGCTGCTCGACGTCATTGGCCAAAAAACCTGGGTGCTCGGCGCCGAGCCGCACAAGGCCAATGTCGCCAAGCTGTCGATGAACTTCCTGATCGGCGCGGCGATCGAGGCCATGGCCGAGGCAGTAACGCTCGGGGAGCGCTACGAGGTCGCGCCCGGCAAGCTGATGGAGTTGATCATCGGGACGCTATTTTCGGCGCCAGCCTATGCGATTTATGGCGGGCTGATCCTCAAAGGCGAATTCATGCCGGCGAATTTTAAGCTGACGCTGGGCCTCAAGGACATGCGGCTGGCGCTCGCCGCCGGAGAGGCCAGCGGCGTGCCGTTGCCGTTCGCCAGCATCGTCCGCGACAATCTCGTCGACGCCATCGGCCACGGCGATGCGGATAAGGACTGGTCGGCGATGGCGCTGGTCGCACGCCGGCGGGCGGGGCTCGACGGCGGGGCGCGGCGGCGCTGAGTGCCGTGCCGGCAAAGCGATCGGGTGGAAGGCTATGCAGCTATTGTTCTCTTCGCTGTGGCTCGCGATCGTGGCGTGGCTGATCGTGCGTGCCGCGCGGCAACGCGGATTGCTGCCGCGCCTCGTCGCCGCGTCGCCACCGTCCGGCGAGCAAGCGCCGCAGCTGACCGTGATCGTTCCGGCGCGCGACGAGGAAGCCAATATTGGGCGCTGTCTGCAGTCCCTGCTCGCGCAGGATTATCCGCCAAGCCGCCTCGGTATATTGGTGATCGACGACCATTCGGCGGACGCGACCGCCGCCATCGTTCGCGCGCTCGCTGCGCGCCACAGGCAGATCGCCTTAATTCAGAGTCGTCCATTGCCGCCGCGCTGGGTCGGCAAATCGCATGCCTGCTGGATCGGCGCACGCACCGTGACGCCCGAGACCGACTGGCTGTGCTTCATCGATGCCGACGTGAGGGCGGAGCCCGGCGTTTTGTCGAGCGCCATGCATGCGGCCTTGGCGCAACGCCTCGACCTCTTGTCCTTGGCGCCGCGCCAGGAGTTGCAAAGCTTTGCCGAGCGTCTCATCCTGCCGTGCGGCCTCATCCTCCTATCTTTTCTCCAGGACCTGCGACAAGCGCAGGCGCGCTCCGGTCCTGATGTCACGGCGACCGGGCAATTCATGCTGGTCAGGCGCGACGCCTATGACGCGGTGGGCGGCCACGCCGCCGTGTGCAGCGCGATCTGCGAGGACCTGGAATTCGCCCGGCGGCTGAAGCAATCGGGACGAGCGGTCCTGCTCATGGGCGGCGAGCAGTTGCTATCGACGCGGATGTATACCGGGTGGCGGACGCTGTGGCCGGGACTGGCGAAGAATCTCGTCGACACTTTGGGCGGTCCGATTGCGACATTGGCGGTGGCTGGAGCGGCCGTGATATTGGCGTGGGCAGCGTTCGCCATCCCGCTGATCGATCTGGCAAGCTGGCTGCGCGGCACCGATGGCGCCGTCGCCGCATTCATTGTGGCGCTCGCGGCCTCGGGCGCCGCCGCCGGCTTGCATATTGCAGCCACGTTCTATTTCCGCATTCCCTTCTGGTACGGTTTGCTTTTCCCTTTCGGCTATACGGTGGGCGCGCTGATGGCTCTCGATAGCGTCCGCCGCCGCCTCAGCGGCCAGGTGAGCTGGAAAGGCCGGATTTATTCATGAAAGCTGCCAAGCAGAAAAACGACGAGGCGAGCCTCGCCGAGCGCGCCCACGCCGCCGGGCCCCTCGATTCCGGGGAAACGCGCGCGATCATGATCGGCGCCATCGTCCTCGCGATCTTTCTTTATTTCATCAAGCTGATTTTGCTGCCCTTCGTGCTGGCGGGCATCATCGCCTATATCTGCACGCCGGCCCTGGACTGGGCCGCGGCGCGGACGCGATGGCCGCGGTTGCTGTTTGCGGTCGCGCTGTTCCTGCTGCTGTTCGGCATTGCCGCGGCGGTCATGGCCTTTGTCGCCCAGCGCCTCTCGGACGAGGTTCGCGCTACGGCGGCCGATTTGCAGAGCCTGCTGGAGAACTTTACCAGCCAGGCGACCGGCGGCCAGCCGCTTCATCTGTTCGGCTCGGTGATGAATGCGCATCAGATCACCGAGGCCGTACTTGATCGGCTGCGCGATTGGTTGGGCCAGACGGATCAGATCGCTGTCCTCACCGGCTATAGCCTTGCCGCGGTTATGGGCGCGTTTCTGACGGTCGTGCTGTTGTTCTATTTTCTGGTGAGCGGAAGGCGGGTGGCGCACGGGTTGTTCTGGATCGTGCCGCCGCATCGCCGCCCGCTGGTCGCGCGGATCTGGGAGCGGCTGGATCCGGTGCTGATCCGCTATTTCATCGGCGTGCTCGGTGTCGTGGCCTACGCCACTGTTGCGGCTTACATCGGTCTTGGCGTTATTCTCGGCATTCAGCATGCCGTGCTGTTGGCGTTGTTGACCGGGATTCTCGAGACCGTGCCGGTGATCGGGCCCACCTCGGCGGCGATTCTCGCCGGACTGGTGTCGCTGCGCACCGCGACCGGAATCGTCAACATTGCGGAATACGCGCTCTACGCAACGGTCCTGCGCCTGTCGATCGACCAGCTCGTCGGCCCGATCGTGCTGGGCCGGGCGGCGCATGTGCATCCGGTGCTGATCATTTTTTGCTTCTTGGCCGGCGGTATCGTGCTCGGCATTCCCGGCGTGATCCTCGCGGTCCCGGTCGCCTTGGTCGTCAAAAGCACGCTGGCGACGCTCTACGGTGATGAGCCCCGATAGGCTGGCCGCCCCGGCCGCGGGGGCGTTTTTTTCGGTCTCACACGCTGTGAAATTCGGGCTATAATGCCTGCGGGCAACCTTTTCGGGGCCGGAGAGTTGCCCGTCGGGTTACAAAACGCGGGAGACCCGCTAAATGGCGGTGTGGGATTCCGCAGAGCGGAGGGTGTGGTCGCAGCACAGCCACCCGTGGCTGGCTGAGCTGCTGTTCGCGCTCGACGCTTGGCTGCGCCGCCGTCAGGCGGTGTTCGAATATACCCGCGATCCGCACTGCGTTTTTCGGCTCGATATCAACCGCTCGCTCCGAGCGCTTGTTTTGCGCGACGGCACGCGCGTGCATCGCGGTCAGCGTATGGCACGGCTGCATTTCTGGAACGAGCAGATCCCGCCGGTGCCGAAGAACGGCCCGACGATTGCCTGGGCTCGCCGGATGCAACAGGCGATCGCGATCTCGCTGGCCGAGCTCGCGTGCTATCTCGCGTCCCGGCCCGATCTCAGCGACATCGCCGTGGTCTGCGCCGAGGTCCCATCCGGCACGCGGGCGCAGAGCGAGCAGCTGGCCCGAATTATGGGACGCTACGGATTCGAGACCATCGCCGAACCGGCGCATTCGCTGATCGCCGAACGCGCGCGCCGCTTTGGCGAAAATATCCTGATTTCGCTGATCGTCCTGGCGAGTAATGCCGCCGCACTTCGCGGTGACACGCTCAAGCGCGTGCGGGTGCCGATCTATCTTTCGCGTCGCGTCCTGGTAGAAAAATTCAGCGGTTTGGGTGAGCGGCGTCTATCGTGTGAGTAGTCATGAGCTTTGCCGAGAATATTCCGCAAGCGATTTCACTGCTCCGGTCGCTAGGCGACGGGTGCCTCCTGGTCGCATTTGTGGGCTGCGTATTCATGCTGGTGGCGGCGGCTTGCGTTCTGGGCTATCCCGACCAGGAGACGGTAACGACCGCCTCGCAGCCGCCGGTGACGGTGCTGAAACCTTTGCATGGTGCAGAGCCCGGGTTGGCGGCCCGGCTTGCCGCATTCTGCCGGCAGGAGTACGGCGCTCCCGTTCAGGTCTTATGCGGCGCGCAAGACCAGGCTTCGGCGGCCGTGGCGGCGGTGCGCGGCATGAAGGCCGATTTCCCGGACGAGGCGATTGAGCTTGCCGTCGACCAGCGCAGTCATGGCGTCAACCGCAAGGTATCGAATTTGATCAATCTGATGCCGCGCGCCCGCCATGATACGCTGGTGCTCTCCGACAGCGACATCGTCGTCGGGCCGGGTTATTTGCGTGCTATCACCGCGCTGCTGGCGTCGCCGCGGGTCGGCGCCGTGACCTGCCTCTATCACGGCATCGGCGGCGAAGGGCCATGGACGCGGCTGTCCGCTCTCGCCATCAACTCGCAATTCCTGCCGCAGGCGGTCACCGCGGTCAGTCTCGGGCTGGCGAAGCCGTGTTGCGGCGCCACCATCGCGCTGCGGCGGTCGACGCTCGACCGCATCGGCGGCTTCGGCGCTCTTGCCGACGTGCTGGCCGACGATCATGCGATCGGCATTGCGGTGCGCACGGCCGGCTACGACGTCGTCACGGCGCCGTTTTTGGTCGGCCACCGCTGCTTCGAAAGCAGTTTGCGTCAACTCTTTCTGCATCAGCTGCGGGTCGCCCGCACCATCAGGAGCATCGATCCGATCGCCTATGCCGGCACCATCGTGACGCATCCGTGGCCGCTTGCGCTTCTCTCCCTGCTGTCGGGGAGCCCGGCCGCAGTTCTGGTCACGCTCGCCGTGCTGGTCTCGCGCGTGACGCTTTGCCGTTGCGTCGAATGGCGGTTCGGATTGCCGCGGCAAAATTACTGGCTCATTCCGGTGCAAGATGTCATTGCTTTCGCCATCTACGTGGCGAGCTTCTTCGGGGCGACTGTTCATTGGCGAGGCGCCGATTACCGCGTGACGGCGGACGGCACCTTGATCGAAGGACAAGACCTGAGGGGGTCATGATGCGCACATTGTTTCTGCAGGCTCCTTCCTTCGACGGATTCGATGGCGGAGCCGGCTCGCGCTACCAGGCGCGGCGCGAAATCCGTTCCTACTGGTATCCGACCTGGCTCGCCCAGGTGGCGGCGGTCGTCCCCGACAGCAAGCTCATCGACGCCGTCCCGCATCGGCTGACGCTCGCCGATGTCGTGCGCGAGGCGCCGCATTACGACCTTGCCGTGCTGCACACCTCGACGCCTTCATTCGCCTCCGACGTGCGGGTCGTCGAGGCGCTTAAGGCGGCAAATCCGCGGCTGAAGGCCGGCTTCGTCGGCGCGAAGGTCGCAGTCGAGCCGCGGGCGAGCCTGCAGAGTTCGCGCGCGGTCGACTTCGTCGCCGGCAACGAATTCGATTTCACCATCAAGGAAATCGCCGAGGACCGCGACTGGAGCGCGATTGCCGGGCTATCCTATCGCGATGCCGCAGGCACCATCAGACACAACCGGCCGCGCACCATCCTCGAGAACATGGACGAGTTGCCGTTCGTCACGGCGGTCTATAAGCGCGACCTGAAGATCGAGAACTATTTTATCGGCTATCTCAAGCATCCCTATATCTCGCTCTATACCGGGCGCGGTTGCAAATCGCGTTGTACATTTTGCTTGTGGCCGCAAACGGTCGGCGGTCATCGCTACCGCACCCGCAGCGTTGGCCATGTGATCGAGGAGATGCGCTGGGCCAAAGCCGCGTTCCCGCAAGCGAAGGAGTTCTTTTTTGACGACGACACCTTTACCGATGACCGGCCGCGCACCGAGGCGATCGCGCGCGAGCTCGGCAAGCTCGGCATCACCTGGTCGTGCAACGCCAAGGCGAACGTGCCGCGGGAAACGCTGAAGGTGATGCGCGACAACGGCCTGCGGCTGTTGCTGGTCGGCTATGAAAGCGGCAATCAGCAGATTCTGTACAACATCAGGAAGGGCATGCGCATCGACGTAGCGCGGCGCTTCACCAAGGATTGCCACGAGCTCGGCATCACCGTCCACGGCACCTTTATCCTCGGGCTCCCCGGCGAGACCAGGGGGACGATCGAGGAGACCATCCGCTTTGCCACCGAGATCAATCCGCACACCATCCAGGTTTCGCTGGCGGCTCCCTATCCGGGCACCGAGCTCTATCGCGATGCGTTGGAGCACGGCTGGCTCGACGAAGAGCATGCCGAGCTCGTCGATGCGAACGGCGTGCAAATCGCCCCGCTGCATTATCCGCACCTGAGCCATACCGAGATTTTCCAATCGGTCGAGGAGTTCTACCGACGCTTCTACTTCCGGACTCCCAAGATCGCGGCAATCGTCTCGGAGATGGCGTGCAGTCCGCAAATGATGATGCGCCGGCTGCGCGAAGGCGCCGAGTTCTTTGCCTTCCTGCGCGAACGGCGGGAGTTGGCGCACTGAACCACCTGGTCATCAACGCGGACGATTTCGGGCTCAGCGAGCCCGTCAACGCCGCGATCGAGCAAGCGCATAGACGTGGCATTCTGAGCGCCGCGAGCCTGATGGTCGGCGCTCCCGCGGCGGCCGATGCGGTCGCGCGCGCGCGGGCGTTGCCCGGCCTTCGCGTCGGGCTTCACATCGTCCTGGTCGATGGCGACCCGGTCACCGACCCAGCGCAAATTCCGGCTCTCGTCGGCGGCAGCGGACGGTTCCGCAACGATCTTGCCCGCTACGGCGCGCAGATCGCCATTGACAGCTCGGTGCGGCGGCAAGTCGCCAGCGAAATCACTGCGCAGTTCGAGGCGTACCGGGCGACCGGCTTGCCGCTCGATCACGTCAATGCGCACCGGCATTTCCATCTCCATCCGGCCGTCGCCACGGCGGTCATGACCGTCGGGCAGCGCTACGGCATGCGGGCGCTGCGCATTCCGGTCGAGCCATGGCGAATCGTTGCGGAAGTCGAACCGCACACGCAACGGCGTGTGGGGCGGATCGTGGCGCCCTGGGCCAGCTGGCTGCGCCGCCGCGTCCGACGCGCCGGACTGACAACCGCCGATACGGTGTTCGGCTTGGCATGGTCAGGCGCGATGACGCGAACGCGGCTCGCTGCGCTGCTCGGCCGGTTGCCTCCCGGCTTCGTTGAAATCTACCTGCATCCTGCGGTAACCGATGGCTTCGCCGGCGCGGCGCCGGGCTACCGCTATGCCGAGGAATTCGCGGCGCTGTGCGACCCCGATTGCATCGCCGCGGTACGTCGCTCGGGTTACGCGCTCGGCGGCTACGCCGATGCGCGCGCCGGCGCTTGACGCCTTGGTCGTCTAACGTTTCCGCTTGCCGTCGAGGTAGCCGGCCGCGCGGAACCAATGGATCGCGTCTTCGAGCGCCTGCCGGTAAGGTCGCGGACGAAAGCCGAGATCGCGTTCGGCCTTGGCCGCGGTGAAGAACATGCGGTGTTCGGCCATGCGGATTCCATCCAACGTCGTGAACGGCGCCCGCCCGGTCAGCCGCGCTGCCGCCTCCGCAGCGTAGGCGAACGGAATGACGGCGGCGCGGGGAAAGCGCAGGCGTGGCGGACGACGGCCCACCAGGCCCGCGATGTCGGCCAGCATATCGGCAAGCAGCACGTTCTCGCCGCCGAGAATGTAGCGTTCGCCGATGGTGCCATGTTTGAGTGCCGCCAAGTGCCCCTCGGCAACGTCATCGACATGGACGAGATTGAGGCCGGTATCGAGGAAACCGGGGATACGGCCGCGCGCCGCCTCCACGATGATGCGGCCGGTTGGCGTCGGCTTGACATCGCGGGGCCCGATCGGGGTCGACGGGTTGACGATGACGACGGGCAGCGCCTCGTTCGCGACCATCGCCTCGACCAGCCGTTCGGCGGCGATCTTGCTGCGCTTGTAAGCGCCGATTCCCTCCTCCTCCGACAGCGGAACGGTTTCATCGGCCGGACTGCCGTCGGCTCGCAAGGCGAGCGTGGCGACGCTGCTGGTATAGACCACGCGCTCGACGCCGGCTCTTACCGCTTCCTGCATCACGATACGGGTACCGTCGACATTGGCGGCGAAGACCTCCCTGGGATCGGGCGCCCACAGGCGGTAATCGGCCGCGACATGGAAGAGGTAACGGATGCCGATCATGGCGCGGCGCACGGAACGCGCGTCGCGGATGTCGCCCTCGGCGAACTCCAGATCGAGCCCGTCGAGATGAAAACGCGGGCTGCCGGGCCGTACCAGCGCCCGCACCGATAATCCGGCGCCGACCAGCTTTCTCGCGACCGCCGAGCCGACGAGTCCGGTGGCCCCGGTCACAAGGGTGTCTGCCGTGTTGCCCATGGCAATCCTGTGCGTAAACGGAAACCAAGCATTTTCGCGATAAAAATGCCATGCCAGTTCACATGAGAGTGGCAGAAATCATTGGAAGCATTTGCATTAGCAATGGCGTTGGCATTGAATTGTGGTAGACTCAATTTGCAAACTCGGTGATCGCCGTAAGAAGCCGAGGACGTCTGCACGGTACGCTTTGGGGGCGTGGCGAGTTAGGCTACAGACGCGAGGGGCAAAAGGCTTCTTATGGCATCCCAATTGGATTTCGCCGGCGGAACTTTCGTAGATGGACTGGTGGATGAAGGTGACGACACGGGTCGGCTTGCCGACGCTGCTGTCGAACAACCGCGGCGACTCGTCATCGCCTTCGTCGGTTTGGACTTCGAGGCCCGCATCGCCGCCGGCCCCGGGGTCCTGGTCGTGTGCCGCACCGCCGGAAGTGAACTGGCGACGGTGGCCGGCAGCGCCATCCGGCAGGGCTACCGCGGCATGATCAGCTTCGGCGTCGCCGGCGGCCTTGCCTCCTACCTGCGCGCCGGAGACTGGGTGGTCGCTTCCGCCGTCCGCGAATCGCAAACCGTCCGCGCGACCGACGCGGTATGGTCGAGCAAGCTTCTCGGCATGGTCGCGGGCGCCATCCACGCTCCGATCGTCGGCGTCGATACGCCGATCGCCGAGCCGGCAAAAAAACGCGAGCTGCACAGAACGACCGGCGCAGCCGCGGTCGATATGGAATCCCACGTGGTGGCGCGGGTTGCGGCCGCGCATGATCTCGCCTTCGCCGCATTGCGCGTCGTCGTCGATCCCGCCCACCGGACAGTTCCCCCGGCCGCGCTTCTCGGCATGCGTCCGGATGGCCGGCCTGACGTTTCGGCCGTATTGCGCGATATCGTGGCGCGGCCCTCGCAGCTTACGCCACTGGCGCGCATCGCCGTCGACGCGCTCGCCGCCCGCGCCGCAATGGCCCGGGTGCGACGCCGGCTCGGCCCGCATTTCGGGCTTCTCGATCGCGCTTGATCCAGAAATTGCGCAGGTCCCGCACCTCGCCCCACCAGGGAGAGGTCGACTTCAGAGCGAAGTGAGGAAGTCGGGAGAGGGGGAACGCTTCCGTCGGATGCTGCCCTCTCCCAGCTCGCAGAATTACGCCTGCGAGATGAACTTGGTGTTCAGATAGGCTTGCAGTCCCTCGATACCGCCTTCACTGCCGTAGCCGGATTCCTTCACCCCGCCAAACGGCGTCTCGGGCGTCGAGATATTGATGGAGTTCACTCCGACCATGCCGGACTGCAACGCGTCGCCGATCAGGTTGGCGGTTTGTGCCGAACCGGTGAAGGCATAGGCGGCGAGGCCGAAGGGCAGCGAGTTGGCGCGTTCCACCACTTCGTCGAAGGTCTTGAACGTGACGACCGGCGCCAGCGGACCGAACGGCTCCTGCGTCATGAGCATGCTGTCGTCCGGCAAGTCGGTGATCACCGTCGGCTCGTAGAAGTATCCCTGATTGCCGCGGCGTTTGCCGCCGGTGACGATCTTGCCGCCGCGGTCCTTGGCATCGTTGACGAACTTGTCCATGGCGTCGATGCGTCGTGCACTCGCCAGCGGCCCCATGGTCACGCCTTTCTCCAGGCCGTCGCCGAGCTTGAGCGACTGGGCGTATTCGGTGAAGCGCGCCAGGAAGCGGCCGTAGACCGGCTCCTGCACATAAAACCGCGTCGGCGAGATGCAGACTTGGCCGGCGTTGCGGTATTTGTAGGCGGCGATGGTGTCGGCGGATTTCTCCGGGTCGGCGTCGGCGAACACTACCACCGGCGAATGGCCGCCGAGTTCCATGGTGGCGCGCTTCATTCCCTTGGCGGCAAGCGCCGCCAAATGCTTGCCGACCGGGATCGAGCCGGTGAACGAGATCTTGCGCACGTCGGGCTTGGCGATGAGGTGCTCGGAAATGTTCGCCGGTACGCCGAAGACGAGGTTGAGCACGCCGGCAGGCAGACCGGCATCGGCAAAGCAGCGCACCATCTCGACGCAGGCGCCCGGGGTCTCCTCGGACGCCTTGAGGATCAGCGAACAGCCGGCGGCGAGCGCGCCGCCGATCTTGCGCGCCGGCGTCAGCGTGGGGAAGTTCCACGGCGTGAATGCCACGACGATGCCGACCGGCTCCTGCACCACGATTTGGCGCAAACCCTTGCCGGGGCCCGGCACGACGCGGCCGTAGGCGCGGCGGCCTTCTTCGGCGTACCACTCGATGATGTCGGCCGAGGTGCGCACCTCGGCGCGGGCTTCGGGGTAGGCCTTGCCTTGCTCCTGCACCAGCGTTTTGCTGATGGCATCGTAGCGTTCGCGTATGAGATCGGCGGCTTTACGCATGATCTTGGCGCGCTCAGAGGGCGCGGTCACGCGCCAAACGGCAAAGCCCTTCTTGGCGGCTTCGAGCGCGCGGTCGAGATCGGCCGTGCTGGCGTGCGGCAGCCGCGCGAGCGGTCTTTCCGTTGCCGGATTGATCACGTCCTCGCCGGCGCGGCCGTCGCCGTTGAGCCATTGGCCGTCGATATAGAGTTCGAGATTGGCGTACATGGGATCCTCTTCGCGTCCTCTGATGCTTTTTCGTTGGGATGTGCAATGGGCGTGGGCGAACGAATTAGCAGGTTTCGGTGTCGCATTCATCCCTCCCTGCATGCGGGACCGGACAAAAAAGCCCCGGCTCAAGGGCCGGGGCAAAATGCATGTAAGTTATTGTCGAGTCGGCAGTTTACAGTTGTCCATACTTCCTGAGCACCTGACGGCACGTGCTGCCCACGCGCCAGCTATGCGCGGCGAGCGTCGCGCCGCAGCGGAGCAAGTTGCTCCAGGTCATGCCGCCCGAGTGGTCACACAGCCTCGCCGCCGCCGGCTTGCACGGCGCGAGTTCGGCGAGATCGACGGCGCTGGCGCTGGTGGCCCATACGCCGACAAGAAGGCACGCGGCTAGCATCGTTTTCATGCTGGAACAGTCCCCTCGTTTTAGCCTGGAAGCGGCGCTGCTAACGGATTATTGGGCCAAAAGCCAGCTTTTTGTGCGCCGCACAAAAACCACAGCCGAGGAGAAAGTGTGGCGCTACCTAACTCATTGAATATGAGAGAGAAAACAGATCATTCGGCGCAACCATCTTCACGCATAGCATCCATTTGCGGGGCGCAATTCCGCTCCGTTCTGCAAACGGAGCCGCCGTCGCAGACGGCACGATTCCCAGTTGCACCAGCTAGCGCAACGATCCCTTTAAGTCGCCTCCAAGCCCAACCCCGGTGCGGCCGCTCAATAGCGGTTGGCGATCGGCAGCTCCTCGGCCGGGAACAGCGAGATCACCGTGTGGCCCTTGTCGGTGACCACGACCTCCTCCTCGATGCGCGCGGCGGAATAGCCGTCGGTCGCCGGGCAATAGGTCTCCAGCGCGAACACCATGCCCTCCTTGATCACCGTCGGATGGTCCATCGACACCACGCGGCTGATGATCGGCCGCTCGTGCAGATTGAGGCCGAGGCCGTGGCCGAATTGCAGGCCGAAGGCCGACAGCTCGTCGGGGAAGCCGAACTCCGGCGCTTTCGGCCACACGCTGCACACCTTGTCGGTGGTCACGCCGGGCTTGATCAGATCGATCGCCTTGTCGAGCCACTCGCGGCACTTCTTATAGGCGTCATGCTGGGACGGCGTGGCGCGGCCGACATTGAAGGTGCGGTAATAGCAGGTGCGGTATCCCATGAAGCTTTGCAGAATGTCGAAGAACACCTGGTCGCCCGGCCGCACCATGCGGTCGGTGAAATTGTGCGGATGCGGATTGCAGCGCTCGCCGGAGATGGCGTTGATCGCTTCGACGTCGTCGGAACCGTGGCGATAGAGGAACTCATTGACCATGCCGACGATGTCGTTCTCGCGCACGCCGGGCTTCAGCTTTTCGTCGATCAGCTGATAGGCGCCATCCACCATCGCCGCGGCGCGATTCAAGAGCGCGATCTCGTCGGCGGATTTCACTTCGCGCGCCTCCAACATCACCTGCTGGCCGTCCTTGATTTTCAGCCCGGCCTTTTCCAGCTCGAACATCATCGGCGGCTCGATGATATCGACACCGACCGGCATCTTGGCGACGCCTGCGGCCTTGAGGATCGAAGCCATTTCCTCGGCGTGATGCTTCATCAAGCCGAAAGCCGGATCGACGGTGCCGCGCAAGCCCACAAGGCCGGCCTTGCAGTTCTCCGGCTTGAGCCAGGGCGAATAGAGCCGGTGGTGGACGGCGGCCGATCCGAAGTCCCAGAGGATCGGATCGCCGCCGCGCGTGAGCAATACCCAGCGCGAGAGCTTGTCGCGCGCCCATTCGCCGATCTTGGTCGAGGTGACGTAGCGGATGTTGTTGTCGTCGAACAAAATGAGCGCGCCAAGCTCGGAAGCGTCGAGCGCGGCCTGGGCGCGGCCAAGCCGGTAGCGGTGCATGCGCCGGTAGTCGACGCGCTCCTCGAAATCGACGCCCATGGTGCCGAGCACCGGCAAATGCCGGCCCCAATTGTAGCGCGGGTTGACGTCCTCGGCGGTGATTTTTATCGGCTCGCGAGTGATCTCGTCCATGGCGTACTCCTCCTTTGACTCCTCATCCTGAGGAGCCCGGCGCAGCCGGGCCTCGAAGGATGTCCAAGCATTGCCCTGCAGTTGAAACCGGATTTATTCTAAGCGCAATGGGTGCATTTGTTTACATGCTTCACTGTAGCGATGGATCATATTACGTCGGTAGCGCCAGGGGCGATGATCTAACCCGACGCATCGCGGAACATCAGTCAGGTGCGTTTGCCGGCTACACCTATTGGCGGCGGCCAGTCGAGCTTGTCTGGTCGGACCACTTCGATCGGATTACCGATGCGATTGCAACCGAACGAAAGTTGAAAGGCTGGAGTAGAGCAAAGAAGGAGGCACTCACCGGCGGTGATTGGGATAAGATTCGCAAGTTGTCGCGACGGCCAAGTGCTTAGTGGCGCACGGGTACCCGGGCCCTCGCCCTTCGAGGCTCGCTTCGCTCGCACCTCAGGGTGAGGGAAAACCTGCTACTGCATCGGGATATCGCCCGATAGCCGCTGGGCCGCACGCGGCCGCGGCTTGCAATCATGGTGCGAGTTCTGGCAAGGGATCGGGGCGCTTGTTCTTAGCGCAATACGCCGAACTTGCCAGGGCCATTGCCGCCCAATTTCCGCGTCGGCATAATGCCTTGCCCCGAGGCAAGTCACCGGCAAGGACCGACAGGCCTGGGAGGAACACAGCGATGAATCTCGCCCAGCCGAATTTGGCGCCGAATGCGGCCGAAGGCGCGATCCCGCGCGACTACAATTTCGCCGCCGACATTCTCAAGCGCAACCTGGATGCCGGCCGTGCCGCAAAGCTCGCCTATATCGATCCGCGCGGCGGCTGGACCTACGGCGATCTCGCCGCGCGCGTCGAGCGCTTCGGCCACGTGCTGCGCTCGCTCGGCATCCGCCGTGAAGAGCGCGTGCTCATCTGCCTGCTCGACAGTATCGACTGGCCGACCGCCTTCCTCGGCGCGATCAAGGCCGGCATTGTCCCGGTCCCGGTCAACACCCTCATGACCGAGGACGATTACCGCTTCATGCTCGCGGACAGCCGGGCGCGGCTCTTGATCGTTTCCGAAGAGCTTTACCCGAAATTCGCCGGGCTGGTCGGCGCAGGCGAAAGCCTCGAGCATGTCATCGTGTCTGGGCAGAACACGCACGGCCATCCGCGCTTCGAGGATCTGCTGGCCGGCGCCAGCAGCGAGGCGGTGAGCGCGCCGACGGTGCGCGATGAAATATGCTTCTGGCTCTACACCTCCGGCTCGACCGGCAAACCCAAGGGCGCCTTGCACACGCACGCCGACCTCAAGCTCACCGACGAACTTTACGCCAAACCGTTTCTCGGCATCACCGAAAGCGACGTGTGCTTCTCGGTGGCAAAACTATTCTTCGCCTATGGCCTGGGCAACGCGCTCACCTTCCCGATGTCGGCGGGCGCCACGACCGTGCTGTTGCCGCAGCGGCCGACGCCGGAGCTGGTGACTGACATCTTGAGAAAACACCCGGTTTCCGTTTTCTACGCGGTGCCGACGTTCTACGCGGCCTTTCTCGCCAGCGCGAACATCCCCGAGCGCGGAGAGACCCGCCTGCGGCGCTGCGTGTCGGCCGGCGAAGCGCTGCCTGCCGATGTCGGCCGCCGCTGGAGCGAACGCTACGGCGTCGACATTCTCGACGGCATCGGCTCCACCGAGATGCTGCACATCTTCATCTCGAACCGCGCCGGCGAGGTGAAATACGGCACCACCGGCAAGCCGGTGCCCGGCTATGACGTCCGCCTGATCGACGACCATGGCGAGGTCGTCAAAAAACCCGGCGAGATGGGCGAGCTGCAGGTGCGTGGGCCGACCAGCGCGCTGATGTACTGGAACAATCGCGAGCAATCGCGCACGACGTTTCTCGGCGAATGGACGCGCTCCGGCGACAAATATGTCGAGGACGAGCAAGGCTACTTCGTCTATTGCGGCCGCCGCGACGACATGCTCAAGGTCGGCGGCATCTACGTCTCGCCATTCGAGGTCGAGGCCGCGCTGCAGAGCCATCCCGAGGTGCTCGAAGCGGCCGTCGTCGGTTGGCCGGACCAGGATACTTTGATCAAGCCGAAAGCCTTCGTAGTGCTCAAATCGCCGGAAAAGGCCGGCGACGAGCTGGCGCACACGCTGCAGGATTATTGCCGGCAAAAGCTCGCGGTCTTCAAATATCCGCGCTGGCTCGAATTCCGCAGCGAGCTGCCGAAAACGGCGACCGGAAAAATCCAGCGTTTCAAGCTGCGGGCCGAGGCGGAGGTCCATTAGGCCGCGTAGCTTGCGTTTACGTTTTTCGCGTATTACTAGGACGCCTTGCCGTTGACGTGCCGCGGTAGCTCAGCCGGTAGAGCAACGCATTCGTAATGCGTGGGTCGGAGGTTCGAATCCTCTCCGCGGCACCAGACGCTCAGTGCGCCATGGTGCTTCACAGAAGCTTGTTCCGCGCTTAGTTCAAACCAAAAGCAGCCATTCCGGGTCGTTCACGTGTGCAGCGGCCGGACTGTCAAACAGCGCGCAGCTGTCCAGGATCGCAACATTCAATCAGAGCATCGGCAAGTGCCGGTGTTATTGCCAGTCCCGTCGCTGCTTCGATCCACATGTATGCTCCTCCCGGATTAACTTCCAAGAATACGTAGCGGCCGTCGGGAGTCACAATGAAATCAAACGCTCCATACATAAGCCCAAGCGTTTCCATGAACGCATTGATCCTCGAGGCGATTGCAGTGGGCAAAGTCACCGTTTCATACGCCACATCGTGTTGAGCATGGCGCCAATCGAGTTGGGTCTCGGCAAGCGCCTGGGAATCGATTTTAACAGCAAAAATACGACCCGCGATGACGGTGATGCGCAATTCGTACGCCTTGTCGATGCGCTCTTGAAAAATTCCGGGCGTAATCCGAATGAGATCAAGGTTTGCCAGTGTTTCATCGGTGATCAGGCCGGTGAACAAGGCCTTGTCAGGCGCAATATTTCGCGGCGGTGACGACGCTTTGTATACGACTTGCCCCTGCGCCGTCGCGATGAACCGATGAACCTCATCGGGGTTGTTGGTGATGACGGTTCGCGGAATCTCCAAACCAACCATGCGGGCCGCGAATAACTGAACGGGTTTGGAGTTGGCAAGCCGCTCACGCGTCGGGTGGTTGATCCAGGCAAAATCGCCGATCATCGGCAACGCGTTCATCGCGAGTTCAGCCTCGCGTTCGGCAAAGCGCCGTTCCGCAGGATTGAGTTCGTCGGGGAATCCAGCGGGCTGGTCCCACTGCCACCAGATGCTGCCGACCGAAGCGAGATCGATCGTCCGTCCGTCTGATATGACCTCGGCGCTAAACTCGCCGTTCGACGCTCGATAAGTCAGGACCGAAGACAATGGGAATTCATATGTGTTCCAGCGTACGCAAGGAACACTCCGGCGAAGCAGTTCCGCAATAAGCAGATCCGCCTGCGGGTCAAAGGACGCGGTGATGATTAGAACGGTTTTCATCACCGCGCACCGAAGTTTCAGCCGCTCACGGGAAAAACTCAAACAAGCGCAGAATTCGCGGATTTTGCCGCGATCAACAATCGTTTCTTCGCCGCTTCAAAGGTCAGTTGGCGTCATATTTCGGACAGTCCTTGCAGCCGGCTGTCACTTTCGCCATCTTCAGTTGCTTGTTGTTCTGATAGATCGGCTGCGACGTGGCGGGGTCGACCATCATTTGCAGATTGGCATCGTAGACCATGTTCGGGATGTCCATGGCAGCCGCTTTGTCAAGAAACTGGCAGGCGAAGACATTGCCCGGCGTGGCTTGACCCGGCGCCGTCGCTATAGCCCCAACCGCACCAATTCCGATCATTGTCAACAGGGCACGGCGTGACGCAGACTGGATTAGGGTCGTTTTCATGCGTGTGTCCTCCTTGACTTGGCCGATATTGCCTATTTCTTCAAACGGCACAAATTTAGCATACTATTTTGGGCAATCAGAAATCAATGGGCAACGGGCCGTGATAGTCACATCTCTTGTATCCGCCTTTCTTGTATCCGCGTCGAAAAAACAGCCAGGGTGATTTCAAAGTTGCGACCGGAGATTTTAAGTCAAGACGGAGAACGGTTATGGTGCGGCCCGAGGACATTGACTGCGGCCATGTGGCGACCTCACAGTCTGCCCCAGTCGATGGAGCAGGCGGTGTTTGCCTTCGTGCGCGATCTCAGCTTGCATTTGGGACGGCTGGTTTTCTTGATGACGGCTCACGCTACGTGTTTCTGGAGGTCAACCCCAACGGCCAGCAGGGATGGTTAGATACCGAGGGAAAGCACGGGCTGTTGACGAAGATCATTTCCGAGGGCTCGCCGCTGACCGCCTGCCATCCCATTCCGAGCCAATTTAGGGTGGAGTTATGAGCTTGTCGGTCACTGGCAGTTTAGTCGGAGCGTTATGCCGATGATGCATGTCGGAGCCCGTATCGGTTGAGTGAGCGCGAAATTGCGAGCCCGCCGCGCCACCATAGTCTCCTCATCGCAAAACTGCGAGTATCGTGGTTATAAGAACCCGGGATCGATAGGGGGATTGAATGCCAGGGATTGTGGAGGGCAAAGTCGCCATCGTCACCGGTGCCGGGCGGGGCATCGGGCGGGCCATCGCGCTATTGAT
>CAVRHN010000003.1:0-58923 GCA_963721025.1 uncultured Alphaproteobacteria bacterium | reverse complement strand
ACCCGGGTTCCGATCCGGGCGCGTCCTCCCGGCCAAGCCGCGCCAAGACCAGGACGAGATGCAGCACGATCAGATCAAATCGGCCCTGGACGGTGTCGGGGACGCCATAAGCCGCATAAAACGCCGGCGAGCGCGCCTGCGCCACGATCATGCCATAGAGCGCGCGGATGTTGCGGCTCTGGGGATTGCGCCGAAACGCCGGTAAGATCATAGAGATAGCTCGCCGCCTGAAAATCCGCCCGCATACCACCCAACGGCAGCAAATTGCCAATTGCGGGTTTCGGGGGTACGGCAGGCGGCCGGCGGACGCAAGGTGGATATCGGGATGCGGAGGGGTTGGGTGCACAGCGGGGGAACGCGCGCCGCAGCGTCTTATGCGCTGATTATCGCGCTTGCTCTGGCGCTTGGCGGCTGCTTCGGCGAGACGTTCCAGCGCGGCTATGTGCTTCCCGAAGGCGCGCTCGAGCAAATCCGGCTCGGCGCATCGCAGGAGCAGGTGCTGATCGTGCTCGGCACGCCCTCGACCGTCGCCACCGTTTCAGGCGAAGCCTTCTACTACATCTCGCAGCGCGCCGAGCGGTCGATCTCGTTCATGCCGGCCAAAATCACCGATCAGCGCGTGATCGCCATCTATTTCGACAAGAACCGGCGGGTTGAACGGGTCGCCTCCTACGGCATCAAGGACGGCAAGGTATTTGACTATATCAGCCGCACGACACCGACGGCCAGCGCGGATACCAATTTTATCAAGGCCCTGTTCCAAAACATTGGAAATGCTCACATCGGCCTGCCGTTCTGAGCCGGCCGCGACGCTCATCCGATCACGCATACTGGATTGCTTCGGCACGGCGCCTTCCGGCGCGCGTGCCTTGCAATGACAAAATGCGGCAACCCTGTCAGCGCGCCAAGACGGCGAGTAACAAGAGCGCCACGATGTTAGTGATCTTGATCATCGGATTGACCGCCGGGCCGGCCGTATCCTTGTAAGGATCCCCGACCGTATCGCCCGTCACGGCGGCCTTATGGGCGTCGGACCCTTTGCCGCCGTAATGGCCATCCTCGATGTACTTCTTGGCGTTGTCCCAGGCGCCGCCCCCCGAGGTCATCGAGATGGCGACGAACAGGCCGGTCACGATCACGCCGAGCAACATCGCCCCGAGCGCTGAAAACGCCGCGGACTTGCCTTGGGCGCCGCCGCCGGCGACGAAGTAGATGACGAAATAGCCGACGATCGGCGACAGCACCGGCAACAGCGACGGCACGATCATCTCCTTGATCGCGGCGCGGGTCAGCATATCGACGGCACGGCCGTAATCGGGCTTTTCCGTGCCCTGCATGATGCCAGGGTGCTCGCGGAATTGGCGTCGCACCTCCTCGACAATCGAAGACGCTGCGCGGCCGACCGCGGTCATGCCCATCGCGCCGAACAGGTACGGCAACAAGCCGCCGAACAGCAGACCAGCCACGACATACGGATTAACGAGCGAAAAATCGGGCGCGACCCCCTGGAAGTAGGGATGCTTGGCCGCACCGGCGATGAAGAACTTGAGGTCTTCGTTGTAGGCCGCGAACAGCACCAGGGCGCCGAGGCCGGCCGAGCCGATGGCATAGCCCTTGGTTACCGCCTTGGTGGTATTGCCGACGGCGTCGAGCGCGTCGGTCGATTTGCGCACTTCTTTCGGCAGGCCGGCCATTTCGGCGATGCCGCCGGCATTGTCGGTGACCGGCCCGAATGCGTCGAGCGCGACGACGATGCCGGCAAGCGCGAGCATCGTCGTCACCGCGATGGCGATGCCGAATAGACCGGCAAGGTTATAGCTGACCAGGATGCCGGTGATGATGACAAGCGCCGGAAGCGCCGTTGCTTCCATCGACACGGCGAGACCTTGGATCACGTTGGTGCCGTGCCCGGTCACCGAGGCCTTGGCGATCGATTGCACCGGCCGATAGTTGGTGCCGGTGAAGTACTCGGTGATCCAGATGATCAGCCCGGTTACCACCAGTCCGACGATGCCGCAATAAAACAGCTGCGCGCCCGAAAAGTTCACGCCGGTAAGCGGACCGAAGCCGATCAGGTAGTGCGTCACGCCTGCGATACCGATGAGCGACAGAATTGCGGTTGCGATCATCCCTTTGTACAGCGCGCCCATGATCGACTGGCTGGCGCCCAGCCGCACGAAAAACGTGCCGATGATCGAGGCGATGATGCAAACCCCGCCGATGGCGAGCGGGAACGTCATCATCCGCGCCACCATCTCCGCGCTCACTGCGCCGAAGAAGATCGAGGCCAGAACCATGGTCGCGACGGTGGTAACCGCATAGGTTTCGAACAAGTCGGCCGCCATGCCGGCGCAGTCGCCGACATTATCGCCGACGTTGTCGGCAATAGTGGCTGGATTGCGTGGATCGTCTTCCGGAATGCCGGCCTCGACCTTACCCACCAGATCGCCGCCGACATCGGCGCCCTTGGTGAAAATTCCGCCGCCCAGTCGTGCGAAGATGGAGATCAGCGAGGCGCCGAAGCCGAGCGCCACCATGGAATCGACAACAACGCGATCGTTCGGCGCATAATGCAGCGTGCCGGTGAGGAAGCCGAAATACAGCGTCACGCCGAGCAAAGCCAAGCCCGCCACCAGGAGCCCGGTGATGGCGCCGGCGCGGAACGCGAGTTCGAGCCCGCCGGCGAGCGAGCCGATGGCGGCCTGTGCGGTGCGCACGTTGGCGCGCACGGACACGTTCATCCCGATAAAGCCGGCGGAGCCCGACAGGATGGCGCCGACCGCAAAGCCGACGCCGACCAGCCAGCCAAGGAAAAAGCCGACGATGAGGAAGATCACGACGCCGACGATGGCGATGGTGGTGTATTGCCGCCGCAGATAGGCCTGCGCGCCCTCGCGCACCGCCGCGGATATTTCCTGCATCTTTTCGCTGCCGGGATCGGCGCGCATCACCGAAAAGGTGGCCCAGATGGCGTAAACGAGGGCAAGAACGCCGCAGAGAACGATGAGCCACAAAGTCGTCATGGAAAACCCCGGTTGATGGATGCGGCCGGAGTTGAAACCGGCCCGGAAGGAGAGCGCCGGCGCGAAGCATCCACGCGTCCAGCCCAAACGGCGCGGACATTGCCAAAAATGCCCGGGGGGTGCAACGGCGGAAGTACATTTAAAGCGAGGTATAGCAGCGACCTGCCTGCCGGCTTTTCGGTGCCCTTCAGGAGGCCAGCGCATCGAGCAAGGCTTTGGCCTCCCTCAAGTCGAGCGTGGCGAAGCCCTCGGTGAACCATTCGTAGACCGCGGCGAGCAGTTCGCGGGCCTCGTCCGGTTTGCCTTGATCGCGTTTAAGCCGCGCCATGCTCATGGCCGCGCGCAGTTCCCAAGACTTTGCCTGCTGCGCGCGCGCAACCGCCAGCGCCCGCTCGAAATATGCTTGCGCCTTTGCGGTATTCCGCTCCGGCGACATCAACGCGATTTCTCCGGCAATGCGATTGACCTCAGCCTCGTACCAACTTTCCTTGGTCGTCTCGACGGCGCTTAGCGCCTCGCCAATGCAGCGCCAAGCGTCGTCGAATTGTCCGAGTTCGGCATGGGCTGCGGTCAAATACGCCAAACATACCGGCACCCACAATGTCGCACCCGTTGACCGCGAAGCGGCGATTCCCGACGTGATCATGGTGACGGCGTTCGCCGCTTTGCCGGTCATGACTAACATGCACCCTTGCATCGATAGTCCCAGCGCCTTCCAGAACGAGGCGCCCTTTTGCTCGGCCAAGGCGGCAAGTTCGTCGGTGGCTGCGCTTGTTGCCGCGTAATCTCCGCACAGCATATCGATCAAAGATCCGTGCAGCAGCGCAAACATCAAAGTGCCGGCTTGGCCGATGGCGCGCGTGTCCGCAAGCGCCTGATTGGTGTCGGCGAGCGCGGCATCGGGATAGCCGAGCAACCACGAGGCTATGGCGCGATAGAGCCAGATGACCACCCTGGCGTCCTGGCCAAATCGCGCCGCCAACGGCCGATGCTCCGCCGGATTGTAAAGCGCGATGCCCTGGTCCTGATGCGCCCGCGCCGCGGCGATGTTTCCCGTACACAGCAAGGAAATCCCCATGACCCGATGCCCGATCATGAGCGGGATTGGCGCCCCTTGCTTCTCGGCGAGCGCCAGGAATCGGGCGGCCAGCTCGCACATCACGTCGCCGTTGAACGCGATATAGCTCGCACTCCAGTGGCCGTAGAGGACCGAGAACAGCAGCAGCGGATCGTCAGGAGGCGCGCCAAGCGCTTCCGCCTGTTCGATCAACGCACCCGCCCGCTCCACCGCCGCCTTCGTTTTCGGCGCGGCAAATCCATGAAGATGGATCAGCGGGGTTATCAGCGCGACTTGCAGCCTGATCTCTTCGCGACGCGACGCCGGCGTTGACGGCAAGGACGCAATCTGCACAAGCGCACGCGTAAGCTGTTCCGCTGCTTCAGCCAGCGCCGAACGCTCCAGCGAGCGCTGCCCCGCCTTGCCCCAGAGGCCCGCTGCCTTCTCGATCAGGCCAGCCGCGGTGCAATGGCGCGCCAGCAGTTCCGGCTGGCTTTCGGCAATCGCGACGAATTGGCTTTCGAGTGTTTCGGCGATACGGGCGTGCAAGGCGCGGCGCGGCTCGCGCAGAAGCGTGCCGTAGGCCGCGTCCTGCACCAGCGCATGCTTGAACAAATAAGTTGCGTGCGGCGGCACGCCCTGCCGGAACAGCAAACCGGACCCGGTGAGACGGTCTAGCGCCGAATTGAGCTCCGCCTCCGGCTTGCGCACCACCGCGGCAAGCAAGCCATGCGAAAACTCGCGCCCGATCGCCGCACCGATCTGCGCCACTTCCTTGGCGGCGCCGAGCCGGTCGAGCCGCGCCATCAGCGAAGCATGCAAGCTTGCGGGCACGGCAAGCGCCGGCGACGGAACCGCGGCGACCATCCGCTGCCCATCGCCCTCGACCTCCGCCTCCAGCACCGCCTTGGTCATCTCTTCCACAAACAGCGGGATGCCGTCGGTGCGCTCGATAATGTCCTGCCGCAGGCTCGCCGGGATGAACTTGTTGCCGACGACGCGATCGATCATCGCGTCGACTTCGCGCCGCACCAGCCGACTGATGGTGAGGACGGTGACATGCGGTCGTCCGATCCATGGCGCGTCGAATTCCGGACGAAACGACACGATCAGGAGCACGCGCAGCGCCACGATCCGTTCCACCGCCCGACCGAGCGCCTCCAGGCTGGTCGGGTCGCTCCAATGTATGTCCTCGAAGGTGACCAGGACCGGACGGGACCGTGACAGGGCCTCGATCTGCATATTCAGCGATTCCAGCGCCCTTTGCCGGCGCTGCTGCGGATCCAGCTCGAGGACGGGATAGCGTCCATCGTTTGGCAGCGACAGCATTTCGGCGAACAGCGCGGCGTCCTCAACCGGGATCGCGGCCCGCGTCAGCATCGCATCGAGCTTGTCGAGCTTGGCTTGCGCTGTATCGTCGTGCGCCAGTCCGGCAGCGCGTTCGAGCTGGCCGATGATCGGATGAAATGCGCTGTCGGTGTGCTGCGGCGAGCAGAAATGCCGTAACCGCGCGTGCGGTTCGGGAGCGAGGCGTTCCAGCAACGCGACCGTGAGCCGCGATTTGCCAATGCCGCCCTCGCCGGAAAGCAGCACCACCTGGCCTTCCCCGTTCTTTGCCTTCGCCCAGCGCCGCAGCAGCAATTCGCATTCCTCTTCCCGCCCGACCAGCGCGGTCAGCCCGGCCCCGTGCATCGCCTCGAAACGGCTTTCCGCGAAGCCCGCGCGCAGCACCGCCCAGGCGCGCAACGGCCCGGCAACGCCCTTGAGGTCCAGCGGACCGAGAGCCTGCAGCTCGAACAAATTGCCGAGAAGTTTTCGCGTGCCCTCGGCTATGACCACCATGTTGGGCTGGGCGATCCCTTGCAGCCGCGCCGCCAGGTTCGGTGTCTCGCCGACGATGCCGCGCTCCTGCGCCTCGCCCGATCCGATCAGATCGCCGACGACAACAAGCCCGGTCGCAATGCCGACGCGTGCTTGCAGCAAAACGCGCGTTGGCAGCCGCGCCACCGCCGCGGCCAGTTCCAACCCGGCACGCACCGAGCGCTCTGCATCGTCCTCGTGGGCTTGCGGATAGCCGAAATAAACCAAGACGCCGTCACCCAAATATTTTGCCACGAAACCGCCGAAGCGGCGCACCGTCTCGGCGACGCATTTCTGATATGCCGCAACGACCTCGCCCAAGTCCTCCGGATCCATGCTGGCGGCAAGCGCCGTCGAACCGACCAGGTCCGAGAACAACACCGTGACGTGGCGGCGCTCGGCGCTATCGCGGGGCTTCGGCGCGGCCGTGGCGGGCGGTTCGTCCGTTGCTGGAGGAGCGCCGGCAAGCTCGGCGATGGCCGCCAGCATTTTCCGCCGATGCCCGAGCAGGACGCCGATATCCTTGAGATCTTGATCCGTCAGATAGCGGAGGACCGAGACATCGATTCCGTTCTCGGCGAAACGCTGGGCATACTCGGATAGGCCGAGCTTTTCGAGCCAGTCCGCAATCTGCTGCATTGCGGCCCCCAACGGATTTGGCGTCGTCCAAATTTCTGGACGGCGACAACGGCGAGTCTATCAGACAAATTCGAAATCAGGTACTCGCCGGAGCAGTCGGATTATGCTGGCGAGGGTGGACACAGTCCTAACGCCGCAAACTTTGCCATCGCTTCCTTGTAAGCCCGCTCATAAACACCCTTGCGTTCGACGAAGTAGTTGAAAAATCCGGCGGGGGTTTTGGGAGCGATCTCGATCAGGTCCACCTTCTTGTAGGGTGCCTTGAGCTTGCCGGCGGCGACCAGGCCGTTGATTTGATTGAGCGCGTCCACCTCGGCCTTGTAGCCGACGGAAAACCACATCTCAGTCTGCCAATCCTGAACTTCGAAGTAGTTGCGCGGGGCATGTCCGAGCCAGCCCTGCGCCAACGGCCTGGCGACAAAGATGCGGTCAAAGGTGTGCAGCTCGGAGACGATGCAGGAACGAAAATAGGCGCCGTCAATCCAGTGGGGCTGCGGCAGGCGATCAAAGCCATAGAGCGACAGCCAAAGTGCCGACTCGATGGCCGCGGGCGTGATGGGTTGGAGGTCGATTTCATCCTGCTCGGACTTGCCGTGATGGTGACCGACCGACTTGGTTGCAAGAGGATTGGCGCGTTGCTGCGGCCAAAGGCTTCTGGCTTTATCATTGCCGAACAGCACCGCTTGCCCGGTCTGCAGATCATAGGCGTTGAAGACGATCCCGATTTCCTGATTGTTGAGTTTAGCTCCGCTATTGAAGACGTCCGCGATTGTCGCGAATGTGGATGGGCCGCGCGTAGGGACGTAAAGCTGAGCCGGAAGAAGACGATTGAATAGCGTTTCGAGGGGTTTGTCCTCCAGCGATGGGAACGTCGCCCATCGCTCGAGCGATTCCAGATAGGCCGGCCGGAAAACGCCGGGGTAGCCGGTGAAGAGACCGGACAGTTGCGCCAGGGGATTGTGCGCAAGCTCCGGATCGACCAGCGACTTCTCGAGATCCTTGCCCTGCAGCCAGTCGGCGACGACGATGATTTGCCCGCTCGACGCCGTCACCAGATCCGGAACGATCCCGCATTTGGCAGCCGCGGTGAGAAATCCGGCGCCGTGGGCATTAAAGCCGCCAAGCCCGGCGAGCGCGAATGCAGTCTTGGTCAATGCAGTCTTGGTCAATGCAGTCTTGGCCGTCGCAGCGCTTGTCAAGAAAATCCTCCAAAGAACGGACTTCTCAACCTACATTAACACGCTCGGGTTGCAAGGCTTGTGACACCGCTTATGGCGGGACGCATCGGCGTTTTATGCCTCGATGTCGTCCTCAGGGAACGGCGCGATCAAACCACGCCGAGGTGACGGATCGGACGTTCCGGCGCGATAGCTTGCGCGGCGGCAATGATGGCGTGGGCGTCGATGCCATAGTGGCGGTAGAGCTCCGCGATCGAGCCGGTCTGACCGAAATGCTCGACGCCGAGCGGCCGCACCCGATGGCCCGCCACCGCGCCCAGCCACGCCAGCGTCGCTGGATGGCCGTCCAGCACGCTGACGATGCCGCAATGCGGCGGCAAGCCGGCGAACAGGCGCTCGATATGGGAACGGGCATGCACAAGGCCGCGCTCGCGCGCCCGCCACGCGGCCGTCCAGCCGGCGTTGAGGCGGTCGGCGGAAGTGACGGCGAGTAGGCCCACATCGCGGCGGTCCTCCGCCATCAGTCCGACCGCCTGGATCGCCTCAGGAGCGACCGCGCCGGTGTAAGCGACCACGACCTGGCAATTGGGCCCGGGTTTGCGCAGCCAGAACGCGCCATCGACGATCGCTTGGCGTAATTCCGCGTTCATCTCGCGCTTGATCTGCTCGATCGGCCGGGTGGAGAGCCGCAAATAGATCGAGCCGCCGGTCTCGTCGCGCAGCCAGTTGCGTTCGGAGAGCGCGCCGCTACCGTCCCTTTGGATATAATCCAACGCGAAGGCGAGAATGACGGCCAATTCGTCGACGAAAGCCGGCTCGAACGCGGCGAGACCGTCCTGAGCCATTCCGATCAGCGGTTCCGCGATCGACTGATGGGCGCCGCCTTCCGGCGCGAGTGTAATGCCTGAGGGCGTGGCGACCAGAATGAAGCGGGCGTCCTGATAGCAGGCGTAGTTCAGCGCATCGAGGCCGCGGGCGATGAACGGATCATAGAGCGTTCCGATCGGCAACAGCCGCTCGCCGTTGACGGCATGCGAGAGGCCGAGCGCCGAAAGCAAGGCGAACAGATTCATCTCGGCGATGCCAAGCTCGATATGTTGGCCCGCGGGCGAAAACTCCCAACTGAAGGTGGACGGGATGCGCTCGCTCTTGAACGTGTCGGCGAGCGCCTCGCGCGCGAACAGCTTGCGGCGATTGACCCATGGGCCGAGGCTGGTCGACACGGTGACGTCGGGCGAGGCAGTGACGATGCGCGCCGCAGCCGGCGTCGTGCCGCGCGCCAGCTCGTTGAGCAGCGCGCCAAAGCCGAGCTGCGTCGACATCTGCGGTTGCATCGTCACCGCAAGCTCCGCCGGCACCTCGATTTGCGCCGCCTGCAAGCGGCGTTCGCCGCCGCGCGCAAACGGCACATGGTCGAGGAAGGCCTGAATATTTTCCGCCGGCTGCCGCAAGCCCTCGAAACGGTCCCATTCGTGACCGGGCCGGATGTTCATCGCGGCGCGAAAGGTTTCCATTTGCGCCGGCGTCATCAGCCCGGCGTGGTTGTCCTTGTGGCCGGCGAACGGCAGACCGTAGCCTTTGATCGTATAAGCGATGAAGCAGACCGGCCGGTCGTGATCGATGCTGTCGAAGGCGTCGATGATCGCGGCGAGGTCGTGGCCGCCGAGATTATTCATCAGCCACGCCAAATCGTCATCACTGCGCCGCTCGATCAGTTTGGTCACCGGCCCCTGGTCGCCGATTTCGTCAGTGAGGCGTTTGCGCCAGGCCGCACCGCCCTGGAACACCAGCGCGGAATAAAGCTGGTTCGGGCACCGATCGATCCATTGGCGCAAAACCTCGCCGCCGGGCTCGGCGAAGGCGGCTTGCTGGAGCGAGCCGTATTTGAGAACCACCACGTCCCAGCCGAAATTGCGGAACAGGCCTTCGTAGCGTTCCCACAGGCCTTCGTGCACCACCGCATCGAGGCTTTGCCGGTTGTAATCGACGATCCACCAGCAATTGCGCAGCCCCTGTTTCCAGCCTTCGAGAATGGCTTCGAAGATGTTGCCCTCGTCGAGCTCGGCGTCGCCAAGGAGCGCGATCATGCGGCCTTCCGGACGTTCCGTTCCCCAGCCGTGGGCGCGCACGTAATCCTGCGTCAGCGATGCGAACAGCGTCTGCGCCACGCCCAAGCCCACCGAGCCGGTCGAGAAATCGACATCGTCGGCATCCTTGGTGCGCGAGGGATAGGATTGCGCGCCCTTGTAGCCGCGAAAGTTTTCCAGCTTGTCGCGGCTTTGGCGGCCGAACAGATATTGGATGGCATGAAAGTTCGGCGCAGCATGCGGCTTGACGGCGACGCGATCGGCCGGCCGCAAGGTGTAGAAATACAACGCGGTCATGATGGTGGCGAGCGAAGCCGAGGAGGCCTGGTGCCCTCCGACCTTCAGCCCGTCGCTATTTTCGCGCACATGGTTGGCGTGATGGATGGTCCAGCTCGCCAGCCACAGCACCTTGCGCTCGAGCTCGGTCAGGATCGGCATGTCGCGCGGAAGCGAGGGTGACGTCATGGAAACGCCTTCATGAGGCCAACGCGTCGAGCAAGGTTTTGGCCTCTTTCGGATCGAGCGTATCAAAACCTTCGGTGAGCCCGTTATAGACCGGAGCGAGGAGATCGTGCGCCGAGTCCCGCTTACGTTGATCACGCCAGAGCCGCGCCATGCTCATTGCCGCGCACTAATAAAGTCCGGTCACGTAGTTGTCGGCGATGAAGGTTTCTGCCTGCTCGACGGTTACATGCGCCGGCTTGGTCTGTTCGACAATCATGCGTCCCAGCGACGGGAAGGACTGCCGATCGAGGCGGTAATCGTCATGCCACAGGCGGGAGCGCTTCAAGGCCTTGCCGCAGTGAAGAAAGGCCTCCCGCACCGTGACCAGAATAACGATGCGGGGTTCGCGTCCGTTGATGGCGGCCGTGGCAAGAAGGTCCGGTTCACGACTGAGTCGAGCCGTGCCGTTGATGCGCAACGTTTCATCGATGCCCGGAATGAAGAACAGCAAGCCGATCTCGGCGTCGGCCACGATGTTCGTCATCGTGTCGAGGCGGTTATTCCCAGGCCGGTCAGGGATGGCGATCGTGTGATCGTCAAGCACCCGGGCAAAGCCCGGCGCGTCGCCGCGCGGGCTGACATCGGTGCCGCGCCCGGCTCGCGTCGAGCCGATGACGCAAAACGGTGAGTGAGCAAGAAAGTTGCGGCAATGGGCATCGAGCCGGTCGAGCTGCTTGAGGAGCGCAAGTTCCATCGGCGGCGTGTAGAGGCCGCGCAACGCCGTCTCGTCGCTTACCGTGCTTGGGCTTACGGCCTGATCGTCCATTGGAATCTCCCTGTTCACGAAAACTTCAAGCCTCAAACCGCTGCCCGCCCGCGCCCCATCGTGCCCCATGCAAGCAGCAGCCCGGCCACGACGACGACCGGAAAGACCACCTCGTTGACCGCGGTCCAGCCGTAACTCGCCAGCAAAGCGCCGGACGAGAACGAACCGATCGCCATCGAGCCGAATATCAGAAAGTCGTTGAACGCCTGCACCTTGTTGCGTTCGCGCGGGCCGTGACATTCGGTGACCAGCGTGGTCGCGCCGACGAAGGCGAAGTTCCAGCCGACGCCGAGAAGCGCCAGCGCCGCCCAGAAATTCCACAGCGCGACGCCGAGCACGGCGATTGCCGCGGCGGTGGCGATCAGTACCAGTCCGACGGCGACGATGGCGCGCAGCCCGAAGCGGGCGATGAGCGCACCGGTGAAAAAGCTCGGGGCATACATGCCGATCATGTGCCATTGAATGCCGAGCGCGGCATCGCCGACCGAATGGTGGCACATCACCATCGCGAGCGGGGCCGCGGTCATCATCAGGTTCATCACCGCGTAGCTGGCGACGCCGCAGGTGACAGCGATGATAAATCGCGGCTTGCCGATGATTTCGGCAAGCGGCCGCCCGTCGCCCAGCGGCCGAGCGACGGCGGGCTGCGGCAGCTTGAGCAAGCTCAGCACGGCGCCGGCGATCACGGCGCCGGCCGCCTGTGCCAGGAAAGTCCCCGCGAACAAATAGGCGGGCCAAATATCCTTGGTGAGAATGACGACCTGCGGACCGATCACGGCGGCAAACATGCCGCCGGCCAGCACCCAGGCTACCGCCTTGGCGCGAAAGTGAGTGCTCGCGGTGTCGGCCGCCGCAAACCGATAGGATTGATGCGCCGCAGCGTAGAGCCCGCCGCAGAAAGTGCCTATGAGCAGCAGCGCGAACGATCCCCGCAGCATGGCCGCGCATGAGATAATACCGGAGAGCGCGCCGCAAACCGATCCGATCTGCAAGGTAGAGCGGCGGCCGTAGGCTTTCGCCAACATGCCGACCGGGAGCGTCCCGATCCACATGCCGACGGCCATCAGGGTGATCGGAAGCGTCGCCAGCGTCGCATCGGGTGCCAGCATTACGCCGGCAATCCCGCCGGTCGCAAAGATCACGATGGTATTGCCGCCGCCAAGCGCCTGCGCCGCGGCAAGCACCAGCGCGTTGCGGGCTGCAAGCCGGTCGTCGGTGGCGTCGCTGCTCGGATCGGCGATGGCCGTCATGGGCAAGTCCCGTCTTAGACAATCTTTTAGCGGGCGAACCGGCTCGCTGCCAGAGCGTGCCTTTGTAAATTGAAACACGATTTGCAGCGCAACATTCCCGGCAGAACCAGCAGCGGAACAATCGGCCGCTCCGTCTGCAGCGCGTGAGTTCAGAACGGCAGCGCGCCCGGGTGCCGGATCGCGACCGAGCGCACCTCATCCACGGTGCGCGCGCCCAGTTGCGCGAGCGCGGCTTGCGTCTCCTCGATCAAGAGGTCGATGACGTGGCCGGGGCCGGCCTCGCCGAGCGCGCCGAGACCCCACAGGAAAGCTTTACCGGCGAAAGCGGCTGTAGCACCGAGCGCATAGGCGCGCACCACGTCGCTGCCGCTGCGCACGCCGGAATCCATCATGACGGTGGCGCGGCGACCGACCTGCCGGACGATGGCGGGAAGCACGTCGATCGCCGCCGGCAGCGCCTCGATCTGTCGCCCGCCGTGATTGGAAACGAACATTCCGTCGACGCCAAGCGATACCGCCTTTTCGGCATCCTGCGGATGCAGGACGCCCTTGACCACCAACGTTCCCTGCCAGCGGTCGCGGTACATCTTCACCTCGTCCCAGGTGAAGGCGCCGCCCATCTCGCGCCGGGCGAAAACGAAGATCTCCGCAAGCGAGGCGTTGTCGCCGGCATAGGAGCGCAGGCTGGCAAAACGCGGGATGCCGTTTTTCCAGAGCGCCAGGATCCAAGCCGGCGCCCGCGCGATCTGCATCAGGATGCCGGGCTCAAGACGGAACGCGCCGGCGATGCCGGTTGCCGCCTCGCGTGGCCGCGTGGTACGCACCGGCAGATCGAGCGTCAGCACCAGCGTGCGGCAGCCGGCGGCCTCGGCGCGCCGCACCAGGTCGAGGCCGATCGCATGGCCGTTCCTGGCAAACCGATAAAGCTGGAACCAGAAGACGTCGGGCGCGACCTCGGCGATCTGCTCGATGGTGGCGCCGCCGGCGGTGCCGAGCGTGTAGGGAATGCGCGCTTGTTGGGCGGCGCGGGCAAGATGCAAGTCCGCGCCGGGCCACACGATTGCCGGGCCGCCCATCGGCGCCACCCCGATCGGGGCGGCGTAGCGGCGGCCGAACAGTTCGACATCGCAGGGCGGCAGCGACGGCATGACACCATAGCGCGGCACCAGCTCGATGGCGTCGAACGCCGCCCAGTTGCGGCGGATCCCGGCATCATCGCTGCCGGAGCCGCCGTCGGCATATTCGAAGGCAAAATGCGGAATGCGACGGCGCGCACGCCGGCGTAGATAATCGATGCTCGGATAATGCCGATGCAGCTCCGCATAATGCGGGTTGCCGCTATGGCCCGTAAACGGCCTTTGCTGAGGTGCGGCGGCCGTGTCGTGCATGGGCCTTTCCTTTGGACGGCGTCGTTGCGAGACGGCCCATCATAACCCGTTCGGCGCCGATCATATTGTTGGAAATCTTCAGGACACCCGGCAGCGGCTTGGTATCTTCAACGCCGCGATGTCCGCGCCAGGTTGGCGAGCTCCCGGACCGTCGAACTTTGCGCTGCCGCTTTGAAAAGCATGTCCATGGCCTCGCCGATCTCCGAGGAGCGGTTCGACAAATCCGCCGCGAAGCCGAGCACCACGTTGGTCGCGTCCTGCGTGCAGCGGATGGTATCCTGCATCGTCTTCAAGGCGTCGGTCACCGTTGTCGCATTCAGCGAGGCGCTGTTGGCGTTCTTGGCGATTTCGTTGGTGGCGTGGGCCTGATGCATGATCATTTCGGCGAGCGAGCTGGACACTCCCGAAATCTCCGTGATCGATTGATTGGTCGATGTGATTTCGCTCATCGACCGCCGCATAGCCTCCTGAATCACCGAAATCTGCTTGCCGACGTCGTCGGTGGCCTTGGCCGTCTGCACGGCAAGCGACTTGACTTCCGAAGCAACCACCGCAAAGCCGCGGCCGGCATCGCCGGCCCGCGCCGCTTCGATCGTCGCATTCAACGCCAGAAGATTTGTTTGCGCGGCGATGTTGGAGATCAGATTGACGACCGAGCCGATCTTCTCGACCGCTTCCGAAAGCGAGCGAATGTTGGTGTCGGTGCGCGCCGAATGCGAGACCGCCTTTTGCGCGGTCTCGGCGCTGCCCATGACTTGCGCATGAATTTCCTCGATCGAGGCGTTGAGCTCGTCGGTGGCTGCGGCGATGCTGCCGATCCTGGAAGCGGTGTCCTCGGCGGCGTGCGCCGCCATATCGGTTTGGCCCGACGCGGTCTTGCCCAGTTCGGCGAGCCGGTCCGATGTCGAGCTGATCGACTTGGCGACATTGGCGATGATGTCGCGCACTCCGTCAACCGAACGGGCAAAGCTCTTGATGGAATTGGCCAGTTCATCGGAGCGCGCTTTGGCTTGTTGAACTTCCATGCTGTTGTGACAAGCTACCGCGTTGGCGGCGTCCAGCATGAAGATGCGCGTGGCCGCATTCAACAACCGAAGGCCCTTGCGCGGCGAAAACCGATAATGCTGGTAAATGTATTTGCTCAAGTGGTTCAGCACGGCAATTGCGCTGGCGCTGCGCGACCTCATGTCCAAACCGGATTTGACTTCGGCGGTCGCGCGCTCGTAGGCGTCTTTGACCCACTCCTCGTCGAACGGATTATTCAAAAGCCGTTCCGTGTAATATTTGAACGCGTCGGTATAAGCCTTGCGGCCCTCTTCCATCTTCTTGCGGTACAACGGCGCAACGTCGAGGATATGCGCCAGGTACGCCGCGATGATCGTATCGAGACGAGGGGCAAGCAGGCGCCAGATTTCCCCGCGCAGAGCGACGACATCGGCGTCAATTTCGTAGATTCCGAGGCGGACTTGAAAACCGGGCTCGACGGCCATGGCGCTTCCAAAGCGTAATGAAGCCGGAAGGTTAGCGCGGGTTACTTAACGCACCATTATCTTGCCGGCAGTCCCGAATCGCCGGCGGCTGCGCTGGCGCCGCGCCGGCGCCGCGCCGGCCCCGCTCCGGCTTCGGGAACGCAGCCGCGAGCCGCTCAGCGCGGGTCGTAGGCCCAGGTCATATAGATGCCGCCCCAGGTGAAGCCGCCGCCGAAGGCCGCCAGCAAGAGCCGATCGCCGGCTTTAAGCTTGTTTTCGTATTCCCACAGGCACAACGGGATCGTTGCCGCGGTGGTGTTGCCGTATTTGTGGATCGTCACCATCACCCGCTCCGGCGGCAGCCCGATGCGCTCGGCGGTCGCTTCGATGATGCGCCGGTTGGCCTGGTGCGGCACTAGCCAATCGATCATGTCCTTGGTCAGATGGTTGCGCCGCATCAATTCGGTTGCGACGTCGGTCATGCGCGCGATGGCAAATTTGTAAACCGCGGCGCCTTCCTGGTGGACGTAGTGCAGGCGCTTGGCGACAGTCTCCGCCGTCGGCGGCAGGCGGCTGCCGCCCGCCTTCTGGTGCAGGTGCTTCATGCCGGCGCCATCGGAGGCGATGAGCGTGTCGATAATGCCATATTTCTTGTTCGGCTCGACCAGCACCGCACCGGCGCCGTCGCCGAACAACACGCAGGTGGCCCGGTCGGTATAGTCGATGATCGCCGACATCTTGTCCGCGCCGACCACCACGATCTTGCGACAGGTGCCTCGCTCGATGAATTGGCTGGCGATGGTGAGCGCATAGACGAAGCCGGAGCACGCCGCCTGCACGTCGAAGCTGCCGATGTTGCGAATGTCCGACGTGTCGCAGATCAGATTGGCGGTCGAGGGAAACACGAAGTCAGGCGTCGTCGTGGCGCAGATCAGAAGATCGACGTCGCTGGGTTTGGTCCCGGTCTTCTTTAGCAGACCGCGCACAGCCTCGGCGCCCATATGCGAGGTGCCGAGACCCTTGCCCTTGAGAATATGCCGTTCCTTGATGCCGGTGCGCTCGACGATCCACTGGTCGGTGGTGTCGACCATCCGCGCCAGCTCGGCATTGGTCAGCACGTCGGCCGGCACGTAACCGTGTACCCCGGTTATCGCGGCGCGGATCGAGGATTTTAGCCGTTTGGTCGTCTTCGTCATGCGCCTCTGAACCGTGGCTCGAACGCGGTGGCTGTCGTTAGCAGGATGGTTAAGGCATGGATAGCGCGGCGCTGACAATGAACCATTAGCTTTCGCCGGTTGTGGCGGCGATATCGCGACGGCCGCGACGAGCCAGATCGAGCACGGTTGCCGCGGCCTTGGCGCTCGGCGGCGCCGCACCGGGCGCCATGATGGCATCGAGCCTGCCGAAGGCCGCGACCTGCCGCAGACGCTGCGGCGTGTCGGACAGGAGCGGAACAAGCGCGTCCGCGAGCCGCTGCGGCGTGCAATCCCGCTGCAGGAATTCCGGAATGTCGTTCTCGCCGAGCACCAGATTGGCGAGGATCACGCTTTGCAGCGTCGCTTGCAGTCCGCCGATCCGCAGAGCGATCTCCTCGACCAGCGGCAGCCGGTAGACGGCAACGGTCGGCACGCCGGCCAGCGCCAGCTCGAGCGTCACCGTGCCGGATGCCGCAAGCGCCGCGCGCGCCGAGCGGAAGGCCGCCCACTTCGCAGCGGGCTCGAACACAATGCGCGGCGTCACGGCCCAGCCGGCGACCGCCTCGCGCACCCGTGACACGAGATGGGGCACAGTCGGCAACACCAACTCGATCGGCCCGACGCGGGCGGCAATCCGCGCAATCGCGTCGCCGAAAATGCCGATAAGCCGCCCGATCTCGCTTGAGCGGCTGCCGGGAAGAAGGAGAACAAGCGGCGGATCGGCACGGCGGCGTTGCGCTTCGTCCGCATCGGGACGCAGCTCCGCGATGCGCTCGATCAGCGGATGGCCGACGTAGACGCAAGGTGGACCGCCGAGTTGGACATGTGCGGCCGGCTCAAACGGCAGAATCGCCAGTACGCAGTCGACATAAGCGCGCATCGCGCGCGCACGTCCCGACCGCCAGGCCCAAACCGACGGCGAGACATAATCGAGAATCGGAATTGAAGGAGCCAGGCGCCGCACGCGGCGGGCCACCCGGTGGGTAAAGTCGGGGCTGTCGATGATGACGAGGGCGTCCGGATGTGCGGCAACGATCGCAGCCGCGGTCTCGCGGATACGGCGCAAAATCATCGGCAGCCGGCGTGGGATCGCACTGAGACCGATGATCGAGAGCTCCTCGATCGGGAATGGGCTGGCAATTCCCGCAGCCGCCATCGCCCGCCCGCCGACGCCGGAGAGCTTCACCGCGCCGCCGCCCTGCGCCACCAGCGCGCGCGCCAATGTCGCGCCTAGCGCGTCGCCGGATTCCTCGGCGGCGACGATGTAAATCGACAGCGGCGGTGGTTGCGGCTCATGCTTCATCGTGCCGCGTCCTCGCGCACCCCGGCGAGAAAGACTTTGGCGCGGTCCGCGGCAGCGACGACTTCGGACGCTTGGGCGATAATCGTGCTGCCGGCGGCGACCGCCAATCCGGCAAGGCCGGCGCGCGCCACATTCTCGATTGTTTGCGGACCAATCGCCGGCAGATCGAAGCGGCGATCCTGACCGGGCTTTGGCGCCTTGACGAGAACGCCGACACCCGGCGGCGTCACCACTCGCCCCTGGCGCCGCAGATCGGCAATGCGGCCGAGCAGGTTGTCGGTCCCTTCCGCCGCCTCGACCGCGAGCACGTGGTTATCGGCGACGACCGCGGCTTGGCCGACGTCGAACGGCCCCAGCGCCGCGATCACCATGAGCGCGCGCGCGATATCGGCGCGGTCGCGCGGCGATGGTGGATAGGCGCCCAACACCCCCTCGGGCACGATGATGTCGGGTGCCACTTCCTGAACACCGATGACCCGCAAACCGCCCTCCTCCGCCAGGCGCGCGACACCGGACAATAGCCGGTCATCGCCGCCGCGCAACATGCGGATCATGCGCGGCAGCAGCCGGATCGAGTGCCAGTCGAGACGGATTTGCGTGAGCGGCGGCCGCAACAGCGTGCCGATGAACAACAGCTCGCGGCAATGCTCGGCGCGGGTCAGCCGGAAAAATCGACCGGCCTGCCCGATCGCAATCCAGTGATGATCGTAGCGCTCGACCACCTTGGGATCGGCCCAGCCCCTGACGGCGAACATCACCGGCCGTCGGCCTCGCCGGGCCACGGCGTCGGCGACCGCGCCGGGAAAGCTGCCGCCGCCGCAGATGATCGCAAGCGGATCACGTCCCGGCGCGTCAACCATTCATCGGCTCATTGGGCTGCTTCATCAGCGCCGTGCTCGTCGGCTTGCCCGCCGGCGCGAGGCCGCATCAAAGGGCGTTTGCCCCCCGCCCGGATGAACCCGACGATCTTGCCGACCAGCGCATCGTCGGCAAACTCGCGCTCCACCGCATCGATCCGGTCCGCGAGCCGCCCCCTGACGAAGAACAGGCTGCGATAGGCGCGCCGCAGCCGATGCATCTCGGCCCGCGTCGCGCCGCGCCGCCGCAGGCCCACGATGTTCAGCCCGACCAACGCGGCGTCCTGGCCGAACGCGAATCCGAATGGAATGATGTCGGCGCGCGTGGCCGACATGCCCGCCATCATCACGCCTTCTCCGATGCGCACGAATTGATGGATCGCCACGTGCCCACCCAGGAACGTGTAATCGCCGACACGAACGTGACCGCCCAGCACGGCGTTGTTGGCAAGGGTCACGTCGTTGCCCACGTGGCAATCATGCCCGACATGGGATCCGACCATGAAGAAGCAGCGCTCGCCGACGTAAGTCACGCCGCCGCCGTCTTCCGTCCCGGTATTCATGGTGACGCTTTCGCGCAGCTCGCAAGCCGCTCCGATCACCAGCCGCGTCGCCCCGCCGCGATAGTGGACCGATTGCGGCGGCGTTCCCAGCGAGGCGAACGGATAAACGACGGTGCCTTCGCCGATCGTCGTGACGCCGGTGACGTGGACGTGCGCGATGAGGCGCGCGCCGCTCTTGATCTCCACCTGCGGCCCGACGATGCAATAGGGTCCGATCTCGACGCTCTCCTCAATACGCGCACCCGCGGCAACGCGCGCGGTCGGATCGATCGCCATCTAGCCCTCGGTAATGATGGCCCCGACTTCGGCCTCGGCGATCAGAACGCCGCCAACCTTGGCCTCGGCCCGGTACCACCACATGTTGCGCCGGCGCGCGATCTTATTGACGTGATATTCGATGGTGTCGCCCGGCGTCGCCGGCTTGCGGAATTTGGCTTTGTCGATGGTGAGGAAATACATCGAGGCGTGACGTTCGTGCGACCCCATGTGACGCAGACATAGTGCGCCCGCCGTCTGCGCCATCCCCTCGATGATCAGCACGCCTGGCATGACCGGATTTTCCGGAAAATGGCCGAGAAATTGCGGCTCGTTGATGGTGACATTCTTGATGCCGATGCCGTGCTCGTCGCCGCGCACGTCGACGATGCGATCGATCATGACGAAAGGATAGCGATGCGGCAACAACCGCAGGATCTCGCGGATGTCGATGGCGTTAATGGTTTCCGCGCTCATTCCTCCTCTCCTTGCCGCTTGCCGCCGCGGCGTGCGAGACGGTGCATCGCCGCAACCCCCCTTAGCCACTCGCGCGCGGGACGCGCGGGATAGCCGGCCCAGCGCTCCCCGGGCGGGATATCCGTTGTAACGCCGCCGCCGCCGCCGACGGTAGCTCCGGTCCCGATCGTCACATGATCGGTGATCCCGACTTGGCCGCCCAGCACGACGAAATCGCCCACCTCCACACTGCCGGATATTCCGGTTTGCGACACGATCACACAGTGCCGCCCGATGGAGACGTTGTGTCCGATTTGCACCAGATTGTCGATCTTGGTGCCCTCGCCGATCACCGTATCCCGAGTCCCGCCGCGGTCGATCGCGGTATTGGCGCCGATCTCGACATCGTCTTGAATGATGACGCGGCGGGTTTGCGGGATTTTCTGGTGCCCCTTCGGACTCGGAAGATAGCCGAAGCCGTCCTGACCGATGCGCGCGCCGGGATGAATGATGACGCGATCGCCGATCAGTGCGCTGACAACCGTGGCGCCGGCGCCGATCGCGCAGTCGCGTCCGATCGCGACGCCCGGGCCGATCACCGCGCCGGCGGCAATCAGCGTGCCCGCTCCGATCTCGGCGCCGGGCCCGATCACCGCCAGCGGATCGATCGTGACGCCCGCCTCGATCCGCGCCGAGGTATGCACCTGTGCGCCTGCCGCGCGGCCGCTGACGCCGAACAGCGACGATGGCCGCAACGCCGTCGGAAACAGCGCACGCGCCACCGCGACGAAGGCGCGATACGGCTCCGCCGTCACCAGCAGCGCAAGATTATCCGGCGCAGCGTCCTCGAAACGCGGCTTGAGCAGGCAAGCTCCGGCGCGGGTGGCGGCCAATTGACCGAGATATTTCTTATTGTCGAGGAAGCTGATGTCGGACGCCCGTGCCGTATCGAGCGGAGCGACGTTGCCGATGCGGCGATCGAGCGGAACGCCGGCGCGCGGCTTGGCGCGCGTGAGCGCGACGATCTCTCCGATCGTCAACTCGCGTGCTACTGGGAAGAAGTCCGGCATGCGCCCGCCGTTGACGAGGGCCGCGGCCGCGATCAGAATCGCGTGCCGCCGCCGAACTGGAACCATTGCGTGCGGTCGTAGGCCTGTTTCAGAATCGGATAGGCGAAGTCAAACCGCAGCGGACCGAACGGCGAGTCCCAGATCAGGCTGGCGCCGACCGATACGCGCGGCGCGGCGTCGTTGGCGTATTGCATTCCGCACTGGCAAACAAAGGTTCCCGTCCCGGGTATGGTGACGTTGCCGTTGACTTCGCCGTTTGCCGGATACTGCGTCTCTCCCCGGTAACCCCATTCCGAACCGGAATCGACAAAGACGGCGCCGCGGAAGCCGGAATCCTTGGGCAGGAAGTAGAACGGATATTGCATCTCAATACTGGCGCCCCAGTACATCGTGCCGCCGAGCGGATCGCCCGCCGTTAACGGCGTGATGTCGCGCGGACCAAAGCCGGCCGGCTGAAATCCGCGTACCAGATTGGGACCCATCTTGAAATCGTCGAGCATGCGCACATAGCCGCCATTGGAAACGCATGCGCCGCTGTTCGGGCAGCCGGTCAGGCCCAACATGTCGCCGCCCTGCAGATGCAGGATGCCGATCAGATCGGAGACGACTTCGTAATAGGTGCGGAAGTCGACGGTGGTGCGAATATAGGCTGCATCGCCGCCGAGGCCGGCGAAATCCTGACCGAAGCTGACGAGGATGCCGTTGGTGGGGTGCTTGTTGTTGTCGAGCGTGTTGTAGGTAAATCCATATCCGGCCAGCGAGGTCAGATAGCCGCCCTGCGCAAGCTCCTCACGCACCGGCAACGAGGCCTGAAAGATGAGCGCCTGGCCGGTATTGGCGCCGCTGAGGAGGCAATTTGACTGGTTGCCGGCCGCGACCGCAGCGGCATAGCCGGGATAGGCGAGGCCCGCGGCCGCCGCGCCGGCAACGGCGGGCCACGTCGGAAACGTGGTCGCGAAATTCGGATTGATGTTGTTGCAGTCGTCCAAACTCGACGTCAGGCTGATCTGCTGCCAATAAATAGAGTAACGCAGTTGCATGGTGAGGTCTTCACGCAGCGGAATGCCGAGTTTCAAGGCGGTGCCGAGCGTTTCGGTTCCGTACGAGAGATAAGGGTTTGCCAGCGACTCTCGCGCAAACAAATCGACGCCTCCGGAAAGCCGCTGGTCGAGAAGATAAGGCTCGACGAAATTAAGCTCGACGCCGCGAATATATTCACCGTAGGTCACCGAAGCCTTGGCGAACCGACCGGTTCCGAGGAGGTTTCTTTCCGAGACCGATACCTGCCCCATCCAGCCGTTGGCGGTCGAAAAGCCGCCCATGACCGAGAAGTCGCCGGTCGATTGTTCCTCGACGTTGACATTGATGACCACCCGGTCCGGCGCCGAGCCGGGCTCGTTGGTGATCTTTACCGTCTTGAAGAAGTTGAGGTTCTTGATCCGCCGCTCGGCGCGATCGATCAAGGCGCGGTTGTACGGATCGCCTTCGGAAATATCGAACTCGCGCCGGATCACATAATCGCGAGTTCTGGTGTTGCCGCGAATATTGATGCGTTCGATATAGGCGCGCACGCCTTCATCCAAGGCGAACACCACGCTGATGGTGCGCGTCTGCGGGTTGCGGTCGCCGCGCGGCCGCACCGTGGCGAACGGATAACCGTGCTTGCTGATTTCGACGGTGAGGCTCTCGACCGTCTTCTCGACGGCGTCGCTGTTGTAGACGTCGCCCTGTTTCATCCGCAGGACGGACCGCAGCGACTTTGGATCGACGGCGCGGATGTTGGATTGAATGTCGATCGCGCCGAAGTGGTACCGCGGTCCCTCCTCGATCGTGAACGTGATGATGAAACCCTTTTTGGCGGGGTCGTATTCGCCGGTTGCGGAGACGACCTGCACGTCGGCATAGCCGTGGCTTAGATAGAAGCGCCGGATCAGATCGCGGTCGGCTTCGATGCGATCGGGGTCATAGACGTCGGTGGTCTGCAGAAAGCTCAAGAAGTTCGATACCGACGTCTTGATCACCTCCTTCAGGCGGTAGGACGAGTAGGCCTTGTTACCGACGAAGATGATCGCCTTGACCCCGGTCTTCTCGCCCTCCTTGATCGAGAAAATTAGATCCACGCGATTGTTCGGCCGCGCGATGATCTGCGGCACGACCTGGATGTCGAAGCGCCCGTTGCGATGATAGACCTCGATGATGCGTTGAACATCCGCCTGCACCGTGGCGCGCGACAGCGTTCCGCGCGCTTTCGACTGGACTTCCTGTTTGAGTTGCTCCTCCTTGATCTTGCTGTTGCCCTCGAAGACGAGCCGATCGATGACCGGCGCTTCCACCACGGTCACGACCAGCCGGCCGCCTTCATGGGAGATGCGAACGTCCTCGAACAGGCCCGAGGCGTAAAGCGCCTTCAGCGCGGCGTCGATCTTGGCGGCATCGAGCGGTTCGCCCGGGGCGGCCTTGAAGTACGAGCGGATCGTGTCAGCTTCGACGCGGCGGTTGCCCTGGACAACAATCGAGTTCGTAGTCGCGCCGGTTTCCGCCGGCGCGGCAAATACCGCTCCGGAAGCAAAGCCAAACAATACTCCGCCGAGGAGCAAGCCGGCCACGACAAGCCCTCGTCTTACCCGCACACACATGTCCATGCGCAAAGCGCCCTTATTCCCCTCGTGGCCGCCCCCAGTGGCGGGTTACTCGCAGTCTCCCTCAGCTCTGTTTGACGTCTCAATCAGCCGAATATTTCTCTCCGCTAGATTGGGACACCCCGCCTCCTCGCCCACGCACCCCCGCACGCCTTGCGGCTATCGCCTCAAGACGTCGTCAGATGAACGATGTCATTGAAAGTTGCAAATATCATCAACATCAAGACGATCGCGAGACCGATGCGGAAGCCGACCTCCTGGGCTCTTTCGGAGAGCGGGCGGCCGCGCAGGGCTTCGATCGCATAGAACAAAAGGTGACCGCCATCGAGCAGCGGAATCGGGAACAGATTGAGCAACCCGATCGACACTGACAGGACGGCAGTGAGCTGGATCAGCGGCACGAAGCCGAAGCTGGCAACCTGCCCGGACATTTGCGCAATGCGGATCGGGCCGCCGAGCTGGTTCGCGGCCTCCCGGCCGGTTAGGACCCCGCCGATATAGCCGAGCGTCCGATCGATTACCGACCAGGTTTCCTGGACGCTCATCCAAAAGGCCTGCGGCGGCGCCACCGGGTGCAGTTTCAGGTCCTCCGGGGCCATCGACCGGCTGATGCCGAGAACCCCGATGCGCTGCACGTTGCCGAAATTGTCCTTGACCTCTTTCAGCGCCGGCACTGCCTTGAGCACCTGCCGGACCCCGCCACGATCCACGGTGACGTGGAGGGTTTCGCCGGCACTCGTGCTGACGATGCGCTGCATTTCGGCAAAGTTCTCGATGGGCCGGCCGTTGATCGCCACGACGAGATCGCCGGGCTTAAAACCTGCTGCCGCAGCGGCGCTGCCCGGTTGCACGGCATCCACCCGCGCGCTCATCGTTTGCTTGCCGTAAAGCATGAAAACGGCGGCAAAAATCACGATGGCCAAGACGAAATTCGCCAACGGCCCGGCCACGACAATGGCGGCGCGCTTGAGTACCGGCTGAAACGCGAAGCTTCGCGCGCGCTCTTGCTCGTCCATGCTGGCAAGGCGAGCGGCATCAGGAACGCTTGCCGCGTTGTCGTCGCCGAAGAACTTCACGAAGCCGCCGAGCGGGATGGCGGAGATCTTCCAGCGCGTCCCGTAGCGGTCATTAAAGCCGATGATTTCCGGCCCGAAGCCGATGGAAAACACCAAAATCCGCACGCCGCACCAGCGCGCGATCAGAAAATGGCCGAGCTCATGAAAAAAGACGACGAGGCTGAGAACAAACACAAAGGGGATCACATACCCGACAAGGCCGCCCCCGAGCGCATGCAGATGCGACACAAAATAGGACCCCATGACCTTCGCCCACCCGTCCCCTGATTATTCCGGCCCTGTTCTTAACGTTAAGATGCCATTGCGGCAATTTCGGGCAAGCGTTCGGCCGCCAACCTTCTTGCATTATGGTCAATGGCGATCGCGTCCTCGACGGATTGCGGTTCGGCCGTCGTGCCGCGCCGTTCGGCTGCATCGAGCGTCGCCTCGACCAGGGCAGGAATCCCGCCGAAACCAAGGCGACCGCCGATGAATTCGCGTACCGCGACCTCGTTTGCCGCATTGAGAATCGTCGGGGCGGCCCCGCCGGCGGTAAGCGCCCGGCGCGCAATCGCCAACGCCGGGAAGCGGATGAGATCGGGCTCTTCGAAGGTGAGCGTGGCGAGGCGCGCCAGGTCGAGCCGAGGCGCCGGCGTGCCGATGCGGACCGGCCAGGCCAGACAATGGGCAATCGGAATCCGCATGTCCGGCGACCCCAGCTGCGCGACCACCGAACCGTCCCGGAATTCCACCAAGCCGTGCACGACGGATTGCGGATGGACCACGACATCTGTTTCCAAGGCGAACAGGTGGTGGGCCTCGATGAGTTCGAGGCCTTTGTTCATGAGCGTCGCCGAATCGATCGTGACCTTCGGGCCCATGGACCAGGTCGGATGCTTGAGCGCCTGCTCCACCGTGACCTTGCGGATGGCCTCTAGCGGCCACGTGCGAAATGGCCCTCCCGAAGCGGTCAAGACGATACGGCGCACATCCTCGCGCCGGCCGGCGCTCAAAGCCTGGAAAATCGCGTTGTGCTCGGAATCGACCGGCAGGACCGTGGCGCCGGCGGCAGCCGCACGCCGCATGAACAGCGCGCCGGCGCAGACCAGGCATTCCTTGTTGGCGAGCGCGACCGTCGCGCCGCGCTCGGCCGCGGCGAGCGTCGGCTCAAGACTCGTTGCACCGGTGATCGCGGCCATCACCCAATCGGCGGGCCGCAGCGCCGCCTCGACGACGGCCGCGGCACCCGCGGCAGCCTCAATGCCGGAGCCGGACAGCTCGGCTTTGAGTTCGCCATAAGCGTCGGGATCGGCGACGGCGGCAAAGCCCGCGCCGAGTTCGCGCGCCAAGCGCGCGAGCGCGGCGGCATTGCGGTGAGCGGTCACGGCGGCGACGCGATAGCGGGCGGGATCCTGCCGCAGCAGGTCGACGGTGCTCGACCCGATGGAGCCGGTGGCGCCCAATAGCGTCACCGTACGCGGCACGGGCGCCAGCTCGACCCTGGCCCGGGTTTGCTTCTGCGTCATCGGCTTACCATACCAGGAAGCCGCGGGCCGGCGTACCAGTTCCGTCGCGAATGATTCCGATGAGGAGCGCGGCGAAGGCGGCCACCAGGAAGCCGTCGAGGCGGTCCATCACGCCGCCATGACCCGGAATAAGCCGGCTCGTGTCCTTGGCGCCGAAATGCCGCTTGACCGCAGACTCGAACAGGTCGCCGGCCTGCGCCAGGACCGAAAGCAAAAACGCCATGACCGCAATGATCCCCAGCCTGCCGAGTCCGCTCGCATAGGCGACCGCGACGCCGGCGGCAACCCCCCCGGCCAGTCCCCCGACCGCCCCCGCCCAGGTCTTATTCGGACTGACCCGGGGCCACAGTGGGAGACCCCCGATCGCCCGACCGCAGAAATAGGCAAAAATGTCGGTGATCCAGACCGTTGCGAACAGAAATAAAAGTGCCGTCAGACCCCATTCCGGATCGCGGCGCAACAGCGCCGGCCCCAATAGCGTCGCGCCGGCATAGGCTACCCCGCCCGCGGCCCAAACGGCCGACGCCGACGCCGGGGGGGCGTCGCGCCGCCAGGCAGCCACCACGAGCCCGGCCAGCACCGCCCCGATCGTAATCATGGCAAACGCGGCCCCGGGCAAGCTCAGCCCGACCAGCCCCGCCGCCCCCAGCAATGCCGCCCATCCCGGCGCCAGAATGCGAGGGTCGGCGTCGCGGGCGACCAGCGACGCCCACTCCCAGAGGATGGCGCCGGCCGCGATCGCGCAGAGAGCGAGAAAAAGCCACCCGCCGGCATAAGTGCTTGCGAGCGCGATCGGCACCAGCACGGCCGCCGATGCCACGCGTTGAAGGAGATTACCCCTGCCCCGTGCCGGCACGACAAATTCGCCGGCGCGGCCGGCACGGTGGTCAGGCGTGCTCACGATCCGATCTTCACGATGCGGTATTGGCGACCAAACCGCCGAAGCGGCGTTCGCGGCGGCGAAACTCCACGATCGCGCCTTCCAGCGCGGCGCGGTCGAAATCGGGCCAGTTGACCGGGACGAAAACCAGCTCGCTATAGGCCGCCTGCCAGAGCAGGAAGTTGGAAAGCCGCTGCTCGCCGCTGGTACGGATGATCAGGTCGGGATCGGGAATGTCGGGCGCGTGGAAAAAGCTGCCGAGCCGTTCCGGCGTTATCTCGTCGGCGGAGAGACGGCCTTCCGCCACCTCGATCGCCAGCCGGCGCGCGGCGTGCGCGATCTCCTGCCGTGCGCCGTAATTGAAGGCCACGACCAGCGTGAGGCCGTCGTTGCCGCGCGTCAGATCTTCCGCCTCCTGCAGCAAGAGGCAGATGTCGCGATCGAGATCGTCGCGGTCGCCGATGATGCGCACGCGCACATTGCTCTTGTGCAAATCGGCGAGATCGTTGCGGATGAAGCGGCGCAAGAGACCCATCAGGTCACGGATTTCCGACGGCGGCCGCGCCCAGTTCTCCGAGCTGAAGGAGAAAATGGTCAACACGGAAATGCCGAGATCGGCCGCCGCGCGTACGGTGCGGCGCAACGCCTCGACGCCGCGCCGGTGGCCTTCCACCCGCGGCATGCCGTGGGCGGCCGCCCAACGCCCGTTGCCATCCATGATGATGGCGACGTGGCGGGGCACTTCGAAGGAGTCGCTCCCGGCCGGCAGCGGCTGCGCGGCCTTGCTTCGCGATCTTGCAGCGTCACTCAAACGGTCATGATCTCCTTTTCCTTGCCGGCCAAGAGCCGGTCGACCTCGGCGATGGTCGCGTCGGTCGCCTTCTGCACCTCGGCGGCTTGGCGATTATGTTCGTCCTCGCTGATCTTGTGCTCCTTCTCCAGCTTCTTGAGAAGGTCGAGGCCGTCGCGGCGGACGTGGCGAACCGCCACGCGGGCGGCCTCGGTGTATTTATGGGCGACCTTCACGATTTCCCGCCGCCGCTCTTCGTTAAGCTCGGGAATGCGCAGCTTGATGACCTGCCCCTCGGTCGAGGGAGTCAATCCGAGATTGGCGGCGGAAATCGCCTTCTCGACGGGATGGATCATCGACCGATCCCAGACCTGGACATTGAGCAGCCGCGGCTCCGGCGCGCTCACCGTGGCCAGCTGATTGAGCGGCATTTGGCTGCCGTAGGCCTCGACGTGGACATGTTCGAGCAGCGCCGTCGAGGCGCGGCCGGTGCGCAAACCCGCCAGCTCCTGCTTAAGCGCGGCCAGCGCGCCCTGCATGCGGCGCTTGAGGTCATTCATGTCAAATGTAGCGGTTGTCATGGCGCCCTCCGCGATCCAAACGGCCGCTTTCGCCCGCTGCGCGCAGCTTCAGGCGACGGTGGTGAAGTGACCCTTACCGCGCAAGACGGTCTCGATCGCACTGTGCTCCCGGATCGAGAATACGATGATAGGCATACGATTCTCCCGAGCAAGCGCGAAGGCTGTCGCATCCATGATTTTCAGGTTGCGGTCGAGCGCCTCCTGATGATCGAGGCTCTCGTAGCGCTTCGCCGTCGGGTCCCGCTTGGGATCGGCGGTATAGACCCCGTCGACATCGGTCGCCTTGAGAACGGCGTCGCACCCCATCTCGGCGGCGCGCAACACCGCCGTGGTGTCGGTGGTGAAGTATGGATTGCCGGTGCCGCCGCCGAAAACGATGATGCGGCCGTCGTCGAGATGCCGTAACGCGCGCGCCCGCTCGTAGGTTTCGCAAACTTGCGGCATGGCCAGCGCCGACATGGTGCGGGAGCTGACGCCGGCGCGCTCGATCGCCGTTTCCAGGACCAGCGCGTTCATCACGGTCGCCAGCATTCCCATCGCATCGGCCGTCGGGCGCGACAGCCCCTCCTCGGAGATCTGCGCGCCGCGCAGAATATTGCCGCCGCCAACCACGACGCCGAGGCCTATGCCCAGTTTATGCACGTTGACCAGATCGGCGGCGAAGCGATCGATGGTCGCGCGGTGGATACCGAATTTTTCCGGACCGCTCAGGGCTTCGCCGGAGAGCTTGACGATTACCCGTCGGTAGTTCGACTTCGCCATCGCAACGTTCCGCCCCTCGCCGCCGCCAGCGCGGTGGATTTCAAATCCAGCGGCACATCGGCATAGGACTGAATCACCAGCGGCGCGACTATACGGCTATCGCATCTGCGGGCGAAACCCAACAGCGCGGTGCCGACTTCGGCTGCAGCATGATCTTTTCCGAAAACTCCACTTTTCGGGATCGTGCTCTAGTGCGTGCCGGCCAGAGCCGCCACCTCGCCGCCGAAATCGCCCTCCGGCCGGTCGATGCCTTCGCCCAGCGCGTAGCGCACGAAACCGCCGATCTTCATCGGTGCGCCGGCCCTCGCCTCGCTCTCCTTCAGCGCCTGGGCCACGCTCTTCTTATCGTCGAAGATGAAGCCCTGATCGAGCAGACAGACCTCCTTGTAGAAGGTCTTCAGCCCCAACTCGACGATCTTGTCGATGACGTTGGCCGGCTTGCCCTGCGCTTTGAACTTCTCCGCCAACACGTTCTTCTCGTGCTCGATCGTCGCCGCAGCGAGCCCGGAAGCGTCGATCGCCTGCGGATTGGCGGAGGCGACGTGCATCGCCACCATGCGGCCGAAGGCCTTGAGCTCGTCGGCATTGCCGGCGGATTCGAGCGCGACGATGACGCCGATTCGGCCCAATCCGTCGGCGACGGAGTTGTGCACGTAACTGGCGATAACGCCCTTGCCGACGGACAGGGCGGCGGCGCGGCGCAGCGTCATGTTCTCGCCGACCTTGGCGATCGTCTCGGTGATGGCGTCGGCGACGGTGCGGTCGCCGACGCGCGCGGCGAGGATTTTGTTGACGTCGGACCCCGCGTCGAGGGCCACGTCCGCGATCATCTTCACCAGGCCCTGGAACAGGTCGTTGCGCGCCACGAAGTCGGTTTCGGAATTGACTTCGACGACGAGTCCCTTGTTCGCGGTGAGCGCAACGCCGATGAGACCCTCGGCCGCGACCCGTCCCGCCTTCTTGGCGGCCTTGGCCAGACCCTTCTTGCGCAGCCAGTCGACCGCCGCCTCGAGATCGCCGCCGCTCTCGCCGAGCGCCGCCTTGCAATCCATCATGCCCGCGCCGGTCTTGTCGCGGAGCTCCTTCACCATGCTCGCGGTGATGTTGGTCATTTCTGTCTTTCCTCGTCGCCTATCGTCATTGCGAGCCAACGGGTGCGGCCCGCAGTGGCCGGCTCGATGACCGGCTCCGCGAAGCAATCCAATTTCGCGCGAATTCTGGATTGCTTCGTCGCCATAGCCCGTCGAAGACGGGCGTAAACGCCCTTTTGCCTCGCAATAACGGTATTGCTATCCGCGGCTCACTCGGCTTCGGTGGCCATCTGTTCCTTCGCCCGGGCAATCCAGCCTTCGACGCGGCCGGGTAGCCCGACCTCCTCGCCGATGTTGTGCGCGGCAACCGGCGAGAGTTCGGCAATCTGCCAGATGTGAAAGATGCCGAGGTCGTTGAGCTGCTTTTCGATGGCCGGTGACACGCCCGGCAACTTCTTGAGATCGTCGGCCACCCCGCGCGGCCCGGACAGCGGCGGGAAGCCCAGCTTGTCGGTCTCGGTCGGCAATTCCTCGGCCACCTCCGGCTCGACCAGACCGCCCAGGTCGATGCGTTCGCCCTGCGCCCGCGAAATCCCGTCGATCACCGCCTTGGCGACCAGATCGCAGTACAGCGTGATGGCGCGGCTGGCGTCGTCATTGCCGGGCACGACATGGGTGATGCCGTCCGGGTTGCAATTGGTGTCGACGATGGCGGCGACCGGAACGCCGAGGCGGCGCGCCTCCTTGATGGCGATGTCTTCCTTGTTGGTGTCGATCACGAACAAGAGGTCGGGAAGCCCGCCCATGTCCTTGATGCCGCCGAGCGCCCGGTCGAGTTTGTCGCGCTCGCGCTGCAGCGTCAGCCGCTCCTTCTTGGTGTAACCCTGCGCCTCGTTGGAGGCGAGCATCTCATCGAGCGCACGCAGCCGCTTGATCGAGTTGGAAACGGTTTTCCAATTGGTCAGGGTGCCGCCGAGCCAGCGCGAATTCACGTAATATTGCGCGCACCGCTTGGCCGCTTCGGCGATGCCATCCTGCGCCTGCCGCTTGGTGCCGACGAACAGGATGCGTCCGCCGTTCGCCACCGTATCGCTGATCGCTTGCAGTGCCCGGTGCAGCATCGGCACGGTCTGCGTCAGGTCGATGATGTGGATATTGTTGCGGGTGCCGAAGATGTACTCCGCCATCTTCGGATTCCAGCGGTGGGATTGATGACCGAAATGAACGCCAGCTTCCAAAAGCTGACGCATGCTGAAGTCGGGCAGCGCCATGTCATTCTCCGGTTGATCCGCCGCGGACCGATGAGCCCGAGCCTTAGGGCCGGGCACCGGACGGCTTTTGGCCAAGGTCCGCGTGTGAAGTTGCCCGGCTTATATAGGGAGGCGCGCCGGGGCGCAACAAGTCACAACGACTCCACCGTCACCACGCCGGAAACGGCCTTGATGGCGCCGGCGATTTGCGGGGATATCTTGAAGCGGCCGGGCAGCTTGACCTCGACCTCATTGCCGTTGCCGAGCAGCAGGACCATCGAAACCTCGCCGTCGCCGTGATCCGCGCCGTTCCGGGCTGCGCCGGATTTGATCGGCTCAAGCCGCCGCGCCACCCCTTCCAGGGGCACGCCGTCGCGCAGGAACACACGCAACCCCTTCTGCGTCTTCGCCGCCGCCTGGTCGAGCGGCTCGACCGACTGGATGCGGGCACGCACTTCATCGCCCTGCAGCTCGGCGGTGAGCGACAAAAGCACCGCGGTTCCCGGCTCGAGCAGGTCACGATACTGCGCCAAGCCCTCGGCGAACAGCACCGCCTCGTAATGGCCGCTGGCGTCGGACAGGCCGATGATACCCATCTTGGTGCCGTTCTTGGTGCGCCGCTCGGTGCGCGACACGATCGTGCCGGCGACCCGGCCGGCGCTGGCGCCGGCCTTCACCGCGCGGGCGAATTCGGACCACGACTGCACCCGCAGCCGTTTGAGCGCGGCGGCATAATCGTCGAGCGGATGACCGCTGAGAAAAAAGCCGACCGCCTCGTATTCGCGCTGCAGCCGTTCCGCCGGCAACCACGGCTCGACCGCCGGCAGCGCCAACGGCTCGGGCGCCGTCGCCCCGCCGAATAGCTCCGATTGACCGATGGCGGCATCCTCGTGCGCCCGTTGCGCGGTGGCGAGGATGGCGTCCACCGCCGCAAAGGCGCGGGCGCGGTTTTTTTCGATCGCATCGAAGGCGCCGGCGGCAACCAGGCTCTCCATCACGCGCTTGTTCATGGCGCGCGGATTGATGCGGCGGGCGAAGTCGGCAAGGTCGGCGAACGGCCGCTCGCCGCGCGCCGCCAGGATGCTTTCGATGGCCTGCGGGCCGACGCCGCGCAGCGCCGCCAGCGCATAGTGGATGGTGTTGCCGGCGACATCGAACGCGACGCCCGAGCGGTTGATCGAAGGCGGCTCGACGGTAATGGCGAGCCGCTCGGCCTCGGCGCGAAATTCCGCGAGCTTGTCGGTGTTGCCCATGTCGAGCGTCATCGAGGCGGCGAGAAACTCGACCGGATAGGTGGCCTTCATATAGGCGGTCTGATAGGTGAGCAGCGCATAAGGCGCCGAATGCGATTTATTGAAGCCGTATTCGGCGAACTTGGCGCACGCCTCGAAAATCGCTTCGGCGTCGTGCCGCGCGATACCGCGTTCGACCGCGCCGGAGATGAATTCGTCGCGCTGCGATGCCATCTCCTTCTTGTTTTTCTTGCCCATGGCGCGGCGCAGGATGTCGGCCTTGCCGAGGCTGAAGCCCGCCAGCTCGCGTGCGATCTGCTGAACCTGCTCCTGATAGGTGATGATGCCGTAGGTGGCTTGCAGGATCGGCTGCAGCTTGGGATGCAAGTAATCGGTGCGCTCGTGGCCGAGCTTGCGCGCGCAATAGGTGGGGATGTTGGCCATCGGGCCCGGCCGGTACAGCGCGACCAGCACGATCAGGTCCTCAAAACGGTCGGGCCGCATGTCGATGAGCGCCCGCCGCATGCCCGCACTTTCCACCTGGAACACGCCGACGGTCTCGCCGCGCGCCAGCATCTCGTAGGTCTTGGCGTCATCGAGCGAAATGCCCGACAGATCGAGATCGACGCCGCGCTTGCGCACGAGCTTGGCGGCGATGTCGAGCACGGTGAGCGTTTTCAGGCCGAGGAAATCGAACTTCACCAGTCCCGCGGGCTCGACCCATTTCATGTTGAACTGGGTCACCGGCATCAGCGATTTTGGATCACGGTAGAGCGGCACCAGCTCGGTCAGCGGCCGATCGCCGATGACGATGCCGGCCGCATGCGTCGAGGCGTGGCGGGTGAGGCCTTCCAGTTTCTGCGCGATATCGAAGGCGCGCCGCACCACCGGATCGCGGTCGCGCTCGGCCTGCAGCCGCGGCTCGCCGTCGATGGCGCTTTTCAGCGAGATCGGGTTGGTCGGATTTTGCGGCACCAGCTTGCACAGCCGGTCGACCTGGCCGTACGGCATCTGCAGCACGCGGCCGACGTCGCGCAGCACGCCGCGTGCCTGCAGGGTGCCGAAGGTGATGATCTGCGCCACCTGATCGCGGCCGTACTTCTCCTGGACGTAGCGGATCACCTCGTCGCGCCGCTCCTGGCAGAAGTCGATGTCGAAGTCCGGCATCGAGATGCGCTCGGGATTGAGGAAGCGCTCGAACAGAAGCCCGAAGCGGATCGGGTCGAGATCGGTGATGGTGAGCGCATAGGCGACCAGCGAGCCGGCGCCGGAGCCGCGGCCGGGGCCGACCGGGATACCTTGCGCCTTCGCCCATTGGATGAAGTCGGCGACGATGAGGAAGTAGCCGGCATATTTCATGCGCGCGATGACGCCGAGCTCGAAGGCGAGCCGCTCGCGGTAATCTTCGGCGGTGTGGCCCGGCGCCAGCGGATAGCGCGCGAGCCGGCGCTCGAGCCCGGCAAAAGCGGCGCGGCGAAGCTCTTCGGCTTCCTTGGCCTCGTGCGCCTCCTTCGCTTTCTTGCTCTCCCGCGCGCCCGTCGCCTCGCCGTCGCGCGGCCCGGTGGAGAAGCGCGGCAGGATCGGCGCCAGCGTGCGCGGGCGGAACGCGCAGCGTTCGGCGACCGCGACGGTTGCCGCCAGCGCCTCCGGCAGGTCGGCGAACAAGGCGGCCATTTCGGCGCGGCTCTTGAAACGGTGCTCGGGCGTGAGCTGGCGGCGCTCGCCGTCGGCGAGCAAGCGGCCCTCGGCGATGCACAGGAGCGCGTCGTGCGCCTCATAATCGTCGCGGGTGGCGAAGAACGGCTCGTTGCTGGCGACGAGCGCTAGGCCGCGCGCATAGGCGAGCTCGATCAAGCCCGGCTCCACCAGCCGTTCGGCCGCCATGCCGTGGCGCTGCAGCTCGATATAGAGCCGGTCGCCGAACAAGCCCTGCAATGCCTCGCAGCGCTGCAGCGCCAGCGCGCTCTGGCCGCCGCCGATGGCGGCATCGAGCGGGCCGTTGGGACCGCCGGAAAGCGCGATCAGTCCGCCAGCCTCCTCGGCGAGCCAGGCAAGCTTGACGTGCGGATGTTCGGTCGGCGCGGTGTCGAGATAGGCGCGCGAGCAAAGCCGCATCAGGCCGCGATAGCCGTTTTCGCGCGCGGCGAGCAGCACGATGCGCGGCCAGCTCTCGCCGACCGCCGCGCCGCGGTTGTCCTGGTCGGCGAAGTCGATGCCGAGCGCGCAGCCGACGATCGGCTGGATGCCGGCGCTGGCCATTTTCTCGGAGAATTCCAGCGCGCCGAACATGTTGTCGGTATCGGTCAGCGCCAGCGCCGGTTGGCGGTCCTTTTTGGCGAGCTCCGCCAGGCGCGCGATGGTCAGCGCGCCCTCGAGCAGCGAATAGGACGAATGAACGTGCAAATGCACGAAGCCGGGGTCGGTCGCGGCGGGCATATCGGTAAAAACTCGCGGCTGGCGATTTTGCGAAGAGCGAGCATGCGGGATCGCGAGCGGCCCTGTCCATCGCGGCGGCGCGCTCCTTCACCGCGGCGCACAGAAAGTTTGCCTCTCCTGTCATGCCCCCGCCTAGCCGCTCGCAGAACGGCGGCGCTTTTTGCGGGCATCCACGTCCTAATCGGTGCGCAGAAGTAAGACGTGGATGGCCGGAACAAGTCCGGCCATGACGGCGTGAGGGTGCGTGCTCAGACGACCCCCAGGACCTGAGCCCAGATCGCAACCATCGCCAGGAACAAGGTGACGGACGCGAGCGCTAAAGCCTCCTCGGCGACGGCGCGAACCATGGTCTTTCTCTCCTTCGTGCAGAACGAAAAGGAAACATAGTTCACTTATTGTTCTTGGTCAAGCACCGGCAGTGGGTCAGTTTCAATTGTGGCGAGGGAGTATTCTCCGCATGAACCTACTGGCAGACGCAAAAAGACCGACGACAAGGCGGTCGTCAGCAATCGCGCGGAAATTTAGGTAAAGCTAAAATGGCCGCTTAAGCGGCCTGCTTTAGGGCAATGCGCTCGTTGGAGCCGAACATCGATGTGGATTTGAAGGCAGCAAGGCCCACGGCCTCAATTGCCTCGATAAAAGCATGAAGCAGTTCCGCCTCAAGCTTTGCCTTATCGGCAGCGGACATCGCGAGTTCTCCCGTAGGCGCGTACTTTGTACAACGCATGTCCTATGATTTGGTTACATACAGCCACATGCCTTGGACTTCAACCCTTTTAAAGGCGGAAACCTTGGAAAGCGGCATCTCCAATGCAGCGAAAAACTGGCGATCTGCCAAGCTTCTCAAATGGAACTTTACCTCATTTGCCGCCATAACCCTTTGAGATAGATCAATAATCCCAAAAAACAATTGTACAAGTGCCTTGGCATAGTCCTGAACCTCTAATTCACCAAAATCAAATCTTGGAGAAAACGTCATATATCGAACTCGCAAAACTGGCTTTGGATGGCCAGGAAGCGGCGTGCAGTTCGCTTGGCAGACTGCTGACATAGAGGAACCGTCGCGAAGCCCAAAAATTCCGGCTTTTTTCGAATTTTCGAGCGCAAGAGGATCTAAGATTGAAAAAGTCGCCGGCGCGTAGGTTTCAAAGTCTTCGTCAAATTTCTCACATTCCGCGCGCCAGGCGCGCTTCAGGGCCTCCCAAGAACCGTCACTCGCAGACAATCGGCTTAATGGCATAAGCGATCAATACAACCGAGTTTTGGTTTTCGCTAGCACGAAAGTCCGTCTTCGCCCTTTGCATGGTTAGCTCGCGATCTGCCGACGATTATGCAGCCACGCCGCAGAGTCATTTCTAATCCAGCGCCCGGCTTCGCCTTCCGTCGCAAATCCTTCGATCCGATCAACCGTGCCATCTGGCAACGTCGCGCGTACATAGTAACCGCCGCCGATCCTCCATTGCTCTACTTCGAAAATCGGCTTCGCTGCCCGCTTCCGCTTCGCTTCAAACGCATCGAGCATGTCCACTACGTCCACCATTTCCCAAAGACGATCTGTCACGCCAGCGGCCATTGCGGGGCTAACTTTCAGCGTTTGATGCAGCCGGACGAAATTGTAGTACATCGAATGCAGCGCAACCGCACACGCATGGTTTTCGATCTTCTTTGAGAAAGCATTTGTCAGCCGAGTGAAACGGCGTATGTGCATCCGCATCGTAAGGTTCTGCCGTTCAACAAACGATGTGCTGATATGATTAGGATCGGGATTGCCAGTAATCTCGCGCTTCTGTGCTCCAATGCACTTTGCCGGGCTGTAACGCTTCTCCCCTCCCGGCTCTGCGCCATAGATTTTTTGCAGCATCGCATAATCAACGTCTTTGTCGAATACCTCATCGACCGCCACGAGGTACGGCCGATGACCGTCGCTCGTTAGCTGTACGCGATTGGACAGGCGCTCTTTCAGGTCGTCCATGAAGATGCACGCGGAGTCGCTAGAACGGTCCGCTACAAGCCAGCTAACGAGTAGCTTCGTGTCTGCGTCGATTGCTGTCCACGTCCACACGTCGCCTGCCTCTGGCGGTGCGGCCTTCGCGGCTTTCACGTTGTCGTTTTTTGCGTAAATAAAATTCCAGATTTCGTCGACCTGCACGCGCTTGGTCGGAAGGTTCCGCAACACTCGATCTTGATACTCGGTGCAAGCGTGCCCGGCATCGACCACAAGCTTAGTGACCGTGTTCTTACTGGCGCCGGTTAGCCGGGTTACGGCACGGATCGAACTGCCCTCGCAAAGGAGGTGGAGGATACGAGCGCGGGTCTGCGGGTCGAGCTTGTTCATAGCCCGACTATATGACCTTTTATTCTTAGCGTCAAGCATCATCGATCAGTTCATTTCCGACTTTTTGACCTCCGATTGAAATTGGTCTTTTAACCTTCGATTGAATCAGCCACAGTTTATTGCATAGGGTGCGCGTGGTGGCGTATTGACTTATATGTTAATCGGACAATATATAGCCAAGCTGGAGGGGGCTGGCAAGCTGCGGAGATACATGCCTACGGGCAGGTATCCCCCGAAACGCCGGTTGTATTTGACGAGTTCGGCGATGAAGGACTTTGACGACCCGCGCTCGGCCGTCAATTTGCTTGTGGGCAAGGGCTACATCGCTGCCGCGATGACCCGCTGGGTGTCGGGTGGCCTCGTTTATGGAGATAACCGACGCGGGCGTTACTTAGACCGTCTAACTTCGCCGCCCCCCGAAATTTGGGAAATTCGCGTGACTGAGCCGGCCGTTCAGGGCCGACTTTTTGGCCGCTTTGCCGAGCCAGACACCCTAATTCTTACCAAGTTCCACACGCGCTCTTATCTTGGCAAAAAAGGTTCGGCGGCATGGAACGCGGCAACCGCCGCGTGCGTCCATGAATGGAAGTCGGTTTTTTCGGATATTGACCCGCACAGTGCGGCGACAATCCATGATTACGTTACGGAGAACTGCGATGCCTTCCCCCTTGCCTGACCACGAATGCAACTCCGCTCATGAAGCCGCCGATTATGGCTTCGCCCGCGTTCGCGATGTTGCGTTTGACGCCGTGCAAGCACTGTGGCGGCGTCGCAAAGATTCCGGGATGAAGCAAATTGATATTGCCCATACGATCGGCCGCAGTCCTGCTTGGGTAAATAGAAGTTTGCGCGGGCCCGGCAACTGGACGCTCCGAACCTTGGGCGAATTAGTTCAAGGAATGAATGGTGAAGTGGAAATCACGGTTTATGGCGTTGATGATGCGCCCGCGACGCGCACCAATTTCCACGCCTATGCGGACTATGAGCCAGCGGCTGTTCAGGTGCGCGTCACACAACCTTCCCCGGTGCCTAGTACAGTGTCTGCCACTACATCCCCTGACCAAGCTCAGCTTTTTAAGCGTCTTCACGCGACCGGTGCTCTGGCGGACGCTCTATGACTGAAAGGCAGGCGTCATTTTTAGTTTCCGATGAACTGCTGGTGTCCCTGAATGGCAAGTTTTTTATTCAGGGCGTTTACACCGGAGACATTCTCATTAGCGGCGAGCAACAGAGGCTGAACCAGCTTATTTTGTTCCTACAAATTTCCACGCCCGCCCAAAAACCGTTCCGTCAGCTTGAACTTCATCTTTCGCTCCCTGGCGAACAAAACCCGCGCGTTGTGAATTTGATGCCACTTTTGCCAATTTCTATCGCACTGCCGGGCCGAACAACATTTTCTTACAAAGTGCCAGTGCCCATTATTTTCCCGAATTTGAAAGCTGGCCCCGTAGAGGTCCGGCTTATTCACGAAGAAGGGGAACTATTTGTTGGAAGGCAGTGGGTAGTCGGACCCACCCAGGCTCTAGAGGTCCAAAAACAGATGGGTAATTTAGTCTAGCACTACTTTGGCAGATTTACTCACGCTGCTTTTCCTCGCTGATCCAGGATCGGCAGTACGGACATCGCTGAGGACTTGATCGCATGATGAGGTCGACGATGGCGTGGCGGACCGCCGGCAAGGTCGGTTGAGGGGGCGGGCCGTTGATTTTCTTTCCCCGCCTCACTTTTTTGAGCCGGCGATGTTGGAGGAACGCGTAAGCAATCATCGCCATCAGCGCATGACGGTGAAGGCCGTGCCAAGACCTTCCCTCGAAGTGGTCGAGACCGAGTTCCTCCTTCAACTGTTGATGGGCCTGCTCGCAAATCCATCGTGCCTTGATCGTCGCGGCTAAGCTGCGGAGGTCCATTCCGGCGGCCAAGTTGGCGAGATAGTATTTCTTCTCTCCCGACGCGCGGTGCTCGCCGATCAGCCAGGCCTCGTCCCCTGGAAGATGCTGCTGGCCCTTGTCCCATATCCGCTGGGGAGGACCGTCGGCAGTACGCACACGGACGGCAGCAAACCGGGCTTTGAGCCGACCCTTCGTACCGCTGCGCCAACTCACAGTTCTCCACCGCGCACTGGCCATCATGTCTTCAGCTGCTGTCGATAGACTATCTGGCACCTGTCGTTTACGTGGCCGGCCTCGAACTTTGGTAACTGGCCAAATGAGCTGCACCCCAACGGGGTACACCTTGAGGTGACGAGGGATGCCAACCGCCCATGCAAGCTTGCGGGCCGTCAGCCCTTGACGGAAAGGCGCACTGAGACCGTAACCGGCATCCGCCAGCACACAGCGGAAGCGCACGCCGATCGATATCAAGCGATCAATCTCCGCCAGTGCGATCTCGGGCTTTGTCCGTGCAGTTCGATATTCGGCCGGAACACCAGCTCGCTTCAGCCGCCACCGATCGTTGACCCAACGGTCTGGAAGAAAAAGCCGCAATGCCACCATCACCGGAACTTCGCCGCGGGCGAGCGTCAGTGACACCAGCGTCTGGCAGTTGGCGGTCTTGCCTAGCGCTGAAGCGTATTGCGCAGCGACGCCGACCGAGTGCGTGCCCTTCTTTGGCACCGCCGTATCGTCGATTACCAACACAGCGTCGCTGCCACCAACGAGCCGATCCGCTTGAATGAGCAGCTCCGTCTCCAATGGCGCCGCGTCCCAGACGCCAGCCGCAACAAAATGATGCAGCTGGTCGTAATCGCCAGGCGCAAGCCGCTCCGCCATTGGCTGAACGCTCTTGCGATCGCCGGGTCCGATCAGCCCTGCCACATAAAGCGGACACATTCGCCGCCGCGATTTATGGCCTAGGCGATCCAAGAACGGCTTGAGCCATCCTCGAAGCTCGTCTTCCCAATTCGACGTTGTGCCTACCATGGTCGGCCCTCCAAAAGCCGACCACCCATGAATCATTGAAAAACTGATTTGGGAATCCCGTGCCGCTAAAAATCTGCCAAAGTAGTGCTAGGGTCTGGACTCACAACTTGATCCAATAGAGTGCACCGACGAGGGCTGCGGCGGCAAGGAAGTTTCGGGCGAGCTTGTCGTAGCGTGTGGCGATACGGCGCCAGTCCTTGATGCGGCAGAAGTAGTTTTCGATCTTGTGGCGCCGCCGGTAAAAGCGCTTCGGACAATAGGCTTTCTTGGTGGCGGTGCTGCGGCTGGGAATGACCGGCAAGGCGCCTTCATCTTTAATCTGCTGACGGACTTTCTCGCTGTCGTAGGTCCTTGTCGGCAGTAACGGCCAGTGGCGGTCTGGGAGTGTCGAGCACGTCGCCAACGACTTGGCTGTCATGGACCTGGCCCCCCGTTACCGTGAAGTTCAGCGGGCGGCCTTTGCTGTCGACGATGGCGTGGATTTTCGTCGAGCGGCCGCCGCGGCTGATGCCGATCGCCTGCTTTTGCTCCCCCCTTTTGCGCCGCTGGCCGCACGATGGGCTTTCACAATCGTGGAGTTGATCAGATACAGACTGTCGCGCGATTTCGCCGCCAGCGTATCGAAAATCCGCTTCCAAATGCCGCGTCGAGACCACCGGTTGAAGCGATTATAGACCGTGGTGTAGGGCCCATAGCGTTCCGGCAGATCGCGCCAGGGCATCCCGGTGCGCAGCACGTAAAATATCGCGTTCATGATCTTGCGATCATCGGCGCGCGCGCTCTTGCGACTCTTCGGCATCAACGGCTCCAGAAGAGCCCATTCGTCATCGCTCAAATCAAATCGCATGATCCACCTCCGACCACGGTGAATCACGTTCGCCCTTGATTTTCAATAAGCTATCTGGGTACAGACCCTAGTCCTTCGCCCATCGCTTCTGTGCCCCTTTACGCGCGATCTCCGCGCGTCGTTCGGGTGTCATAGATTTGGCGCGCGCCGCGCCTCCCTTCCGGCCCAATGCCGCTGCAGCCGGGTTCTTGCCCTGCTCCTCAGGCGTAGGCTCGCGATCCTCGACCTGCCCTGTGGCGACATCCACGACCAGTTTAGCGGCCTGGGAGAAGTCCCTAGGGCGTTTGCGGACGGTCATAGCTTGGCCCCTAGGTGAACAGGTTTCATCCTAATGGGCTGCCAATCGAAATAGTCCTGAAAGCCGGTCCATTCATGCACCGGCTTGCGACATTCCTCACACTCGAAACTGCCTGATAGCTGGTCGGTGGACTGCTGCTGCGTCGCCCGATACGGCAACTGGCAGTTTTTGCATATGAACTGGACAGTGGTGGGTATGCCTATCCTCATGGTGGCGAATATGCGCCGTCCAGCCTAGGCCGCAAGCCCGAAATCAGGCTGCCTTATTCAAACTGACCCACTACCCAAGCACCCGCCCCAGGCAACGGGACTGGTGCGCACGATGAAATGCTTACGCTGCTCCGCCCGGCTCTGGTGGAAGCGATAATGGCGGAACTTCTTGAGGCTTTTCCCGGCTCGCCCGAAGACGCGCCAAGGCTGTCTGAATCTCGGGCTCGTTGGATAGCTTCTGAAGTATTGACGCGCGCTGCTTCGGAGTGTTCCGCTTCCAAACAGACCCCATGAAAAAGGATACGTGATTAGTAACTGCAAGTAATCGCATATCCATTCGTTCCATATCCTGCTTAGTTAGAACAAAAATCTTATCGCGGTCGAATTTTGCAGGCGCTGGCGGGTCAATTGCTTCGACATGCATCATAGTCTTTTCATCGGGTTCCATCAGAAGCAAAGCGTCGGGCATCTCCGGGGAACATCCCCAACACCAGTGAGCCAATTTGTCTCGTTCGCGCAAGGCAGGTTTCACAAATTGCTGAAACATGACCGTATAGACATCGAAGTGGTCTTGAGACAATTTTGATTTGGCGGCTGCTTCGAGCATTCGTAATTGTGCCGCTCGGTTTTCCAGAGCTGCGTACATCGCAAGAGTCGCCTTCGCGTCAGTCTCCATTAGGAGGGTGAGCAAAATTCCTAGCATCGTTTCGATATTGGCCCATTTGACGATGCATTCCGCTATCAGCACCGCGATTTTGGGCCTGAGACCCATTGTGGTATCCTGACCAAAACTCATCATCACAGTGTTGGGTCTGACGCGGGAAATCGGTTGCATGGCTATGAAATCCGATTTTAGGTCTGACGTTGAACTTCATTCTGACACATGGGCGCGCTTCGAGCGCGCCGTTGATGTTGTGGCAAAGTCCCCGCCGCAGCATAAAGTTAAATCGAAAAAACGTCCGAAGAAAAAAAAGAAAACCACACAACAACAAAACGACTAGCGACGCCGCCCCGGAACATACGCGAACTTGGGGCCAAGATCGGCTGATTTCAAAGTCTCCGCCGAGAATGACGAACTCTTTTCTTCAGGACCCGCAAACCACCTACATTGCACCGTGTCGCGTCCGTTAGCAGACGTAATTTCCACCACGGTCATAATTGGGCCGCCAGACTTTAGTTGAACTACATCGCCCACTCGAAACATAATGCGCTCCTTATCTTCGCGGCGCTCGCTTCATTGTGTGGTGCTCTGGTTGTCGCACGCCATGTATGTAGAGATCGGAGCCGCAGCGATGACAGACCATTACCTCGCAACGTCCCGGAGTGCGCGTTTCAGTTTGCATGATCGATTTGTGGCCTTCTTGATAGCAGTTTGCACAAAGGTGATGCGCCAGTTCGCCATTCTCCATGCCTTCTTTCAGCGTGTAAGTCGTCATGCCGTGACCGACTTCGGTCAATTTGTACCGCTTCTTATCTGTATCCCATGCTTCAAGCTCAGCCACGCGGCCTTTAAGTGCGCCTACAGCCTCAACCAACGCCGCTTGCGTAGACTGTGCAGCGAGGATTTCTTTCTGCAATTCTATGACCGCCCTATCGCGAGCAACGGTATCGTAAATCTTTTGAAGTCCCTGCGCCATATCAAAAGCGGTCTTGATGGCGCCTAAGCCTGCAAAGACTTCACCAACCATAGCGTTTCCTCCAACGTAGAAAGCGCTTTGTCTCGCGGCTAATCGTGCCATCCGGCAACGTAGCGCGCACATAATACCCGCCACCGATGGCCCATTGCTCCACCTCGAATATCGGCTTCGCTGCCCGCTTCCCCTTTACTTCAAACGCATCAAGCATATCGACGACATCGGCCATTTCCCAAAGCTCATTCGGCCATGACCTACGGCTTTCGGAACGGCGCCAGAAGGACCGCCAAGGCGTCAGCCTGTTCGTAGCTCAGCTTGATCGTGACGGGGATCAGTTTGCCCTCGATTTTGACCCCTAAAACCACATCTGCATTCCGCCCAGCGTCCTGGACATCGATGCCCGCTACCGCCGGGAGAACGTTGGGTTCTATGCTGTCGATTTTGATTGTCATGGCGTGCCTCTACGGCTGACTGAGTATGGTAGCGCAGCTTGACGGCGTCACGGCTCCTTATCCACCTGCGTGGAGTTGGCAGTTATCCAATCCACAGCCTCATCTTTGCTGGCAAAACCATCAATCCGGCGTTCGTGGCCCTGGTGATACCTGATGATCACATGCCAGCCGGTTCCCACCTTGTCCGGAAAGGGCTCCATGACCGGCATTTCTTCCGAATCTGTCATGCAAGCAATATGCGCCCGTCGCCGGCAGGTTTCCAGCGCCGGCGGCCGACTTACGGCGTTCGGTGAAGCCGGACGAGATGGAGTTTCCCAACCGATTGGAGGACCTGGCTAAAGTTGCGAGGGCGCCGGCGTCGAAAGCTTACCGCTTTCCCTTGACGGAGGCATGCTGGCGCTGGAGTTCTTCCATTCGCTCGAAGCCAGCGAGCAAGGCTTCATGCTCGGAGGCATAGGATTCGTGCGAGCTCTCACGCGGATCGTCTTCCTGGTAAATCCAATAGATCCACCCGCCATGGTCGCGGCGGCGCGCTTCGCAACGGAATGAAAGCTCCTCACCCATACCCAACTATGGCACGGCTCGGAGCACCGTTCCATGGCTGCTCCACCCCATGACCAGGATATCCGAGGACCGGCCGCAAACCGGTGCCCTGGCATTTCCCACAGCCTTGCGCTCGCAGCCGATCGCTGCGGCGGCGACCGCCTTGCAGCCCCTCACCCGCTTCGGCTCCGCTTTGGCTCAAATGATCCCAACGGTGTGAACCAAGCGAGCGCCTTGTCCGTACAAACAACCGGGAATTCCCAATGGACAACAGTGGAACCGGCTATAGTGTTACCTGTCTACGTTGATTCACCACAAGAAGGAGGATGCTGTGATGAAGAAACTGACGATCCCGATGGCTGCGGTCGCGCTCGTACTGGCCTCCGCGGCTTTTACGGCTCATGCCCAGACGCAGGCACCGGGCGCGGCGATCCTGCATGCGCAGATCAAGAACGCCACGCCGATCCAGAAGGAAATCAACTGCCGCGGCTGGACCGGCCGTATGGGCTGTGGTCCGGGCTGGGTCTGGAGCCGCTGGGCGCATCGCTGCGTGCCCTGCTGACTATCTTCCGCTCATCCCCCGCGCCAGCGGGAATCCAGACGGCTTGCTCCTTTGTGTGGAGCTTGCGGGTCCCCGCTTTCGCGGGGACGAATAGAGAACGACAAAGCAGGGCGCGAAGTCTTATTTGAATTGTTGGAGGCCGCTCTCTGGCGGCCTCTTTATATTTTGCAAAGCGCACGTGAAAGGCACGCGTATTTGAACGGCGCGCGGCCTCGCTAACTGCTCAGGCCAGCTCGACCACCACGCCGTCGCGGATGGTGACGCGGCGATCCATTTGCGCGGCAATGTCGAGGTTGTGCGTGGCAACGATTGCGGCAAGCCCGGAGGCGCGCACCAATTGGCCGAGCGTCGCGAACACCCGTTCGGCGGTGCGCACGTCGAGATTGCCGGTCGGCTCATCGGCCAACAGAATGCGCGGCGCATTGGCGACCGCGCGGGCGATGGCGACGCGTTGCTGCTCGCCGCCGGAGAGCTCGGCCGGCCGGTGCGTCAGCCGGTCCTTGAGGCCGAGATAGCTCAATAGCTCGTTGCCGCGCGCCCGCGCTTCCCTGGCGCTCAGGCCGCGGATCATCTGCGGCAGCATCACGTTCTCCAAGGCCGAGAACTCCGGCAGCAGATGGTGAAACTGATAAACAAAGCCGATATCGGCGCGCCGGATGCGGGTGCGCTGGATGTCGGTCATGTGCGAGGTGGCCACCGCGTCGATATAGACTTCGCCACCGTCGGCATGTTCGAGGAGACCGGCGATGTGCAGCAGCGTCGATTTGCCGGCGCCCGAGGGCGCGACCAGCGCCACCGACTGGCCCGCCCACAGCGCTAGCTCGGCGCCGTTGAGAATGTCGAGCGTGGCATCGCCCTGGCGAAAGCGCCGGGTGATCTGATGGAGGAACAGGATCGGGCGCTCTTCGTCGGCGTCGGCCGCCGCCGCTGGCTCCGTTATCGTGGTGGTCTCGTCCATCGCCAGCGATCACTCGTAGCGTAAGGCTTCGACCGGATCGAGCCGCGCCGCCCGCCACGACGGATAAAGCGTCGCCAACAGCGATAGCCCGAGCGCCATGAGCACCACCGCCGTGGTTTCGCCGACGTTCATGTCGGCGGGCAGCCGCGACAGGAAATACAGCTCCGGCGAGAACAGCTCGGTATTGGTGAGCCACGACAGGAAGTGCCGGATCGATTCGATATTGAGGCAGACGATGGTGCCGAGCAGGAAGCCGACCGCGGTGCCGACCACGCCGATCGCGGCGCCGGTGATGAGAAAGATGCGCATGATGGCGCCTTGGGTCGCGCCCATGGTGCGCAGGATGGCGATATCGCTGCCCTTGTCCTTCACCAGCATGATCAGGCCGGAGACGATGTTGAGCGCCGCCACCAGCACGATCAGCGTCAAGATCAAAAACATCACGTTGCGCTCGACCTGCAGCGCATTGAAGAACGTGGCGTTGCGCTGGCGCCAGTCGATCATATAGATCGGCCGCGCCGCGGCGTCGGTGACCAGCTTGCGGTAACGATCGATCCGGTCCGGGTCGTTGGTATAGACCTCGATCGCGGTGACGTCGCCGGCGCGATTGAAATAGGCCTGCGCCTCCTTGAGCGGCATGAACACGAAGGCGGCGTCGTATTCCGACATGCCGATCTCGAACACGGCGGCGATCTTGTAGGCTTTTATGCGCGGCGTGGTGCCCATCGGCGTCACCGCGCCGCGCGGCGCCACCAGCGTGAGGTTGTCGCCGGCGCGCACCGAAAGCTGCTCGGCTAACCGGCTGCCGATGGCAATGCCCTGCCCCTCGTCGAAACCGTCGAGCGTGCCCTGCTTGATGTTCTTGGCGACCGAGGAAAGCTTGGCGAGATCGCCGGCGCGGATGCCGCGCACCAGCACGCCGGAGGCGTTGAACGGCGACGACGCCAGTGCCTGGCCCTCCACGATCGGCGCGGCGAGACGCACGCCGGGGACCTTGGAAATCCGGTCGGCCAGCGCCTGCCAATCGGTCAGCGGGGATTCCAGCGGCTGAATGAGCAGATGGCCGTTGAGGCCCAGGATTTTCTGCAACAGCTCCTGGCGGAAGCCGTTCATCACCGCCATGACGATGATCAGGGTGGCGACGCCGAGCATGATGCCGATAAAGGAGAACCCGGCGATGACCGAGATGAACCCCTCTTTGCGCCGCGCACGCAGATAGCGCAGCGACAGCATCCACTCAAAAGGCGCGAAGGGATGTGTGCCGGTCGGCTCTTGCATTAATGTCTGGTCCCCGCGAACCACCGAGTTTCACATGATTCTGGCTTATTCAAGCCGCCGAATCGTCCCGCACGCCAGGCCCGCGCACAGCTTCATGCGCCCAGCCGTCGCATTCGCCTAGCCGTTTTGCGCGGCGAGCCGGGCCATCACGTCCGCGGGGCTCATCAGTTCCCGCGATCCGTCAAAGCGGCGCTTGAGCTCAACCTTGCCTTCGGCAAGCCCCCGCGGCCCGACCAGGATCTGCCAGGGAATACCGATCAAATCGGCGGTGGCGAATTTCGAGCCGGGGCGCTCGTCGAGATCGTGATAGAGCACATCGATCCCCTTGGCGGCGAGCGCGGCATAGAGCCGCTGGCAGGCTTCGTCGGTGTCGCTGGCGCCCTGCTTGAGATTGAGGATCGCCACCGTGAACGGCGCCACGGCCTCCGGCCACTTGATCCCCGCCTCGTCATGAAACACCTCGATCAAGGCGGCGACCAGCCTGGTCGGCCCAATGCCGTAGGAGCCCATATGCACCGGCCGCTCGGCGCCGTCGGGGCCGGCCACCACGGCTTTCATCGGCTCGGAATATTTGGTGCCGAAATAGAACACTTGGCCGACTTCGACGCCGCGCGCCGAGATCCGCTTCTCCGGCGCGATTTTGGCGAAGGCTGCGGCATCGTGCTTCTCCGAGGTCGCCGCGTAGAGCGCGGTCCATTTGTCGACGATAGCCTGCAAGCCGGCGACGTCGTCGAAATCCACGTCCGCTCCGGGAACCGTGAAATCGAGGTAGTCGCGGTGGCAGAACACCTCGCTCTCGCCGGTGTCCGCGAGCACGATGAACTCGTGGGACAGATTGCCGCCGATTGGTCCGCTCTCCGCCACCATCGGAATCGATTGCAACCCCATCCGCGCAAAGGTGCGCAGATAGGCGACGAACATCCGGTTGTAGGCGTGCTTGGCGCCGGCAAAATCCGCGTCGAACGAATAGGCGTCCTTCATCAGGAACTCGCGTCCGCGCATCAGGCCGAAGCGCGGCCGCACCTCGTCGCGGAACTTCCATTGGATGTGGTAGAGATTGAGCGGCAGGTCCTTGTATGAGCGGACATAGGCGCGAAAGATCTCGGTGATCATTTCCTCGTTGGTCGGCCCATAGAGCATCTCCCGCTCGTGGCGGTCCTTGATGCGCAGCATCTCCTTGCCGTAGGCCTCATAGCGGCCGCTCTCCCGCCAAAGCTCGGCCGACTGGATGGTCGGCATCAACAGCTCGATGGCACCCGCCCGATCCTGCTCCTCGCGGACGATCCGGCACACCTTTTTGAGGACGCGTAGCCCCAGCGGCAGGAAGGCATAGATGCCGGCCGCCTCCTGGCGGATCATACCGGCGCGCAGCATCAAGCGGTGCGAGGTGATCTCCGCTTCCTTCGGCGTTTCGCGCAGGATCGGCAGGAAGTAACGGGAAAGACGCATGAAATCTCGTCGCGGGGGTGTTGGTTGCGGCCTTGGTGGGGTGGGGTCAACCCCTGGTGTGAGTGGGCTTCAGAATCGTGACGCGGGGCAGTGAATCCGCAACGGCGATGGAAATACAAGGGGGCCCTGGCGGGACCGTCCGATCGCCATGGCGCGCGCGGCAGGGTTAAATTTTGCTGAAAGGGGTATCGGCGTTAAATTTTTTTGTCATCGACCGGCGGTAAGATGATGACAATGGATCGGAGATCGAGTAGCAATGCTCGGCGCGATCCCGGGACTGCGAGCCTGCTTTTGGCGTCCGGGAAGGCGGTCCAGGTCTTGGGAGGTTAGTTTCAAAGGCGCGAAATCAACGCTGCCGCCGTGTCGACAAGCAAAAACGCGAGCAAATAGGGCGCGGCTTAAGGAGCAGATAAGGATTTCATAGCAGGGCATTGGCCCTGCTATTTTTTTGCCCGTTCTTGGCATGCCGCGGCGGGCCGTTCCCGCATCGATCATCGCATCCCGAATGACCGGGTCAGGCCCGCGAGGCTGACCAGCTGATCGACATAGACCACGTAACAGGCGGCAAAGATCGCCGCCGACACCAACGTGGTCCAGAGGAGCTTGCGTCCGAGGTTCGGTATCGCCGGCGCCCCGGGGTCGGTGCCGGGGACGATCTCGCCCCCCTCATGCTGGCTGCGGATCCCCCAGGGCAGCACCGCGAACAGCACCACCCACCAGATCAGAAAAAAGATCGCCACCGCGGTCGTGATCGGCATTTTAGGCTCTTTAGCGGAGCATGATCTTTTCGGAAAACCGGTGTCCACTTTTCCGGATCATGCTTTATGCCTGCTCCAGTTCGACCAGCGTGCCGGAAAAATCCTTCGGATGCAGGAACAGCACCGGCTTGCCGTGCGCTCCGGTTTTCGGCTCGCCGTCGCCGAGCACCCGCGCTCCCGCCGCCTTGAGCGCATCGCGGGCGGCACGGATATCGTCGACCTCGTAGCAGACGTGGTGCATGCCGCCGTCGGGGTTGCGCTCGAGGAATTTGGCGATCGGCGAGCCCGCGCCGAGCGGCTCGAGCAGCTCGATCTTGGTGTTCGGCAAGGTAATGAACACTGTGGTCACACCATGGTCGGGTTGCGGCACGGCTGCGGAAACCTCGGCGCCCAGGAGGTCGCGATAGGTGGCCGCCGCCTTGCCGATGTCGCGAACCGCGATCGCCACGTGATTAAGCCTGCCGATCATTTCTTGTCTCCCGCTCCGGCACGTGATCATTGCCGGCCGAATTTCGCCTTCAGTTGATCCCTGATCGGCGCGAGAATGCTGGTCTTTTGCTTCTCGGCGCCGGCCAGTATGTCCTGCACAATGACCCGAGGCGAGCGCCCGCTCCAGCCGGCATCGCGAAAATAGATGTTGGCGGCATTGCCGACCACGTAGCTGCTCCAAGCCGCGGCGAGACCCTGCGGCACCGCGGTGAGCACCGTGCTGGTGCCGAACGTGACCGTACGCAAAAGATCGGCGGCGACGTGCATGCCGTATTCGGCCGCCGCCATCAGCCCCCAGGCGCGGAGGATTTCCAACACCATGTTTTGGGCGTTCTTGAGCGAAAAGTCGGTGCCGTAAATGGCGCCGATGCGCTGGACCATCAGGGCGTCGGTGGCGATACCGGCGAGGATGTCGAACACCGGCACCGGATTGGCGCCGACCACGATCGCCTTGCCCAACATGAAATAGTTGATCAGGCGGGTGACTTCCTTACCCCGCACTTTGCGCTTCAATTCCTGGATGCGGTCGCTGACGTCGGAGGCGAACAAGCTGGCATTGAGCGCGATGATCGCCTTGCCCTCGCGGTCGAGGACTTCGAGCATGCGCGCCTCCAGGGCCTCGATCTTCGGTTTCGGCTGGAAGCTTATGATTTCAATGCTGCCGTCGGCCTTGTGGATTTCGCGCTCGCTCTCCTTCGGCGCCGCCGCGGCAAACACGATGTCGGAGGCGCCGATCCGGTGGCCCACCTTCCGCAGGATCGATGCAGAAATCTCCCTGATCTGGGCGGGTGCATAGAGATCGGCTTTGTTGACGACAAGCAGCATCGGCTTGTGCAGATCGCAGAGCTGTTTCAGCGCCTCGACCTCGACGCGATTGAGATCGCCGTCGGCCACGAACAGCACGAGGTCGGTGTAGCGCACCGTCTCTTCGGCAAGCTTGCCGCGCAACTCGCCGGCGGCCTCGTTGATGCCCGGCGTGTCGACCAGAACAAGCTTGGTATTCTTAAAACCGCTCTTGGCAACTTTGTCGGTGGAGCCGTGCTCCGCCGAAACCGCAAAGATCTTCTCGCCGGCCAGGGCGTTGAGCAGCGCGCTCTTGCCGGAACCGACTTCGCCAAAGGCCGCGATCTCGATGCGGCCGTTTTCGAGCTTCGAGGTGAATTCCTCGATCTCGTGCATTTCCTGCTCGATGGTCGCGCGCTCTTCCGAACGTAGCCGCGCGTCGCCGGAAAGCTTGCGCAGCGCTTCAATCGTATCGGGCAATATCGATTGATCTTGCATGCGTCGTCAGGCCTTCGCCGATAGCTCTGCTTCAAATCGCAGCGCCCGTCCCGGGGCCGAAGCAAAAACGCGGCTCAAGAGGTTCGTCAGCCCGCGGATGTCGCTCGACGGCCGGCGCAGCTCGATCCGCACGGCGCCGCGCGCGTCCTCGATCTGACGCTCGACCGGGCTCGGTGCCGCGGCGACCGACACCACATGGCCGGGTGCGAAATGGGCGGGCATCTTCGTGCGGATCGACACCAGGATGGTGTCGCGATCGGCCGCATTGAACTGGTCCGCCTTGTTGAGCACGAGGTAAAGCGGCTTGCCGCTCGCCATGAGCCGCGTAATCGCGGCAACTTCGGGGGCGCGTAAATCCTGATCGACCACGAACAGCACGCCGTCCGTCGCCGCGGCGCCCGTCACGAGCGCCGCAAGATGCCGGTCGTCGCCGTCGATCGGCCCGGCATCGACAAGGCGCACGATGTCGCCACCCGCGGCCGACGGAGCGCCAGTCGCCTGCACCAGGGCGGCGATGAGACCCGTCTTGCCGGCATAAGCGGGACCCGTGACGGTCAGCGTCGCGCGCGGCGGCGGCCTCGGTAGCCTCGGCTCGGGCGGCGGCGCCGCCGCCGGCACGAGGCGTGGTGCGGCCTTGGACTTTGTCTCCGGGCGGTTGTTGGCACGATCCCAGGTCGCGGCGATGTCTTCCGCGCGCCGGCTTACGATCTCGTTCGGCAGCGGTATTTCGGGCTCCGGTCTGGGCGGCGGGAGTTTCGCCGCCGGCGGCAGCCGGCGCAACTGCAGCCAGGCGATCGTCCCTACCCCGATAAAGAAACAGAGAAGGAACAAGCCGTAGAGCACGACGATGTAAGGGTTTTTAAGCGCGTCGAAGGTCAGCGCAATATTGGATAACAGCCAGACCCCGAAGAACAGGACGGCGCCAGCAATGACGGCCGCGATGAGGCGGATCAGCAGGTCGGGCTTACCGGCGAGCAGCAAGAGCGGCGCGAACCACTTCAACATCCTGCGCGTCCAATCCCCGATTTCGGAAGACTATGAATATGATGGCGTCTGGGCAAGGCAACCAGGGGCGCTACACGCCGAGCACGTGGACGTGGCAGGTCGGCTTCTTGTTCCAGCGGTCGGCGATGGCCGAGCGCACCGCACGCCGCACCGCCTCGGCTACGGCATCGGGATCGCGCCGGCGCGGCCGCGGCATCGACCCGAAGGCCTGCTCGACGGCGCTCCGCGCGATCTCGCCCATCGGCTCGCCGGCCGCATCGAATTCCGGAATGCCGATCAGCTCGATGTCCGGCTCGGCGGCCAGTGCGCCCTGCTCGGTCAGCGCCAGCGCGACGGTGACGATGCCGGCAAAGCTCAGCCGCCGGCGCGATGCCACGGTGCGCGCGTCGGCGGCGACCAGGAGCGCACCGTCCTTATAGAGCCTGCCCGACGGAACTTCGTCGATGATGGCCGGCGGTCCGGGCGCGAGACGGACCAGATCGCCGTTGCGGCAGACCAGCACCTCAGGCACGCCGGCGTTGCGCGCCAGCGCGGCGTGCGCTGCGAGGTGCAGCGCTTCGCCATGAGCGGGAATGAGGATTTTCGGCCGCACCCAGCCAATCATATCGATGAGCTCGGCGCGGCGCGGATGGCCGGAGACATGAACGAGGTGGTTTTGATCGGTAATGACCTCGACGCCTTGCGTCACCAAGCCGTTGATCACGCGCGCCACGGCCTTCTCGTTGCCGGGGATGGCGCGGGACGAAAAAATCACCCGGTCGCCCCTGCCGAGCGCGACCTCCGGATGCTCGCCCTCGGCGATGCGCGCGAGCGCCGCGCGCGGCTCGCCCTGGCTGCCGGTGCATAGAGCGAGCACCTTGTCGGGCGGCAGATAGCCGTAGCTCTCGACTCCGCGGAAATCCTGCACGCCATCGAGGTAGCCGGTTTCGCGCGCAACCTGCACGACGCGCTCCATGGCCCGGCCGACCAGCACGACTTCGCGCCCCGCCGCGCGCGCGGCGCCGGCCACGGCGCGGATGCGGTCCACGTGCGACGCAAACGTCGTCACCGCCACGCGGGCGGGCGCCGTGCGCACGAGTTCGGCAAGGGTCTTTGCGACGTCAGCCTCCGACGGCGAGCGGCCGTCGCGAATTGCGTTTGTCGAATTGCCGACGAGCGCGAGCAGGCCCTCGTCGCCGAGCGCGGAGAGCCTCGCCGTGTCGGTTACTGAGCCGACAAGCGGCGTGGGATCGATCTTCCAGTCGCCGGTATGCAGCACGACGCCGGCCGGGGTGCGGATCGCAAGCGCATGGGATTCCGGAATCGAATGCGCGACGCTGATGAAATCGATGGTGAACGGCTCGAGCGCCAGACGGCCGCCGACCGGCACGACGCTGATGGGGATTTTGGGCGCGCCGCGCTCGGACAGGCGGCGAGCCTCGAACAGCGCCGCCGTAAACGGCGTGGCATAGAGCGGCACATTGAGGCGCGGCCACAGGTCGATGAGCGCACCCATATGGTCCTCGTGGCCGTGGGTGAGGACGAGACCGACGATGTTGCGCCGCTCCTCGATCAGATAGCGGATGTCCGGCAGGATGAGATCGACGCCGGGCAAATGCTCTTCGGCGGCGAAGGAAACGCCGCAATCGACGATGAGCCATTTGCGCCGCCGACCGTCGCCGACGCCGTAGATCGAGAGATTCATCCCGATCTCGCCGATGCCGCCGAGGGCTGCGAACACGAGCTCGCTCTCAGCCATCAGTCCACGCGCCCCGTGGCCGGCGGGCAGGCTGGCGGCGCACTCGCCGAGGGGAAGACTTCGCCGGCGGTGATCGCTTGCACGCCGCCGTCGGCAAGGCGCAGCAGCAATCGACCCTTTTCATCGAGTGCCTCGAAGCGCCCCAAAAACTCGCGGCCGCAAAGCCGTACCCGGATGTCGCCGCCGATGCCGGCCGCGCGGTGCATCCAGTCGGTCCGAATAGCGGCAAAGCCGGCGCCTTTTCCCCATTGGCCAAGCCGTTCCACCATCCTGCCGGACAACGCGGCAAACAAGTTTTCGGCCGAGACTTTGGCGCCGGCACTGGCCAGATCGGTCGCCGGATAGGCCGTCTGCGCGGGATGGTGCAGACAGTTCACACCGATACCGATAGCGACGGCAAATCTGTCGGCCACGCGCTCGCCTTCGATCAAGATGCCGGCAAGCTTAGCGCCGCCGCAGAGAATGTCATTCGGCCATTTCAAGGCGAGCGCGTGGCGCAAGCCGGGAGCAAGCGCGAGGATGGCGTCATGAACCGCCAGCGCGGTGACGAACGATAATTCCGGCGCGCATTCGGCCGCCGCCGGATCGCCGAGCAAGAGCGTGGCATAGAGATTGCCGGGCGGAGAGACCCACTCGCTGCCGCGCCGGCCGCGGCCCGCCGTCTGCCGCTGCCCCGTAATCCACAGCGGACCGCGCTCGCCGCGACGCGCCAACGCCAGCGCTTCCGCATTGGTCGAGCCCACGGTTTCATGGGTCGCCAAGCGATAGCCCGCCGCAGCCGCCGTGGAATGAAGCTGCATTAGAACAGCGAATGGGCGGCGGCGCTGGCGACACCGACGAGCGGTCCCGGATAGAGGAAGAACAGAACGTTGAACAGTCCGCTGACCCCGAGCACCAATTTGAGCCCATTCGGCATGCCGTAGAACGGCTCCACCGGCTCCTCGAAATACATGACCTTGATGATCGCCAGATAGTAATAGGCGCCGACCACGCTCGCCAGCACGCCGATCACGGCGAGGATGTAGAGCCCGGCCTTGATGGCGGCAAGAAAGACATAGAACTTGGCGAAGAAGCCGGCGAGCGGCGGCACGCCGGCCATCGAGAACAAGAGCATCGCCAGAAAGAACGCCATGGTCGGGTGGGTGCGCGCCAGCCCGGCAAGCTGGTCGATCGACTCCACCATGCCGCCGCGCCGCCGCATCGACAGGATCACGGCAAACACGCCGAGCGTCATGGTGACATAGATCGTCATGTAGACGAGCACGCCCTGCACACCTTCCGAGGTGCCGGCCGCGAGCCCGATTAGCGCAAAGCCCATGTGGCCGATCGAGGAATACGCCATCAGCCGCTTGATGTTGCGCTGGCCGATCGCGGCGAAGGCGCCGAGCAGCATCGAGGCGATGGAGACGAAGACCACGATCTCCTGCCATTGCGCCGTGATGCCGGGGAAGGCGACGACCGTGACGCGTACGAACATGGAGATGCCGGCGACCTTGGGCGCGGCGGCGAAAAAGGCCGTCACCGGGGTCGGCGCGCCTTCATAGACGTCGGGCGTCCACATATGGAACGGCACCGCGGAGACCTTGAAGCAGAAGCCGACGAACAGAAAGACCAGGCCGAAGATCAATCCCGACCCGGCATCCGCGGCCGAGTGCGCGATGCCGGCGAAACTGACCGTGCCGGTGAAGCCGTAGACCAGCGAGGCGCCGTACAGCAGCATTCCCGAGGACAGCGCGCCGAGCACGAAATACTTCAACCCCGCTTCGGTCGAGCGCAGCGAATTGCGGTGGCTCGCCGCCACCACGTAAAGCGGCAGGCTCATCAATTCGAGGCCGACATAGAGCGCGATCAGATCGGCCGCCGAGATCAGCATCAGCATGCCGAGGGTGGAGAGCACGATGAGGACCGAATATTCGAAGCGCTGCTGGCGCTCGCGCTCGGCATGGTCCATCGACATCAGGATGGCGGCGGCCGAGCCGATGATGGCCAGCACCTTCAAAAAGCGGGCGAAATCATCGACCACGAAGCTGCCGTCGAAAGTGACCAGCTTGCCGGCGGGCAGCGCCAGCACGATCAGTCCGGCGATCACCAGCAACGCGATCGAGGCGAAGTCGATGCTGCGCACCGCGCGCTCGCCGCGGTAGACCCCGAACATCAACAGCGCCATGGCGCCGACGCCGAGCACGATCTCCGGCAGCAGCGGCACAAGGGCGGGAATGGTCAAAGCCGCATGCATCGCCTCACCTCGCCAGCCCGGCCGATTGCACGCTCGCCACCGCGTGATGGAAATTGTCGATCAGCTGCGTCACCGACACGGCGGAGATATCGAGCACGGGCCTCGGATAAACGCCGAACACGATGGTCAGGACCACCAGCGGCGCCAGCACCACCATCTCGCGCCAGCCGATGTCTTTGATGTGGAACAGGCTGGGCTTCGTGAGCTTGCCGAAGATCACCTTGCGATAGAGCCACAGCATATAGGCCGCGGACAGGATGGTGCCGAGCGTCGCCAGCGTCGCCACCCAATTGTTGATCCGGAACGTGCCGATCAGCGTCAAGAACTCGCCGACGAACCCGGAGGTGCCCGGCAGCCCGACATTGGCCAGCGCAAACACCATGAAGGCGAATGCGTAGATCGGCATGCGATTGACCAGCCCGCCATAGGCGGCGATTTCGCGGGTGTGCATGCGGTCGTAGATGACGCCGACGCAGAGGAACAAGGCGGCCGAAACGATGCCGTGCGAGATCATCTGAAAAATGCCGCCGGCGACGCCCTGCGTGGTCAAGGCGAACAGGCCCATGGTGACGAAGCCCATGTGCGCCACCGAGGAATAGGCGATGAGTTTCTTGACGTCCTCCTGCATCAGCGCGACCAGCGAGGTGTAGATGATGGCGACGATCGACAGCGCGAAGATCAGCGGCGCGAACTGAACCGCGGCCTCCGGGAACATCGGCAGCGAAAAGCGGAGGAAGCCGTAACCGCCCATTTTCAACAAGATGGCGGCCAGGATCACCGAGCCGGCCGTCGGCGCCTCGACATGGGCGTCGGGCAGCCAGGTATGCACCGGCCACATCGGCAGCTTGACCGCGAACGAGGCGAGGAAGGCGAAAAAGGCCCAGATCTGCAGCGTGCGCGGGAAGGCATGGTGCAACAGCGTGGGGATGTCGGTGGTGCCGGCCTCCCAATACATCGCCATGATGGCGAGCAGCATCAGCACCGAGCCGAGCAAGGTGTAGAGAAAGAACTTGAAGCTGGCATAGACCCGGCGCGGACCGCCCCACACGCCGATGATCAGGAACATCGGGATCAGGCCGCCCTCGAAGAAGATGTAGAACAGCACCAGGTCGAGCGCGCAGAAGGTGCCGACCATCAGCGTCTCGAGCACCAGGAAGGCGATCATGTATTCGCGCACCCGGCGCTGGATCGCGGTCCAGCTCGCCAGGATCGCGATCGGCATCAGCGCGGTGGTGAGGATCACGAACGGCAGCGAAATGCCGTCGACTCCCATCGCGTAGGTGATGGTGCCGCCGAGCCAGGGCCGCTTTTCCAGGAATTGGAAGTCGGCCGAGCCCGGATCGAAACGCCAGACCAGGATCAGCGAGATCGCCAGGGTGAGAAGCGTCGTCCACAAGGCCACCCAGCGGGCATTGCGCGCGCCGGCCTCGTCGTCGCGCAGCAAAGCGATGAACAGCGCGCCGGCGATCGGCAGGAAGGTGACGACGGAGAGGATCGGCCAGCTCGTCATCAATGCACCCCTGCCAACATGAACCAAGTGACGAAAGCGGCGACGCCGATCAGCATGGCAAAGGCATAGTGGTAGAGATAACCGGTCTGCAGCCGCACCACGTTGCGGGTCACGTCGAGCACCCGCGCGGAGATGCCGTCAGGCCCGAAACCATCGATGACAAAACCGTCGCCGTCCTTCCACAGGAACCGGCCGAGCCGCATCGTCGGACGAACGATGAGGAAGTCGTAGATGCGGTCGAAGTACCAGGCGTTGAGCAGAAAGCGGTAGAGGACGGCTTGGTTGCGCGCCAGCGCCTCGGGCATATCCGGCCGCCGGATGTAGAACTGCCAGGCCACCAAAAATCCGCCGATCATCATGATCGTCGGTGCCAGCGAGGTCAGCAGCGGAAGGTGCTCCATGTCCTCGAGGATGGCATTGCCGGCCCCGAACTTCAGCGACTCGCGAAAGAACTCGTCGGCACCGTGGCCCGTGAAAATAGTGACAAACGCCCAGCCGGCGGCGATCGAACCGATCGCCAGGATAGCGAGCGGAACCAGCATCACCGTGGCGCTCTCGTGCGCCGCCTCGTAGTGATGGTGATCGTGCGGCTCGCCGTGAAAGGTCTTGAAGATCAGCCGCCACGAATAGAACGAGGTCAGCGCTGCGGCGGCGACCGTCATGACGAAGCCGTACAACGCCATGGGATTGCTGCTGACGGCGGCCGCCTCGATGATGGCGTCCTTGGAGTAATAACCGGCGGTGAAAGGAAATCCGGTCAGCGCCAGCGTGCCGACCAGCATCATCGCGTAGGTGAACGGAATTTTCCGCCACAGGCCGCCCATGTGCCGGATGTCCTGCTCGTGATGCATGGCGAGGATCACCGAACCGGAACCGAGGAACAAGAGTGCTTTGAAGAAGGCATGTGTGAACAGGTGGAACATCCCGACCGAATAGGCGCCCACGCCCATGGCGACGAACATGTAGCCGAGCTGCGAGCAGGTCGAATAGGCGATGATGCGCTTGATGTCGTTTTGCACCAGACCGACCGTCGCGGCGAACATCGCCGTGGTCGCGCCGATGAAGGTCACGAACGCCGAGGCGGTCGGTGACAGCGCGAACAGCGGCGACAGCCGCGCCACCATGAACACGCCGGCGGTCACCATGGTGGCGGCGTGGATCAGCGCGGAGACCGGGGTCGGCCCCTCCATGGCGTCGGGCAGCCAGGTATGCAGCAGGAACTGCGCCGACTTGCCCATGGCGCCCATGAACAGGAGCAGGCAAACCACGGTCAGCGCGTCGGCGTTGAAGCCGAGATAGTGGAAGGTCTTGCCGACGAGG
>CAVRHN010000002.1:665000-773595 GCA_963721025.1 uncultured Alphaproteobacteria bacterium | reverse complement strand
CAACCCGCGTTCGCACCGTCGCGGATAAGAATTCGGCCGTAACCCCACTCGACCTTCGCCCAACAGTCGCAGATTAGGTTTTCAAGCGCAATACCGTCGAAGTGCGAGGGCAATTCAATTGCGCAATGAATATGCCATCGACCTGTCGTACCACGGTCCCATGAACGTAATGCGCGGGCGCGGACCTCGCCTTTTTCAAGTACCGGCAATACTCGAAGCCTTTTGCCGTATCGACGGAATGCCGCTCCATAAACCGCTCTGTTGAGGAGATTCATGAAGTGCTGAAAAGCCTGTCTGCACCTATGGTCGTCGATCTTTATCCAAACGCCGCTGTCGGGCTGACAAGCTTGCTTCAGGGTTAGGGTGACGTCGCAAAATGCACCCCAGCTACTCGTATCGAAGAAGTATGATTTGGCGGACTCAAAAGCATCAGGTCTAACTGCCATCGAATAATTATCTCGTGCATCACGGAGTGACTTCAGGAAGCTCTTGAGGTTCTTTGGGGATTTATCGTCTTCGGAGGCATGCGGCACCCTTAACTCATCGCGTCGGAGAACGTAAATATGAAGTTCGCGCCGGTTGACACCTTTTCGCGGCTGCAGCTGGTATTTGGGTGACGCGGTCGGTATTGCTTTACGACGGCGGTGATCACCGAACTGGGGCGGTGGGCTTCGGCAACCCCCGCCTCCAACACATGGTGATGGGGAGATCGTGCGATCTCAGTATAAAGCCATCTTCCTCATTCTTGGCGACTTGCAGACATCGTCGACCTGATAGAGCCGTTTGAAATTCCCAGAGACCGTTGGCTTTTGCCACAGACGGTGCCGACTCGACAGTGTCGTTCGGAATCCCCGAAGAAGCTAGGAGACGGTATTATTTTTCGCCTTCCGAACCATCGTCGACATCGAATTCGACGTCCTGGATTTGCTGCTCACCGCCGAACTCTTTTTCGAGCTTCTCGGTTTTCGACGGTACGCCGATGACAAGCACGCCAGTCTTATGCGTAACGTCCATCTTCCGAACGTCCATCTTCCGATCCTTGCCGTACTTGGGGTGATACAGCTCCAAGTACAATTGCGCCGTCTTCAGGTCGGATCTGGGGACGGTCTCTGGAACAGGGTCTCCGTTCTCATCCTTCAGGTAGGCGTCGGGGCCTCGATGACCGAGCGACAAGAGAACCGGGTCAAACTTGTAGGACACGCGGCCTTTGTATGTCAGAATTTCGTCATAGCCTGTTGCCACTCGGAACGCGAATGCTTTGAGTTGATCACCACCCTCGTCCATCGCCGATCTGTAGTGTTCGTGAAATCTCGCCGTTTCGCCATGCCACTCGAGGTCGTATCCCTCTTGCCCTGCCGCGCTGCCTTTGAGCCAATATTCAGGCGTCCGGCGGTGAATGCCAGCTTTCTTGGTTGCGTAGATTAGGGCAGGATATTCCGCGAGGCTATCGAGGAAAATCCGCATGCGCTCAGGCGAACGCTTTCGCCCAAGTTCGGAGATTTCCGCTGGCAGTTTTTGCTTTTTGAGTTGACGACCGCCGCCGCGACTTTGTTTGCTGCCCATCGCCGCGAGGGGGGTTGTCTCGGTTTTAGATCCCTCGGCCTCACTCGTGGGCGCCTTGGCGGGCGGCAGCTCGGCTTGAGCGACCGTCACTTCGGTTTTCGACGGTACGCCCACGACGAGCACGCCAGTCTTATGCGTAACGTCGGTCTTCGGACACTTGCCGTACTTGTTGTGATGCCGCACCAGGAGCCATCGCAACATCTTCGGGTCGTATTTGGGGACGGTCTCTGGAACAGGGTCTCCATTTTCATCCTTCAGGTAGGCGGCGGCGCCTCGATGACCGAGCGACCACCGAACCAGGTCAATCTTGTAGCTCACGCGGCCTTTGTATGTCAGGATTTCGTCATAGCCTGTTGCCAGGCGGAAAGTGAATTCTTCGATGTCACCACCCTCTTCCATCGCCGATATATAGTGTTCGTGAAACTTCATTGTGACGCCACGCCATTCGAGGTCATATCCGTCATGCCCCGCGGCGCTGCCTTTGAGCCAATATTCAGGCGTCTTGCGGTGAATGCCCGCTTTGTTGGTCGCGTGGATTAGGACAGCATCTTCCGCGAGGCTATCGAGGAAAAGCCGCATGCGCTCAGGCGAACGCTTTCGCCCAAGTTCGGAGATTCCTGCTGGCAGTTTTTGCTTTTTGAGTTGACGATCGCCGCTGCGACTTCGTTTGCTGCCCATCGCCCCGAGTGGAGTTGTCTCGGTTTTAGGTCCCTCGGTCTCACTCGTGGCCGCCTTGGCGGGCGGCAGCAGCTCAGCTTTCGTCGTCCCGCTCTCAACGGTGGTCGTCAGCGGTGTGGGTAGCGATGTCGGCTCGTGCGGAGGCGTCTCGTTCTTGAGCTGCTCGACCGCGATTTCTTGAGCGACCGTCGCTTTCTCAAGCGATGCCCGCTGTGACGCGAGCAGCGCCGCGCCCTCCGGCGAGGTTACGCTCACCATCGTTCTGGCGTCCCATTTTCCTTCGCGCTTGCGGAATAGTTCCTCGCGCTTGTAGATAAGTCGCTTCGCGGCGAGCGGCGTGGGGATGCGCTCAGTCATGGCACCCCCCTCTCGACTTCTTGCCACTCTTACGCACCGGCAAGAACGTCTCCTCCTCCGCGCGTGTCCTTGCGAGTGTGCCGGGCTGCATAAGATGGGAGTAGCGACAGCCGGTCTCGTCAGTGCAGGCGCACATCTGAGGGCCGGTCGCGCACGGTACCGGCGGGTCGCGGAGGAGCGCATCGACGTCAGCGGTGCGCACCAGCACGCTGCCGCGCGAGCCTTTGCGGCCGAGGAGGCGAACGCAATGCAGGCGCTTATGGGCGATCATGGCCCTGATGGTCGAGAAACTAGCGGAAAGCCGCCGTGCGACTTCGGCGACGGTGAGCGCCAGCGGGTCGGATCGGAGGATGTCCTCCGCGTAGGCGCGAGCAGCTTCCGCGTCGCTCTCGTGCTGTTGGGTGTAGGCCTCTACAAGACGGTTGCGGCCGAGCAGTACTCTGTCGGTGGCGTCGCTCATGGCGATGGCTCCTCGACTAAGAGGGTGAGCCATCTTGCGCGCGTGCTTCCAACGGGAGGTTAAGGCTCCCTAGGCTTTCACGACCGTGGCGTTGATCAGTGACCCGTTCAGGCCGCCTGTGGCGGCCCCTCGCCAGTCCAGGAGTTCAACCCGGAGCACCGACCCACCAAAGGGCAGGCCAGCCGAGAGAACCCATACCACAACCGGAGGAATATAGCAAGGCCATCGTACAACTCGATGGTGTCCTAACAGCACTTCATCCAAGGCCGCAATTCGTTTTGCCGTTACACATCCGCTGCTTGTCAGCACCCGCTTCCTCCATCACCGCCGCACCAACTCCGTCCTTCTTTGGCCCTCTTGCACCGTTCGTCGGCTGCAGGGCTGCAAGTGCTGACGCACTCGTCCTCTTCGTTCCCGTCGCAAGCGATGCATCCGCCTCCTCCGGCGCACGGGCCTCCACCAGAAGGCCGCGATGGGCGTGGCCGGAAAATAACGGAGGAAACAATGCGAGTGCTGACAATCCACGAACTGATGCGCCTGACGCGGATCGAGCTTTGCGATGTCGCTCAACGGATCATCAACGACCTGCCGACATTGCCGGAAGAGTCGTCCGAGCGCGCCAACGGCGCTCACCAGCCTGCGCAACATTCACCCGTGCTGGCGCGGCGGGAGTTCTCGCCGTGACGCGCACGGCTACGAAAGGACGATAACGGCTGAGACAACGCCGCATCAAACCGGCGAGAAGTTCAAGCTACCGTTCTAGGCGCGATCGGGGCATGATAAGTGGCAAACCTGCGCGAGGACTACCGTGTTCAAGCTTTTGATCGATACCTGCGTTTGGCTCGACCTGGCGAAGGACCATCAACAGACGGGGCATTTAAAAGCGCTCGAAGAGTTGGTGCGCGGCCGGCAAGCGGCGCTGGTCGTCCCCCGTGTCGTCGTTGACGAGTTCACGAGGAACAAGACAAGGATTGTCGATGAAGGCAGGCATAGCCTTTCCAGCACCTTGAAGCGGGCCCGCGATGCCGCAGACAAGTTAGGCGACCGCGCGCGCAAGCGCGTCGTTCTCGACTATCTGAGCGATATGGACCATAAGCTGTCGTCATTGGGCGAAAGCGCCATCGAGGGGATCGGACGCATCGAAACGCTCTTCGCTGCGGCTCCGATCATCGAGACTTCCGACGCAATCAAGCTTCGGGCAACGCAGCGGGCCATCGACGGCAGGGCGCCGTTCCATCGTCAGAAGAACAGCATCAACGATGCTATTCTCATAGAGACGTATGCCGAAGTCGCGGCGGACCGAAGCACAAAAGGCGTCCGCTACGCGTTCGTGACGCATAACACACGCGATTTCAGCGCGACCAACGTCAACAACAAACTGCCGCATCCGGATATCGAGGGATATTTCTCAAGAATAAGGTCGCTTTATTTCACTACGCTAGGGGAGACGCTGCGGCGCGTCGAGCCGGCACTCCTGTCGGAGATCACCATCGAGCAAGAGTGGGTGGAAGAGCCTCGGCGTCTGACGGAGATACTGGATGCGATCGACCTGCTGTTTCACCAGGTTTGGTATAACCGGCACATGAACACCCGCTACAAGATCGAGAAGGGCAAGACGAAGATCGTCGAAAAGGAGACATTTCCGGTCAAGGATCATGACAAGCGGCCAATTCAACGAAACGTATGGGAGGGCGCCCTGAAGGCAGCGGCAAGAGTTGAGAAGAAATACGGTCTCGAAAACTTGGGACCATGGGACGATTTCGAATGGGGAATGATAAACGGAAAGCTGTCGGCGCTGCGTTGGGTACTAGGTGACGAATGGGACATGCTCGACACTTAGCTGCGCGCCGTATTCAACGGAAAGAATCCGTAGCGTCCCAGGTGCGGATTTTTGCTAAAGAAGATCGACTGTGAACGTTTCTTAATGTTCTCCGGAGGATCGATATTTTCCAAAATGATGATCTGCCGTTCCGTTTTTGCTTCAAGGTAGTTATAAAATTTCTCCAGAACGTCCGTCCCCGAGAGATCGTCCTCCTCGCCTTCGGGCTCACGATAAGCGAGCAGCGGGGTGTCCAGCACGGCAAACCCCGGATGAGACCTTTCGTTTGCACGAGTGTATTCGATAAGAGCTATCGTAAACGCAGCGTGGGTTATCGCCCGCATGCCTTTACCTCGACTCCCGCGCGGCTTTCCTGCGATAACGAAATCGCGGCTTTGCTTATCAAAATATATTCGCGATGCGTCCGGAAAATTCCAGCTTTTCAATATCTCCTCAAGCTGCAATGAGAACTCGTTGAGAGTGCTGGCGGAGAGTTCGGATGACACCCCTTCTTTTTCTTCCGCTCTCGCTGGCGTCGTCTCAATCGACGCCTTGCGCTTTTCGAGTTCCGCGATAGCTGCAATGACGCTCAAGGCGCTTTGCACTGCAGAGCGCTTTTCCAAGACTTCAGAGTACGCGTTACGTTGCTCGGCAACGCTTGGATTCATCTCATCCAACTGCAATTGAATCGCCCTCAAGTCGCTAAAAAGGGTGGGCGTTACTTCGTCAAAGCGCGCCGCCTCTCCGCGTAGCTGACTGACGGTGTCCCGCAATTCGTTGCGAAGTGTCGTGATTTTCGAGCTTTCAGCGTCGGCGGCCTGAACGACGACTTCGATATTGCCGTCACAATCGGCATCGTGACGTTGGGACTCAGGAGCCGCGCCGCATAGCGGGCAGACCTCTGACGTAAGAGCCCCCAGCAGCGATCCTGCTTCGCGGATACCATCAAGTCTCGCCAAATCTGAGAGATAATGGCGATCCAGCAAAGCAAATCGCGCCAGCAACTCATCGATCTCGGCTCGGCGATCCTGCGCAGCCTCGACACTGCGCCGAAGGTGCGTCCGCCTATCCACGACCGTTCGATGCGCTACCTCCGTCGCTCGCAACGCGGTTTGTTCTTTAGCTAGCGTTTCTTCGAGTTCGAGCGAGTTGATTATTGAGTTCCGACGCATCGTCCTCCTCTCCGACCAAGTCCGCGAGCCGCGCCTTTTGCTCCATCATCAACTCATCAATTACCTCAGTCTTGGCCGCGCGAGACAGAGTTTCGGTCCGGTCTCTTTCGATTGGCTGAATTGCACTGTCATCAACGCCCGTGAGGAGGAGCTTGAAGGTCGCCATCTCCGGAGTTTTTGTGATGAATTGGTCAGTCTCGATTGGAGAACCCCGCTTCTGAATGTCCACCTCGGAGATCAGGCAAAGATGCGCCAGGTTACGAAAGCTTAAGTTGTTAGTTTCGCCAGACGCATTTCTCCGTATGCGCTTTCCGGCGAGGTCAATTTTTTCGAGAAGAAACGTTGAAATGTTGTCTGGACGCGTCGGATTGTGCTTCGCAGCCAAGACCTTGGGTTCGACCCCATCTGGCACAGCGAGATGAAGCCCGTCGTAACAACGGAATTGTCCTCCACTCGCACTCCTTTCGAGCGTAAACATCGTCCCGTCGGCTTGCTCAACACCTAAAAAAATACGGTCATAACCAACTCTCTCGGGTATATCCCTCAACTCAACGCTCGCACCGAGCATAAAATCAAGCGCCTCAACGATAAACGACTTTCCTGTCTCTGAGGCGCCGTAAATCACATTCAGTCCATGACCAAAGGTAACGCTCGCCGGCTCCCGGTTAGGCCCGGTAAAGCAGAGATGACGAATAGTTAGCGGCAAGTCAGTCACAGGTCACTCGCTAGGCTTCGTTCAGCACGCTGAAATTGCTCCATCCATCGGCCGAATGTAGTAGTCATGAATTCGCGAAACGTGTCATCGGCAACGTCCTTAAACCTCTCCGTGACCCAGTCAGCTCTTACTCGCAGTGCTACGAGGTAGGGACTCGTTAGACTCGCGATAAAAGTCTCAGAAAACTCACCCGCGCTATAATAGACGCCTGATGCGGTGGCTTCCCGATGAACGAGCTTGCGGCTAATCATGAGCAGAAGTCCGCGCTCGACTAGCTCGCGTCGGACCAACAACTCCGCTGAGCGCATTGGCAATTCCGGATGCAGGCTGTCGGGGCCGCCGATATCGCCCGTGTGTACGACGAGGTGATCGAAAGCAACGAGACGCTGTAGATCAAATGACCTCGGGTGCGCCGCGACGAGTATCCCAACGGACCGGATACCGGTTTCCAACGCGCTGTTGAACGGCAGGGGCACGGCGCCTCGGTCGGAGCCTACTTCTTCCATATAAGCCGATCCGTGTTGGCCAGTTGATGACAGATACCCCGCTTATCCTGAACTCTCGTGACGCTAATCAGGCCGTTTGCCGTGAGGGGTAAAAGCGCCGCCGCTTGAGTGACTGCGTTGACCCGAACATATCCGTCAGCATGCGGTGCGGCCTCAACTTCGATAACGCCTGCGTGGACTTCGTCCTGCAATTCTTCAAAAGTGCCCGAAGGCACCGTGTCGCGCGCGAAATTCCGCAAGGACTCAGCGTGATAGAAATACTCCCGCTGGCGATGATAATGATCGACGAGATCTTGCCGCGACTGCAAATCATCAAGGCACGTTACGGCGGCCTGACGATAATCGCCGTAGGCTTCAAAAAGCTGCTGAAGGTATCGGCTCTCCATCGTCGCGGGCTTTGCTGGAGGAGATTCCGAGTTGGGTCGATCCGGCAAACCGCCTCCGAATCGCGCAGCGTGATACGGAGTATGGCTATGATCTTCGATCGCCTCCAGAGCTGTTTTGCATGTGAATATGGAAAAATTGCATGCCTCAACATGGGCACGGAACTTTCCATCGAGAGGAATTGTCTTTGTACTGGTAATCTTATCCGCGCACCATTCATCCCATTTATCGATAAGCATTGTCTTTAGCGCGGGAGCGTTCAGCAGCAGTTTCTTGAGGCTGATTCCACAGTCGTGCGGAGCCATAAAGTAATATTTGCGAGGCAGTACGAAGCGCCCTTCATATGAGTGCCACAGTGCTTTCCCAATTTCGGGGATTGCCGTGCTCGGCGTCAGCGGATCGTTGTAGTGCTTACACTGATAATTATCCCACACTCCCAAAAGGCCCGCCGTATCGGTGAAGCCAGCGACATCTATGCCCATGTCGTTTGCACCAGACAGCCGCATGACTTTTTGATAAAGTGTCTTCTGATAGTGTACCCATTCAAGAATGAATTCCTCCCAATCATCGGCGGAATACAGCAGGATTTGCTGTTGAGGTGGAATCAGATGCCCGTGGAGCACCTTGGCTGAGCTAGGCACAGACTTGCCCGAGGGCTTGGGCACCTCGATGGAAATAGGGTGTTTCCCAATGGCGTCACTCACGAGAGCGTCTCCGAAAAAACCAAATTGGTGCGGGCGGCCGGACTTGAATCGGCACAGCTCTTTGGAGCCGAGTGATTTTCGTACCGACGACGACCCTCGCCACCTCGCCTGGGCGCGTTCGCACTTTCGACTCGTTTGTGGTTTGGACTATACCTTCACCTTAGCGCGGCACGCTTTTGGTGCTGCCGTTTATAACGACCAACGGACATACGGCCAAGGGAAAGGTTAGGAGCGTGAATTGGTCTTCGCCGACGGCCTCGTGTCGACGCCGCACGCAGCGCTTCCTCGGCATCATCGAGCATTACATACGCGCGCGCGCGAGGCGTGAGGTCGACGTCGGCAATTCTTTTTCGCGAATTCCGAAGACCGACCTGCTCAGCACGCCGACCTGCTCGAGCCGCCTGGGCCGCGCCGCGGCTGCCGACGGCGTTGACCTTGGTGGCGCCGATTCCTCGCAGGCAATTCGCGGTCAAGACTTGAGGTGCGGACCACCTATTAAGCGTTCAGCCTGAACCAACCGAAGCGCACGCAGACAGCGCAGCGACCAAATTCATCAAGCGTTGGCGCGAATAGCGCCGGCGAGCGAAGCCAGATGTCTAAGACGGTCTCCGTAAGTCCGATCTCCCGTGCACGCGGGCAGGAGGATCGGCGCGCTGTCGTCGGCCCTCAGAGGGGTACGGCTCGTGTACTGGCGATTCTTACTCATAACGCATCGCGCATTGCGAGAGCTTTACCGCAGATACGGGACCAGTGGGTGTGGGTTGTTGGCCGCGTAAGCCTTCAGGAGGTTAGGGAGCCGCCGCAACCCACGCTGATCAATGTCGGCACTCAACTCTGTGACCCGCCACAGGATCAGCCAGCCTTTTTCTGACGAGCGCTTGCTCGTTCTGCCGGCTTTGCCAGAGCTTCCTTGCCCCTCTTGCCCGAAATGGGAAGCAGCATCTCGCGTTGTCCCTCGATCCGCTTGCGCCGCTTCTTTGGCCGGGCGGATGCAACTTTTTCCTGGGCAATGCTGCGGCGGAGCGCGTCCATGAGGTTCACCACATTCTGCGGCCGCGGCGTTGCACGCTCGCGCGATACCGTTATGCCGGCCTGCTTCTTCTTGAGCATGGCAACGACGGCTTCCTCGTAGTGATCCACGAACTGCGAGGGATCGAAGTCGGTCGCCTTGCTCTGGAGGATGTGCTGGGCCAGCTTGAGCATGTCCGGCTCGACCTTCACGTCAGGAATCTCATCGAAATATTCCTTTGCATCCCTGATCTCGTATGGATAGCGAAGCGTGGTGGCCATCAGCCCGTTGTCCCAGGGCTGGAGCACGATGACCCGCTCGCGCTTCGCCAGCACGACACGACCGAGGGCTGCCATCCCCTTGCCGCACATGGCCTTGCGGATCACCGCAAATGCGTCCTGCCCGACTTGGCCGTCCGGCGTGATGTAGTAGGGGCCGTCCAGATACCGCTCGTCGATTTGTTCGCGCGGGACGAACGAGTTGATCTCGATGGTGTGGTTGCTCTCGATCGCAATGGCATCGAGTTCGTCATCCTCCACCGGGATGTAGGCGTTCTTGGAGTACTCGTAGCCGCGTCCCTTGTCCTCAGCCTCGACGGGCTCGCGCGTCAGCTCGTCAACCAGCTGCTGGCGCAGGCGGTTGCCGGTCTTCTTATTGATCTGACGAAACGAGACCCGCTCGGTCGATGATGTGCCGGTGTAGAGGGCGATGGGGCACGAGACGAGCGAAAGCTTGAGGTAGCCTCTCCAATACGGACGCGCGGGGGCCATGGACATCTCCTCTTGGTTGCGGGCGCCACCTGGGGCACCGGCCGCGTTTCGGACCACCTTGCTAGGAGAAGCGCAGGTTGGTGCGGGCCAATCCGTCGATGCCCGGCTCTGTACGCTGACAGTCATCTATGATGCGATTTCTGACAAGCGAGCCGCTTCCCTTGTGATGGTTAATGGGGCGTTTCCTACCATTCCGCCTCGGCGTACGGGGCCGGCTCTCCTGAAGTAGTGCCGCACCTGACCTGGCCGATCGCCAAGACGTTTGTAGAACTCGTGGCCCTGGTGCCACAGGTGCGGCTCAGTCGTTGGGGGGCCGTGGGACCATCCGGGAGCAACGGGGACCATCAGACGCGCACCCGGCACGCGACCATCCTGTACGGCCCTCCTCGTTCGCGAACACCCTCAATCAGAAAAATAGGAAAAAGCCGCCGGGATTTTGAAGGCTGGCGCGATGCGCTACACTCGCGCTCATGAGCAACGCCGAACTGTCTGAAAGCGTCTATGCGCTCTTGAAGGCGGCGGGTGAATTGTCGGCCGCGCAAGCCGCGCTCGGCCGCGATCACGAATTGACAACCGCGCCACGCGATCACGCAATGACAAAAGTCATCGAGGCGTTCAATCGCTTCGCGGCCGGCGCGAAGGCGAGTACTAAGCCGTTGACGATCAAGATCACACTCAGCCCAACAGGGAAATGATGCGGCGTGAGATAGCGCGTTGCATTGCGCGAAGGCCGGGGGAGAACATTTCCGAAAGTGAAGCTGCCGCTGCCGGTTAATCTAGCCGACATACAAATGGCTTAAGCGCAAGCCCGGATAGCGGACGCGTTCAATCAATTCTTTCAGCGCCTTCATAGGGAGCTGCATGGGCGCATACACTGAAAACGTGAAGCCCTGTTCGTGGCCGATTAACTCCGCTATTTCGGCGGCCGTGGCGCGCTTGTCTTTGAGGGCTTGCGCCACGTTCTTGCGGAATGAATGAAATGACGTGCGAGGAGCGGTAATGCCGCATTTTCTCCGGTACTCTGTGAATTGCTTGGCGAAATAATGGTTGTACTTGCCGTCAGGACCGCCCGGTTTCAGCGCTGGAAATAGTTGGCCGTCACGCGGTAGCGTCTTCACGTAATCGAGGAAGCCGCAGCGTACTAATTCGCTATGTATCGGCACAATGCGCGTGGCCGCTTCCGTCTTGAGACTTTGGCCCGTAGTGTCGTCGCTCACGTTGAATAACCATATGCCTTCCTTGCGCTGCACGTCCCTGGCGCGCATCTGGCAAATCTCGTTTGACCGCATTCCGCTAAACAGCCCGACCAATGGAATCCAAGCCATCGCATTTTCAAACGTGTACTTAGACGGGCGGGTGCGCTGTTCGGTTGGCATGTAGCGTAATAGCGGCGTGCTAAAGAGCTTGTTTAACTCGTCGGTCATATAGGACCGCCATGAGCTATTGGTTTCTTCAAGCGTTCGCCCGGCGAAAGGATTGCGCCCTTCAAAGTGTCCCTCTTTGTCCGCCAGCCTGAACACGCCAGAAAGAGCGTGAATGTATGAGTTGATGGTTCGGTTTGTGAGCCTGCCGGAACGATTGGCGCATTTTTCAACTAGCTTGTTCAAAGGCAACTCTTGCGCGCCTTCAATGTGGTGCCAATCGGGGTCTAGCTTGCCAATTTGCTCAAGGAAATCGGTTGCCGTCAGCTTGTCGATTGCAGCAAGCGGGGCGTCGTCGGTGAAGCTTTTGAACAGACGGAACACGGTTTCCCGCTGACGTTGCGTGTGAGCGGTCATTTTTCCGGCTTTCCGCTTGGCTTCAATGTATCGCGCCGCTGCTTCTGAAAAACGCATTCCGCCATCAGTGCGAATGCGCACGACCCTACGCGGCGGGGCAACAATCGGTCGCAGCGTTCGGGGGTCAATGCCATGTGCTCCGAGGAAGCTTGCCGGCGGTTCCGATGGTTTGCCTTCCAGGGCGCGCAAGCGGCCCGCCACCGCTGCAATGAGCGCCCGCACCGCCGCTTGACCCATGAGTTGATAAGTCTTGCTGCCGGGCTCTAGCTGAACGCCAGTCCGCCGCTCGACGGCCTTCAATTCGTGGGCGATGGCGTCAAAGCTCATCAGGTCGTCGATTGGCGTCTCTGGTTCACCTCGGTCTGGCGAAACGAGTCCCATATCTTCAAGGAAACTGTATAGGCCCTCGTTAAGGCTTTCGCGCTCTTCGTTGATGGACAACCGTCGCCTCTTGGCGTCCACCTCCAAGTGTTCCAGCGTCGATGTGAAAATCTCTCGCGCCTGCGCGTCGATTTCGGCAAGCGACAATGGCTCGCCGGTCTGCGCCCGTTGGAAAGTTTCGCGCCATTGCTTCACAAGCGGCCAGCGCCGGTCCTGAGCTTCCCCTAGTGACTGCGTCTTGAGGCTCACCACGACCTTGCTGAGCGGCCGGCCGACGCTTCCTTTGCGCCCTTCACTGACGAACTTGCCGCGGAGCGCTCGTGGTATCGCAGCGACGAAATACCAGCTTTGATGTCGTCGCTTGAGATACCGGGTATCGGCCATGCCGTGCCCCCGTGATGGTACAGGTTGATGGTACATCCTCGTGGCACACTGCCATCGAAAAAACAAGGGAAATCACGTATAAGCCGCATTTCTAGTTAAGTGGTAAGTTGCCCCTACAGCGCCCACCACTCTTCGCTCGCATAGAGACAAGGCCGCCGCGCCGAAACCCGAAGGGTGAAGGCGGGCTAGTTGCCGCGAGCTACGGGTTGGCAAGCCATCTTCGCTGCTTTGCGGCCTCTGTCGGCCAATCAGCGCAGCGCCGCCGCCAATTCCCTCGCGCCGGATTTGTTGACTTCCTGATCCATCCGCGCGTCGGTTGCCGCAATCAGCTTGGCGACCACGTTGTTGCGCCGGGCGACGGGATTGTCCGCATAGCCGCGGCGCTGGAAGAAGTTCGCGGTCGGTACCCGGTCGCGCCAAGCGCCCGGCATCACGATCATATCAAAGCCGTTGCCGTCGCCGGTCAGATTCATCATTTCAAGTTCGGCAGCGCTGAGCGTCTTGCCGTAACCCTTGCGGCGGGCGAACACGATCGAGTCCAAAAGCTTCTGGGTTTGCAGCAACGGTCCAATATCGAGGTCCAAATTCAGCGCGTGAACGCCGAGGCCCTTCGGCGTATTGGCCAATATCTGATGCTCGCTCCAATCGTCGGGAACGCTTTTGCTGAAATTGATCATGCGGCGAAGAATCGCGAGCTTGCTCTGCAAAGCCCGTTTCTCGGCGTCCGGCAATTGCGCGGCCCGCGCTTGCAGGTTTCTGACGAACTGAGCGCCCTTCTCGGCGACGATCTCGACGGTATTCGTCGCCAGCAACTGGTTGTAGCCGAGCGCCGTGGTGATGGCGCGCGCCCGCTTGCTGTATTCCAGCCCAGCCTCGACGTCGTAATCGCCATTGCCGCCGGCCTCGAAGCCGTAGATGCGCACGATCTGCTCTTTGGTCAGCCCGGCCGCCAACGCAATTTTAGCGTAGATGTGTTTGAACTCGCTGTCGCTGCGCGGCCGGCGCGGCGCGAATTCGAATTCGCGCTGCGCCGCGGCGAGAAAATCGGCCACCACAGGCACATAGACCGGCGGCGCCGCTTCTTCATAGGGTTTCGAAGGATCGCGCGGCTTCGGCGGCCCGCTATAGACCGGCGGCTGCGTCAATACATAATCGTCGAGCGAAACCGGTTCGTGGTTGGCGCGCTTCTTCGCGCGCAGATGTCGCTTTTCCGCAATCGCGCTCCAGTAGGCTTCGGCTGCTGCGGCGAAGCTGGCCTGCGCCTGCAGGTACGCGACCAAGGCGCGACGGTACCGCGCCATCGCGGCGGCAAGAGCCGATGGCGCCGACACCGGTTGACCGTGTTCGTCAGCGGATTGGGCGAGGTCTGCCACAGGCGCGAAGAATATCGATGCGGCCAGCAGATATCCGAGGGGACAGTGGCTTCGAGCAAAACCCAATCCGCTTTTCCTCCGAGTCGAAGTCCTAACGCCTCTGCCCCCGGCCGCGAGCATTCCCGCGGCCCGGCTGTGGCCGCAGCGGCCCGGGCAGGCGCGGATTGCGCGGTTGCGGACCGCCCGGCCGCCGCAGGTTGTTCGGCCCCCGCATGCCTCCGCGCGACCCGCGTCGCTGGATCGTCATCTGCCGTCCGATCCTGTGCGAGACGAACAACCGCTGCAGCACGCCGCGGTCGCGGGCCGCTTCCTGCGGCGGAATCTGAAACGGCACCGCCGCTAATCGGCCGCCGGTGCCCGGCCGGATGGCAAAAGCGCTGGCGCCCTCCGTCAGCGTCCCGAGGCGCCCGCCCTGCCGGCTGAACACTTCGATCCGGCCGACGTGCCCGTCGGCATCCGGATAAAGCTTGATCCTGGGCTCGCCGGCAGCGCCTGCCGCCGGCACATCGACGACGCCGGTGGTGCCTCGAATACCGAGAGTCGCGGTCGGCGTCGTGATCCTCATGTTGCCAGTCTTGGCCACCAGGCTGGCCACGAAGGCGGCAGTGCCGAGCGCGACATTGAACGAGGCCGCGTTGCCGTTGCCGCCCTCTTGATAGACGAATTCACCGACGGCGATGCGGGTGTTGGCGGACAGGCTGAAGGTCGTCTCGTCGTTGAACGTGACGCCGAGCGAGGAATTGGCACCGGTTTCGAGCATATCGTTTTTGAAGATGGGGTCGTTGACCTGGAGGGCGGTGGCCGTGGCGGCATTAGCGCGGCTCACCGTCGCGCTGCCTTGTACGGTAGCCACCTGACCGACCTGTTCGGCGGCCGTTGGATTTAATTGCGTCGGATTTTGCGCGCGCGCTAGGAGAGACCACGGCGACGGCCAAGCAAACGGCCAAGCAAACGGCCAAGCGAACGGCAACGGCAAAGCCGCGGCGGTACCGCCGAGAAGCCTCATCAACTCACGCCGCGTCATGTCATTCCCGTTGCACGTCGCCGGGGATCCGAACAAGCCCGACAAAACCCGTCGGCGTCGGCCGCATGGAATATGCGGCTCGCCGCCGTACCTGCCTATCTATTTATCGTAGCCGCGCCGGCCGTGCACACTAACTCGTCCTGAGAACCGGTGCCGCCGGAGCAGCCGATCGCACCGATAAGCTTGCCGTCCTCGACCAAAGGAATACCGCCGCGCGAAGCGATGATGCCGTCGAGCGTCGTGATGTAGGTAAAGCCCCTTTGCATGGCTTCTTCCCATACCCGCGTCGGCCGGCGGAATTTCGCCGCAGCGCGCGCCTTATGCTCAGCGATCGCAATCGAGGCAAGCTGCGCGCCGTCCATGCGCGTGAAGGCGACGAGGCTGCCGCCGGAATCGACGACCGCCACGTTCAGCTGCCAGCCGCGCTTATTGGCTTCGGCGACGACCGCCTGGATGGCGGCTTCGGCCTTGGCCAATGAGACCGGTGCCCCATAAGGCGTGTTGAAGGGCATCTTTTCCGGGACGGCGTCGGATGGATGTTGCGTCGACGCCGAAGGCTGTTGGGCATTCGCCGTGCCGCCTATGAATAAGCCGATTGCCAACAGCACCACAGTCAATGGGCAAATCTTCATGGGATTTCCTCCCTTGCACGGCCACCTGGTCGCCGTCGCTTCCCCGCCGAAGATGTTAGTCGAAAAGCCGCCGTGGGCGCCACCGCATGCGGATCCGGTCGATCGCCCGACCCGCGGCAAGGTTCTGTCAACCATGCGCATTGAAATTCCGCCAGGCGAGATCTCCACGATTTAGCGGCAATGCCGCCCAGCCGAAGGGCTACCTAGGAATTCTACGGTGGGACAAAGCCAGCGCGGCCGGTTCGCCGCTCCGCACTCACCATCATTGGCCATGGAATTTCGCCCGCCATTTTGCTGTCGCGGGCAAAGGCGGGCAGCTGAAACTGGCAAAGCGCGGAAAAACGAACGGCCTCGGCCCTGAGGGAAGGGGCCAAGGCCGTCCTGATGTCGGCAGGCGCCCCATCGCATGCCCCTCCCCGACACTGCCTCGATGATGCCGAACCGAGGTTGACTGATCGTTACAGATGCGCTGGGGCGCTCTTCGCGGCGTGTCTTATTGTCGCCGCGATTGCCGATCGGCTTGCCGCGGCAAGGAACGTTCTGCAACATAATCGGTTGTCTGGAAAAGCGAATTGCCTTGCCGCGCCGATCATGTCGAATTCTCCGGAACCAAAGCTGCCCTTCCGCAAATTGCTGTGGCATGGGATGATGGGAATGACGTTGGGCATTGTTTTCGCCGGCCTATTGCTGCACAGCGGTGCATTGCAGGCCGACGGTTTTATCGATGATTCGGTTGGCTTGTTTGCGCGCCTTGGCATTCTGCTAACGGTAGCGTGTGTTTTCGGTGTTGGCGCTACATTGACCGGCGCCCTATTTCTAGTGGACGAGAATTTCTGAGGTTCGAAACCGCGTTGCAGAGCGCAAGGGCGAACCGCAGTCGGGGAGGCAGCGATGCCCGGTGACGTACCGCCGAGGCAATCCGGAAAAGACGTCGGGTGGGGGTTCGCCATTTTGGCGGCGATCATCGTGGTGATCCTCGTCGGTTGGGGTTGGAGCGGCCAGGGCCGCGGCTGGGGCCGCAGCAATCAAATGGCGCATATGATGCCGCCCGCAGTCAGCGCCACGAACGGGCCGGCCACGCGGGCGGAAACGGCCAGCATGCCCGCGAACGGGCGCTGATCGCGCCGCAACCTCGGCGGCAGCGTCACCGCCCCGGCGGGACGCGCGACAGATTTTTTTGCTGCAGCTCGCCGAGATAGTCGCGCCAATATTGTTCGCGATTCTGGCCGAGCTCGAACAGATAGTCCCAGCTGAAAATGCCGGTCGAATGCAAGTCATCGAAAACCAGCCGCACCGCATAATTGCCGACCGGATGCAGCTCCAGAATCTGCACGTCGCGCTTGCCGCCGACGACACGGCGCTCGGCCGGCGAATGACCCTGCACTTCGGCGCTCGGACTGCGGACGCGCAAATATTCGGCCGGCAGCGCGAAGCTCTCGCCGTTGTCGAAGGCGACCGCGAGTGTCTTGCGATCCTTGTGCAGGCGCAGTTCCGTCGGCCAGGGATTACTCATCGATAATTGCTCATGCTCATTTGCCGGCCATGCTAGTGTCCCGCGCGGCCGAAGTGCCGGCGATTTTTCCGAACACCGCGCCGGACATGAGCCCGGTGCCGCCGGGATAATTGAAGTAGAACAGGCCGCCGACGAGCTCGCCCGCAGCGTAGAGGCCGTGGATCGGCTCGTGGTCGGTATTGAGCACCGCCGCGCCGGTGTCGATGCGCAGGCCGCCGAAGGTGAAGGTGATGCCGCAGGTCACCGCGTAGCCTTCGAAGGGCGGCGTGTCGATCAAATTCGCCCAGTTGCTCTTGTCGACGGCGAGACCTTGCGTGCAACGCCCGTCCTTGACGGTCGGATTGAACGGCACGTCGGTGCGCACGGCGCCGTTCCACTCCTCGACGGTGTTGAGGAACTCCGCCGCGTTCACGCCTTCGAGTTTCTGCGCAAACTCCTCGATGCTGTTCGCGCTCACCTTGGTGACCTGTCTAATCCGGTATTCGTCGCGCAGCAGGTGCTTTACTTTCCCGTCGAACACCTGCCAGGCGAACTGGCCGGGCTGCTCCAGCACCACGCGGCCGTATTTGGCGTAGGTGTAGTTGCGGAAATCCGCGCCCTCGTCGACAAAACGCTTGCCGCTGGCGTTGATCAGGATGCCGAACGGATAAGAATGTTTCTGGAATTGATCGCCGACCGCGAGATCGCCGAACTCCGGCGCGTTCATCTCCCATTGCACGGCGTGGCAGCCCGACCAATTGCCGCACGGCGAGCCGCCGATATCAAGCGCCATGCGGATGCCGTCGCCGCTATTGAAACGGCTGCCGCGCACCTTGGCGAGGTCCCACGGCGGTCCCAGATAACGCGTGCGCCATTCCGGATTGGCCTCGAAACCGCCGCAAGCGAGCACCACCGCGCCGCCGCGCAGTTCGCGCAACGCGCCGTCCTGGCGCACCCGCACCCCGTCGACCCGGCTGCCGTCGTAAAGCAGATCGAGCGCGCGCGTCCGGTAGCGGACGGCGATACCGCGCTTCGCCGCGGCGTCGGTGAGCATGGCGACCAGACCCGGCCCGCCGCCGACCGCTTCGACCGTCAGCCCGCCCCAGAATTTGAACTTGCCGTCGACCTTGAACGCCTGCCGGCCGTAGATCGGAATCAAGCGCACGCCTTTCTCGCGTATCCAATTCAGCGTCGAAAAACTCTTCGTCACCAGCAGCTCGACCAGATCGGGATCGGCGCGATGCTGGGTGACGCGCGCCATGTCGTCGAAGAACTGGCCGGAGGTGTAAGTGCCGAAATCCGTGCTCTCGATTTCCGCTGGTGTGAGGTCGGGGACCAGCGTCTTGATATCGGCGACGCCGTTATAGACCACGCGGATCGAGCCGGCGGTGAAGCGGCTGTTGCCGCCGGACTCCGCTTCCGGCGCCGCTTCGAGCATCAGCACCTTGGCGCCCTGCTCCTGCGCCGCGAGCGCCGCGCAGAACGCCGCATTGCCGGCGCCGACGACGATCACGTCGGCAGCTCGGCCGGCGGCACTGGCTACTCCGCCGCCTGGCCGGCGCCGCCGTGCGCCTTCGACCAGCCCGCCGGATCCTTCATGAATTTCTCCGCTTCTCTCAATCTTCCCTTGTCGAACCGACCGCTCTTCTTCGCCACGTTCAGCACGTCCCACCAGGTCGCCAGCGAATGCAGAGTGACGCCGAGATCGGCCAGGATTTTTTTGCCCTCGGGAAAGATGTCGTAGAAGAAGAACACGAAGCAGTGCTCGACAGTGGCGCCGGCGCCGCGCAGCGCCTTGCAGAAATTGACCTTACTGCGGCCGTCGGTGGTCATATCCTCGACCAGCAGCACGCGGTCGCCGGGTTCGATGTGGCCTTCGATCTGCGCATTGCGGCCGAAGCCCTTCGGCTTCTTGCGGACGTATTGCATCGGCAGCATCAGGCGGTCCGCCATCCAGGCCGCAAACGGAATGCCGGCGGTCTCGCCGCCGGCGACGGCGTCGAACTGCTCGAAGCCGACGTCGCGCTCGATGGTCGCCACCCCGAAGTCGATCAGCGCCCGCCGCACGCGCGGAAACGAGATCAGCCTGCGGCAATCGGTGTAGACCGGGCTCGCCCAGCCGGAGGTGAAGATAAACGGCTTGTCGGTCATGAAGCGGACGGCCTCCACCTCGATGAGCATCTTTGCCGTCAGCTCGGCGATCGCGTCTTTGTCGGGGAAGCCAATCATTGTTGGTCTCACTTGGCTCGAAAGGCATTTGGCTCGCAAGGTATTTCGTTCCGTCACCCTGAGGTGCGGGGCGCGCAGCGCCGAGCCTCGAAGGGCGACGGCCCCGGGCACCTTGACCGCGCATCCTTCGAGGCCGCGCTACGCGCGGCGCCTCAGGATGCCGGGTCAGTAGCGACGTATCAACTCTCCACCACCTTCCACGCGATGGTCTCGCCGCCGCGATAGACCAGGGCGCGCTCGTCCGGGCCGGGCACCTTGACGTCCGGCGGCGCCGTCCAAGGCGATTTCTCCAGTACGATCTTATCCTCGTTCGGCGGCAGGCGGTAATGCTTGGGTCCGTTGAGCGAAGCAAAGGCCTCGAGCTTGTCGAGGGCGCCTTCCTCCTCGAATACCTGGGCGTAGGTCGCCAGCGCCACCGGGGCATTGAAGATGCCGGGGACGCCGTTGACCGCAACCTTCCGCGCCAACGGATGCGGCGCGGAATCGGTGCCGAGGAAATAGCACGCCGCGCCGGAGGTAGCAGCTTTGCGCAACGCCGCGCGGTCTTGGGCGGTCTTGATGACCGGCATCGCGTACATCATCGGTTTGAGCCCTGCGCCGAGCCAGTCGGTGCGCGTTAGGTTCAAATGGTAGGGCGTGATGGTGGCGCCGACCTGCGGCGCGGCGGCCTTGACGAATTCCGCGCCGGCCTGTGTGGAAAGATGCTCGAGGATCATGCGCAAACTGGGAAATTGCTTGACCCATTGCGACAGCCGGCGATCAATAAACACCGCCTCACGGTCGAAAATGTCGATGTCGGGACCTACCTCCTCGCCGTGCATGAGGAACGGCATGTCGATCTTCTCCATCCGCTCCAGCACCCGCGTGATGTTTCGATAATCGGTGACGCCGGCCGCCGAATTGGTCGTGGCGTTTGCCGGATAAAGCTTCACGCCTGTGAACACGCCGTCGCGGAAACCACGTTCGACATCGTCGGGATCGGTGTCGTCGGTGAGATAGCAGGTCATCAGCGGCTGAAAGCGCGAGCCCGGCGGCAGCGCCGCCAAAACCCGCTCGCGATAAGCCATCGCGTCGCGCGTGGTGCGCACCGGTGGCGTCAAGTTCGGCATCAGGATGGCGCGGCCGAAGTCCTTGGCCGTATACGGCAGCACGGCCTTGAGCATTTCGCCGTCGCGGACGTGCAGGTGCCAGTCGTCGGGCCGGCGGATGGTGATGCGCGTGGTCATCGCGGCGCCAGTAATCACCGATTTCACCGCCAAGCAATGCCGCCAGCCGAACTTGCTCTACGTGCGCGACACGCTCGGCGAAAAGACCGCGCTGATCCGCAAATTGCGGTGAAATACGAAGGGTGAATGGGGCTCAGTGGTCTGGTCGGAGTGGCAGGATTTGAACCTGCGACCCCCACGTCCCGAACGTGGTGCGCTACCAGACTGCGCTACACTCCGACATTGGCGGCGCTTATACAGTCCGCGTTCCGGCCCTGCAAGCGCCGGCCGCTTCCGCTATCTAGTGCCCCGTCTGGCAGACAAGGAATCCATGACAGCTCTGCTGGTGACCCGCCTAGCGAAGGCCGATGCCGCAGCGGTTGCCGACGCGGCGCGCGTGCTCGCCGCCGGCGGCCTGGTCGCCTTCCCGACCGAGACCGTCTATGGCCTCGGCGTCGACGCGACCGACGGGCGCGCCGTCGCGCGGGTCTACCAGGCGAAAGGCCGTCCGGCCTTCAACCCGCTCATCGCCCATGTCGCGGATCTGAGCATGGCGCAGGCGCTCGGCCGTTTTGATGCCGACGCGACGCGGCTTGCCGCCGCGTTCTGGCCGGGGCCGCTGACGCTCGTTCTCGTCAAAGCCGCGCACTGTCCGGTCGCCGACCTGGCAACGGCCGGCCTCGACACCGTCGCGGTGCGGATGCCCGACCACCGCGTGGCGCGCGATATTCTGGCGGCCTTCGGCAAACCCGTGGTCGCGCCGTCGGCCAACCGTTCCGGCCACCTGTCGCCGACCACGGCGGCACACGTGCTGGCCGATCTCGGTGGCCGCATCGATCTCATTATCGACGGTGGCGCGACCCCGGTCGGCATCGAATCGACGATCGTCGCCTGCCTCGGCGAGCCGCTGCTGCTGCGGCCCGGCGGCCTGCCGCGCACGGCGATCGAGCGCGCGCTCGGGCGCAAGCTTGCCGATACGTCAGCCGCCGGCGCCGATACCGCGCCGCGCGCGCCCGGAATGCTCGCCTCGCATTATGCGCCGCGGACGCCGCTGCGGCTGAATGCCCGCCGCGTCGAGCCCGGCGAGGCGCTGCTCGCCTTCGGACCGACACCGGCGGAAGGCGCCGGACGCGCCAAAAGCGTGCTCAACCTGTCCGAACGCGGCGATCTCATCGAAGCGGCGGCCAACTTGTTCTCGCAGTTGCGTGCGCTCGACGCTTCTGGCGCCAGCAGGATCGCCGTCATGCCGATCCCCGCAAACGACCTCGGCGAGGCGATCAACGACCGCCTCGCCCGCGCCGCCGCGCCGCGGTGATCTGCAAGCTTGCGGAGCAATAAGGCGGCTGTCATCTATCTAACGTACCAGGGCCCGATAGGCGGCCCCGATGGACGCGCCTTGATGCTCGATAAGCCGCCCAAAGCTCTCGATCCCGCTCTGCTGGCGCGGTTCGCCGCGATCGTCGGCGAGAAATACGCCATCACCGATCGGCAGGCGCAGACGCCCTATCTGGTCGAGATGCGCGACATGTTCCGAGGCCGCACGCCGATAGTGCTGCGGCCGGCTTCCGTCGCCGAGGTGTCGCGGATTTTGCAGCTCGCCAATGAGATGGCAACCCCGCTGGTGCCGCAAGGCGGCAACACCGGCCTGGTGGGCGGGCAAATTCCGTTCAACGGCGAGATCGTGCTGTCGCTGACGCGGCTTGATCGTATCCGCGAGGTCGACCCGACTTCGAACACCATCACCTGCGAGGCCGGCGTCACCTTGCAGCGTGCGCGCGAAGCCGCCGCCGCGGTCGATCGGCTCTATCCGCAATTGCTGCCGTCGGAGGGCACCTGCACCATCGGCGGCAATCTTGCCACCAATGCCGGCGGCACCGCGGCGCTCGCCTACGGCGTCGCCCGCGCGCATGTGCTCGGCCTCGAGGTGGTGCTCGCCGACGGCCGCATCCTCAAGGACCTCAACAAGCTGAAGAAGGACAATACCGGCTACGATCTGAAAAACCTGTTCATCGGCGCCGAAGGCACGCTCGGCGTCATCACCGCGGCGGTCCTGCGTCTGGTGCCGCGGCCGCGTGCGGTCGAGACCGCGTTTGCGGGCGTCGCTTCGCCGCAGGCGGCGCTCGAGCTGCTCGACATCGCCGCGCAGAGTTCGGCCGGCGGCGTCACCAGCTTCGAGCTGATGCCGCGCTCCGGCATCGAGCTCGTGATGCGCCACGCCGCCGGCTGTCGCGATCCGCTCGGCACGCCGCATCCATGGTACGTGCTCATCGAGCTTTCCTCGCAGCGGCAAAGCGGCTTGCGCGAGGTAATGGAGGATATCCTGGCACAGGGGCTGCAACGCGGCTTCGTCAACGACGCGACCATCGCCGACAGCCTCGAACAGACCAAGGCGTTCTGGCGTATCCGCGAAATGTTCGGCGAGGCGCAGCGCCATGCCGGCGGCTCGATCAAACACGACGTCTCGGTGCCGGTGGCGGCGGTGCCGGCGTTCCTTGAGGAGGCGGCGGCGGCGGTGAAAGCGCTTATTCCCGGCGCGCGGCCGATACCGTTCGGCCATCTCGGCGACGGTAATATCCATTACAATGTCACCCAGCCGGTCGACGCCGACAAGGCGCAATATCTCAGGCGCTGGAACGAGGTGAACACCGCCGTTTTCGCGGTCGTGAAAAAATACGGCGGCTCGATCTCCGCCGAACATGGCGTGGGCGTGCTCAAGCGCGATCTGTTGCCGTCGGTGAAGGATCCGGTCGCGCTCGAGCTGATGCGCAGCCTCAAGCGCCTGCTTGATCCCAAGGGCATCCTCAATCCTGGCAAAGTGTTGTAGCTCGACGGCAAGTCCTCGACATCCAACTCCGCCGCGGATAACAATATTTCCAGGGGATGGAAATGCGCTTCGGAGTTTTCTACGAGCTGCAATTGCCGCGGCCCTGGAACAAGGGCGACGAGCGCAATCTCTTTCATCAAGCGCTTGAACAAGTGGCGCTGGCCGACCGGCTCGGATACGACTACGCGTGGGAAGTGGAACACCACTTTCTCGAGGAGTACTCGCATTCCTCGGCGCCGGAAGTTTTCCTCGCTGCGGCGGCGGCGCGCACAAAAGCCATTCGCCTTGGCCACGGCATCCGGCAGGTCATTCCCAACTACAATCATCCGGCGCGCACCGCCGAGGCTCTCGCCAGCCTCGACATCATCTCCGACGGCCGCGTCGACTTCGGCATCGGCGAAGGCGCCACGCGGCTTGAGCTCGGCGGGTTCAAAATCCCGGCCAGGGAAAAGCGCGCCATGGCGCTGGAGGCCGCAGAGCAAATCGCCAACATGATGGTGCTGGAGCCCTATCCGGGCTTCGAGGGCAAGTATTTTTCCATGCCGTGCCGCAACGTGCTGCCGAAGCCGGTGCAAGAGCCGCACCCGCCGATGTGGATGGCTTGCACCAATCGCGAGACGATCAAGATCGCGGCGCAGAAGGGCGTCGGTGCGCTTGCCTTTTCCTTCCTCGACCCCGAGGAAGCCAGACTCTGGGCCGATATTTACTACGGCATCATCAAATCCGATGCCTGCGTACCGCTCGGTCACACGGTGAATGCGAACCTCGCCATGGTGTCGAGCTTCTCAGTGCATCGCGATCGCGCCGAAGCGATCCGCCGCGGTCTCGAAGGTTTCGAGTTCTTCGGCTACGCGATCAACGCACTTGTTGCCCACGACACCGTGCCCGGACGCAGCAGTCTCTGGAGCGATTTTATGAGAGACCGCGGCGACCGTACCGAAGCGTTTATCGCGTCGGCCCAGCGGCTCGGCGCCTACTCTTCCGGCATCGGCACTCCACGGGACATGCGCAAGCATCTTGCGGGGTTCGAGGAAAGCGGCGTCGACCAAGTCATCTTCCTGCAGCAGGCCGGACGCAATCGTCACGATCACATCTGTGAGTCGCTCGAACTGTTTGCCGCCGAAGTGATGCCCGAGTTCAAGGCTAAGGCGGCGGCGCGGGAGGCACGCAAGGCGGAAGAACTGGCCCCTTACGTTGCCGCGGCGTTGAAGCGGAAGGCGTGGATGAAGCCGCTTGCCGACCACGAGATTCCCGTGGTCAAGGCTTCCGCCGACAAGGCGCAGTTTGCGCGCGGCGCAAGCTAGAGCATGATCCGGAAAAAGCCTGCCCCCGGACGCGATCCGGGGGTGGAAACCGGTTTTTCGAAAAGATCATGCTCCACCAAATGTTAGGGCGGCGCGCGAGCTAAAACAGCGATGGTTGATTGTTCGGTTTCTTCGCTTTCACCGATGCGGCCGGCGCATCGGCGGCAGGCTGCACATCATGGCCGGCCGCAGCGGCAGCCGGAGCGATGAGCTCCGCAGAATTGTTGGCCACGCGGTTCACGGCCGGCGAAATTTCGTAGCATTCGAGCAAAGATTCGGGAGCCGGTGCGATCAGTGCGGCGGCGGTCATGGCGTCGACTTTGGCGCAGTCGAGCCAAAGGTCGAAGGCTTCGGGCGCTACGATGACCGGCATGCCGTCGTGGACGGCGGCAAGCATGCGGTTCGCCCGCGTGGTGACAATGGCCGCGGTGTCGAGTTCCTCGCCGTTCGGGCCGGTCCAGGTCTCCCATAATCCGGCAAAAGCGATCGGTCCGCTGGATTTCGGTCGCACAAAATAGGGCCGCTTCGGCGCACCGGCCGCCCCCGCCCGCCATTCATAGAAGCCGTCGGCAGGAATGAGGCAGCGCCGCCGCCGCATGGCATTGCGGAAGGCAGGCTTCTCAAGGACCGATTCGCCGCGCGCATTGACCAGGAGCGAGAACGTCTTGGGATCCTTCACCCAGCCCGGCAGCAAGCCCCAACGCATCAGCGCGAAGGCGCGCTTGCCATCAGTGAGCCGCACCAGCGGAATCGGCTGAGTCGGCGCCACGTTGTAACGGGGCGGGAAATTGGGCTGCTCGGGGTAGCCGAACAGCGCCCTGACCGCAGCCGGCGGCGAGGTGATGACATAACGTCCGCACATTGGGATAACCAATCCGACAAGCGAATGACGGTCGTACGCTTCCGATCATAGCCAAATGGGATCGGCCTTTGACCAGCGCCAGCGAAGAATCGCGAACTTATCCGGCGCGGCCGTATCTGGCGGTGAGCGCGGCTATATTCCGCGACGGCCGCGTGCTGATCGTGCGCCGCGTACTGCCGCCCGCCCAGGGGCTGCATACCCTGCCCGGCGGGGTCGTCGAACTTGGCGAAACCCTCGAGCAGGCGGTGATCCGCGAGGTCCGCGAAGAGACCAACCTCGCCATCGAGCCGTTGGCGCTCGCCGGCTACCGCGAGGCCATCGCACGCGACGCCAGCGGACGCATCGAGCGGCATTTCGTCATTCTGCCGTTCGCGGCGCGCTGGATCGCCGGCGAATTGGCGCTCAACGAGGAGTTGGCCGAGGCGCGCTGGCTGCTGCCGTCCGAGCTTGCCGGATTGAAGACCACGGAAGGGATTGCCGACATCGTCGCCGCCGCCTGGCGAATCGCCGCGCTTCGTTGAACAGCACCTCAACCCTGCCGCGTTGTCACGCTTGCCGTGCGGTGCTCTCGGCCCCTATGCTCGCGCCAAACCCGATGCTGCGAACCTTGCTCATTCTTTCGCTTATGCTTTGTCTCGGCGCGCCGGCTGCCCGCGCCCAGTTTTTCCCGCAACCGCCGGTCCAGCCCCAGCCACAGCCTCCCCCCCAACCGCGACTTCTGCCCAGAGCTACGCCGCACGTTCAGCCTCAACCTCAACCTCACGCGCCGCCGCAGCCGGTTTCCGCCCCTTACGACCACGACCTGCAGCGGCTCGCCGAAATCCTCGGCGCGCTGCATTTTCTGCGCGGCATTTGCGGCTCGAACGAAGGCCAGAAGTGGCGCGACGAGGCGCAAGCGCTGATCGACGCCGAAGCGCCGGCCGGCGAACGTCATGATCGGATGGTCGCGAGCTTCAACCGCGGCTATCGCGCCTTCCAGCAGAGCTACCGCAACTGCACGCCAGCGGCCGACTTCGCCATTCGCCGCTACCTCGACGAGGGCGCCAGGATCGCCCGCGAGATCACCGCCCGCTATGCCAACTGACCAATTTCCCCGACCGTGAAGCGGATTGTGGGTGTATCTAGCGGAACACGCTTGCGAATTAACCCTTCCTCAAGGTTCGACTTAGCGTCCGCCGAGGCCATGCTAACTTGCGCGCGGGTCAGGGACGTTGCGGCCTGCAGCGACAACGTGATTGCAATGAACACGGCGAGACCAAATCCGGCGGCGCGCGACGCCGTGTCGGATCACGAACAGAAGCGCCTGGCGCTGATTTGTCTGCAGGAGGCGTGGGCGGAAGCGCATCACGACGGCATCGATGGCGATTGCCTGGCGCAAACCGCACTTTTCCTGGCGCTCGCCGAGCTGATTTCCACCTACGGCGAGGAAGCCGCCGCCCGTTACGCGGAAAACCTCGCCCCCCGCATTCGCAACGGCGAATTTTCGGTGGAACTGTCGCGGCAATAGCGGCGAAATTCCAGTCGCAGCAGCTGGTTCACGCGCACCCTCGCGAAGGCGGCACCGCCTACCAGCCACTTGAGCGGGGGCGGCCGGCACCTTAGTTTCGGTGTCTGATGATGCCAGGACAGTCTGCTCGTATGAAGGCCGCCCTTCTTCCGGACCGCGGCGTGCTCAAGGTTGCCGGCGACGACGCGCGCAGCTTTCTGCATGGGCTCGTCAGCGCCGATATCCTCAAGCTCGGCGCCAGCGAGGTGCGCTTCTGCGCGCTGCTGTCACCGCAAGGCAAGATCATCGCCGATTTCATCGTCGTCGAAGCGCCGGCGCACGATGGCGGCGGCTTTTTTCTCGACGTGCCGCGCGCTGTCGCCAAGCCGCTCCTTGATAAGCTCAACCTCTACAAGCTGCGTTCGCGCCTCATTGTCGGCGACTCCTCCGACGCGCTCGGTGTGCTCGCGGCTTGGGATGGAGAGGGCGTCGCGACGCCGGCATTTGGCCTCTCCTATGCCGATCCGCGCCTGCCGGCGCTTGGCCTGCGCGCGATTCTGCCGCCGCAACGTGCGGCCGACGCCGCCGCGGCCCTCGGCGCCGTCCTCGTCGACGCCAGCGCGTACGAGGGGCACCGCATCGCGCTGGGCATTCCGCACGGCGGCGTCGATTTTCAATACGGCGAAGCCTTCCCGCACGAGACCGACATGGATCAGCTTGGCGGCGTCGATTTCACCAAAGGCTGCTATGTCGGCCAGGAGGTGGTTTCGCGCATGGAGCATCGCGGCAGCGCGCGTACGCGCACCGTACCGGTTCGCTACGACGGCGCGGTACCGCCGCCGGCCGGAACCGCGATCACGGCCGGCGGGCGGCAAATCGGCGCGATGGGCTCCGCCGCCGCCGGCCGCGGGCTTGCGCTGTTGCGGCTTGACCGGGTGGCAGAGGCGATGTCGCGCGGCGAAGCGCTTCTCGCCGACGGCGTCCCGATCCGGCCGATCAAGCCGGATTGGGCCCGCTTTGCCTTTCCGGATGGGACCAAGGCCGCCGAATGACTGCCGCGAGTGCCCACGCTCCCCACGCCGACGCGCTTGGACGCTGTCCCTGGCCGAAGGACGATCCGCTCTACCTCGCCTATCACGACCAGGAATGGGGCGTGCCTGAATTCGACGACCGCGCGCTCTACGAGAAGCTCGTGCTCGATGGCTTTCAGGCCGGCCTTTCCTGGATCACCATTCTGCGCAAGCGCGAGAATTTCCGCCGCGCCTTCGACGGCTTTGTTCCGGAAAAAATCGCGCGCTACAGCCCGAAGAAGGTCGAGCGGCTGATGCAGGACGCCGGCATCGTGCGCAACCGCGCCAAGATCGAGGGCGCGGTCCTCTCGGCGCGCGCCTGGATCGAAGCGATGGAGAACGGCCCGGGCCTTTCGAAATTGCTGTGGGACTTTGTCGACGGCGAGCCCAAGGTCAACCGCTTTCGCACCGTGCGGCAGGTGCCGGCGGAGACCGCGACGTCGCGCGCGATGTCGAAGGAGCTGGCCCGGCGCGGCTTCAAGTTCTGCGGGCCGACGATCGTCTACGCCTTCATGCAGGCCGTCGGCATGGTCAACGATCACCTGATTACCTGCCACCGCCATGAGGCGGTGCAGAAGCTCGGCCGAAGGGTGTGATACACCTGTGCCGTCACGGCCGGGCTTGTTCCGGCTATCCACGTGCGAACGATCGCCGCCTTCATCCACATGCCCAGGCTTCCATTACCGCCCTCTCCCGGGTCTCTCTCGCACAAAATGACAGTACGCCTGCCGCGCAAGCCGGCCGCGGCCAAGACGTCCGCGGTATCGCCGCGCGCCTGGCAGCGGATGCTGTCAGGGCGGCGGCTCGATCTCCTCGATCCCTCGCCACTCGACATCGAAGTCGAGGACATCGCACATGGGCTGGCGCGGGTGGCGCGGTGGAACGGGCAGACCAATGGAGCGCACATTTTCTCCGTGGCCCAGCACTCGCTGCTGGTCGAAGCGCTGGCGCGCGCCCGCGTGCCGCGGCTCGATCGCAGCCGGCGCCTGGCGGTGCTGCTGCACGATGCCCCCGAATACGTGATCGGCGATATGATCTCGCCGTTCAAGGCGGTGATCGGCGATGCCTATAAGGCGGTCGAGCGGCGGCTGCTGGCGGCGATTCACCGCCGCTTCGGCTTGCCGGCAAAATCCGCGGCGGAACTCGAAAATCTGATCAAAATCGCTGACCGCGAGGCGGCCTATCTCGAAGCGACCCGCTTCGCCGGTTTTGCCGCCGCGGAGGCGCGGCGGTTCTTCGGCCGGCCGCCGGTTATTTCCGCGGCCATCGAGCGCGATTATCTTAAGCCGTGGCCTGCCGAGACGGCGCAGGCCCGCTATCTCGAACGGTTCCGGAAACTGGTCGATGAACCGCCCAGCCCACCACGGCGGGACCACGCGCCGCTGTGAGCGGCACACTTATGCCGCCATGCCGTATCTATATGAGACTGACCAAGGCCCTCTTTTGATTGCATGATCGAAGTCGTTCCATGATTCACGTCTGCTCGCTCGCGCGCCTTCACGAAACGGTCGAGGACACCGGCGCCCGGCACGTCGTGTCGCTGATCGGCGACGAGGCGCGCATCGAACGGCCCAGCGCCGTCGCCGCGGAAAACCACCTCTGGCTGCGGCTGCACGACATCAGCGCGCCGCTCGACGGCTTTATCATACCGGAGGAGGAGCATGTCGCCGATCTTTTGAATTTCGTCCGCCGCTGGGACCGCCGCGCGCCGCTGGTCGTGCATTGCTACATGGGCATCAGCCGCTCGACTGCGAGCGCCTTCGTCAGCGTCTGCGCGCTCAACCCGCATCGCGACGAGGACAGCGTCGCGCTGGCCTTGCGCAGCGCCTCGCCGACGGCGACGCCGAATATCCGGATCGTCTCGCTCGCCGACCGGCTGCTCGGCCGTGAAGGCCGCATGGTCGCCGCCATCGAAATGATCGGCCGCGGAGTCCTTGCGTCGGAAGCGGAGCCGTTCCGGCTCGATCTGGAATGACGGGACTAGAGCGCGTCCAGGAAAAGTGGAAACCGGCTTTCCGCCCGCACGCGCGATGAAACAAGAACGTAGAGCGATCAGTCCTCGATAGCCGGTCGCAATGTCGCCATGGGCATCGGCCGCACCGGCGCCGGCGCGTGTCTCGTCAGGTGGGCGCGCGGGTTGTGCTGGAAGAAGTCGCAATAGGCGAAGCCCAAGCCGGCGATCGAGCCGCGGAAACTCCGGTAATCGATCTTCTGCACCCGAAAGCACGGTTCAATCGGCAAGCCGGACAGGTGGGCGCACATGGCCCTGCCCTCGACCTTGATCGTGCCGGCCGGCAGGCTGGCGAAGCGCATCGCGCCACGGCCGCCCGGCCGGATGGTGCCGACGACGGAGCCGTCGGAAAAAATGCGGCCCACGCCCACCGTCCCGTCGAAGCAGGTGTAGGCAAATAGCTTGCCGACGACGAACGCCCGGGCCTGGTCCGGCCCGAGCTCCTCGGCGACGGCCGAGGCGGCTCCCAATACGCATGCACAGACGACAGCGACGCGCAGCAACATTGTCGACTCCACATTGACCTGCAGAGCATTAACGAAATTTCTTAATCGTCCCCTTACCATACGGCCTCGGATGCTGCCGAAGATTCCTGGCGAAATTCTGAACTGCTTACCGAATTTTTACCACAATGCGCCCGCGCACCTGTCCGGCTAGGATGCGCGCCCCGGCCTCGATGACATCGGCGAGCCCGATTTCGCTGGTCATCGCCGCGATCTTCGTGCGGTCGAGGTCAGTTTCCAGGCGGCGCCAAGCCTGCTGCCGCAGCGGCAGCGGGCACATGACCGAATCGATGCCAAGGAGCGACACACCGCGCAAGATGAAAGGGGCGACCGTGGTCGGCAAGTCCATACCGCCGGCCAATCCACAGGCAGCGACTGCGCCGCCATAGCGCGTCATCGACAGCACATTGGCGAGCGTCGTCGATCCGACGGCGTCGATGCCGCCCGCCCAGCGTTCCCTGCCGAGCGCGCGCGGCGGACCGGTCAGCTCCTTGCGCTCGATCACTTCGGCGGCCCCGAGTTCCCTGAGATAGGCCGCTTCGGCGGGCCGCCCGGTCGAGCCGAAGACGGTGTAGCCGAGCTTGGCCAACAGTGCGACCGCAACCGAGCCGACGCCGCCGGCGGCACCGGTGACGATCACCGGTCCGCGCGCCGGCGTGATCCCGGCCCGCTCCAGCGCCATCACCGCCAGCATGGCGGTATAGCCGGCGGTGCCGATGGCCATGGCGTCGCGGGCGCTCATGCTCTCCGGCAGCCGCACCAGCCAGTCGCCCTTGACGCGGGCCTTTTCCGCATAGCCGCCGAGGTGGGTCTCGCCGCAACCCCAACCATTGAGAATGACCTTGTCGCCGGATTTCCAACCGGAATGCGAGGAGGTTTCCACCGTGCCGGCGAAATCGATGCCCGCGATCATCGGGAAACGGCGTACCACCGGCGATTTTCCAGTGACGGCAAGCCCGTCCTTGTAGTTCACCGTCGACCAATCCACGGCGACGGTGACATCCCCTTCCATCAAATCCTTCTCGTCGAAATCGGTGAGCCGGACCGTCTGTCGGGTCTCGGTCTTATCGACGACAATTGCCTTGAATGTGCTCACGCTCCGACTCCGGCGTTCCTGTTGTTACGGCCGGTCATGTGCCGGCCAGCCGCATCTCCAAGCGCCCGAGTGTGGAAGACGCCGATGTCCGGCACAAGAGTTTACACGCGAACCCGCCGCAGCCGCGACCGGGGCGTTGCGCTCTTAAAGCTTCGCGGTGTGCGCATCCGTGCTGCCGACCAAGTCGGCCGGCGACGCAGCGGCTTCGGGTATCTTCACAGCCGCTTCCGGACTCTTGATGCCTGCCCCGGCACCCTTCGCCGTTTCGGGATTTGCCGCGGCGGCGCCGGCCGGCTTGGCAGCGATCGGCGCCCAGTTCGGGGCGTCCGAACCGTCGCCCCAAGCGCGCGGCCGATAGAAGGTATGCACGCCGAGCTTGTACATCTTCTTCATTTCGTGAACCCAGCTCGGGTGCACCCAATAGGCGTGATAATGCGTGGCATGGCCGACTTCGGCGAGCCAGATTTTGCCGTCGAGCGTGTCCTTGGCGATATGCTTGGCCTGCGCCCACATATCGAGCTCGTCGATGCGGCTCAAATCCTTGCCTTCGCACGCGAAGGTAAATTGGCAGGCGAGGTGGCGGTTGGCGTTTTGGTAGACGACGCCGCACACATTGCTGGGATAATAACCGGAGAAAACGCGATTCATCACCACCTGCGCGACCGCCATCTGACCCCGCAGCGGTTCACCGCGCGCCTCGAAATAGACCGCATCGGCGAGGCACTTCTCCGCCCTGGCGCGCGACTTGCCGGTAAGGCCGAGACGATCCGCCGGGCTTCTGAGCAGGCTGACGTCGTTCTTGCCCGCCACGGTCTCACCGCCGGCGCCGGCATCGCGCGGTGTTTCCAAAGCCGAAAGCTTGATGTCGGGATCGACGGACGGCGCCACCATCACCGGCTCCGCGCCCGGTTGCCATCGCTCCAATCCGCTGCGCGTCCCCATGGCGGCAACTCCGAAATAGAGCTGCGTGTTACGCTCGGTCGGATCCTCGTCAAGAATGGAAAGTGAGGCGAACGGGGATTGCGCCTCGAGCGGATCGCTCTCACCAGCTGCGGGTATTTCCGGCGGCTTGTCGGCCAAGGCAAGGTCGTCCTCGGCCTCCGCATCGCGGGCGTTGCCCTGCCCTTCCTGTGCGGCGGAACTTGGCTGCACGGCGGCCGTGAGCTGATGGCCCGGCGCATGGATGGCCGGCACAGCGGTCGCGCCGGCCGCCGCTTCCGGCGGTGCCGCGGCAGCTGCCGGGCCGCCCTGGTCGGCTTCCTTGGGCCGCGGCGCCGTCACCGGCACCGGCGGCCGCGCGGGCTGCGGCGCATCGATCGGCTGCGCTTGCGGCGGGCTCTCCGATCCGCTCGAGCCGGGGGCGGGCTCCGGCAACGGCATGCGGTCGCCTTTGAGCCGGCGGTTGACGCTCGGATATTGGATTTGCAACGCCGCGCGAGCCACCGGCGGCGCGTCGACCGACCATGTTTTCACATTGAGCGAGCGCGGATCGAAATTGACCGGCTGGGCGCCGAACGGTTCGGGCATTGCCGTACCGATCGGGCGCACAAAGCTGAATGCCGCGACGTGAATGCTGCCGAACGGAGAAGAGATCAGATGGTCGTGCCAGCGCTCGGAAACGCCCGGCTGCCGCGCGAAGAACGCCGCGAGGTCCTGATATCCGATCGACGTCGGCGTCAACGCGACGCAGAAAGCGCTGAGCCAAAACGGCCCAAACAACGCCCCCGTTGGCCGGGTACGCAACGCAACCATTACCCCTCACGCGTACGCTCGTTAGGCGACGCATCCCCAATTCAGCAAACCGCGCCGTAGTGGCGCGAATGCGACACATCCAACTATTGTCGGGTTAACCTTGCGAAGGCGTTAATTCGATTTGGCAGCAATAAAGCCGCCGCTGCAGCGCTTCGGCGTTCCGCCGCGCGTTGCGTTGTCTCTTCATTAACCAGATGTTTTAGGCTTGCGAACTGGCGCCGCGGCCCAAAGCGGCTTGCGCCGCCGCCAATCGCGCGATCGGCACCCGGAACGGCGAGCAAGACACGTAGTCGAGCCCGATCTCGTGGCAGAACGCGACCGAGGCGGGATCGCCGCCGTGCTCGCCGCAGATGCCGAGCTTGAGTTTCGGCCGCACCTTGCGGCCGCGCTCGGCGGCGATGCGGATCAGCTCACCGACACCTTCGCGGTCTATCGATACGAACGGGTCGACCGCCAGAATGCCTTTCGCCGTGTAGATGCCCAAAAAGCTCGCCGCATCGTCGCGGCTGATGCCGAACGTGGTCTGCGTCAGATCGTTGGTGCCGAAAGAAAAGAACTCGGCGGTCTCGGCGATCTCGCCGGCCTTCAATGCCGCGCGCGGCAGCTCGATCATGGTGCCGACCTGATATTTGATCTTGCTTTTGCTCTCGGCGGCAACGGTCTCGGCGGTGGCGTCGATACGTTCCTTGACCAGGTCGAGTTCGGCCTTGCCGGCGATGAGCGGCACCATGATCTCCGGCACCACCGCGGCGCCGGTCGCGCGCCCGGCCGCGACCGCGGCCTCGAAGATGGCGCGCGCCTGCATTTCGGCGATCTCCGGATAGGCGATCGCCAGCCGGCAACCGCGGAAGCCGAGCATCGGATTGAACTCGTGCAGCTCGCGGGCGCGGTCGGCGAGTTTTCGCGGGTCCGCGCCCATGGCCTGCGCCACCGCCGCGATCTCCTCTTCGGTGTGCGGCAGGAACTCGTGCAGCGGCGGATCGAGCAAGCGGATGGTCACCGGCAGGCCGCCCATGATCTTGAACAGCTCGATGAAATCGGCGCGCTGCATCGGCAAGAGCTTGGCGAGCGCGGCGCGGCGCGCCTTCTCGTCCTCGGCCAAAATCATCTCGCGCACGGCGCGGATGCGGTCCTCGTCGAAAAACATATGCTCGGTGCGGCAGAGCCCGATGCCCTCGGCGCCGAACTTGATGGCGGCCCGCGCATCGGCCGGCGTATCGGCGTTGGCGCGCACCTTAAGCTTGCGCGCCGCGTCGGCCCACTTCATCAGTGTGGCAAATTCGCCGGCGAGCTCCGGCTCGCGCATCGCCACCTTGCCGGCGAGCACCTGGCCGGTCGAGCCGTCGATCGTGAGGATGTCGCCCTTCTTCAGCGTCGTGCCGCCGGCCGTCAGCGTCTGCGTGCGATAGTCGACGCGGAGCGTGCCGGCGCCGGAGACGCACGGCTTGCCCATGCCGCGCGCGACTACGGCGGCGTGCGAAGTCATGCCGCCGCGCGTGGTCAGAATTCCCTCGGCGGCGTGCATGCCGTGAATGTCCTCGGGCGACGTTTCGATGCGAACCAGGATCACCTTATGGCCCTGGGTCTTGAGCAGCTCGGCCTCTTCGGAGGAGAACACGATCTCGCCGCAGGCGGCGCCCGGCGAAGCCGGCAGGCCCGTCGCAATGACTTTGCGCTCCGCGTCTGGATCGATGGTCGGATGCAGGAGCTGATCGAGCGCGGCGGGATCGACGCGCGTCACCGCCTCCTCCTTGCTGATCAATTTCTCCTGTGCCAGTTCGACGGCGATGCGCAAGGCGGCCTTGGCGGTGCGTTTGCCGCTGCGCGTCTGCAGCATCCAGAGTTTGCCCTGCTCCACCGTGAACTCGAGATCCTGCATGTCGCGGTAATGCCGCTCCAGCGCCGCATGGATGCGCTTGAGCTCGGCGAAGGCTTGCGGCAGCGCGGTTTCCATCGAGGGCTTGTCCGAGCCGGCCTCCCGGCGCGCCGCCTCGGTGATCTCCTGCGGCGTGCGGATGCCGGCGACCACGTCCTCGCCCTGCGCGTTGAGGAGGAATTCGCCGTAGAGCTTTTTCTCGCCGGTCGACGGATTGCGCGTGAACGCGACGCCGGTCGCCGAGGTCTCGCCCAGATTGCCGAACACCATGGCCTGCACGTTGACCGCGGTGCCCCAGCTTTCCGGGAGGCCGTGCAGGCGCCGATAAGTGATGGCGCGCTGGTTCATCCACGAGCCGAACACGGCGCCGATGGCGCCCCACAATTGCGCGTGCGGGTCCTGCGGAAACGGCTCGCCGCGCTCCTTCTCGACGCGCTCCTTGTAACGGGCGACCAGTTGCTCCCAGTCGTCGGCCTCGAGGTCGGTATCGAGCGTGTAGCCGTTGCGGTCCTTGTGCTCGTCGAGGATTTCCTCGAACTGATGGTGCGCGATGCCGAGCACCACGTCCGAATACATGGTGATGAAGCGCCGATAGCTGTCATAGGCGAAGCGCCTGTCGCCGGATTTTTCCGCGAGCGCCGCCACGGTCACGTCGTTGAGGCCGAGATTGAGCACGGTGTCGAGCATGCCCGGCATCGAAGCGCGGGCGCCCGAGCGCACCGAGACCAGCAGCGGATTCTTGCCGTCGCCGAAGGTCTTGCCGGTGACGCGGCCGACCTCGGCGAGCGCCGCTTCGACCTGCGGCTTCAAATCCTTCGGGTAGGTTTTGCCGTGCTGGTAGAAATAGGTGCACACCTCGGTGGTGATGGTGAAGCCGGGCGGCACCGGCAGCCCCAGATGCGCCATCTCGGCGAGGCCGGCGCCCTTGCCGCCAAGCAGACTGCGCATGCCGGCGCGGCCGGCCGCCTTGCCGCCGCCGAAGCTGTAGACCCATTTGCCCTTGGCCGCCGTCTTGGCCGAGGCGCGTTTCGCCGGCGCGGATTTGGCCGCGCCGCGGGCTTCTTCATTTCTTTACCGGCTGCCGGGAGATTTTTGAGCGCGATTTGACCATGGCACCATAAATTCGATTTCAGGCATCCGGCCGGCGCGATGAAGCTGAGCGGCGTCCAATGGAAAGCCGGTTTCCGTCCGGACGCAATTATGATGTTTCGAAATGCCGCTTAGTGGACGAAATGATAGATGCCGTTGAGCCCCATCAATCCGACAACGATGAGGTAGATGGCTACAATGAAATTCAACAGCCGCGGCATGATCAGGATCAAAATGCCGGCGATGAGTGCAACAAGCGGCGTGATGTGAGCGGCGGTGATGACCATGGGCTTTCCTTAAGGCTCGGGACAATGCCAGGCGAATAGGCGCGCGGGGTGCGGCCGGCCATCGACACGATTACAACGCCCAGGCCGCGGCTTGGTTCTATGCGACAAGCCAAGACAAGGAAAGCCCGAGCGCGGAGTGCCGGCAAGGAGAAGGCGCGTCGCGTAACACGGCATGCGACTGCGTTCTCGCGGCGCGTCAGCGTCCGAGCCTTGCTGCAAGCCTCACGAAAGGCCTCCCCAAAAGGGAGGGATGGAGCGCCGGGAGGCGCCAGGGTCGTGGGCCGCGCCACGCGGACGGATGTTACCACCCGCTCGCGCTTCGGGCGCGGCGCGCGCCACAGAACGATCCGCTTGCGCGGACCGCCTGCTTCGGGCGCGCGGCGCCTCCCGGCGCTCCACCGCGGTTATCGCCAGGGCGGCCGACCGCCGCGGCGCAAAACCGCATCCACCCTGCCGATCGGTGGTCGCCGGCGGCCGCCATCGACGAGGGTGATTCGTATCTTTGTAACCGAATTGATGATAAGCGTCAATAAAATTGTGACAGCCGCCCCGAAGGCATGGTACGATCCTCCGCCGGACTTCAGCCTTCGATCTTGGAAAAATCCGCCACGGCGCGGGTGGCGGCACGGATTTCGTTGAGCAGCTTGAGCCGGTTTTCGCGCACGGCCGGTCGTCGACATTGACCGTCACCTTGTCGAAGAAGGCATCGACATGCGGCCGCAGCTTTGCCATGGCGCGCATTGCGCCCTCGAAATTCTCCGTTGCCGACAGCGCGCGCGGCCTCGGCCTTGGCGACATCGATCGCCTGCGCCAGCGCCTTTTCCTCGGGCAGCGTGTAGAGCTTCGGATCGGGCGCGCCAGTGTATTCGCGGCCGTCCCTTTTCTCCTCGATGCGGATGATGTTGGTCGCGCGCTTGTAGCCGGCGAGCAGGTTCTTGCCGTCCTCGGTGTCGAGAAATTTTCCCAGCGCCTCGACTCTGCTGACGATGAGAAAAAGGTCTCTAACGTTCAGCCATTCCCGGTGTGGTGCACTTGCGCGTCGTATGCCTTGCTGAAAAACGGCATCGACTAGATCATGTCGTGCACCCTCGTCTCGGAGCTGAACCTTAAGTCGGTCAGCAATGAAATCGAGTAGTCCGGCCATAGTCATGACTGGGTCATGCCCAGCAAAGAAATTTCCATGCTGTTGAAGTAGAAGACTCAGATTAATTCGCAGGCGATTATCGAGAATAAGCCTTATTAGCCCCAGGGCCGATCTTCGTAGGGCATAAGGGTCCTTGCTCCCCGTCGGCTTTTCATCGATCGCCCAAAACCCAACCAGCGTATCAATCTTGTCCGCCAACCCGACCGCGATCGACACCGGATCGCCCGGCACAAAATCGTCCGGGCCTTTCGGCTTGTAATGATCCTCGATGGCATGGGCGACGGCTTCGTCCTCGCCCTGCGCCTCGGCGTAATATTTACCTATCGTGCCTTGCAGTTCGGGGAATTCGCCGACCATTTCGGTGAGCAAGTCCGCCTTGCACAGCCGCGCCGCGCGTTTTGCCGTCTTCAGGTCAGCTCGAACGAGTGGCGCGAGTGTTGTCGCTAGATTTTCAATCCGATTGATGCGGTCCCATTGGGTGCCAAGCCGGTCGTGAAACACGATCTCCTTGAACTTCGGCAGCCGATCTTCAAGCTTCATCTTTAGATCGGTGTCATAGAAGAATTTCGCGTCCGAGAGCCGGGCGCGGATGACGCGCTCGTTGCCGGCGACGATGGCTTGGCCGCCGTCTTCCGCTTCGATATTGGCGACGAGGATGAACTTGTCGACCAGCTTGGCGTGCGCGGCGTCGCGCAGCACAAAGCATTTCTGGTTGTTGCGGATGGTTGCGCGGATCACCTCAGGCGGAATATCCAAAAACCTGCGATCGAACGCGCCCATCAGCACCACCGGCCATTCGACCAGGCCGGCGACTTCGGCGAGCAGCCCGTCGTCCTCGACGAGTTCGAGCCCTTGCGCGAAGGCAAGATGTTTCGCCTCGGCGAGGATGATGTCGCGCCGCCGCTCGGCGTCGAGCACCACCTTGGCCTTGTCGAGCTTGTGCTGGTAATCGGCGAAGCGGCGCACGGTGAACGGCTCCGGCGCCAGGAAACGGTGGCCGCGCGTCTGGTTGCCCGCCGCGATGCCGTCGACCGAAAACGGCACGATGTCCGGCTCCTCGGTCTCCGGTCCGAACGTCGCCACGATGGAGTGCAGCGGCCGCACCCAAGTCAGCGCCCCGGGATCCTTCGAGCGGACGCCCCAGCGCATGGTTTTCGGCCAGGGAAAGCCCTTGATGACACCGGGCAGAATATCGCCGATCACCTCGATCGCCGCCCGCCCCGGCTTCTCGATCACGGCGACATAGAAGTCGCCCTTCTTGTCGGGCTGCACCTTGGCTTCGCCGATCGATTTCAGCCCCGCGGCTTTGAGAAAGCCGGCGATGGCGTTCTCCGGCGCGCCGACGCGCGGGCCCTTCTTCTCCTCGCGCACGTCCGGCTGGCGTGCCGGCACGCCGTGCACCGCGAGAGCGAGCCGCCGCGGCGTCACGAACGCCTTGGCGCCGTCGTAGACGAGCCCGGCATCGACCAGCCGGTCGGTGACAGCTTTTCGCAAATCCTCCGCCGCGCGCGCCTGCATGCGCGCCGGTATTTCTTCGGAGAAAAGCTCGAGCAGAAGGTCGGGCATTGTTTGTGCCGCTTACTCCATCACCCTCCCCTGGAGGGGGAGGGTCGGCGCGCGAGGCGCGCCGGGGTGGGGTGACGGCGCCGGTGCCGTTTGTGTTTCAAAGGTCGCGTCTCAGCGTCGCGTGAGCCGTACAACGCCTCATAGACTGTGTCGAGCACGCCATCGATATTATTGCTGAGATCGTTGTTCCAGAACCGGATGACGCGATAGCCTTCGGATTCGAACCAGTGGGTCCGTCGTTCATCTCTGATTTGATGCGAACCGGTGGCGTGCTGAGAGCCGTCAAGTTCGATTACGAGACGCGCCGCCATGCAGGCAAAGTCAGCGACATAAGGCCCGATCGGCACTTGACGCCTGAAGTGAGTTCCCGCGGCTTCAATGATGCGAAGGTGTTTCCACAAAAGAATTTCGGTGTCGGTCGCCTTCTGACGAAGGCGACGAGCGCGGCGCAAACTATCGGTTCGCAACACCATTAGATCACCCCACCCCGCTCGCTTCGCGAGCGACCCTCCCCCTCCAGGGGAGGGTGGAGAAAGAGCCGAGCGCGCGGCTTACGAATCCTCGCGCTCACAGCGTCTTGTGGGTGCCGTCGCACAGCGGTTTCTTCGCGGAGCGCTTGCAGGCGCAGAACCAAACCTCCGCGTCCGCCTCTGGCTTGAATTCGACGGGCGTGAAGCTGGTGACCTTGTGCGAGCCGTCGCAGAACGGCTGCGATTTCGAGCGGCCGCAGGCGCACCACCAATAGCTCTTACCGGCCTCGACTTTGATCGGAATCGGCCGCCGGCCGCCGATTTCTGGCATTTCACTCATTTCGTCCCTCCTCCACCTTCGGTCGCGAGCCACGCCTCGCCGCATGCTTTGGCGAGCTCCCGCACCCGCAGGATATAGCTCTGCCGCTCGGTCACGGAAATCACACCCCGCGCGTCGAGCAAATTGAACACGTGGCTGGCTTTGATGCACTGGTCGTAAGCCGGCAACGCCAGCTCATTGCGGTTGCCCTTGTCGCCGATCTGCAACAGCCGCTTGCACTCTTCTTCGGCGTCTTTGAAGTGGCGGAACAGCAGCTCGGTATCCGCGGCCTCGAAGTTGTAGCGCGAATATTCCTGCTCGGCTTGCAGGAATACGTCGCCGTAGGTCACTTTGCGCGCGCCCTCGCGGCCGTTGAAGTTGAGATCGAAAACGTTCTCCACCCCCTGCACATACATCGCCAGCCGCTCCAGCCCATAGGTCAGTTCGCCGGAGACCGGCGCGCATTCGAAACCGGCGACCTGCTGGAAATAAGTGAACTGGGAGACTTCCATGCCGTCGCACCAGCACTCCCAGCCGAGCCCCCAGGCGCCAAGCGTCGGGCTCTCCCAATCGTCCTCGACGAAGCGGATGTCATGAAGCTTCGCATCGATGCCGATGGCGTAGAGCGAGCGCAGATAAAGCTCCTGCAAATCGTCCGGCGACGGTTTGAGGATCACCTGGAGCTGGTAGTAATGCTGCAAGCGGTTGGGGTTCTCGCCGTAGCGGCCATCCTTGGGCCGGCGCGAGGGCTGCACATAGGCCGCATTCCACGGCTTGGGGCCGAGGGCGCGCAACGTCGTCGCCGGATGGAAGGTGCCGGCCCCGACCTCCATGTCATAAGGCTGCAGGATAATGCAGCCCCAATCTGCCCAGTAGCGCTGCAACGCCAGAATGAGTCCCTGAAACGAGCAGTCGGGACGCATGTGCGGCGGCAAATCGTCGTTCATGAGACGTTGTTGGTGGAACGGCCGCTCGCGGTCAAGTGTCGCTGCTCAACCCGGCCGGTACTCGTCGGTCTGCGGATCGCGCTTCAATGTCGGCAGTGTGTCGCGGTCGACCGGCTCGGCGGCGGAGCGGTCGCGCATTGCATCCAGCTCGGCGTTGACGCGCCGCACTTCCTTGACGCACCAGCGCAGCAAGACCGCCGCTCCCATTAGTCCAAGAGCCAAGGCGAATACCGGCGGCATCCTTCAGCCCTCCATCAAAGCCCATAACGGGCCCACAGCGCGCGGGCCTCAAGCGCCGAGATCATGTCCTCGGCAAGGTTACCTTGCCCGAACGCGCTCCCGCCGACGCCCCAAACGCGGCGGCCGAACAGGCCGCGCTCGGCGGTCACCAGCGGCGTGAAGACCTTTTCGCCGAAGCGCGCCCGCAGCGTCGAGCGCAAATCGCCGATCGCATCGACAAGGCCGAGCCCGAGCGCCCGCTTGCCGGTCCAATACTCGCCGGAGAACAAGTCGTTTTCCGGGCCGTTGAGCTTGGCGCCGCGCCGCGCCTTCACCAGCGCGATGAAATCGTCGTGGATTTCGCGTTGCAGGCTTTTCAGCCGCGCGACGTCGTCGGGGTTCTCGGGCAGGAACGGGTCGAGCATCGCCTTGCGCTCGCCCGAAGTATAAAGCCGGCGCTCGATGCCGATCTTGGCGATCAGCTTGTCGAAGCCGAACGTGCCGCCGACGACACCGACCGAGCCGACGATCGAGTTGGGATCGGCGATGATTTCGTCGGCGGCGCAGGCGATCATGTAGCCGCCGGAGGCGGCGGCGTCTTCGACGAAAGCGATCACGCGGCGCTGTTTTTCCTCCGCCAATTCGCGGATGCGGCGGAAGATGAGGTGCGATTGCGCCGGCGATCCGCCCGGCGAGTTGATCGAGAGTGCGACCGCCGCGGCGTTGCGCATGGCAAAGACGCGGTCGAGCGTCCGGGCGATGCCGGCGAGCGTCAGGCCGGGTTTTAGCGGCGTCGAGAAGCCGACCACCCCGGTGAGCCGCACCACCGGCACCACCGGCCGATCGCCGCGGAAGCGCTGGGGAAGGAATTGGCGCAGCGGCGCCACCGCACGCGTCCAGCCGTCTCTTATGCGTCCGCCGGTCCATGGTTCGGTCATCAAACCCACATAGGCCGTGCCTGCCGCACGCTCAAGTAACCGTTTGTTAACCCCGTGGAACGCTTCTTGCCTGGAGGGTGAAAGCCGGGTGGAACAGCGGAAGTGCGCAAGTCATGAAGATTTACGTGCTTTTTACGCTCATCGGCGTCATTGTCGGGTGCTCCTATTTCCCCAACTTCGGCCGAGCGAAACCGGCCCCACCGGCACCGCCCGATTCGATGCCTGCATGATGCCTAAAGGCTGAGCAGCGGCGGCAGTTTCAGTTCCCGGCCAAAGGCAATAGCGCGCCGCCGCGCAGCACAGCCTCGGCTTGCGCGGTCGGCTTTCCTACCTCATCGGCGAGAATGAAGCCGGGCAACAGCGACAGCGGCGCGCGGCTCGCCTTGACGGCGCGGGCCAGCACACGGATCGCAGGGGCGCCCGGCTTGGGGTGGATCGGCAACAAAGTGACCGCGCCGAAACCGGCCGTCAGTGTCGGTAGCAGCGAATCGAGAGCATCCGCGCGCCAGATCAGCGTGATCACGCCGGCCGGACGCAGCAGCCGTGCCGCGGTGCCGACCCACCGATCGAGCGCGTGACGCGAAGCGCTGTGGGCTAGGCGCCGGCCCGGATCCGGCGAGGGCTGTTGCGAAGCATTGAAAGGCGGATTCATCAGCACGCGGTCCGCGGCGCCGGACGCAAGTCCCGCCGCGGCGAACGCGGCGGCCGGCGCCGCGACGTCGAGGCAGACGGCACGCACGCGCTCGGCAAGCGCGTTGCGCGCGGCGTTCTCGCCGGCGAGCGCCGCCAGCGCCGGGTCGATCTCAACCAGAGTGACGGCGACGCCCTCGATGCGGCGGGCAACCGCCAGTCCCGCGGCGCCAACGCCGGCGCCCAGGTCGATAATCTGGTCGCCGGCGCACGCGAACGTCGCCGCCGCGAGCAGGATGGCGTCATGGCCGACGCGATGACCATTGCGGGGCTGGCGCAGCACGAGCCGGCCGCCGAGCACGGCATCCTCGCTCGTCTGTGCTGGTTCAGCGGCCATCGCGGCGCAGCTCGTGGGCGAAGCCGGCCTCCTCGAGCAACAGGCGTGCGACCTCGAATTCATCCTCACCGACCAGAATGCGGCGTGGGAAAATACCGATCGAGCCTTCCAGCACGCTCATGTTCTGATCGACCACCATGTGGCCGATATGGGCGCCCTTGAGCAGCGCCTCGATCGCCGAGATCAACACGGCATCGTTAGTACGGACGAGTTCGCGCATGCTCAGCCTCGGTGACGCTCCTCGCCGGGCGCGCGCAGCGCCAGATAGGCGATGAGATTGCCGACGGTGGAATTGTGGTCATAGACATGGACGGCCGCCTCGGGCAAAACCGCACGGAAGGTCGCTGGCGTGATCGGCGCTCACGGAACTGGTATAGGCGCCAGCGGATTTTATCAGTGCAACTGCCGGCATACTTGCCGCCTCACCTTAGCGTTTCTATGCTTGCGCGTCCTCTGCGGAGATAGTTCCCGTGGCTGTTGTCGTCCCTTTTGAAAGTCCGGGTGCCCCCTCGATCGACCCCTTGGTCGATCTGGTCACCCCCGATATGGAGCGCGTCAACGGGGTCATTCTCGCGCGCGCCGGCTCCGACGTGGCCATGATCCCGGAGGTCGCCAACCATCTGATTAATTCCGGCGGCAAGCGGCTGCGGCCGATGTTGACGCTGGCGCTGGCGCGGCTCACCGGCTACGGCGGCGACGGCCATATCAAGCTGGCGGCGGCCGTCGAGTTCATGCACACGGCAACGCTCTTGCACGACGACGTGGTCGACGAGAGCGAGCTGCGCCGCGGGCGGCTCGCCGCGCGTATGCTTTGGGGTAACGAGGCGAGCGTGCTGGTGGGCGATTTCCTGCTCGGCCAGGCGTTCAAGATGATGGTCGAGGTCGGCAGCCTCAAGGCCCTCGAAATTCTCTCCTCGGCCGCCGCCGTGATCGCCGAGGGCGAGGTCATGCAGCTCGCCGCCGCGAAGAACACGGCGACCACCGAAGACGAGTACATCGCCGTCATCCGCGCCAAGACCGCGGAGCTGTTCGCCGCCGCCTGCGAAGTCGGGCCGGTGTTGTCTTCGCGGGCAAAGGTTGAGCAGGCCGCCTGCCGGTCGTTCGGGATGAATCTCGGCATCACTTTCCAGCTGATCGACGATGCGCTCGACTATGGCGGCGCCGCGGCCAAGCTCGGCAAGAACATCGGCGACGATTTCCGCGAAGGAAAAATCACACTGCCGGTCGTACTCGCCTTCCGCCGCGGCGGCGACGCCGAGCGCGAGTTCTGGCGGCGCGCGCTGGAACGCGGCGAGACCACCAATGCCGACCTCGATCATGCCATCGGGCTGATGATCAAGCACCGCGCGCTCGAGGACACGATCGGACGCGCGCATCATTACGGCGCCATCGCCCGCGACGCGCTGGCGTTGTTCCCCGATTCGCCGATGAAATCCGCGCTCGCCGAGACGGTCGATTTTTGCGTCGCTCGGACGCATTAGCGGGTCAATTCCGCCCGCGGTCGCCAGCCAACACGCCCGGCTTGACCCACCAATGTTGATATTTGTCGCGCAACACTTTGCCCGCCGCGTGCGCCGCCGTTGCCGAAGAAAATAGCCCGAAACACGTCGCGCCTGAGCCGGACATGCGGGCGAGTCGGCATCCGGGCAGCCCACGCAGCGTCGTCAGCAAATCGCCGATGACCGGCTGAAGCGCGATGGCCGCCTCTTCCAGATCGTTCGACTGCGTGGCGAGCAAATGCAGAAGCTGATCGCGGCTGGTCAGTTTCGCGACCGCCGCGGGGTCGAGCGCCGCAGCCGCCATCGTCGCCGGCCGCCATCCGGCAAAGACCGCCTTGGTCGCCAGCGCGACACCGGGATTGACCAGCACCGCCGGCAGCGGCGGCAGCGAAAGCGGCGCCGACAGCAGCTCGCCGATGCCGCGCATGATGCGCGCTCGCGGATCGAGGCAGACCGGCACATCGGCGCCGGTGGCGCGGGCCGCGGCATACAGATGCGGATCGTCGCGCCGAAGCCCGTTCGCTTGCGCAATGAGCCGCAGCGCCGCGCCGGCATCGGCCGAACCGCCGCCGAGCCCGGCCGCGACCGGCAGTCTCTTGTCCAGTCGGAAAGCGCCGAGGACGATGTCGGGGCACCGCGCAGCAAGCGCGCGCGCCGCCTTGAGCACGAGATTGTCGGCGCCCTCCCCGGCCTCGACCGCGCTCGGTCCGCGCACCTGCAGCGCAAGCTCGCCGCCGCGCGACAACGTCAGGCGGTCGCCGAAATCGGCGAACGCCACCAGGCTTTCAATCTCGTGATAGCCGTCGTCGCGGCGGCGGACGACCCGCAACGTCAGATTGACCTTGGCCGGCGCGTTCTCGACCAGCGGAACGGGCGAGGACACGCCTAGCCGCCGTTGCCGGCCTTCTTCGACTTGGCGGCATCCGCCGCGGAAGACGTGTCATCGGGTAACCCGGATTTGAGCTTTTCCTCGATCTTCGGCAGTTGTTCGGGGTCCGGATTGAGATCCTTGGCGTGCGACCATTGGAAGTGCGCCTCCAGCACCCGGCCTACCCGCCAATAAGCATCGCCGAGGTGATCGTTGATCGTCGAGTCGTCCGGCTTGAGCTCGACGGCGCGATCGAGGTCTTTCACCGCTTCCTCGTAATTGCCGATGCGGTAATTGGCCCAGCCGAGCGAATCGACGATGTAGCCATCATCCGGCCGCTGCTCGACGGCGCGCCGGATCATGCTCATGCCTTCTTCCAGATTGACGCCCTGGTCGATCCAGGAATAGCCGAGGTAATTAAGTACCAGCGGCTGGTCCGGAAAAAGCTCCAGCGCCTTCTTCAGGTCGGCTTCGGCCCTCGGCCATTGCTTGGAACGCTCGTAGCAAATGCCGCGAAAATAGAACAACACCCAGTTCGCCTTTTCCGGTGTCCCCAGGATGTCGATGGCCTTGCTGTAGACGTCGGCGCATTCGGCAAAGGCCTTGCGGCCGCGCAAGATGTTGCCGAGCGCCATAATCGCCTCGGAATCCTTCGGATGGTCGGCGATCAAAGCTTCGAGCCGCTTCTTGGCTTCGTCGGTGCGATTGAGCGAATCGAGATCGGTGGCGACCTGGATTTCGGCGTTGCGCCGCAGCGGCGACGACGCCGGTATGCGGTCGTAGATCTTGATCGCGAGCTCGGGTTTCTTCAGCGAGTCGTAGAGGTCGGCGAGCGATAGCAACGCCATGGCGTGGGTCGGCTCGAGATAGAGCGCAAGCTGCAGATAGACCAGCGCCAGGTCTTCGCCACCGCGACGCCCGATCGAGGCACCGAGGCCGTAAAGCGCTTCCGCGGCGCCGGCCCGCGGCGAATCCGCAAGCGGCGGCAATCTGCCGCCGGCCGAGATTTCCTTCATCTCTTCGACGACTACCGGATGATCGGCGATCGCCTTGTTGAACTGCTGATAGAGCTTGAGCGCTTCGTCCTTGCCGCCATTACGCGACAGATAGTGGGCGTACGCCTGAACGGTACGCAGCGCCATCGGATCGGCCTTGTAAGCGCGCTCGTAACGCTTACCGGCTTCCTTCCTGTTGTTGGCGACATCGAGGATCAGACCAGCATGCAAGTCCTTGAAGATCGCGTACCAATCCGGCCCGGTGAGTTTGTCCAAGGTGTCGATCGCAACCCGGGTGTCGCCGGCACCGGTAAGCGCCCACGCCGAGAGCAGCGTGGCGGTGAGGTCGGTCACCGGGCCGCGCACCGATTGCGCGAAATTCTGCCGGGCGATCGTATATTGCTTCTGCTTGAGCGCCCGCACGCCGATCACGAGGCGCGCAATGCGGTCGGTGCGATCGAACTGGATCAGCCGGTCGGCGAGCCTGCCCGCTTCATCGATGTTGCCATCGGTAAGGACGGATAGAAAGGTGCGATTAAGCAGATCGGCGTTGCGGGGATCGGCCTTGAGCACATTGAGGTAATAGGCCGCCGCCGTAGCGGAATCGCGCTCAACGCCGGCATGCCGGGCAGCCAAGTAGCTGCCGGTGACGGTCGTTTGCGCCAAATCCTGAGGGGTCGGCGCCTGGGCGGCGAACGCTGACGGCAGGCTCCAGAGAACAACGGCGCCGACGACGGCGGCGCGCCGGGACAGCAGCGAATGAATCACGAGATCTCCATTGGTAACCTGGATCGGCGAACTGAGACTTATAGCGCCGGATGTCGGTATGGGCGCGAGAATGACCGTTTTGCAACGCCCTCGCAAGGACGCAGGCCCCTTAGCCTTGAAGGGAGGCAAAATCGCGGCAGCAGAACTGGGTTGATTCGACGCAAGTCCCGGTGGGGACGCGCGAATCACATGTTCGGGTAATTCGGCCCGCCGCCGCCCTCGGGTGGGACCCAGGTGATGTTTTGATTCGGGTCCTTGATGTCGCAGGTTTTACAGTGGACGCAGTTCTGTGCGTTGATCACAAAGCGCGGCGTGCCGGCATCCTCGACCCATTCGTACACGCCGGCGGGGCAATAGCGCGCCGACGGCCCGGCATAGACGTCGTGCTCGGATGATTTTTGCAGGGCCGGGTCGCGCACGATCAGATGCACCGGCTGATCCTCCTCGTGATTGGTGTTCGAAAGATAGACCGAGGAGAGGCGATCGAAGGTGAGCTTGCCGTCGGGCTTCGGATAAGCGATGGGCCGGCAGTCGGCCGCGGGCTTGAGCGTCGCCGAATTGGGCTTGCCGTGGCTTATCGTGCCGAACAGCGAGAAGCCGAGCGTGTTGGTCCACATATCGACCCAGCCGAGCGCGACGCCGATGAAGGTGCCGAGCTTGGACCATAACGGCTTGGAGTTGCGCACCCGCCAGAGGTCGCGGCCGATCGGCGAGGAGCGCCAGCCGGCCTCGTAGCTCGAAAGCTCGTCATGGGCGCGCCCTTGCGCCAACGCGGCGGCCATGTGCTCGGCCGCCTGCATGGCCGACAACATCGCGTTGTGGGTCCCCTTGATGCGCGGCACGTTCAAAAAGCCCGCCGCACAGCCGACCAGGACGCCACCCGGAAACGCCACGCGCGGTACCGATTGCCAGCCGCCCTCGCTGATGGCGCGCGCGCCATAGCAAAGCCGCTTGCCGCCCGCGAACGTGTCGCGAACCAGCGGATGCGTCTTGAAGCGCTGGAACTCCTCGAACGGCGACAGATAAGGGTTGTGATAATTGAGGTGGACGACGAAGCCGACCGCCACCAGATTGTCGGCGTAGTGGTACATGAACGAGCCGCCGCCGGTGCGGTTGTCGAGCGGCCAGCCCATAGTGTGTTGAACAAGGCCACTGTGGTGCTGCTCCGGCGCGACCTGCCACAATTCCTTCAGGCCGATGCCGAATTTCTGCGGCTGCCGGTCCCGCGCCAGGCCGAAATGCTCGATCAGCTGTTTTGACAGGCTGCCGCGGGCGCCCTCGGCGAACAGCGTATATTTGGCGCGCAACTCCATGCCGCGGGTGAAACTCGCCTTATGATGTCCGTCCTTGGCGACGCCCATATCGCCGGTCGCGATGCCGGCGACCGCGTCACCCTCGAACAACACCTCGGTGGCGGCAAAGCCGGGATAGATTTCGACGCCGAGCGCTTCGGCCTTCTGCGCCAGATGCCGGCAGACGTCGCCCAGCGAGACGATGAAATTGCCATGATTGCTCATCAGCGGCGGCATCAGCGCGTTTGGCATCCGCAGTGCGCCGGAAGACCCGAGCATGTAAAAGCGATCCGTCGTGACCGCGGTCCGCACCGGAGCTTCCTCTTTCCGCCATTCCGGGAGCAGAAGATCGAGCCCGACCGGATCGATCACCGCGCCGGAGAGAATATGGGCGCCCACTTCGGAACCCTTCTCCACGACGACCACGGAGGTTTCGGGCGCGAGCTGCTTGAGCCTGATCGCGGCGGTAAGGCCGGCCGGCCCGGCGCCGACGATAACAACGTCGAACTCCATCGCCTCGCGGGCGGGAAGGTCCGTTGCGTTCATGGCTAGCTCCGTAATCCGCGCGATAAGCAGTATTTCATGTTTTCATCCCTCGCATAGACTGAAATCATCGTCCATAATTCGCTCGCAGCCATGAATTCCGCCGGCAAAGATTTACGCGAGCTGATCTCACTCTACCTCGATGCCGGGGTCGACGCGCTTGTCGGCGAAGAGCCGATCGACCGCTTTGCCGATGCGTCTCCCGCGCACGCCGTAAACTCGGTTGCCTCCCCCCCTGCGGGGGAGGCCGGCGCCAAGCGCCGGGAAGGGGGCGAAGGTGGGTCACCCGCTATGAGGAAAGGACATCCCCCTTCACCCCTCCCGCGCAATGGACGCAGCGGCGTCAGCGGCCCGCCCGGAGCAAGCGTCGTAGCCGCCCCGCCCTCCCCCGAGGCTGCCGTCATGTCGGCGCGTACGGCCGCCCAAGGCGCGAAGACCCTGGACGAGTTGCGGGCGCTGCTCGAAGCCTTCGAGGGCTGCATGCTGCGCGCCACTGCGAGCCAGCTTGTCTTCGCCGACGGCAATCCGGCAGCCCGCCTCATGTTCGTCGGCGAAGCGCCGGGGCGCGACGAAGACATCGCGGGGCTGCCCTTTGTCGGCCGCTCGGGAAAATTGCTCGACCGCATGATCGAGGCGATCGGACTCGATCGCACGCACGTCTACATCGCCAACATCGTGCCCTGGCGCCCGCCCGGCAACCGCACGCCGACGCCGCACGAGAGCGCGATCTGCCTGCCCTTCATCCGCCGCCAGATCGAGCTCGCCGACCCCGATATCCTCGTCTGTCTCGGGCAGCCGTCGACCCAGACTCTGCTCGAGACCAAGGAAGGGATCACCCGAACGCGCGGCCGCTGGTTTAAATTCGACACCGGCAGCCGCGAGATTCGCGCGCTGGCGACGTACCACCCGGCCTTTCTGCTGCGCAGCCCGCTGCAGAAGCGGCTCGCCTGGCGCGATTTTCTGGCGATCAAAAGGGCGCTCGCGCCGTAGCGCGTGGCCCCACTTCACCGCATCGCCACCAGGATCGCGCCGCCGGCAACCAGCAATACGCCGAGCCAGTTTACCGCCGAAAGCTTCTCGCCAAGAACCAGCACGCCGAAGACGGCGACCAGAACGACGCTCAATTTGTCGATCGGCGCGACTTGCGCCGCATTGCCGAGCTTGAGCGCGCGAAAATAGCACAGCCAGGACGCGCCGGTGCCGAGGCCCGACAACACTAAGAACAGATACGTGCGTCCGGAGATCGTGGCCGGGTCCTGAAACTGCCGCGTGGCCAAGACGATCAGTGCCAAGACGCCGACCACAACAATGGTGCGGATGAAGGTCGCAAGATCGGAGTTCACGTTCTCCACACCGATCTTCGCGAATATCGCCGTCAATGCGGCAAACACCGCCGACAGCACGGCCCAAAGCTGCCATGACGAAAAGGCGCTGGCATTCATGGCGTCCGACCTTCCTTCGTTGAGGGTCCGCTTCAGTTCCCAGTTACGCGCCGGCAAGTTGGCTGTTCCGCGGCAAGGTCGCTCAGCGCACAGCCTATCATTGGCGCCAATCAATGCAGCGCCGCCGGCGCGGCCGCCGGCCTGATCATGCCCCAGCCGATCCGTAGCGGCGGCAGCCGGCCCCGCACCCGCCGCGCGAAGGTCTGCGGCACCTCGGCGATGAGATCGGGGAAACGCGCTTTGATCGCGGGCGGCGGCTCGGGAGTTGTCTCGGCCGCGGGCCAGACCACGACCGCGCCCTTGTCGCGGAGATCTTGCGCAGTGACCCAGGGAGAATGCTCGGGGTCGGCGGCGAAATAGAGCTCGGGGCGGCTCGGCGCGGCGAGCGCCACCAGCGCGGCGATGCGCGCGTCCCCGCTGACGACAGCGAGCCGACGCCCGGTGCGGCGTTCGAAGCTGTCAGCAAAGAAGTGGGCTATCGCGACCGCCGGCTGTGCGATGGCGAGATCGGTGCCGCTGGTCCACGGCAACAGCACGATGGCAGCGGGAACGAGGAGCGCCGGCACGACCAACAAGCCGGCCCAGGCGAACCCGAGAGTGCGTTGATAGTGAAGCTCGATGCTGTCGCCGGCGGCGACGACGACCGCGAGTCCTGACAGCACCAGGAGCGGCGCCGCGCCGCCGATCGGCAGCCGCTGCCCGACCAGCACCGCGACAGCCGTCGCCAGCAGAGCCGGGATGAGCGCGAACACGTTCACAAAGGTGATGGCAGAGGGAGCGACCGGCGGGCGCGCGAAGGCCGACGCCGGACTGGCGTGAGTTCGCGGCCAGCCGGTCGCCAGCACCACCAGAATGGCAAGCCCGCCATGAGCAAGCACGAGCGCGCCCATAAGCCACAGCCAGGCCGCCGTGTTTTCGCCGGCCATTCCGGCGTCGCGCAGCCTATTCAGCGTCGGCGCCAACGGATCGACCGCACCCTTGAGCCAGAACAGATGGCCCAACAGCACGACAGCAAGCCCGGCCGCTACGATCCAGGCTTCGATGGCCCCCAGCGCCGCGCGCCGGCGGGCGCTCACTACTGTGAACAGTGCGAGCCCGCCCAGCAAGATAACAGCGGCGTCGGTGGTGAGCAGCAGGAACGCAGCCGCACCGCCGAGCGGGTACCACGACCACCGCCGCCCCTCGATCGCGGCGCGCCAGTAGAACAACAGCGCCGCCGCCCAAAGCGCCATGGCAAGGATAGCTGGACCGAAATTTGGCGTCGGCACCGTGAACACCAAAATGCCGGCCATCAGCAGCACCGCAATGGCCGCGTGGGTGGCGCCCACGATCTCGCGGCCGAGCGCGAACACGCACCAATAAGTCGCGATCACGCAAATCTGCGACAGCGCATAGACGCCGAACAGGCCGGCCACACGGAACGCGATCTCCGCGAGCCAGTAAGCGAGCGGCGGGCCGAAATCGCCGTTCAGCGGGAATTCGTGGCCGACCGCGAGCAGCTGCGCGAGACCGCTCGGCGGCGCGGCGTAGAACAGGAGCGGCACCACGAGCCACAGCGCGGCCTGTGCCAAGGTCGCCAGCCAGAACACCAGCACCGGCCGCGAACGTAGGCCTTCAATGTAAAGAGGTACGTAGAACATCGACTCGGCGCGATATCAATTGTGGGAGACCAATAGCTGCGAACGCTGCCTATTGAACGCATGACCCTAGCCCCCCTCTCAGCGAGAGAGGAAGCAAGAAAATCCTTTGCCTCTCCTGAAAGAGAAGGAAAAGGAGGCGTCAAGTCTACAGAGGCAATACCCCGGCGACGAGATCATCCGCATCTGCGCCCAGCTCGCCGAGCGCGATCGCCACCGGCGCGAACGAGCGGCGGTGATGGATGGTCGCGCCAAGCCGGTCGAGCGCGGCGAAATGCTCGGGCACGCTGTAGCCCATATGGCGCTCGAAGCCATAGCCGGGGTGCGCCGCGCCGAGGCAGGTCATGAGCCGGTCGCGCGTCACCTTGGCGACGATCGAGGCGGCGGCGACTGAAGCGATCAGCCCGTCGCCGCCGATGACCGCCTCGCAGTCGCAGCCGGCATTGATGCGGTCGCGGCCGTCGACGAAAACGAGACGCGGCTTGACCGGCAGCGAGGCCACCGCCCGCGCCAAAGCCCACAGCGACGCGCGCAAGATGTTGTCGCGATCGATGCGTGACGGCGGCGCCATGGCGACCGCGACCTGCGCCCGCGCGCAGATGCGCTCATAAAGCACTTCGCGCCGTTCCGGCGTCAGCCGTTTCGAGTTCATCGAGGCCGCGTGGAACATTATCGGGATCGAGAATGACGGCTGCGGCGACGACCGGCCCGGCAAGCGGGCCGCGTCCGGCCTCATCGCAGCCGGCAATCGGCCACACCCCGCGCTTGAGCGCCGCCCGCTCGCGCCGAAAGGTCGGGCGCGTCACGATTTTCTTGCCGAGCGGCAGGCGCGCGGGCGCGGTTTCCTTACGGCCGGTTCCCCTGCCGGTGCTTGCGGTCCGACTCATGCCGCCATGATGACCACGCGGCGGCCGGGTCCGCAACGCCCACTCAGTAGCCCGGATGAGCGAAGCGACATCCGGGGTCTGCCTCTCCGCACACAACCCCGCATATCCCTTCGCTTATGCGGGCTACGAGTTATGAACGCCCACATAACTTCCGGGATCATTCTTGCGGATTTATGAACGCATCGGAATCATTTCGAGTGCTCAGCTAGAAACGCGTCTATGTCGGCAATCTCCGACAGAGGTGGTCCCACCTTACGGGACAGAATGGCGGCTTGGCTAAGGTGGATTCTGGGTTCGATTACGCCGCCAATTTCTCCTCGTTTGCCTGCGTAGCATAGACCTCGTCGGGCGTCCTGCCGCCGAAGACCGAGTGGGGTCGATCGGCATTGTAGTAGCCGATCCACCGACCGATCCCTGTTCGTGCCTCACTGCCGGTCTCGAAGGCATTGAGGTAGACGCACTCGTACTTCAACGATCGCCATAACCGCTCGATGAAGACGTTGTCCATCCAGCGGCCACGGCCGTCCATCGAGATGCGGATGTCGGCAGCCTTTAAGGTGTTGGTGAAGGTAAAGCTGGTGAACTGCGAGCCCTGATCGGTATTGAAGATCTCAGGTCTGCCGAAGCGGACCATCGCCTCCGCCAGCGCCGCGACGCAGAAGTCAGCATCCATCGTGTTCGATAACCTCCATGCCAGAACCTTGCGGCTGAACCAGTCCATGACCGCGACCAGGTATAGGAAGCCTCTGCGCATCGGGATGTAGGTCACGTCTGCGCACCAGACTTGGTTGGGCCGGTCGATGGTCAGATGGCGAAGCAGGTATGGCCATGTCCGGTGCTGCGGATGCCGCTCGCTGGTCTTCGGGCGTTGGTAGATCGGCGCCAAGCCCATCTTGGTCATCAGTCGACGGACACGATGGCGCCCGACACAGCAGCCGTTGCGGCGCAGATGCCGTACCATCTGCCGCGAGCCGTACCACGGTGTCTCGAGGAACTGCTCGTCGATGAGACGCATCAACACCAGCGTCGCTTCGTTCTCCGCCGTCGGCTTACGATAGAATGTCGAGCGACTGATCGACGCCAGCTCGCACTGGCGTACGATCGAGAGCCGTGGATGACCGGGGTCGATCATCGTCTTCCTCCGATCCAGGCTCAGCGATCGAAGGCTTTCGACAAAAAATCCCGTTCCACCACCAGCTGACCAATCTTGGCATGAAGCTTCGTCAGCTCGGCGTCGCGGTTCTGTTCGCGCGCGCTGCCCTTCTCGTCGAACACCTTGGCCAGCTTCTCCACCGCCTCACGCTTCCAGGCAGCAATCTGGGTCGGGTGCAGTTCGTGCTTGCTCGCCAGTTCTGCGACCGTTTCGTGGCCCTTGATCGCCTCGAGCGCCACCTTGGCTTTGAACTCAGCCGAAAACCGTCTCCGCGTCCTCATGATGGTTCGTCCTCTGTATCGGCGAATCCACCTTAACCGGCTGTCTTAGGAAGTGGGACCACCTCTGACTTGATACGTTCGATGCTCGGTTCGACATAACTGCGAAGGTCCCTAGTGCCGCTGCGGGGTTGCTGCTTTCTCTCGAGCATCTCCCGCCGCTTGCCTTCCAATTCGTCAAGTTGCTGCATTAAAAGAGTGCGTCGCGCCTTCCGGGTTGTGATTATCTTATCGTGTTCGGACATGAGAGCTACCTCGCTCCTTTGGGACATGGATAAGCACGAAGGAGTGCCATGCCGATTATAATTTCGGGCTTGTTAATTCGCGGATCGTTTTGAAGCTTCGGGTAGTCACGCATGAACCCCTCGAAAACCTCCTTGACGCGCTCGCCGGTGATGTCATTCGGCATGCAAATTTTTTGCGCGCCATTCCCTCTTGTTGTTTGCTCGAAGCTAACTCCATTCATAAATCCGGCCATGTAAAGACCGCACATGGTACTCAATGTCGTATCGCTGCCAGTGCAGTAGCGGAACATGTCTCCCGCGCTTTGTGACCTACCCTCATCGGGCATGAGTAGCCACGTGAGGAAAGCACAGACGACCAAGAACATTTTCATTCTGCTCATAGCAGTGAGGCTCTGGGTGTGATCGAGCGGCGAATCATTAGGCGCAACCAACTCGACTTTGATTGAAACCGGCGATCCATGACCCACCTTTAAGGAAGCGTAGCCCGGATGAGCACAACGACATCCGGGGTCTAACTCCCCGTCCGCTACCGGCATGTCGCTACGCTCATGCCGGGCTACGGAGTGTTCGGGCAATAGTATCTCCCATAGGGGTCCAACTGCGAAGCGTCCACGGTCTCGGCCGTGCCCTCGATGATCGATGCTCCGTCGATGCGCCGGATATGTTCAGCAGTCCGCTTGGATGGCGAAACTTTCGTCATACCCGCAGCGTGATCCCATACTCTGTGGCCGTGGACTACGACTGTTTTATCATCACGCATAGTCATTTCCTTATTTTGATCGCAACGTCGTAGCCCGGGTTGAGCGGAGCGAAATTCGGGAACGGCTGACCGGCTGAGCCGCCGCCCCTGGGTTTCGCCGCTATCTTAAAACAAACTGAGCTGCTGCGTCGCCGGCCGCGGCGGCCGGAAATGCTCGGTCGTGGTCTTGACGCTGGTGGCGTTGAAGCCGAGCCGCTCGCACGCGACCTCGAAGCGGCGGCCGATCATCCAGGCGATCGGGCCCGAACCGGTCATGCGCCTGCCCCACGTCGAATCGTAGTCCTTGCCGCCGCGGGTGTCGCGAATGAGCTTGAACACGTGGTTGTGGCGGTCGGGAAAATTCTCTTTGAGCCATTCGCTGAAAAGGTCGCGGATTTCCAGCGGCAGGCGCAGCAGCACATAGCCGGCATGGCGCACGCCGGTCGCCGCCACGGCTTCAAGGATGCGCTCGATCTCGGCGTCGTTGATCGCCGGGATGACCGGCGCGACCAGTGTCGAGGTCGGCACGCCCGCCCGCACCAATTGCCGCAGCGCCTCGAGCCGCCGCACCGGCGTCGCGGCGCGCGGCTCCATGGTCCGCGCCAAGTGCGGGTCGAGCGTCGTCACCGAGAGCGCCACCTTCACGAGATCGCGCTTGGCCATGCGTGCCAGGATATCGAGGTCGCGCAGCACCAGCGCCGATTTGGTCACGATGCCCACCGGATGTCCGGCGCGCTCCAGCACTTCGAGGATGCGGCGCATGATCTGGTGCCGGCGCTCGATCGGCTGGTAAGGATCGGTATTGGTGCCGATGGCGATGATTTTCGGCTCATAGCCGGGCGCCGATAATTCGCGCTCCAGCAATTCGGCGGCGTTCGGCTTCATGAACAGCTTCGATTCGAAATCGAGGCCGGGCGACAGCCCGAGATAGGCGTGGCTCGGCCGCGCGAAACAATAGACGCAGCCGTGCTCGCAACCGCGATAGGGATTGATCGAGCGGTCGAAGGAAATGTCGGGAAAGTCGTTGCGGGTGATGATCTTCCGGGTCGCATCGACCGTCACGCTGGTCTTGAACGGCGGCAGGTCGTCGAGGTTTTGCCAGCCGTCGTCAAAGGCGACGCGGGCGACCGGCTCGTAGCGCCCTGACGCATTCGAATGCGCGCCGCGGCCGCGCCGGCGCTCGCGGTCGACGGCGGTATTTTCGCCCGCCGGCGCGGAGGGCAGCGGCGCCGACGGGCGTTCCAAGGCGGACGTACGGGTCATGGCCTATAGCTAACGCCCGTCTGCGAACAAAACAAGAACAATCTTTCGTGAGACCGAGGAAAAGCTTGGAAATAGCCACCGCCGGCCGTAAGTCTGCGCCCGGAACACCTCCAACCCCGCCGGGCCCGCGATGCGCAACGAATGCTGAGCGTCATCATCGCAACTCACGATTCCGAGCGGGCCCTGGTGGCGACTCTGGCCGCGCTCGTTTCCGGAGCGACCGCCGGTCTCGTCGGCGAAGTGCTTGTGATGGACGGCGGCTCGCGCGACGACACCGCCGCGGTGGCCGATATTGCCGGATGCAATTTCACGGTGCTGGAAGGCTCGCTGGCGCGCCGGCTCAGAGCGGGGGCGGCGTCGGCGCGCGCTCCTTGGCTATTATTACTGCAGCCCGGAACCGTGCTTGAGGTGGGCTGGCCCGGCGAAGCAAGCCGCTTCCTGGACCAGGCCGCGCCCAATCCGCGCGTCGCCGTATTCCGGCGTGGAATTCCCGCTCATCCGTCGCTTCGCGATGCGTTGTCGCTCATCGGCGCGGCTGCGTTCGGAGCAAGACCGCGTGCCGAGCAGGGGCTCGTGATCTCGAAACAGTTTTACGATCGGCTCGGCGGACATTCCGAGACCGCCGCCGATCCGGAGGCCGATCTGCTGCGCCGGATCGGCCGGCGGCGGTTCGTCACGCTTGCCGCCGGCGCTTCCCGTGCGTGGTAAATCCCAACCTACCGAAACATCGCGGGCTGTGCGGAAATACATCTTGCGCAGGCCGAAGCCCGGCGATTTCGGCTGGATCGTCAAGCGCCACGCCGAGCTCTACGCCGAGGAATACGGCTGGACCGAGCCGTTCGAGGGGCTGTGCGCGCAGATCGTCGCCGACTTCGTCAACAAATACGATGCGAAACGCGAGCGCTGCTGGATCGCCGAGATGGACGGCGAGAATGTCGGCTCGATCATGCTGGTGAAGGATGCTAAAAATGTCGCGCGCACCCGCCTGCTGCTGGTCGATCCGAAGGCGCGCGGGCTCGGGCTCGGCGCGCGGCTGACCGAAGAAAGCATCCGCTTCGCGCGGCGCGCCGGCTACAAGAAGATCACGCTATGGACCCACAGCGTGCTCACCGCCGCGCGGCACATCTACGAGCAAGCCGGTTTCAAGCTGACACGCACCGAGCGGCACAAAAGTTGGGGCCGCGCCGTGGTCAGCGAGCACTGGGATTTGCAGTTGTAGTTGTAGCCTTGCTCTTCGTCATGGCCGGGCTTGACCCGGCCATCCACGACTTTGTTGGTATCCACTCAGCCTGATTGCGTGCGTGCCTTCGGTCGGCGCAGATGCTCATCAAGCCGCGGCATGATCTCGACGAAGTTGCACGGCCCATAGCGATAATCGAGCTGATGCACCAAAATTTCGTCCCAGGCGTCCTTGCAGGCGCCGGGCGAGCCCGGCAGGCAAAAGATATAGGTAGCGCCGGCGACACCGGCGGTGGCGCGCGACTGAATAGCCGAGGTGCCGATCTTGGGGAAGCTCACCACCAGGAACAGCGCCGAGAAGGCGTCCATCTTCTTGTCGAACAACGGCTCGATGGCTTCCGGCGTGACATCGCGGCCGGTGAAGCCGGTACCGCCGGTGGTGATGATCACGTCGATCATCGGATCGGCGATCCAGGCTTTGACGCGGCTGCGGATCGCCTCGACGTCATCGGTCACGATGCTGCGTTCGGCGACGTAATGGCCGGCGGCAACGATGCGTTGCACCAGGAGCGCGCCCGACTTGTCGTCCTTGATATCGCGCGTGTCGGAGATCGTCAGCACCGCAATCTTGAGCGGTACAAACTCTTTGGTTTCGTCAAGCCCGGGCATGGCACACCTTTACGCAACCGGATCATGCACTCGTCCCCCGCGACCGGCCTGCGCTCGCTCCGAGCTGCGGCGGGTGACGGGAATGCGTGGAATACTACACTAAAGCGGGCTCGCCGACAGGGTATCGCAGGCCGGGATGTTGCCTAGCTTGAAACCAGTTAAGAACCACCGCTTGCGCTGCTCGGAGGTGCCATGGGTGAAGGCGTCGGGCACCACGTAACCCTGTGCCTGCTTCTGCAGGCGGTCGTCGCCGATGGCAGAAGCGGTTTGCAGCGCCTGATCGACATCGCCGGGATCGAGGAAATCGTGCTTGTGCTGCGCCCGGTTCGCCCAGATGCCGGCGTAGCAATCGGCCTGCAGTTCGACGCGCACCTGCAGCCGGTTCGCCTCGGCGCGGCTCGCCGAGGCCTGCTGCATCTGCGTCACGCGGGGAAGAATGCCGAGCTCATTCTGCACGTGGTGACCGACCTCGTGGGCGATCACATAGGCCTCGGAGAACTTGCAGGCGTTGCTGTTCGAGCAGCCGCCGAACTTGTGCTGCAGGTCGTCGAAGAAGGAGGTATCGAGATAGATGCGCTGATCGCGCGGACAGTAGAACGGTCCCATGGCCGACTGCGCGAAGGCGCAAGGGGTCGGCGCCGAGCGGGCGAATAAGCGCAGCTTCGGCGGATGGTAGGTGCGGCCGTTGGCGGCGAAAATCTCCGCCCAACGGTCTTCGGTGTCACCCAGCACCAAGGCGACGAACTTGCCGGTCGGGTCTTGCGGCGTTCCGGCGGTGACCGGAGGCGCCTGACTGGTTTGCTCGGAGGTCGCCCCGCCGCCGGTGAGAATTTGCGCGCCGTTGAGAAGCACGCTCGGATCGATGCCGAAGTACCAGCTGATCAGCCCGATAATAATGACCGTGCCGATACCGAGGCCGCCGGCTCCGCCCGGCATGCCGCCGCGCGAAGCGCTGGCTTCGCGATCGTCCTCGACATTGTCGCTGGGACGGAAATCATCGGTACGCATCTGTTCACTCTCCCCTGGCAAATCCGGGCTTTGCACAATAACCCCTAGTTTATCGTAGGTTCTTGTGCAGGTGAAGTTTCTGCCCAAAAAGCCGTGTCGATCCCGAGTTCGTGCGACTCTTGGATCAGGCAGCAGATGTTGTGGCAGATGATTTTGCACAGAACCTCGTTGACCATTGCCACGTCGCTCTTGCTGCGGACGTGATCTCGGAACTTGGCCTTGATCATGGAGAACGTCGATTCGACGTTGCTTCGCTTATGGTAGTGCTGCAAGAACTCGGCGCGGTGGAATTGCCAAAGGTGATACATCCGCTGCCACAAGCCGACAGCCTTCCCGCTATGGATGCTCTTAAACGCGATATAGGGCGTCGCGCCGTGGCGCTGGATGGCCTTGTAATTCTTGACGCTGCCATATCCCTTGTCGGCCGAAACCTCACTGAGGGCGAAATTCTCGGCCGTGGCATTAACGAGAGCGGGGAGTAACTTCGTATCGCTGGCATCGCGGTCGCGGATTTCGACGGCGGTCACAATGTTGGTCTTAACGCCGCACATCAGATGGACCTTTACCCATTCGTGCCGTTGCCGGACGGCCCCATACTTGTGATCAAACCAGCGGACGAAACGGGAAGTTGTGAAGCCGGACGAATCCGCCGCGAAATCGACCTCGACGGCCTTAAGCGGCAGGCTGCTTTCTGTGATCAGGTCCCGGAGAACGGGCGTGATGGCCGGATTTTCGAGATAGTTGCAGATCGAGTTGAAATGCGGAACCTTGGAAATGAAGCCCTTGGCTTGGGCGTCCCGAAGGTCGCTCATGAACCGGCGAACCGACACGGTGCTGTAGACCTTGAAGCAAGCCGCAAAGAGCGCATCCTGAATGGGCAGGCGCGGGCGGCCATTCTTCTTCGGCTCCGCAGGCTCACTGACCCCGCCGCACAAGTCGCGTAGCAGGTCTAGGAAGCGTTCCTTTTCGTGCGTCTGCGCCTCGTTGTATGCCGTCCAATTTTGCGGATAGGTCCGCTGGACGGTTTTCTGTATGGTGAGTCGTTCCGTAACGGTCGTGCTGCCATCGCCGTTACGCTCGCGCGTGATGGCGTATTCGACGGCGAAAATATGCTTGCACTTGAAGCCGCCTTCCTCGTGGTCCGGGCATGTACAGCGCGGGATTTTCAAGTCGGGCCAAACTGTGTAGCGCCCTCTCCCGGATTGCGATGGGACCAGCAACACCCCGCCGCGCTTCGCAAGGTTCGCGGTCGCCGCAATTTCAAGCCCTCTTTGCTGACGCGCTTCCATCGGAACATCCCCTATCGGTATCTACCGATAGTAAATACTAATGGGGTTGACCTGTCAATACCAAAGGTATATACCGCCAGTAAATATTTTCGGGGAACGTTCATGGCGGTCAAGGCGGCCAAGGAATTGGGCATCGTGATGCTTCGCGGTTGCCGTTGTCGATGCGGGCACGAGTGGTTGCCGATCAAGTCGGCTCGGGAAAACGAAGAAAAGCCGCGAGTCTGCCCCAAGTGCAAGAGCGCGAATTGGGATCGGCCGAAGGCTTTTACCAGGCGGTCGAAGGCGACTCGCAATGGCTAAGCATGCCAAAAAGGCGGGATGGATTCCACACCGCAGCCTGTTCGATTCGCTGCCCGATCACTCGCAAGAAAATCTTTATTGCCGCCTCGACAGCCTCTCGAATGAGGCGTCGGTCGAGAAGTTCTTCGTCGATAGGATGCTCGACGATCTCGGCTACAAGGACAACCAAATCCAACCGAAGAAATCCATCGCGGAACTGACCGTTTCGCTCGGCGGTTCCAAGACGGTCAAATACAAGCCCGATTACGTTATGACCTTCCGGCGCAAGCCGAAATGGGTTCTCGACGCAAAGGCGACCGACGAGGCACTGGAAAAGTGGGTGCCGCAATGCAGCGGCTATTGTCTCGGGTTGAATCAGACCTTCAAAAAAGAGAACCCCGTCGATTTTTTCGTACTGTCCAACGGTATCGAAACGAAAGTCTACCATTGGGACGACAAAGAGCCGGTCATAGAGCTGGCGTTCGCGGATTTTGCGGTTGGCAATCCGAAGTACGAGAAGCTGCGCGGTATGCTGGCGGCGACAAGCCTTGCATCGCCGGAACCGACAGGCGGATCGACATTCACTTTCGAGCGGCCAAGCCCGCAGGTCATGAAGAATCTGTTCGCGGCTTGCCATAGGGCAATCTGGAAAAGCGAAGGATCGAACCCGACCGCCGCGTTCATGGAACTGATTAAATTGATGTTCGTGAAACTGTGGTGCGACAGAAAACTACGCGACGATCCCGAGACGAAAGCGATTTTGGAGAAGGGTGAGAAGGTCAAGCTGCCCAAAAGCGCGGTGACGTTCTCGACGCATTGGATTGACGGCGAAGCGGTGTCGCCGAGTCCAGTCAATGATATCCTGTTCAAAACGCTGCGCGAGAGCATTGAGAAGGACATCGCCGACCGGAAGAAGAAGCGCATATTCGAGCGCGATGAAAAGATCGACTTGCGGCCCGATACGATCCGCGCCGTCGTCAGGAAACTCGAACATTACGACATGTTCGGCATCGACGAGGATTTGAACGGTCGTCTTTTCGAGACGTTCTTGAACGCGACGATGCGTGGCAAGGATTTAGGCCAATTCTTCACGCCGCGCAGCATCGTCAAGCTAATGACGCGCTTGGCGAAATTGAAGGCAACCCGCCTGCACGTAGACAGGTGCCTCGATGCCTGCTGCGGCACCGCAGGATTTTTGATCGAAGCCTTGACCGAAATGCGGAATACGGTGAGACAAAACAGCAGCCTGAGCCGTGAAGCAAAGGAGCAAGTGATTGACCGTATCTGCAACGAATCTCTGTACGGAATCGATTTTGGCAAGGCCCCGCCGCTCGCGCGTATCGCCCGCATCAACATGTATCTTCACGGCGACGGTGGAAGCCGCATCTACTATGCCGACGCGCTCGACAAAACGCTGGCGACCGTGCCGGGGCAAGATGTCGAACTGACCAAAGATCAAGAGGAATTAAAGGCCGCCATCGACGGTGGGATGCAGTTCAACTGCGCGCTGACCAATCCGCCGTTTTCGATGACCAAGGAACTCGCCAACGAAACCGAGGCGCATATCCTCAAACAATATGACCTTGCAAAGGTGGAAGGCACGTCGCGCCTACGCAACTCACTTCGTTCCAACTCCATGTTCATTGAACGCTACCGCGACTTATTGATCGAGGGAGGACGGCTGCTGACGGTCATCGACGACGGATTGCTGGCGGGCGACGACTTTGGCAGCATGCGCGACTTTGTGCGAAGCGAGTTTCTAATTCGCGGCATTATCTCGCTGCCCGGCGACGCTTTCCAGCGTTCCGGCGCGCGGGCTAAAACGACCATCCTCTATCTTGAAAAGCGCAAAGAAGACGAGGACGAAGGCCAGCCCGATGTTTTCGTTTATGAGTGCCGCTACGTCGGCCTAGACGACGTGGTTCCGAAGACGCGCCAGAGTGTCGCCGAACTAGCGCGAAAGAACGCGGAACAGGAAATCGAGGAAGTGCTGGCTGCGTTCGATGATTACATGAATGGTAAAAGTGGCCCTTGGCTGGTTCCAGCCGAACGCCTTTCCGGCCGCCTCGACGCAAAGTCGCTTCGGCCGTGGCGGGCGATTGAGTTGCAGCCAAAGTGGGCGCGGGCGGGAGCAACATCCGACATTCTTGCCAATCTTGTTGACCCGGTATGGGTGCCGGTCAGCCGAACAAACGATATACATTCCTGCGCGTTCTCTATGCCTGATATGCCGAACGCGGCGAATTGAGCTTGGGAAAGGAAGTCGGATACAGCGAGGTCAGTACCGCGAAGGCTGGCGACATCATCGTCAGCCACATTAACGCGGTGAACCGCGCGATTTGCGTCCTTCCCGCATGGGCCGAAGACCTGCTGATTTCCAAGGAATACACAATCCTTAGACCGAAAAAGAACAAGGCAGACCCGAATTATCTTTGGGCGGTTCTGCGGTCAGCGGCGGTCGTGGCCGAATGGCTTTCCGGCTCAACTGGCGTCGGTCGGCACCGAGTAGGATGGGACCAGTTGCGCGACCAGCGCGTCCCGCTACTGGACCAGAAAGAGCAAAAAGCTATCGGCGACTACTACCGAAAGGCCGAAGAACACGAGGCCAAGATCACGGCCTTGCGCGCGTCGGCCGTCGCGGCGCTTGCCCCACTGGAGCTAGAAGGCGAAACTGCCGTTGACAGGCTTGCAAGGGCTAAGCCACCTAAATAAGGGGAGCACCATCATGGTAATGCTGATCACCAGGGTGAATGAAATAGCCAAACGTGAAGGCTTCTTAATCGAAGTATTCGGGAGAACTGCAAAAAGAAAGAAACGACCCTATCTCAACAAAACAAACGGACTGTTGGGGGATTATGACTTCAAAAGGAAATTGAAGGACAGCAAGACCGTAAGCGACTGGAAGAAGGAGCGATTTGAACCGACGTATCCAGGATTTTCGTGCAATGTACTGTTGGGAAACGGAAGGACTGCCATTGGGCATACAAGCCTTAAGACTGTGCGCGCGTCTTACCCTGTCCCTCCGCCATGATCGCAGGTTTTTGTGCAGCCGCCCGACTTTTTGTGCAGAAGGCCGTTATTGTGCAAAGCCGCAAATCCGGCTGGCGCGCCGCCTTGATGGCATCAACTTCAAGTCAAAAACGTACCGCCCGTTGCGGGCGATTAACCAAGTGTTTCCGGCATTTATTGCCTAGCAGAGACGCCTCGCGATTAAGTCGATCTTTACCTTGGGCGCGCATCATCCGGTTCGTCGGTTGTAGGTCCCGCGTCGCCGACCGCATCGCCTGAGTCAGAGTTCTGAGTCATGGTTGTGTCGCGTCGCGGGGCGTCCGTAAGGGCGCCCCGCGTGAGTCTTGAGTTCCGCTCCTTCGGCGCGCATCCTCATCGGCGATTGCGTTGCCGAGATGGCAAAGCTCCCGGCCGCTTCCGTCGATCTCGTCTTCGCCGACCCGCCGTATAATTTGCAGCTGCAAGGCGACCTCAAACGTCCCGACGATTCGCGGGTCGATGCCGTGGACGATGACTGGGATAAATTTGCGAGCTTCGCCGCCTACGACGATTTCACCCGCGCCTGGCTCGTCGCCTGCCGTCGGGCCATGAAGCCCAACGGCACGCTCTGGGTGATCGGTTCCTACCACAACATCTTCCGCGTCGGCGCGCTCATGCAGGACCTCGGCTTTTGGATTCTCAACGACATTGTCTGGCGTAAATCCAACCCGATGCCGAATTTTCGCGGCCGCCGCTTCACCAATGCGCACGAGACCTTGATCTGGGCGGCGCGCGACGCCGGAATAAGGAATTATACGTTCAATTACGAGGCGCTGAAAGCCGGCAACGACGACATTCAGATGCGCTCCGATTGGCTGATCCCGCTGTGCACCGGCGAGGAACGGCTCAAGGGCGGCGACGGCAAGAAGCTGCATCCGACGCAAAAGCCGGAGGCGCTACTGGCGCGCCTCATCCTGGCGGCATCGCGGCCCGACGACCTGGTGCTCGACCCGTTCTGCGGCACCGGCACGACCGGGGCGGTCGCCCGCCGGCTGCGCCGGCGCTTTATCGGCATCGAGCGCCAGGCGGAGTACGCCGCCGCCGCCGAAGCGCGCATCGCCGCCGCCGCGCCGTTGCCCGAGCCGGCGCTGGCGAGCTTCATGACCGCGCGCGCGGCGCCGCGGGTGCCGTTCGCGGCGCTGATCGAGCGCGGCCTCTTGGCGCCCGGCATCAAGCTCGTCGATTCCAAGCGGCGGCATCGCGCGCTGGTGCGCGCCGACGGCGCGCTCGCGCTCGGCGAGGCGGTCGGCTCGATCCATAGGATCGGCGCTTTGGCGCAAGGTCTTGAAGCCTGCAACGGCTGGACCTTCTGGCATGTCGAGACGCCGGAGGGCTTGACCGTAATCGATACGCTGCGCGCGAAAGTGCGGGCGAAGATGGGCGCGGGGTGAGTTCGCCGCTTCGGCCGCCATTCCCGTGATCCCCGATTGTAGCTCAAGGCATATCCGGATATGTTTTCCGGAAATGTGGATTTGGCATGGACGTAAAATCGAAGGCGCTAAAGGCCCACCGCGCGCGCTTGAAAAAGCGCGGCCTCAAACGGCTTGAAGTGAGCGTGCCCGCCAGCGAGGCGGTGGTGATCCGCAGGGCTGCTTTGGTGCTGCGCGAGCAAGCCGGCGAAGCTGCGCGCCTGCGCCAGGTTCTCGGCTTCGCTCGGGTGCCGGCACGCGCAGCAACTGCCATCGATCTCTTCGCCATGCCGGAGCCACTGTCCGCCGCGGGCGAAGCCTTGTGGGACGACGCGATGGTGCAGATCGAAAATGATCGGAAAGACCCGGCGCTGAATTGTCCGCGCAAATTCGCCTTATGAATGTTCTTGTCGACCCCAACGTCATATCTGAACTCAAGCGCGGCCGAAACGCCGCGCCTCGCGTCGTGGCGTGGTTTGCGACGTTGCTGCCGGAGAACGTGTTCACCAGCGTGATCGTGCTCGGCGAGATTCGCCGCGGCATCGAGCTTGTTGCAAGACGCGACAAGCCGCAGGCCGAGGCGCTTGAGCAATGGTACGCATCGGTGCGCGAGCGACTGGGGAATCGGATTCTTGTCGTCGACGAACCAGTCATGGCGCTCTGGGCGCGGATTTCAGTGCCGGACATGCTGCCGGCCTATGATGGTCTAATCGCCGCGACAGCGCTGGCCCATGGCCTGGTCGTGGCAACCCGCAACACCGGGGATTATCGCCGCGCCGGCGCCCAGGTGATAGACCCGTGGCAGGATCGGCCGTAATCTCCTCGGTGTGCGGACGTTAGTCGAGCGCATGCGCCACGACCTTGCGCATGACGCTGGGCAAAGCCTCGCCGGACAGCCCCGACAGCGCCACCCAGCGCATGCCTGCCGGCGCCGGCGTGCGCGCCGGAAGCTCGGCGCGATAGACGGTCAGTTCCAGCGGAAAATGCGTGAAGACGTGCCTGACCACGCCCGGGATGCGACGCCAAGCAGGACACCGCTTCGACTGCGGTGAAGGAAAACGCGGCGCGGCGGCGAGCGCAGAGCCTTCATCAAAATTCGCTACCCACTGCGTGGTCGGCACTTCGGTCATGCCGCCGAGGAGGCCCTTTGCCGGCCGGGTGCGCACCAGCAAGGATCCGTCCGCGCGGCGCGCGACAAAAGCGGCGCCGCGGCGCAGCACGCCTTCGCGCTTCGCTATCCGGCGCGGGAAGGTCTCCGCATCGCCACGCCTGTACGCCGCGCAGCTTTCGTTCCATGGGCACAGGGCGCAAGCGGGCTTTTTCGGCGCGCAGATGGTTGCGCCGAGGTCCATCATCGCCTGGGCGAAATCGCCGGCGCGGTTTTTGGGCGTAAGCTCGCGCGCCAGCCGGCGCAACTCGGGCTTTACGCCGGGCAGCGGCTCGGCGATCGCAAAAAGCCGCGCAATCACGCGCTCGATATTGCCGTCGACCGGGCTCGCCGGCGCGTCGAACGCGATCGCGGCAATGGCGGCGGCGGTATAGGCGCCGATGCCGGGCAGCGCGCGTAATGCCGCTTCGCTTGCCGGAAACTCGCCGCCGTGGCGTTCGACGATGGCGCCGGCGCAGGCGTGTAGGTTGCGGGCGCGCGCGTAATAGCCGAGCCCGGCCCAGGCTTTGAGCACCTCCTCGAGCGGCGCCGCCGCGAGCACGCGCACGTCGCCCCAACACGCCAGAAAGCGGGTGTAATACGGCACGACGGCCTTGACCGTCGTCTGTTGCAGCATGATTTCGGAGAGCCACACGCGGTAAGGATCGGTGCGTTTTCCCGGCGCCGCGCGCCATGGCAGCACCCGGCGATGGCGGTCATACCAGGCGAGCAAGGCGGTGGGTTGCGGGAACGAAATGGCCGCCGCGGGCTTCGCGCGCTGTCGCTCCGCCGCTTTCGCTGTTACCGTCATATGTGTTTCCATCTTCCCGACGGATGACAGAGCATTTGATCGTGAACAAGCCCTCCCGCTCTTTCGCCAAACCCTTGCGCGACCTCCTGAGCAAGGTCGTCGGCGAGACTTTTAAGCGCCGGGGTTTTGCGTCGGCGGAACTAGTGACGCGCTGGACCGAGATCGTGGGCATAGAGATCGCCGCGCACAGCGAGCCCGTCAAAATCCAGTGGACCCGGCCGGTTTCCTCCTCCCATCCCTCCCCGGCAAGCGGCGGAGAGTCAGGGTGGGGGCAGGAGCCCGGCACGCTCATCCTGCGCGTCGAAGGTCCGGCCGCGGTCGAGATTCAGCACCTCGCCAATGTCATCTGCGAGCGCGTCAACGGCTTCCTCGGTTGGCGCGCCGTCGCGCGCATTGCGCTGCGTCGGGCGCCGCTGCGGAACGCCGTGCGCCGGCCGGTTCCGGCGGCAGACCCGGCTGCGGCCGGGCGCCTCGCCGCGAGCCTGCCGGAGATCGCCGACGACGATTTGCGACAGGCGCTCGCCCGGCTTGGCGCGGCCGTCAGACGCAGCTGAGCCAGGCGGAACCCGCATTCAAGCGACGGTGATTATCGCGACGATCCGGGGCTTGGCGGGACGACGCGCCGGTGCCACATTCGTGCCGCAGGATTTCCTCTTCGAACCAGGAGCTGACCTTGACGCTGTCCCGTCGCCAATTGTACACAACCGCCGCGATCGTTGCCCTCACTGGCGCCGGTAGTGCGGGTGCTATTCTCTCCGGCCTCGTCGAGCGGGCCAGAGCAGACGCGCCCGAGCCCAGCCAGGCGGAGCTGGCGAAGGCCGGTCCGGAAGGAGATATCGTCCTCGGCTCCGACAAGGCGCCGGTGACCATTATCGAATACGCCTCGATGACCTGCCCGCACTGTGCGCATTTCGCAACCGACACGTTCCCGGAGCTGCGGAAGCGTTACATCGACACCGGCAAGGTGCGCTACATTTTCCGCGAATTTCCGCTCGATGCGCTCGCCGCCGCCGGTTTCATGCTGGCGCGCTGCGCCGGCAAGGACAAGTTTATGCCGGTCGTGGAAACCTTGTTCGCCAAGCAGCCCGAATGGATGGTGCAAAAGCCGATCGAGCCGCTCAAGGCGATCGCCAAGCAGTTCGGATTTACCGAACAAACTTTCGATGCATGCCTGGCGAATCAGCATGTGCTCGACGGCATCCAGGAAGTGCGCGACCGCGCCGCCGAGAAGCTCGGGATCAATTCCGTACCGACCTTCTTCGTCAACGGCAAAAAGCTCGTCGGCGATCAGTCGATCGACGCGCTGGCCAAGGTCATCGACCCCTATCTCAAGCAGGGATAAGGGTTTTTTGACTTCGCCCAGGTGCGCGGGGGCACTCGGGTCGCGCCCGCGGGCCGGTGCCTCCCGGCGCAAAAATCTGGATAACGCGGTGGCGCTGTTGCGCTTGGGAGCGCGAAGATTCATTCTCCGCGCCGATGCGGCAACCTTCGACGCGCCAAATAACGGCGTGAGCGTTTAGCGATTCCCTTCACCGCCGCAGCACGGAAGATGGAAGTAATAAGCGAATGAAGCTCACGCGGCTGCGCCTGATCGGCTTCAAGTCTTTCGTCGAACCAACCGACTTTGAGATCGAACCCGGACTGACCGGCGTGGTCGGTCCGAACGGCTGCGGCAAATCCAATCTGGTCGAGGCGGTGCGCTGGGTCATGGGCGAAGCCTCCTACAAGGCCATGCGCGCCTCGGAGATGGACGACGTCATCTTCTCCGGCAACTCCGACCGTCCGGCGCGCAATCATGCCGAAGTCGCCGTCATGATCGACAACAGCGACCGCACGGCGCCCGCGGCGTTCAACGATGCCGATACGCTCGAAGTCTCGCGCCGCATCATGCGCGAGCAGGGCTCGGTCTTCCGCGTCAATGGCCGCGAGGTGCGCGCGCGCGACGTCACCGTGCTGTTCGCCGACGCCTCGACCGGCTCGCGGTCGCCGGCGCTGGTGCATCAGGGCCGCATCGGCGAGATCATCCAGGCGCGACCCGAGCAGCGCCGCCGCGTCCTCGAAGAGGCTGCCGGCATTTCCGGACTGCATGCGCGCCGCCACGAGGCGGAACTGCGGCTCAACGCCGCCGAGCACAATCTGGAACGAGTCGAAGACGTTATCGGCCAGCTTGCCGCGCAGGTCGCCTCGCTCAAGACGCAGGCGCGGCAGGCGGTGCGCTACCGCAACATTTCCGGCCAAGTGCGCCGCACCGAAGCGCTGCTGTTCCACTTGCGCTGGGTCGGCGCCGGGGCCGAACTCGCCGACGCGGAGCGAACCAAGGACGAGGCTGTCCGCATCGTCGCTGCGCGAACCGGCGAGCAGGCGCAAGCGTCCACGCGCCAGGCCGAGGTCGCCTCCGGCCTCCCGGCGCTGCGCGAAGCGGAGGCCAAGGCCGCCGCGGCGCTGCAACGCCTCCTGACGGCGCGCGAGGCGCTCGAGCGCGAGGAGGCCCGCGCCAAGGAAAGGATCGGCGAACTCGACCGCCGGCTCGAGCAATTCGCCGCCGATCTTGCGCGCGAGCATACGCTCGCAGCCGATGCCCAGGCGGCGCTCGACCGGCTCGCCGCCGAGGAGCAAACGCTCAAGGCGGAAGCGCAGGCCAGCGCCGTGCGGTTGACCGGCGTCAACGACCGCGTCGCCGCGGCAGACTCAGCGCTTGCCGCGTCGGAAAAGTCCTTTGCCGAACTCACCGGCGCGCTCGCCGATCTGACCGCCCGCCGCAATCAGCTGCAGGCTGCGTTGCACGATCACGAGCAGCGCGCGGCGCGGCTTGAAGCCGAGTTCGCCAATATCGAAGCGGGCCTTGCCGCAACCGGCAGCGGCCAGCCCGACTTGTCGGCCCTGGGTAAGGAACTTGCGACCGCGCAGGCCGCGCTCGCCGAAGCCGAGAGCGCCGCGCGTGCGGCGGAAGTCGCGCATACCCGCGCGCGCGATGAAATCGACGCCGCGCGCGCCCCGCTCGCCGCCGCCGAGCGCCGCGTGCAACGGCTGGAAACCGAAGCCAAGACCATCGGCAAGCTGTTGTCGGTCGAGAACAAGAATCTTTGGCCGCCGGTGATGGATGCGCTCACCGTCGCCAAGGGCTACGAGAAGGCGCTGGGCGCCGCGCTTGGCGACGATCTCGATGCGCCGGTCGATCAGTCCGCGCCGATGCGCTGGGCGGGCGCGGCGCTCGATCCGTCCGATCCCGGCTTGCCGAGCGGCGCTGTGCCGCTGGCTCGCTTTGTGACGGCGCCGCCGGAGCTTGCGCGCCGCCTGGCCCAAATCGGCGTCGTCGAACGCGGCAGCGGGCCGCGCCTTGCGGCGATGCTCAAGCCCGGCCAGCGCCTGGTATCGCCCGAGGGCGATTTCTGGCGCTGGGATGGCTTCGCGACCGCCGCCCACGCGCCGACCGGAGCGGCGCGCCGGCTCGCCGAGCGGGGCCGCCTTCAGGCCATCGAAAGCGAGCTTGAGACCGCGCGGAGCGACGTAGAAGCGAAGCAGCGCGTCGTCGCGGCGGCCGAAGCCACCCTTGCCGCCGCAGCGACCGCGGAAGGCGAGGCGCGCGCACGCTGGCGCGAGGCCCAGCACGTCACCGATGCCGCACGCGAGGCGCATGCCGCCGCCGAGCGCGAGATCAGCCGCAACGCCGCCCGCATCTCGGCGCTCAAGGAGGCGCGGCAACGCACCAGCGCCGGCCGCGACGAGACGCTGGCCGCGCGCCGTGAGGCGGAGCAGGCGCTCGCCGGCTTGCCCATTGCCGCCGATCTGGAAACGCAGCTCGCTTCGATCAACGACGTGATCGCACGGGACCGCGGCGTGCTTGCCGAGGTGCGGGTTGAAGCCCAGGCCATCGCGCGCGAAGGTGAACTCGCCGACCGCCGGCTGCAGGCGATCGCCGGCGAATGCCGGGCCTGGGAGGACCGCAAGAACAGTGCCGCTGCTCAGATCGCCACCATCGGCCAGCGTGCCGAAGATGCGCGGAGCGAACGGGCCGAACTCAGTCACGCGCCGGAGAGATTCGCCGGCCAGCGCCAGGCGCTGATCGGCGAGATCGAAACCGCGACCGCCGGGCGCCGCGCCGCCGCCGACCGGCTGGCGGAGGCCGAGAGCGAACTTGCCGCCGCCGACCGGGCGGCACGCCTGGCGCTCGAAGCGGTCGGCGAAGCCCGCACCGAAGCCGCGCGCGCCGAGGAACGCCGCGACGGCGCCAAGCGCCGGCTCGCCGACATCGAGCATGAAATCCGCGATTTGCTCGATCTCGAACCGGCCGCGGCGGCCGAGCTAGCCGAGATCAAGGCCGGCGCCGAACTGCCGGAAATCGGCGAAGTCGAAGGCAAACTCGAGCGCATCCGGCGCGAGCGCGAGCGCCTCGGTTCGGTCAATCTGCTCGCCGAACAAGAGCTCCGCGAGGTCGAGCAGCAGCACGGCACGCTTTCCGCCGAGCGCGACGATCTGGTCGAGGCGATCCGGCGGCTGCGGCAGGGCATCCACAGCCTCAATAGCGAGGCGCGCGAGCGTCTGCTGGCGTCTTTCGTCACGGTTAACGCCAACTTCCAGAAGCTGTTTGTCGAACTATTCGGCGGCGGCAACGCCGAGCTGCAGCTGATCGAGAGCGAGGATCCGCTCGAAGCCGGCCTCGAGATCATGGCGAAACCGCCGGGCAAGAAGGCGGTGACGCTATCGCTTCTCTCCGGCGGCGAGCAGGCGCTTACCGCATTGGCGCTGATCTTCGCCGTGTTCCTCACCAATCCGGCGCCGATCTGCGTGCTCGACGAGGTCGATGCGCCGCTCGACGATTACAATGTCGAGCGCTTCTGCGACCTGCTCGACGAGATGACGCGCTCGACCGATACCCGCTTCGTCATCATTACGCACAATCCGATCACCATGGCGCGCATGAACCGGCTCTACGGCGTCACCATGGCCGAGCGCGGCGTCTCGCAGCTCGTCTCGGTGGATTTGGAAGGCGCCGTGAAGCTGCGCGAGGCGAGCTGAAACCTGCGGCTTACGCCGGAACTCCGCGGTCTCGGCAACAGTCTTTCTGGTTCGCGATTTTGCCCGCAGCCACGCGATATTCGTCGTGAACTGGCCTTAACGGCGCCGATGAACTCTCCTATCTAGAGAGGGAGAGCGGGGATCGGCCGACCGTTATGGGGGCCGCGCCCGCTCGCCGCTGTCTTGTGTCGCGGCTATAGTGCGGCCGCAAATGCAATGCAATTCTGCGTCAGCCATGCCGAAGGATTCCGCCGATGAGCGCCTCGACACTGATCGTCCTTGCCGTGATCGTGGTGGTGATCTTGTGGGTTGTCACGATCTACAACGGCCTCGTCACCATGCGGCAACGGGTCAACGAGGCTTTTGCCGACGTCGACGTGCAACTGCGGCAGCGGCATGACCTCATTCCCAATCTGGTCGAGACCGTGAAGGGCTACGCCGCGCACGAGCGCGGCACGCTCGACGAGGTGGTCAAGGCGCGCAATGCGGCGGTGGCCGCCCAGGGCCCGGCGCAGCAGGCGGCGGCCGAGAACATGCTCTCCGGCGCGCTGCGGCAGCTGTTCGCGCTCGCCGAGTCGTATCCCGACCTCAAAGCCAGCGCCAATTTCCAGCAATTGCAGGCCGAGTTGACCGACATCGAGAACAAGATCGCCGCGGCGCGACGCTTCTTCAACAATGCGGTGCAGGAATATAACACCGCAATCCAGCGATTCCCCGCCGCCGTGTTCGCCGCCTCGCTTGGCTTTGCGCCGAAGGAATTCTTCGATCTCGGCGACGAGCGCAAGACCGTCGGCGAGGCACCGCAAGTCAAGTTCTAGAGCGAATGCGCGATGGCCGCGTACGGTCTCTATAGCCACATCCAGTCAAACCGCCGCCGCTCGCTTGCGCTCCTCGTCGGCCTGTTTCTTCTCGTCTATGTACTGGTCTATGCCGGCGCACTGACCGCGGAGGCGCTGTCGGTCAATGCCGATCTCGCCACGCTGATGCAACGCGCCTGGAACGATCTCGTCGGCGCTGCGCCGATCGCGACGCTGACGACGGCGCTCTGGGTGGTCATCGCCTATTATTTCCACCAGAGCATGATCGACGCGCTCACCGGCGGCCGCGAGGTGACGCGCATCGAACAGCCGCGGCTCTATAATCTCCTGGAAAATCTCTGCATCTCGCGCGGCATCACCATGCCCAAGCTCAAGGTGATGGAGAGCGACGCGCTCAATGCGTTCGCGACCGGGATGAACCAAAAGCAATATTCGATCACCGTCACCTCGGGCCTACTCGACCGGCTCGACGATGCCGAAGTCGAATCGGTGCTCGGTCATGAGCTGACGCATATCCGCAACGGCGATGTCCGCATGATGGTCATCGCCGTCATCATCGCCGGCGCCGTTTCCTTCGTGGCGGAGCTGGTGTTTCGGCTGTGGTTCTACAACGGTTTTTCGTTTCGCGGCTCGCGCTCCGATCGGCGCGGCGGCGGCGCCGGCATCGCCATCCTGGTCGCCGTCGCGCTGTTGGTGCTGGCCTACGTGCTGTCATTCGTCATTCGCCTGGCACTATCGCGCTCGCGCGAATTTCTCGCCGATGCCGGCTCGGTCGAACTGACCAAAAATCCCGATGCCATGATCTCGGCGCTGCGCAAGATCGAAGGCCGCGGCGAATTGCCGGGCGCGACCTCTGCGGTCATGGAAATGTGCGTCGATAACCCGCGCGAAGGTTTCGGCGAACTATTCGATACCCATCCCACGGTCGAGAGCCGGGTTTCGGCGCTGGTTAAGTTTGCCGGCGGCCGTGATCCCGGCCCGATCGCATTGCCGGCATCGGCGGACGCGGCCACCGAGGAGCCAGCGACTGCCGGCCCGTGGGGTTCGCCAACCGGAGACTCGGGCGCACTGCCGCCGTCGCCGATCGACACTCCGTCCAGTCCCGAGCCGTCCGCCGGGCCATGGGGCCCGTATCGCGGCGGCTAGCCGCGTTCACGCCTTGGCGCTGGGGCGGGCGGAGACCTGCGCATGCCAGTGGCGCAAATGCCGGCACTCCTCCGGAACCGACATTTTGACCCAGCGCGCGAAATCGACCGCCACCAGCGTCGTGATATCGGCAATGCTGTAACGCGCGCCGGCGACGAACTCGCTCTGCGCGAGGCGGGCGTCCATCTGCTCGAAGAAGCGCGCGATGCGCGCCCGGCCGCGCTCGGCGAGCTCCGGGATCTGCGCGTAGTCGTCCGGTCCCGGTAGCGCCCGGTTCTTCAGCCCGGGAGTCGAATTGCGCAGCGCTTCCATGCCCGCGTAAAAACCGTTCCGCTCGACCGCGCGCTGCCAGGTGGCGATCAGCGCCTTCTCCTCTGGGCTCTCGCCCATCAGCGGCGGCTCTGGATGCGTTGCCTCGAAGTAGACGCAGATGCCGATCGCATCGGTGATACGGGTGCCGTTATCGAGCTCGAGCACCGGCACCGTGGCGTCCGGATTGATGGCGCGAAACGCCGGGCTCAACTGCTCGTTATTGCGCAGGTCGACCTGCACGGTCGGCACGCTGATGCCCTTCTCGGCGAGAAAAATGCGGACCCGGCGCGGGCTCGGGGCGGTGCTGCAATCGTAAAACTTCATCTCACAATTCCTCGTGATCGGATTTAACGACGCTCGTCTTCCGTCGGACATTTTCCTCCTCGGAAAACGCCCAGTCAGACCCGCAGCGCCACCAGCTGACCGCCGTCGGCGACGATGGTCGCGCCGGTCATGGCAATGACGCCCTTGTCGACATTGAAACCGAGCACCGAGGCGATGTTGACGATGGCGCCGGCCGTGCCGGCAGCCAGCATACGGCGCGCGCCCTCCTGCGCCCAATAGAACACCGCATCGAGATTGGTCGCCAATACGCGCCGCCAATGCCCCTCCGCAAGCTCGACGGCGCGCCCGGAATGCACCACACCGGCATTGTTGATCAGGATCGTCACGGTGCCGAAGGCGCTTTCCGCAGTATCGAACGCGGTTCTCATCGCCTTGAGGTCGCGAACGTCGGGCTCGATCGCGAACGCGCGGCCGCCCGATTTCGCAATCCGCGACTTCACGGCCTGGAGGCGATCCGCCCGCCGCGCCACCAGTATCACCGCCGCGCCGTTGTCCGCCAGAACCTCGGCGAACCACGCGCCGAGCCAGCTCGATGCGCCGGTCACCAGCGCCACCTCGCCGGTGAGGTCGAAGATTTGTGCCGCGGTCATGATATCTCCCTTGCAAATCCTTTTGCCCTCTCAGGCAGATCGCCGACAAAGCCGGCGCCCGAGGCGCTAGCCGATGAGGTCTCGATCCCTGATCCGTATCTCGATTGGGCGCGCGCCTACAAGCTGGAAGCGCACCAGCCGTGCAAGTTCGGATGAATATCCCGATTAGTCGGCCTCAGCGAGCGCCGGCGCCGACATTTGATGCGTAAGACCGTCCCGTATAAGCTTGCCTGTTCGTGGAGGAACAATGTCGAAACCGCTGGTCGTCTCCATTCCGCATCGCCTTGGCAAGCGCGAAGCACTACGTCGCCTGAAAACCGGGCTAGGCGGTGTTAGGACCAACTTTGGCCATCTGTTCAGCGTCGAAGAGGCAGTCTGGACCGGCAGCCAGGTTCGATTTCGGCTAAGCGCGCTCGGGCAGGACGCCAACGGCAGCATCGCCGTCGCCGAGGAACATGTGCACCTGGAAGTGTTTTTGCCCGAGTTGCTGGCGATGCTCGGCGAAACACTCCAGCCGCTGATTCGGCAGGAAGCGGTTTTGATGCTGGAGAAAAAGTGAGCGGATGGACTTAAGCGCATTTTCCACCGGCATATGAGGAGTGACTTTCAGACCAGCGCCGGAAGGTACCATGACGCGTGATCATGATGACGATGGCGAGCACGGCTCGGAGCTGTCCGAGATGCAGTTGCGCGTGCGGGCGCTGGAGACCGTGCTGGCCGAAAAAGGTTATATCGATCCGGCCGCGCTCGACGCGTTGATCGAGGCCTACGAGACCAAGATCGGCCCGCACAATGGCGCTCGTGTGGTCGCCAAGGCGTGGGCCGATCCGGCATTCAAGCAGGCGCTGATCGCGGACGCCACCAAGGCGGTGCAATCGCTTGGCTTGATCGATCGCGTCGGCGATCACCTGATCGCGGTGGAGAACACGCTGAAGCTCCACAACATGGTCGTGTGCACGCTGTGCTCCTGCTATCCCTGGGAAGTCCTCGGTCTGCCGCCGGTCTGGTATAAATCCGCGCCCTATCGGTCCCGCGCAGTCAACGACCCCCGCGGCGTGCTCGCCGATTTCGGTCTCATGCTGCCGGCGGATACCCAAATCCGGGTGTGGGACTCGACCGCCGAGACGCGCTTCATCGTGCTGCCGATGCGGCCGGCCGGCACCGCAGGCTGGAGCGAGGAAAAACTCGCCGCGCTGGTGACCCGCGATTGCATGATCGGCACCGGCTTGCCGCGAGCGCCGCAGGATATCGCGTGATGGACGGCATCCACGACATGGGCGGCATGCACGGCTTCGGCAAAGTCGAGCCCGAGAAGGACGAGCCGGTTTTCCATGCCGAATGGGAAGGACGCACGCTCGCGATGCAGCGCGCCATGATGTATGCGGGCGCTTACAACATCGATCAAATGCGGGCGGCCATCGAAGCGTTGCCGCCGGAGCTCTACCTGTCCAGCTCCTATTACAAGCGATGGGCCTTGGAGATCGAGAACCTCGTCACCGGGCTTGGGCTCGCCGACGTCGACGAGATCAAGACCGGACTGGCGCGGCATGCCGGCAAGCCGCTGCGTAAACTCACCGCCGGCGAGGTGCCGAACGCGCTCACGCGCGGTTCTTTCGGCCGGCCGGCGCAGTCGGCCGCCCGCTTCAAAGTCGGCGATCGCGTGCGCGCAAAAAATATCCATCCGCCGACACATACGCGGCTGCCGCGCTACGCGCGCGGCCATGTCGGTGTGATCGAGGCGGTCCGCGGCTGCCATGTGTTCCCCGACTCGTCGGCGCTCGGGGCGGGTGAAAACCCGCAATGGCTCTACACGGTGCTGTTCGCGGGCCGCGAACTATGGGGCGAGAATACCGACCCCACGCTCACGGTTTCGATCGAGGCTTTCGAGCCGTACCTGGAGGCCGCGCAATCATGATCGCCGAGGGCCCGGTGTTTCGCGAGCCATGGGAAGCCCAAGCCTTTGCGCTCGCGCGGTCGCTCCAGGAGCGCGGCGTATTTTCCTCGAAAGAATGGGCGGCTACGCTGGGCGAGGAAATCAAGAAAGCGCAAGCGGCCGGCGATCCGGACACCGGCGAGACCTATTATCGACACTGGCTGGCCGCGCTCGAGCGTCTCGTCGCCGTCAAAGGCCTTGCCGACGCAGAAACTCTCACGCGCACCCGCGAGGCGTGGCGCCGTGCGTGTGCCCGCACGCCGCACGGCACGCCGATCGAACTACAGCCGGGCGACTTCGGCGCGTAGCATCTCATCGACGAAGGTTTTGACGGATCGTCAGAGCATCCCCAACAAATGCGGCAGCCACAGCGAGAGCGCCGGGATGTAGGTCACCATCACCAAGAAAATCAGCATGGTGGCAAGCCACGGCAGGACGGCCACCGTCAGCTCGGTGATGCCCATGCCGGTTATGCCAGAGGCGACATAGAGATTCAGCCCCACGGGCGGATGGCACAGCCCGACTTCCATGTTGACCGCCATCAGGATGCCCAGATGAACCGCATTGACGCCGAGCGCCGCCGCCATCGGAAACAGGATCGGCGCCATGATGAGGACGATGGCGGCGGGATCCATGAAATTGCCCGCGGCCAGCAGCACGATGTTGGTGACCAGCAGGAACCCCACCGTGCCGAACCCCTGCGCAGTCATCCATTCGGCCATCGACTGCGGAATCTGTTCCGACGTGAGCAGCCAGGAGAACACCGCCGCATTGGTGATGATGTAGAGGATCATCGCGCTCATGGCCGCAGCTTTGAGCAGCACCGCCGGCACCTCGGCAAACTTCAGTCCCTTGTAGACGAATACCGCGATGACGAAGGCGTAGACGGCGGCCACGGCGGCGGCTTCGGTCGGCGTGAATAGACCCGAATAGATGCCGCCGAGCACCAGGAAGATCAGCAACAGACCCCAGACGCTTTCGCGGAAGGCGCGCCAGCATTCGCCCCAGCTGGACCGCACCATGCGCGGATAGTCGTTGCGCCAGGCGCGAAACCAGGTCGTCGCCCCGAGCATGGTGGCGAGGATCAGCCCGGGCACCAGCGCGGCCATGAAAAGCTGACCGACCGAGGCAGAGTCGACGACGGTGCCGTCCGGCCCGCGCGGCTGCATGCCGCTGGTCGCGACCGCGAAGATGACGAGGTTGATCGACGGCGGAAACAGGATGCCGAGTGCGCCGGACGTCGCGATCACGCCGGCGCCGAACCGGCGCGGATAGCCGTTCTGCACCAGCGCCGGCAGGATGATGGAGCCGATGCCGACGACGGTGGCGACCGAGGAGCCGGAGATCGCGGCGAACAGCGCACAGGCGACGACGCCGGCCAGACCGAGACCGCCATACCAATGCCCGATCAGCGCCGCGGCGAAATCGATCATGCGGCGGGCGACGCCGCCGCTGGTGAGAAAATTGCCGGCGAGAATGAAGAACGGAATCGCCATGATTTCGAAACGGTCGAGACTGGTGAACAGCTTCAGGCCGACCATTTTCGGATCGACATCGGAAAGGATGAACAGATAGGTGAGCACCGAGAGGCCAAGTGCGATAGAGATCGGCATGCCGCACGCCATCAGCGCCAGCAGCAGCGCGAACAGCAGCTCCGCGCGCACCGTGTGCGAGAGCTCGATGACATGCAGCCGGGCGGCGAAGCAGACCAGCGCCAGCGTAATCGGGACAATCACGATCAGTATGGCGGTGATCGCGTCGCTGAGCGGCCGCGGCGCGGTCGGCTTCGACGCGTGCGAAAGGGCAATCACCGCGCCACCCCGCTCGCCGGCGCTGGCGCCGGCGCATCGTGCGGCGCCTCGTAATCTATGCCATGGCCCTGATGCGGTACCACGCCGGTGCGCAGGTATCGCCACATCACCTGCAGGAAGCGGAAGCACATCAGGTAGGAGCCGAGCGGGATGCAGAGATAGATGATCCAGCTCGGCCATTCGAGCTCCGGCGAGACCTCGTCCGGGTCGAGGTCGTGGATGTAGACGGCGCCGAGCGTGCCGATGACGCCGGTGAACAGCGCGCCGCACAGCAGCGCGAATACGATCACCGGCTTGCGCGCCGCGGGCGACAATCGCTTGACGAAGACATCGACGCCGACGTGGATTCCAGTGCGCACGCCGAGCGCGGCGCCGAACTTGGCCATCCACACGAACATGTAGGTGGCGAGTTCCTGTGCCCAGGACAGGTTGATCGCGGCAAGCCGCGTATAGACCTCATCCGCGGCGCGCTGCAGCAGGACGAAGCCGTGCACGCCGGCCCACCTGGCCAAGACCGCGGAATTGCTCGCGCCGTAGCGGTGGACCACGGCGACAAAAGTGAGGATCGTCGCCGCAGCGATCAGCGAGGCGATCATCCACTCTTCGAGCCGATCGAGGATGCGGTCGAGCAGCAGCTGTCCCCGCAAGCTGAAACCCTCACTTGCCCGAGCAAGGACCGATCGGCATCAGGATTGCGGCGGCGTGAAGCCCGAGGCCTTGTAAACTCGCTCGACGAAGTCCTTGCCGAAGCGGGCCTGCATCTCGGCGTGGACCGGCATCAGCTTGGCGATCCAGGCCTTCTTTTCGGCATCAGTCAAAATATGAATATCAGTCTTGCCTGATGCCTTGATCTTCTCCAGGGCATCGGCGTTGTCCTTCGCCGCCGTGGCGTTGAAGAATTCGGTCAACTCCTTCACCGCACGATCGAGTTCCTTCCGCACATCCGCCGGCAGCGAATTCCAGAACCTCTGGTTGGTGATGAGCCCGTAGGTGATCCGGTTGTGGAACGACTCGGTCAAGTGTTTTTGCACTTCGTAGAATTTCTGCGTCAGAATATTGGACGGCACGTTGTCCTCGCCGTCGACGACGCCGGTCTGCAGCGCCTGGTAGACTTGTGAGAAGGCCAAGATCTGCGGCAGGGCGCCGAGCTGGCGCGCGATGGCGTCTTGCACCTTGCCGCCCTGGATGCGCAGCTTCAGACCGCGAAAGTCATCCGGCCAGATTAGCGGCTTGTTCGCGGTATACACCGTGGCGCCGTTGTCCCAATAAGCGAGCGACAAAATACCCTTGGTTTCGAGCTTGTGATTGAATTCCGCCATCATCGGGCTCGCCATCATCTGGCGGGCGCGCGCATCGTCGCTCATCAGGAACGGCAGATCGAAAATGTCGAACTCCTTGACGCCGAGCGGGCCGAATTTCGAGATCGACGGCGCCAGCAGCTGCACCGAGCCAAGCTGCAACGCCTCCAGTTCCTCCTTGTCCTTGTACAGCGACGAGTTCGGATAGACCTCGACCTTCACTTTGCCGTTGGTGTACTTCTCGGCCAGCTCCTTGAACAGCACGGCAGCTTTGCCCTTGGGCGCATCGGGCGCCACGACATGGCTGAATTTGATGATGATCGGCTCGTCGGCAAGCGCGGGCCGGCCGAGCGCAACGGCGAGTATGGCGGCAAGCGCGATGGCAAGGCGTGTCATGTGTTTCTCCCCAAGGACGACAGAGGACGAATGACAGCGGGCGGATGAGGATGAGCTTTTCGCCCTGATTTCTATCTGCTATCCTGTGGCGATTATCCGCTTTCTTCCGTCGTCTGTCATCCGTCGTCCGTCTTCCGCTCAATGCATCGCCGCATTCGCGCGCGGCACAAAGGCGCCGTGATGCCGGATCACGTCGCCGGCGAGCCGGTGCGCCGCGCTGGCCGCCTGCGCCGGGTCCGCCCCGGCGAGCCGCGCGGCGAGATAGCCGGCATTGAAGCCGTCGCCGGCGGCCGTGGTATCGACCGGCACCATCACTTCCGGCACCGGCACGAATTCCTGTCCGCCGGCGGCGGCGACCAGCGCGCTGTTGGGACCGTTCTTGACGACGATCTCGCCGATACCGAACGCTTGCAGCCGGGCGACCGTCGTCTCCGGGCTGGGGTCGCCCCAAAGCACGGCCTCGTCATCGAAGGTCGGCAACGCGATATCGACGCGCTTGAGCGTCTCGATGAACACGGTGCGCGTGCGCGCGAGGTCGCCCTTCCAGCCGCGTGGGCGGAAATTGCCGTCGAAAGCCACCTTGGCGCCCTGTTGGCGCGCAGCTTCGAGGAGCGCAAGGAAGCGGCCGAGGCCGTTATTCGAATACAGCGACAACGTAATGCCGGAGAAGTAGATCAGCCGCGCCGACATCAGATTGTCGGCGATCAGCATCCAGTCGGGAAGCTCGAACAGATCGCGCGCCGGCGCACCCTCGCGCCAGTAGCGAAAGCTTCGTTCTCCGGCCGGACCGTTTTCGACCAGGCACAGTCCGGGCAGCCGGCCGGGAACGCGCAAAACGAGTTGTCCGGAAATGCCTTCGGCGGCGGCGAGCGCCAGGATGCTGTCGGAATACGGATCGTCGCCAACCGCGGTGGCAAACGCTGCATCGACGCCGGCACGCGCGAGATAGACGGCGGTGTTGAACGTGTCGCCGCCGCAGGACAGCGCGAACTTGCCGTCGGCGCCGCGCGCCAATTCGATCAGCACTTCGCCGACGCATATGGCGCGGGCCTTTTGCTCGCTCATGTGGTTTTTTCCCGGCGCGGCAGAAAGTTGCCGCGGCTAAGGAAATAGCCCAACGCGCTCAGCATAGCGATGCAGAAGCTGACCGGCCAATCGGTGTGATAGGCGATGGCAATGCCGGACCAGGCCTCGGCCAGAGCGAGCCCCGCCGACAGCGCCATGCCGCTCCACAGCCCGGTCACCAGCCGCTGCGCCGTCGCCGGCGGTCCGACCATCAGGCTGAAGACCAGAAGGATGCCGACGATCTGGGCGCACTCCGACACGGCCAAGGCGACAACGACCAGAAAGGCGGTGGACACAAAGCGCAGCGGGACACCCTTGGCTTCGGCCAGTTCCGGCTGCAAGCTCGAAAAAATCAGCGGCCGCATGATCGCGGCAAGCCCGCCGAGCGTGACTAAGCCGAGCCCGACCAGGGTGCCGATCATGGCGCGGTCGACGGCGAGCACATTGCCGAACAATAGCGCCGTCGCCTGGGTGGCGAATGCCGTATAGTAGTGCAGAAAAAGCAGGCCAAAGCCCAGCGCCAGCGCCAGCACCACCCCGATGGCGACGTCGCGGCCGCTGATGCGCTCGCCCAGCAATCCCATGCCGATCGCGGCGGCGACCGTGAAGCCGACAAGTCCCCACACCGACGCGACGCCGATCAGCACGGCACCGGTCGCTCCAGCGAAGCCGATATGGGAGAGCGCATGACCGGCAAAAGTCTGTCCGCGCAGCACCAGGAAGTAGCCCACCAGCCCCGACACCACGGCCGCTACGCCGGCGGCGGCGAACGCGTTGCGCATGAAATCGTATTCAAGCATGGCGGTCATGGCCGTGATGATCGTGGTGATCGTGACCTTCGTCATGCATATGCGCGGCGTGCTCGACGTCGCGGCCCCGCGACAGCACGAAGATATGCCCGTCGGCGTGAACCACGCTGATGTCGGTGCCGTAGAGTTGCGACAGCACCGGGGCGGTAACCACCTCCGCCACGGTGCCGAGCGCGGCGTGGCCATTGCCCAGGTAGAGCACGCGATCGAGCGTGCCGATTAACTGATTGAGTTCGTGGGCGCTGAACAGCACCGTGATATTGCGCTCGCGGGCAAAGCGCCGGACGGTGTCGACCACCGCTTCCTGATAGCGATAGTCGAGGCTGATCAGCGGCTCATCGAGCAGCAACAGCTGCGGCTCGCCGAGCAACGCCTGGGCCAGCAGCAGCCGCTGACGCTCACCGCCCGACATTTCCGACAGCGGCCGCGCGGCCAGATCGCCGGCGCCCACCGCGGTCAGCGTCTTATCGATCATGATCCGGTCGGCGCGCGGCAGCGACGGCACGCCCCAACGCTCGCCGTGCACGGAGCTGGCGATGAAATCCAGCCCCCGTACGCGCAAGTCCGGCAGCACCGTACGCACCTGCGGAAGGTAGCCGATATGCCGATCGCCGCGCTGCGGCGCACGGCCGAAAACGCGGATGGCGCCCGCGCTCGGCGGCAACAGGCCGAGGATGGCGCGCATCAGCGTCGTCTTGCCGGCGCCGTTGGGGCCCAGCACGCCGATGAATTCGCCGCGCTTGACGGCGAGGCTCGCGTCCACAAGGACGCGGCGGCCGCCGATTGCGATCGTCGCCCGGTCGAGTTCGATGACATTCATGAAGAGGGCCCGGCCAGCCCCTTTTCGGTGTCGTCCAGCTCGCTCATCATCCAAGCTTGGTACGACATGCCGGGCGGACAGGTCTCGGTAACGCCGACCACCGGGATATTGGCAGCACGCGCCAGATCGACGAGCTGCTGGACCAGCTTGTCGGAGGCTTGCTTGTTGTAGAATAACACCCGTACCTGATGCGTCTTCAGGTCCCGCTCGAAAGCGGCGATGTCGCGGGCACTCGGCTCGGTATCGTTCATGACGGCAAGCTGGAATCTCTGGTTACGCATTTTCAGCTTCAGTGTGGCCGCCATGTAAGCAAAAACCGGTTCGCTGGCCGTGACCGCGACGCCGGCATACTTACTGCGAATCGCGGCAATTTTTTCATTCAGCGGCGCGAGCGAGGTCAGGAAGGTTTTCAGCCGCGCCGCATAATCGTCCTTGTGGGCCGGATCGGCCGCGGTGAACGCGGCAGTCAGCGCCCGCGCGACCGCCGGCATGGTCGCCGGATCGTACCAGATGTGCGGGTTGTCGCCGGCTTTCTTGCCCACCAGATCGGCGGCGATGATCACGACGCGCCCGCGCCTCGGCGTGACCCTGAGCAGCTGCCCCATCCAGGGATCATAATCGGCACCGTTGTAGACGACGATTTGGGCGGCGGCGATTTGGCGAACGACGGCAGGCGAAACCTCGAACAGGTGCGGATCCTGGTCCGGGCTGTTCAAGATGCTGGTGACGGCCACCCGGTCACCGCCGATTTGCTGAGCCACGCTGCCGTAGAAGTTTTCCGCCGCCACCAGCGCGATCTTGCCGTCTGCGCCGCCTGCCGGCGCGGCCGCGGCCAGCATGAGGAGAAGGGCCGTCGTCAGCCCGAGGACCAGCTTCATGGCGGCGCCATCGCTGTTTCGCCTGCAAAATCAAAGCCGAACGGCTCAGAATGTAATATTATAACATATCGATCGCAATGTCATTGTCCCCAGACATGGGCAACGCCGGGTTCTGGCGTGTTGGGCTGGTGCGGGATCGCCTATATAGCCGCAGGAGGTCCCGCATGTCCGCACCGCTTTCGTCCGACAAAATCCCAGTCACCGTGCTGACCGGCTATCTCGGTGCCGGCAAGACCACATTGCTCAACCGCATCCTCTCGGAGCCGCACGGCAAGAAGTACGCCGTGATCGTCAACGAATTCGGCGAGATCGGCATCGACAACGACCTCGTCGTCGGCGCCGACGAGGAGGTCTTCGAGATGAACAACGGCTGCATCTGCTGCACCGTGCGCGGCGACCTGGTGCGCATCCTCGACGGGCTGATGCGGCGGAAGCGCAAGTTCGACGCCATCATCGTCGAAACCACCGGGCTCGCTGACCCGGCGCCGGTGGCGCAGACCTTTTTCATCGACGAGAATGTCGGCCGCAGGACCAAGCTCGACGCCGTGGTCACGGTCGCCGATGCCAAGTGGCTCAACGATCGTCTCCAGGATGCGCCGGAAGCGAAGAACCAGATCGCGTTTGCCGACGTGATCCTGATCAACAAGACTGACTTGGTTTCGCCGCAAGAGCTCCACGAGCTCGAGGCGCGCATCCGCGGCATCAATCCCTACGCCAAGGTGCACAAGACCGAGCGCGCCCAAATCCCGCTGGGCGAGGTGTTGGGCCGCAATGCCTTCGACCTCGACCGTATTCTCGACATCGAACCGGAATTCCTCGAAGGCGACGGGCATGATCATCATCACGGCCACGATCATGATCACGACCACGGGCACCATCGCGGCGGCCTCAAGCATTACCACGACGAGGAGATGCAATCGGTTTCGCTGCGCAGCGACAAGCCGCTCGATCCCGACAAGTTTTTTCCGTGGGTACAGGATTTGGTGCAAAAGGAAGGCCCGAACATCCTTCGCTGCAAGGGCATCCTCGCCTTCAAGGACGACGATGAGCGCTTCGTGTTCCAGGGCGTGCACATGATCCTCGACGGCGACCACCAGCGGCCATGGAACAAGGGCGAGAAGCGTGACAGCCGCATCATCTTTATCGGCCGCAATCTGCCGGAGGAGAGAATCCGGCAGGAATTCGAAAATTGCATCGCGTGATCCCTTTCCAACCTCCCCCTGGAGGGGGGAGGTCGGTCCGCGAAGCGGACCGGGTGGGGGTGATCCTCCGCCATTCGGCGTTCACCCCACCCCGCTCGCTTTCGGCGAGCGACCCTCCCCCTCCAGGGGAGGGTGATGAGCGGCAGCGATATTTTTGATGACTGACGCCCGCAGCGATATCGTCTCCGTCGTCGACCGCAGCCGCCCGGTGGTGGCGGGCGGAGCGATCGTTGCGACGCATTTTCTTGATCGCACCGCGGTGTTCGTGCTCGGTGAGGAAGCGATGGTGTTCGCGGGCGTCGAAGGCGAGCCGCGGCGCGTCGTCGTCCATGACGGCGCGATCCTCGCCACGGCGGTCGACGGCGAGCGCGTCGTCAGCGGCGGCGACGACGGCAAGGTGATCGCGACAAACGCGCAAGGCGAGACCCGCACACTCGCGACCGATGCGAGACACCGCTGGATCGATCATGTCGCGCTGGCGCCGGACGGCGCCGTCGCCTGGTCGGCCGGCAAGACCGCCTTCGTGCAAGCCAAGGAGCTGCGCGAATTCGAAGCACCGTCGACTGTCGGCGGGCTTGCCTTCCTGCCGAAGGGCTTTCGGCTGGCGATCGCCCATTACAACGGCGCCACGCTCTGGTTCCCCAATGCGCCGCAGGCCGCGCCGGAAAAGCTTGAATGGAAGGGCTCGCATCTCGGCGCCACGGTGAGCCCCGACGGTCGCTTCCTCGTCACCACGATGCAGGAGCCTATGCTGCACGGCTGGCGACTCGCCGACCGCCAGCACACGCGCATGTCCGGTTACGCTGCGCGAGTGACCTCGGTCGGCTGGACTCTCGGCGGCCGCTGGCTCGCCACTTCCGGCGCGACGCAGCTCATTCTCTGGCCGTTCCAAACCAAGGACGGGCCGATGGGCAAAGAGCCGCGGCTATTGGCGCCCTCCGAGCACCGCATCGAGATCGTCGCCTGTCATCCGAGGCAGGACATCATTGCCGCCGGCTATGGCGACGGCATGGTGCTTTTGGTCCGCATCGAAGACGGCGCCGAGATTTTGGCGAAGAAGCCGGGCGACGCGCCGGTCACCGCGCTCGCCTGGAGCGCCGATGGCAAGCTGCTCGCCTTCGGCACGGAAAGCGGCGAGGCGGGGGTGATCGATCTTGCCTAGCGCTCAGATCACGTACTGCCGTAGCGGCGGATAGCCGTTGAAGCCGACCGAGGAATAGGTCGCCGTGTAGGCGCCGGCCGCCTCGATCAAGACCTTGTCGCCAATGGCGAGCGAGACCGGCAGCGGGTACGGCGTCTTCTCGTAGAGCACGTCGACGCTATCGCAGGTCGGGCCGGCGATGATGCACGGCGCGGTTTCATCGCGATCCTTGGTCGTGCGGATCGGGTAGCGGATCGACTCGCCGATGGTCTCGGCGAGCCCGTGGAATTTGCCGATGTCGAGGTAGACCCAGCGCACCTCGTCCTCGGGCGAGCGCTTGGCGATCAAAACCACCTCGGCTTCGATCATGCCGGCATTGCCGACCAGGCCGCGGCCCGGCTCGACGATAGTCTCCGGTATGGCGTTGCCGAAATGCTTGCGCAGCGAGCGGAAGATCGCCTTGCCGTAGGATTCGAGCTTCGGCGTCTTGCGCACATAGCGCGCCGGAAAGCCGCCGCCGAGATTGATCATGGCGAGCGCGATGCCGCGCTCGGCGCAGCCGCGGAATACGGCCGCCGCCGAGGCGAGCGCCCGATCCCAGGCTTCGATATTGTGCTGTTGCGAGCCGACATGGAACGACACCCCGTGCGGAACGAGGCCCTGCTTATGGGCAAACTCCAGAATGTCGGCGGCATAGGCGGGCTCGCAGCCGAACTTGCGCGACAACGGCCACTCGGCACCAGAGCCGTCGCAGACGATGCGGCAAATGACGCGGCTGCCCGGCGCAGCGCGGGCGATCTTCTCCACCTCGGCCTCGCAATCGACGGCAAAAAGCGTGACGCCGAACTTGTAGGCGGCAGCGACCTCCGTCTCCTTCTTGATCGTATTGCCGTAGGAGATGCGATCGGCCGTCGCACCCGCGGCGAGCACGGCCTGCGTCTCATTGATCGAGGCGACATCGAAGCAGCAGCCGAGGCCGGCCAATAGTTTGAGGATTTCCGGCGCCGGATTGGCCTTGACGGCATAGTACACCTTGGTGTCCGGCAGCACCTTGGCGAAGTTGAGATAGTTGTCACGGACGACGTCGAGATCGACGACGAGGCAGGGTCCGTCTTCGATGCGCTGCTTGAGGAATTCGCGGATCCGCGCGGTCATAGCCCCACTCCCTTATCCGACAGGCGGCGTAGCCGCCGAGGTGAACCTCCTGCGACGCGCGCGGTTCCGCACCGTGCGGAGCCACTTTGCATCGCCGCGATTGCTGCCTTGGTCCGGATGAGGGAGATCCCGTTCCGCACTGCTGGCAAAGATGGACAAGCCCTTTCGGTGTCCCCGGCATTGGCGCCGGCAGCGAACCAAAAAAGCCCTTCCGTCGTTGCTTTAAGCCGCGTCGCCCGTGGAGAGCGGGCTATGCCGGTTTCGCCTCCGGCTGTCGGTCGCTGGAGCAAGGAAGGAGCGTTTCTTCCTTAGGCGGCTGTCCGGCCTCTTGTCCGGATGCCCACCGACCGACACACGGCCACAGGCACGTGCGAAATTGGGCAATTTCCGAAATAAGCTTTTCAGCCGCGCTGTCAAGCGTTTTGGTCTTAACAAAACGTAGCAGCAGATTTTTTCCGGGCGGCTCGCCACGCGACACCGCGAGAGTTTTCAGTCCGTCGCCGTGAACGGCTCGACGCGGCGCGCGGCGCGGACGAACTGCACCATGACGACGATGCCGCCCAACATGAACAGCCCGTCGAGAACGCGCGCGCCAATCGCGCCGAACGCCAGCAGGTTGGCGATCGCCCAGCTGCCGGCAAAGGCGGCGCCGAACACTTCGGCGCTGATCAGGATCGCCGCGCTGACCACCGTCAGCACGTTCCGCCAGAGGATGCGCCGCGGGCGTCGCGGGGATGGCTTGTTCATGGACCCTTCCAAAGCGGCGGCACTGTCTCCGAAAGCCGCGGCTAATTCAAGACGCTTAGGCGGCGTCGCGGGCGGTTTTTGGCGACAACAGCGCGGCCTCCACCAGCGCGGCGCGGATGCGATCGATCTCGGCGCCGGTAAGCTTGACCAAGGGCGGGCGAACCACAGCGCGCGGCAGGCGGCCGAGCAGGACCAGCGCCTCCTTCATGCGGTTGTGCATATCCGCCCAGGGGTCGGCATAGAAGACGCGGGCGAGCGGGTAGATGCGGTCGTTCAGCCGCTTCGCCTCGGCGAGATCGTTGGCCTGGATCGCCCGGAACAACGCGGCCTGCAGATCGGGGATCACGCTGCCGCTGCCGGAGAGGAGCCCGTTGCAGCCGAGCACCAGCGAGCTCAAGAGCCAGGCACTGTGAGTGGTGAGCACATTGACCGGCGTCTCGCGGCTTTGCAGCTCCCGAATGTGCATTTCGTGCTGCGGCACGTTGCCCGACCAATCCTTGATGGCGCGGATGGCGGGGACCTCCTCGAGCAGTTTGAGGAGCGTGTCGCGCGGATAGCCCTGGCCGGTTGCCAGCGGGTACTGGAAGACGATGATAGGCAACTGGCTCGCGTCGGCGATGCGCTTGAAGTGCTCGACCGCCATCGCCGGCGATTGTCCGAGCGTAAACGGCGCCGGCGGGAACACCAGGAGCGCGGCGGCGCCGCCCTCCTCCGCCATGCGCGCGACGCGGGCGCCTTCAAGGCTGCCGTCGGCCCACACGCCGTTGACGATCGGCAGTCGGCCCCCGATCTCATCCCGCGCGATGTCGAGGACCCAGCGCTGTTCGTCGAACGCGCAGGAGGCGACCTCGGTCGAATGGGCATTGATGGTGATCGCGGAAAGGCCGGGGGTCGCCACGACATCGCTAAGGTGCCTACGGAAGCTTTTCTCGTCGATCGCTAGATCCTCCGCGAACGGCAGCAGCACGGCCGGAATGACGCCATGCGGTACGTACTCGGTGGCGCGGGGCACTTCGGCACTCCTTACGGGTATAGCGTGCAGGCGCGATGACATATATCACGGCAGCCCCTACATTTGGCATGCCCCGCAATGACCGATCCCAAGCCGTCCGAAAACCCGTTCTTCCAACGTTGGACGACTCCCGACGGGGTTCCCCCGTTCGACCGCATCACGCCCGAGCATTTCCGTCCGGCCTACGCGCGCGCGTTTGCCGACCATGAGGCCGAAGTCGCCGCCGTCGCGGCGGCGCCGGAAGAGCCGAGTTTCGACAATACGATCGACGCCCTGGAACTGAGCGGCCGCGCGCTGGCGCGGATCGAAAACGTCTTCCACCTTCTGGTCGGCGCGCACAGCAACGAGGAGCTGCTCGAGATCGAGCGCGAGATCGCCCCGCAGCTCGCGCGCCACTGGAACAAAATCCACACCGACGCGCCGCTGTTCCAGCGCATCGAAGCCCTCATGCGTCAGGCCGACACGCTCGGCCTGTCTGCGGAGCAGAAACGCGTGCTGGAGCGCTACCACGTGACCTTCCGCCGCGCCGGCGCCGGCCTCGAAGCGGCGGCGAAGGCGCGCCTCGCCGCGATCATCGAGCGGCTGGCGGCGCTCGGCACCGCATTCAGCCAGAACGTGCTCGCCGACGAGCAGGACTTCGCGCTGTCTCTTCAAGGTGAAGCGGAGCTTGCCGGGCTCCCCGATTTCATGCGCGAAGCGATGCGATCCGAAGCGCAGGAACGCGGCCTCGACGGCCACGTCGTCACGCTGTCGCGGTCGAGCGTCGAGCCGTTCCTGCAGTTCGCGCAACGGCGCGACCTGCGCGAAAAGGTGTTTCGCGCGTTTGTCTCGCGCGGCGACAACGGCGACGCGACCGACAACAAGGCGATCATCGCCGAAATGGTGCAACTGCGGGCCGAGCGCGCAAAACTGCTCGGCTATGCCGACTTCGCCCGTTACCGACTCGACGATGCGATGGCGAAGACGCCGGAAGCCGCGCGCGGTCTCCTCGACACGGTGTGGGCGCGCGCGCGGAAGAAAGCGCTCGCCGATCGTGACGACCTGCAGGCGCTGGTGCAGGAGCAGGGCGGCAACTTCAAGCTCGCGCCGTGGGATTGGCGTTATTGCGCCGATCAGCTGCGCAGCCGGGGTTGCGCCCTCGACGAGGCGGCCATCCAGCCGTATCTCGCCCTCGACCGCATGATCGAGGCCGCCTTTTACACGGCGGAGCGGCTGTTCGGTTTGCGCTTCACCCCCCGTCCCGATGTGCCTGTCTGGCATCCCGACGTGCGGGTCTGGGAGGTGCGCGACAGCGATGGCGCCCAGATCGGGCTCTTCTTCGGCGACTATTTTGCGCGGGCGTCAAAACGCAGCGGCGCCTGGATGACGTCGCTGCGGGAGCAGGAAAAGCTCGCCGGCGACATTCGCCCGCTGATCGTCAATGTGTGCAATTTCGCCAAGGCCGCCGACGGCGAGCCGACGCTGCTCGGGTTCGAGGATGCGCGCACGCTGTTCCACGAATTCGGCCATGCGCTGCATGGCCTTTTGTCCGCCGTCACCTATCCGAAGATTTCCGGCACCAATGTCGCCACCGATTTCGTCGAGCTGCCGTCGCAGCTCTACGAGCATTGGCTCGAGCAGCCGGAGGTGTTGCGGCGCTTCGCCCGCCACTACCAGACCGGCGCGCCGATGCCGGAAGACCTGCTGCAACGGCTTCTCGCTGCGCGCAATTTCAATCAGGGATTCGCAACGGTCGAATACCTGGCTTCGGCCTTCGCCGATCTCGATTTCCATTCGCTCGGCTCGCCTGGCACAATCGACGCCAGCACGTTCGAAGCCGACGTGCTTTCGCGCATGGGCATGCCGGAGGAAATCGTGATGCGCCACCGCCCACCGCACTTCAGCCATGTGTTCTCCGGCGGCGGCTATGCCGCGGCCTATTACAGCTACATGTGGTCGGAAGTGCTTGACGCCGACGCGTTCGAGGCCTTCGAGGAGACCGGCGACATTTTCGATCCGGCGACAGCTAAACGGTTGCGCGAGACGATCTACGCCGCCGGCGGCGCCCGCGATCCGGTCGACGCCTATAAGGCCTTCCGCGGCCGGCTGCCGAGCACGGAAGCGCTGTTGCGCAAGCGCGGGTTGGCCGAATCCAGCGCAGCGAGCTGAGCGTTCATGGACCTGCACAGCGCCGGTCATCGCCGCGGCGTCGTCTGCGCGCCGCATTATGGCGCCGTGGAGGCCGGCCACTCGATTCTCGCCGAGGGCGGCAATGCCCTTGAAGCGATGGTGGCCATGGCCGCGTCCATCGCCGCCGTTTACCCGCACATGAACCATCTCGGCGGCGACGGATTTTGGCTGATCCGCGAACCGAACGGACGTGTTCGCGCAATCATGGCGCCGGGTCCCGCTGCGATGGCGGCGCGGCCGGAGCTTTATCGCGAGCACGACACGATCCCGCCGCGCGGGCCGCTCGCCGCGCTCACGGTGCCGGGCGCCGTCGGCGGCTGGATGTTGGCGCTCGATGCAGCGAAAGCGAATGGCGCAAAGCTGCCGCTCGATATGCTGTTGGCACCCGCCATCGGCCAGGCTCGTAGCGGTTATGCCGTATCGCGTAGCCAGGCGCGGCTCACGCAGGAACACCTTGCCGAACTCGCGCCGGTGCCGGGCTTCGCCGCTACGTTTCTGGTGGACGGCAAGCCGCCCGCGGTCGGCGCCATCCTCAAGCAGGAGGCGTTGGCCGAAACGCTGGCGCATCTCGCCCATGCCGGCCTTGACGATTTCTATCGTGGCGACGTCGGCCGCGAACTCGCAACCGATCTTACCCGCATTGGCAGCCCGCTGACCCGCGAGGATTTGACCCGCTATCGCGCCACGCTCGCCGAGCCGCTGCACGTCGAGCTGCCGGAGGGAGCGGTCTACAACACCGGCGCCCCGACCCAGGGCGTCGCCTCGCTGATGATCCTCGCTTTGTTTGCGCGACTGGGCGTCACCGAGGCGGAGCGATTTGACCATATCCACGGCCTGGTCGAGGCGACCAAGCGCGCGCTGCGGGTCCGCGATCGCGCCGTCACCGACCCAAATTATCTGGCGCAGCCTCTCGAGCGCTACCTCGAGCCGCGGTTCATCGCCGCAGAAGCGACGAAGATCGACCGCCGCAGGGCGGCGCCGTGGCCGCTCGGCGCCGAAAGCGATACCGTGTGGATGGGCGCCGCCGATGCCACCGGCTTGGTCGTGTCCTACATCCAGTCGCTCTATTGGGAGTTCGGCTCGGGCTGCGTGCTGCCGCGCACCGGCGTGTTGATGCAGAACCGCGGCATCAGCTTTTCGCTGCAGCGCGGCGCGCTGAATTTGCTCGCTCCCGGTCGGCTGCCGTTCCACACGCTTAATCCGGCGCTCGCCGTGCTCAAGAACGGACGCATCATGGCTTACGGCGCCATGGGCGGCGACGGCCAGCCGCAGACACAGAGCGCCGTGTTCACGCGCCACGTGTTGTTCAAGGAGCCGCTCGCCGCGGCGATCGACCGTCCGCGCTGGGTGCTCGGGCGGACCTGGGGCGCGGCGCGCACGGCGTTGCGCCTGGAATTGCGTTTCGACGGCAATCTCGTCGACGCGCTCGCCGCCGCCGGCCACGAGGTCGAAGTTTTATCCGACGCCTACTCCGACGTCATGGGCCATGCCGGCGCCGCGGTATTACATAGCGACGGCACCTGCGAAGGCGCTCACGATTCACGCGGTGATGGCGGGGCGGCGGGGGTGTAACACCTGCAGCCTCGTTTCCGCCCCACTCAGCATTAGAGTGTGCTCCCGCCGTCGGGGGCGGCAAATCGCGACGACACGTTGGGCGCGGGGGTCGATGATCCATCGCATGGTTTCTGCTGTGGCCGGATTGGCCTGCGTGCTCGCGGCGACGGGGCGCGTCGATGCGCATCCGCACGTCTGGGTGACGATGGTCGAGGAACTCCTCTATGCGCCGGACGGCTCGATCACCGGCGTCCGCCATGCCTGGACCTTCGACGACATGTTCTCCGCCTTTGCCACGCAAGGCATCGAGCAAAAGACCAAAGGCACGTTCACGCGCCAGGAGCTGGCCCCGCTCGCCAAGGTCAACGTGGAGTCGCTCAAGGAGTACGCCTACTTCACCTACGCCAGCGTCGACGGCAGAAGGCGCAAGGACGCCTTCCGCGATCCGGTCGACTACTATCTCGATTACGATCCGAAGGAGACGATACTCACGCTCCACTTCACGCTGCCGTTTAAGACGCCGGTGAAGACCAAGGCGCTGATGATCGAAGTCTACGATCCGGAATTCTTCATCGATTTCGGGTTTGCGGAAAAGGACCCGGTGCGGCTGGTCGGCGCGCCCGCGCCGTGCACGGTGTCGATCGAGAAGCCGCACGACGCCAATTTTCCGATCACGCTGCGGCTCAATCAGGCGTTCCAGACCTCTGAGGCCAATATCGGCATGGGCGCGAATTTCGCCAACCGGATTGCGGTGAAGTGCCCGTGACCGCCGGCGCCAGGGTGCAATTAATCCGTGGTCTTTCCTTGCTGGCGGCCGTCATCGTGCTGCTGCTGGCGGCGAGCGCGCTCGATAGCGCCTGCGCGCAGCTGGGACCGTTCGGCGGCGTGCGCCCGCCGGCGGCGACCGGGATCGCCGGCTGGATCCTCGCCAAGCAGTCGCTGTTCTACCGCGCACTGTCCGGCCTCATCCGCGCCGCCAAGACCGACGGCTCGGCCTATTGGGGGTTGATGGGCATCTCCTTCATCTACGGCATCTTCCACGCCGCCGGCCCGGGTCACGGCAAAGCGGTGATCTCATCTTACCTCGTCGCCAACGAGGAGACCTGGCGGCGCGGCATCGCGCTGTCGTTCGCCTCGGCGCTGCTGCAGGCGCTGACCGCCGTGGTGCTGGTCGCCGTCGCCGCCGTTCTGATCGGCGCCACGGCGAAGATGATGGGCGACACGGTGAAGATCATCGAGATGGTCAGCTACACGCTGATCGTGCTGTTGGGCGCGCGGCTGATGTGGGTGAAGGGCCGCGGCTTTCTTCATGCCCTGCACACGATCAGGTCGGGACCCGAACCGGCGGCGGCGGCAGCGGTCGAAGCGGATCACATGCACGCCGCCCATGCCGATTGCCATCACCATGATCATTCGCACTGCGGCCATGCCGATCACGATCACACCCACGGCCATCGTCACGACGCCGACGAGGAGGAAGACGTGTTGCCCTGGGGGCATGCGCATGGGCCCGAGCCGGAGGAATTGGCCGGGCCGGGCGGCTGGCGCCGCGGCTTGTCCGCGATCGTCGCCGTCGGATTGCGGCCCTGCTCGGGCGCCATCATCGTGCTGGTCTTCGCCCTGGCGCAGGGCTTGTTCCTGGCCGGCGTCGCCTCGACCTTCGTGATGGGGATCGGCACGGCCATCACTGTTGCGACGATCGCGACGCTTGCGGTTGCTGCCAAGACGGTAGCGAACCGGTTTGCGGCTACGCGCGCCGGCTACGGTTCGCTCATTCTGCGCGGCGTCGAGGTCGGCGGCGCGCTCGCGGTGATGGTGTTCGGCGTCCTCATGCTCACCGGCTACATGGTGAGCGAGCGCATGGGCATGTTTTAGACAGCGCTCAAAACAACCCGACGATCCTGCCATCCGGCCCGACATCGATCTGGTTCGCCGCCGGAACCTTCGGCAGGCCCGGCATGGTCATGATCTCTCCGCAGATCGCAACCACGAACTCGGCGCCGGCGGAAAGCCGCACATCGCGCACCTTGATGACATGATCGGCCGGCGCGCCCTTGGCATCCGGGTTGGTCGAGAAACTGTATTGGGTCTTGGCGATGCAAACCGGAAACTTGCCGTAGCCCAGCTGTTCGAACGCGGCGAGTTGGTCGCGCACGGATTTGTCGGCCTCGATGTCCTTGGCGCGATAGATTTCCTTGGCGATGGCCCGGATTTTTTCCAGGAGCGGCATGTCGTCGGGATAAAGCAGCTTGAGCTTGCTTTTGCCGCTCTCGGCGATCTTGACGACGGCGCGTGCGAGATCGGCCGCGCCCTCGCCGCCGAGCGCCCAGTGATCCGCCATCAGCGCTTCGACGCCGAGCCTGGCGCAAGCCTCCTTGACCAGCGCGATCTCGGCATCGGTATCGGCGGAAAAGCGGTTGATCGAGACCACCGGCACGACGCCGAATTTCTGCACGTTCTCGATATGACGCGCCAAGTTAGCCATGCCCGCCTCGAGCGCTTTGAGATTCTCGGCCTTGAGGTCCCCCTTTTTCACGCCGCCGTGCATTTTCAGCGCGCGGATGGTGGCGACAAGCACGACGCAGTCGGGCGCTAGCCCGGTCATGCGGCACTTGATGTCCATAAACTTTTCCGCGCCCAGATCGGCACCGAAGCCGGCTTCGGTCACCACGTAATCGGCGAGCTTGAGCGCTGTCGTCGTCGCCAGCACCGAGTTGCAGCCGTGCGCGATGTTGGCGAACGGGCCGCCATGGATGAAGGCGGGCGCGCCTTCGAGCGTCTGCACCAAGTTAGGCGCCAGCGCGTCCTTGAGCAGCGCCGTCATCGGACCCTGCGCCTTGAGGTCGCTGGCGCGCACCGGCTTTCGCTCCCGCGTATAGGCGACCACGATATTGGCGAGGCGCTGCTTGAGGTCCTGCAGGTCGCGCGCCAGACAGAAGATCGCCATCACCTCCGACGCAACGGTGATGTCGAAGCCGTCCTCGCGCGGGAACCCATTGGCGGTCCCGCCGAGCGAAGACACGATCGAGCGCAGCGCCCGCTCGTTCATGTCGATGGCGCGCCGCCACGCGACCCGGCGCGCATCGATACCGAGCGCATTACCCCAATAGATGTGATTGTCGATCAGCGCCGCGAGCAGATTGTTCGCCGCGCCGATGGCGTGCAGATCGCCGGTGAAGTGCAGGTTGATCTCCTCCATCGGCACGACCTGCGCGTAGCCGCCGCCGGCAGCGCCACCCTTGACGCCGAAGCAGGGACCGAGCGAAGGCTCGCGGATGCACAGCATCGCCTTCTTGCCGATGTGATTGAGGGCGTCGGTCAGGCCGACCGTTGTCGTGGTCTTGCCCTCCCCGGCCGGCGTCGGCGTGATCGCGCTCACCAGGATCAGCTTGCCGTTCGGGCGATCCTGCAAGCGTTTGATGTAGTCGAGCGACACCTTGGCCTTGTAGTGACCGTAGGGTTCGAGATTTTCCGGGGCGATGCCGAGTTTTTCGCGAGCGATATCGACGATGGGCTGCATCCTGGCGGCCTGAGCGATCTCGATATCGGTTTTCGGATGGGCGTGTTGCGAGGCGTCGGTGGGAGCTCTCGCCGCGGTCGCGGGTGGCGGATTCATGAAAACCTCATGCCGGGGGTGAGCTTGGCACTGGTGGCAAATTCGGCTGCGGTAATTTTCGGGCCGTCTGCCTGTACGCGGGTGACCTTGAAGCGGCCGTCGGCGCAAACCACGGTGAAGCCGTCGCCGTCAATGGCGACGATCTCGCCCATCTTGCCGGCGATGCCCTTGGGGTCCTTGGCGGGCAGCGGCTTGGCGTCAAAGATTTTGACGGTTTTGCCGTCGAGTTTCGACCATGCGCCCGGCGCCGGATTACAGCCGCGGATCAACCGGTCGATCTGCAGCCACGGCTTGCCCCAGTCGATATGCGCATTGTCGGGACCGCAGCGACCCTCGTAGGTCGCTTTGGTTTCGTCCTGTTTGATGCGCGGCGCCTTGCCGGCCTTCACCAAGTCGATTGCTTCGAGCATCGCCTCGACGCCCATCGGGAACAAGCGGTCGAAATACACCGAGCCGAGCGTGTCGGTGGGCGAAATCGGCGTCTTCTTCTGGAGCAGCACGTCGCCGGTATCGAGCCCATTGTCGGGCCAGAAGATCGATAACCCAGTCTCGGTCTCGCCCTTGATGATCGGCCAGTTGATGGCGCTCGGCCCGCGATAAGCCGGCAGCAGCGACGGATGGTACTGGATCGAGCCGTGGCTGGGGATGTTCAAAAATTCCTCCGGGACGAACAACGTCACGAAGGCCATCACCTGCAGGTCCGGCTTGAGCGCGCGAAATGCCTCCCAGACTTCGGGCTTGCGATAGGAGGCCGGCTGATAGACCGCCAGCTTGGCGGCGAGCGCGGCCTCTTTGAGCGGATCGGCCTTCGCGCCTTCTTTCTCCGGCGCGACATAAGCCGCGATCACGTTCTCGCCGCGCTTGAGCAGCCCTTCCAGGACCGCCTTGCCGAACGCCTGCTGCCCGTGAACAACAATACGCATGCGATGTTGTCTCCTGCATTTCGCCTCTCCCCAGAGGGGGAGAGGTGAGAAGGGGAAAGGAATTCCTACGCCGCCTCCGCTTTCGCCGGCTTATCCGGCGCGGTGATCGCGCCCGACGCCTTGATCTCAGCGATCTCCCTAGCCGAATACCCCAGCACTTGACGCAAGATTTCATCGGTGTGTTCGCCAAGCAGCGGCGAACGCCGCACATCGGCGGGCGAATCCGACAGCTTGATCGGGTTACCCACCGTCAGATACGGCCCGCGCGTCGGATGGTCGACCTCGACCACCGTGCCGGTCGCGCGCAGCGACGGCTCCTCGGCGAGCTCCTTCATCGACAGGATCGGCCCGACCGGAATGTCGAGCTTGTTGCAAATTTCCATGACCTCGAACTTGCTCTTGGTCAGGGTCCATTGCTCGATGGTGTCGAAGATCTGCCGCAGCCGCGGCAGCCGCGCCGGCGGGGTCGCGTAATCCGCATCGGTCTTCCATTCCGGCTTGCCGATGAGGTCGCAAATCGCGCCCCACACCGGCGCTTGCGTGATGAAATAGACGTAGGCGTCGGGATCGTCTTCCCAGCCCTTGCACTTGAGAATCCAACCCGGCTGGCCGCCACCGGAATCGTTGCCGGCGCGCGGCGTCGCCTTGCCGAACGGAATGCCCTCGCCGTATTGGCTGTATTCGGTGAGCGGACCGTGCTGGAGCCGCTGCTGGTCGCGCAATTTCACCCGCGCCAGATTGAGCACGCCGTCCTGCATGGCGCAGAGCACTCTCTGGCCGCGGCCGGTACGGAGGCGCTGGTAGAGCGCGCTGACGATGCCGAGCGCGAGATGCAGGCCGGTGCCCGTATCGCCGATCTGCGCGGCGGTAACCAGCGGCGGGCCGTCGCGAAAGCCGGTGGTCGAGGCCGCGCCGCCGGCGCATTGCGCCACGTTCTCGTAGACCTTGCAGTCCTCGTAGGGACCGGGCCCGAAGCCTTTCACCGAAGCGACGATCATGCGCGGATTGAGCTTGTGGATATGCTCGAAGGTCAGACCCATGCGGTCGAGCGCGCCCGGCGCGAAATTTTCCACCAGCACATCGCAGGTGTTCACCAGCCGGTCGAGGATCTCCTTGCCCTTGGGATGTTTGCTGTCGATCGTGATCGAGCGTTTGCTGCCGTTGAGCATGGTGAAATAGAGGCTGTCGGCGCCTTTCACGTCGCGCAGCTGGCCGCGCGTAATGTCGCCGACGCCGGGGCGTTCGACCTTGATCACGTCGGCGCCCATATAGGCGAGCAGCTGGGTGCAGGTCGGTCCCGATTGCACGTGGGTAAAATCGAGGATGCGCACGCCGTCGAGCGCCCTGCCGGCCTGTCCCCACGGCTTCGACGACGGCCGCGGATGTCCGTTGCCGGCGGCAGCTTTCGCCGACGGCTTTTTGGTCTTGAGTTTGACGACCTTTTTGCCGGTCTTTTTTGCTGCCGCTTCGGATTTTGCTTTGGCGGCTCTTTTACGCATTGCCATTGGTTTCCTCTCTCCTCGTCATTCCGGGGGCCGACCGAAGCGAGACAGCTCGGAATCCATTTCACAGTCGGCGGTTATGGATCGCGGGTTCGCGGGCCGACGCCCGCGCCGCAGAACGCCACTTCGGGTCATTTCTTGCGGACCACGCTTTGTGGGTTGAGGTTGCCGATGCGGCCGCTTTCGGTGCCGGCCGCCGGGTCGATCACCGCGTTAATGAGGGTCGGCTTTCCGGACTCCACGGCCTTTTTCACGGCGCGAGCGAGCTCGTCGGGCGTCGTCACGTGGACGCCGACGCCGCCGAATGCCTCCATCATCTTGTCGTAGCGCGCATCTTTGACGAAGACGGTGGTCGCAGGGTCTGGACCGCCAATGGGATTGACATTGGTTCCGCGATAAATGCCGTTGTTGTTGAAGACGACGGTGCAGACCGGCAGGTTGTACCGGCAGATCGTCTCGACTTCCATGCCGGAGAAGCCAAAAGCGCTGTCGCCTTCGACCGCGAGCACGGGTTTGCCGGTCTCCACGGCGGCAGCGATCGCATAGCCCATGCCGATGCCCATCACGCCCCAGGTGCCGACGTCCAGCCGTTTGCGCGGCTGATACATATCGATAACGCCGCGGGCGAGATCGAGCGTGTTGGCCCCCTCGTTGACCAGGATGACATCCGCGCGCTCCTTGATGACGGTGCGCAGCGCACCGAGCGCGCTGTGGAAGTCCATCGGCGCGGTGTTCTTCATCAGTTTCGGCGCCATCTTGGCGATGTTTTCTTCCTTCTTCGCCTGGATGGCGCCGACCCAGTCAACTGGCGGCGGTGGCCAATTGCCGCCCATGTTGTCAAGAAGCGCCGCGACGCAGGAGCCGATATCGCCGACCAGCGGCGCGGCAATCTCGACGTTCGAGTCCATCTCCTTGGGCTCGATGTCGATCTGGATGAATTTCTTCGTATAAGGCTCGCCCCAGGTCTTGCCCTTGCCGTGCGACAAAAGCCAGTTGAGGCGGGCGCCGATCAGCATGACGACGTCGGCGTCTTTCAGCGCGGTCGACCGCGCCGCACCCGCGCACAGCGGATGGGTGTCAGGCAGCAGGCCCTTGGCCATGCTCATCGGCAGAAAAGGAATGCCGCTCTTTTCGACCAAGGCGCGGATCGCCTCGTCGGCCTGCGCGTAGGCGGCGCCTTTGCCGAGAATGATCAGGGGGCGCTTGGCGCTTTTGAGGACGTCCAGCACACGCTTGACGGCGGCCGGAGCAGGAAGCTGCGCCGGTGCTGGGTCGATGACTTTGACCAGCGACTTGGCTCCAGCCTCCGCGTCCATCACTTGCGAGAAAAGCTTGGCCGGCAGATCGAGATAGACGCCGCCCGGACGACCGGAGACGGCGGCGCGGATCGCCCGCGCAACGCCGACGCCGATGTCGGCCGCATGCAGCACGCGGAAGGCGGCTTTACAGAGAGGCTTGGCAATGGCCAGTTGGTCCATCTCTTCATAATCGCCCTGCTGCAAGTCGACGATCTCGCGCTCGGACGAGCCCGAGATCAGGATCATCGGAAAGCAGTTGGTCGTGGCATTGGCGAGCGCCGTCAGACCGTTGAGAAAGCCGGGAGCCGACACGGTGAGGCAGATGCCGGGTTTTTTGGTCAGGAAACCGGCGATTGCAGCGGCGTTGCCGGCGTTCTGTTCATGCCGGAACGAGATGACGCGCAGGCCTGCGGCCTGTGCCATACGGCCCAAGTCCGTGATCGGGATGCCGGGCACGCCGTAGATGGTGTTGATGCCGTTGAGCTTGAGCGCGTCGATGACGAGGTGAAAGCCATCCGTCAGTTCACGCTCTGTTTCTGCCGGATTTGCGGTTTCGCGTTTCTCTTTTGTTGCTGCATCGGCCATCGGAGTTTCCTCCTCTCAGCTCGTCATGCTCGGGCAATGACGAAAGGATGTTTAATTCTCGCACTCGCGTCTCAATCCAGATAATCCGCATACTTGGCGACATGCTCGGCGAGACCGAGCGCATGATCGCGCACCAGCGCCTCGGCGGGTGCCGTATCGCGCGTCTCCAACGCCTCGATGATTTGCATGTGGTCGCGGATCGAGCGGTCGGCGCGGTCCATTTCGCCGATCGTCTTTCTTCTGATCATACGCATGTGGGTGAACAGGTTCTCGGCAAGATCGATGAGCATGGTATTGCCGCTCATGCGGATGATCGCCTGGTGGAACTCGATGTTGATCTCGGAATATTCGTCGAGATGCGCGCGCACTTCACCGTTGTCGAATGTGGCGAACATGCGCCGCAACTTGGCGATGTCCTCGTCGCCCGCGGTCTGCGTGATCAGCCGGGCCGCCATGCTTTCCAGCGCGGCCCAGGCGGTGATCAATTCGATCACCTCGCGCTTGGTCTTGCGCACCACATAGACGCCGCGGCGCGGCACCGAGCGCACGAAGCCCTCGCGCTCGAGCTGCGCCATCGCCTCGCGCACGGGGGTGCGGCTGACGCCGAAGTCGTGCGCCAAGCGGCGCTCGTCCAATCTGATCTCGGTGCGGCTGCGGTAGATGTCCATCGCCGCGATGGCGTTCTTCAGCGCGACATAAGCCTGCCGCTTGAAGTTTTCGGGACTGGCCAGCGGGTCAACGGCCGGTTGCACGTCCGGCATGTCCGCCGAGGGCAACTCCGCGCGCCGCGCTCGCGCTATGGAAAAGCTCGAACTCATAGCTGGCATACATTATTCCAGTATTTGCGACAGGCAAAGGCGCCGAAAACGCGCCAGAGTTGCAAGGTTGCAACACTCCCCGTTTTTGATCGGTCCGATGGCCTTGCCCAGGAATAGAAAGCCCCCGCGAATTCCTTCAATCGCCAACGTTGCGTGAAGGCTTGGGCTGTGTTGCATTATTGCTGACCGTCAGCGCCCGGACCGACCGTGAACGACCACCGCGCCTCCGTCTCCCCTGCCTTCGCTGCAGCCGACCCCGAAGAGGCCGGGCTCACCGCTACGGGCCTGTCGCAACTCACCGCTGTGATGCAGCGCGAGGTCGATGCCCGGCGCGTGCCGGGCGTCGCCATGCTAATCGCACGCGGCGGCAAAGTCGGCTACCGACGCGACATCGGCGCGCTGCGGCCCGGCGGCCCTGTGCTGCCCGGCAACGCCATCTTCCGCATTTATTCGATGACTAAGCCGATCGTCTCGGTCGCGCTGATGATGCTGGTCGAGGAGGGACGGCTGTTCATCGCCGACCCCATCGTGAAATTTATCCCGGAATTTGCCAACCCCAAAGTCGGCGTCGAACGGGACGGCAAGCTTGAACTGGTCGCGGCCAAGCGACCCATCACCATCCAGGATCTGCTGCGCCACACATCGGGACTGACATACGCGTTCACCGGCAATTCGGCGGTACAGCGGCTTTATGTCGAATCGCGTTTGTTTACGCACGATCCCGCCCAGGCCAGAGAGTTTCTCACGCGTGATCTCAGCAACGCCGAATTCGTCGCCGAGCTTGCCAAGCTGCCGCTGATCAATCAGCCGGGCACATCCTGGGATTACAGCCATTCCACCGACGTCATCGGCCGCGTCGTCGAGATCGTGTCCGGGCAAAGCTTGGGCGCGTTTCTGCAGGACCGAATCCTCGGGCCGCTCGGCATGCGCGATACCGGCTTCTTCGTGCCGGCGGACAAACACGACCGCCTCGCCGAGGCGTTCGCCAACGATCCCGATACCGGAGCGCCGGTGATGCTCATCGACGCGCGCACCGCGCCGCGCTTCGAGTCAGGCGGCGGCGGCTTGTTGTCGACCATGGACGATTACATGCGGTTCGCGCAAATGCTCTATCTCGGCGGCGTGCTCGGCGGCACCCGCCTCCTTGGCCGCAAGACTCTCGAATTCATGACCTCCGACCACCTCGGGCCGCATGTCCGCATCGCAACCAATTTCCTGCTGCAGCCGGGACACGGTTTTGGCCTCGGCTTTGCGGTTCGCCGCGATGTCGGCATGGCGCCGACCCCCGGCACGCCGGGCGAATTCTTCTGGGGCGGCGTCGCCGGCACGGCATTTTGGATCGCGCCCAAGGAAGAGTTGATCGCGTTGATGATGATCCAGGCGCCAAGACAGCGCGATTATTACCGCCAGATGTTTCGCAATCTTGTCCATGCCGCGCTCGCTTAGCGCGGTGCCAGCGCACGATCCGCCAACATTACCGATCAGTTTTCATCGTGGCGGCCACGATCGCGGCAGCGATGATGTTGCCGGCAACGCTCGCCAGGATCGGCAGCATGTAGCTGTGACTGACGTCGAAGGCGTAGCCGGCGGCGCCGGGCCCGATCAGCGTGCCGATCGCCACGCTGGTATAGAGAATGCCGATGATGCTGCCGGCGTTACGGCCGCCGAAATAGTCGGTGACCACGGCCGGAGCGAGCGCGACGAACCCGCCGTAGAATAAACCGAAGATGCAGGCAAACGCGGCCAGCGCCCAGAGCTCGGTCGAAAGGGCCCAAATGATGAAGGCGAGCGCCATGCCGACAAACATCGCCATAAAGGACAGCGGGCGGCCCAGCCGATCGGCCATGCCGCCGAGAATGAAACGTCCGGCGGTGCTGCCGAAACCGATCATGGCGAGCAGAATGACCGCCGACGATTGCGGCAGACCGTGATCGAGCGCGTACGGGACAAGATGAACGAACGGCACAAACAGGCCGAACGCGCAGATGAAGCAGGCGGCGTAAAGGCCGATGAACCGCCGAGATCTGATCGCCTCGCCGACCGAGACGCCGGCCACACGCGTCGGTTCGGCGTCCGCTTCCAGCGGCGCGCCGTCGGGGTTGAGGCCGCGATGGTGCGGGTCGTCCTCGATCAGGAGCGCCATGCCGCCACCGACAAGCGCGGAAAGAATGCCGAGGATGAGATAGGCCTCGCGCCACCCTAGCGCCCCGATCAGGAACGCGGCGAGCGGCGGCACCAAGAGCGTGCCGACGCCGATGCCGCTGACGGCGATGCCGGAGGCGAAGCCGCGGCGCCTGACAAACCAGCGCTGCACCGCGCCGACGGCCGGCACGTAGGAGCAGCCGACGCCGAGTCCGACGCCAAGCCCATACGCCGCATAGACTTCCGGTAAGCTGCGCGCGACGCTCGCCACCGCCAAGCCCAGTCCGGTCAAGATCATGCCGATGACGGCAAGACGCTTTGCGCCAAAACGGTCGGCCAGGGGACCGCTCACCAGCCCCAGGCCGAAATAAAAGAACCCGGCGAGCGAAAAGACGACGGAAACCGATCCGCGCGACGCTGTAAAATCCTGCTGCAAAGAGACGACAAAGGCGCTGAAACTATAGGCGCAGCCAAAGCCGACAAAGGTGACGGCAAAGGTGCCGGCAACGACGAACCACCCGTAGAAAATGCGCGGTTCGGCCGGCGTCGAGTTTGTGACCACGATTCCTCCCAAAATAGCCTCGCAGCCTGTCGGCGGCGCCGTCGCGATGCAAGTGCCAAGATGGTCGTATCGGGCGTTGAGCGCGGGCTGTAACGCTACGGAGCAAATCGAGGCGTGCGAGGCCACCCGTTTCCCGGTGGCGAAGCGACGAAATCCGAATGGGTTTCCGCTGGCGATAACGCCGGCAGCAGTCGCCTGAAATCTGCTGCGTCACGATCGCGGCCGCAACACCCCCGACCTGGTTTCGGAGGTGTTTCTAGAAGCAATTGATATTGCTTTACAATTTGGTTGCGGGGGTAGGATTTGAACCTACGACCTTCAGGTTATGAGCCTGACGAGCTACCGGGCTGCTCCACCCCGCGCCAAATTATCCAGCCCCGCTTAGAACGGGGCCGCCGTGGTGAAAATCATGTAGCAAGCGACCTCCGATAAGGGAAGTGCGGCGAGCCCGATTTTTCGTCATACTGTCATCGCACACCCATCGGACTGTCATGCACGCTTTCATAGAAGCAGATATGGGCGCCAAACCTGCCTTGCAGCCCCGGGCGGCGATCGGACCGGCGGTGCGTGCGATTGCGGGCCATATCATTGACGGCGCGCGTGCGGTGATCACCGATCCCGAGCGCGCCAACCAGGATGCCGTGCACGAATTCCGCCGCGCCATGAAGCAATGGCGGGCGCTGATGCGGCTCCTTGAGCCGTTCATCCCCGACGCCGTGCGCTTGCGCCAGGAGGCGCGCGACCACGCCCGCTCGCTGGCGCGCGCGCGCGACGGCCAGTCGGCGCTCAATGCCTTCGACGACCTCGTCGACAAGGGCCTGGCGCTGTCGGCGCGCTCGATCGCGACCATCCGCAGCCGCTTGGAAGCGATCCGCGGCAGCGAGGAACAGGAGGTGCTGACCCCGGACCTGCGCCAAGCGATCATCGCTTGGCTTGATTCCACGTCAGCGGCAATCGAGCTGTGGCCGCTCGATCCGTTCGAATTCAGCGCCATCGCGGGACGCCTGACGGCCGGCTATCGCGCAGCGCGGCATTCTATTCCGGCCGACTGGACGCAGGCGAGTGCCGAGGACCTGCATCATCTGCGTCAGCGCGTCGTCGATCACCGCTATCAGATGGATCTGGTCGAGCCATTGTGGCCGCGCCACGGCCGCATGTGGACCGAGGAGGCCGAACGTTTACGCGACCGGCTCGGGCGCTGCCAGGACCTCGAAATCCTCAAGCGCTTCACCGAGCCACATCAGCCTCTGGCACATTGGCGCTCGCGGCTGACGCCAGCCTGCGCCGAACGCACGACCGAGCTGGCGCACCGCGCCGCCCGCATCGCCCACCGCCTGTTCGCCGAACGACCAAAGGCGTTCCGCCACCGGCTGGAAACACTGTGGGAGCACGGAAGGTAGGCGGTCTCTGCGAGGAGCGACGTGACCAAGCACTCATCCGCGTGATGCTTGCTGTTATCCGGATGACAAGAACGCCAACCAATGCCCCACACTTTGGATAACATATTCGACGCCCTAATTCTTTCGACCGCGAACGAGCGATGGCAAAAGGTCGCTAAGATTATCGGCCAAGTTTCGGATCGAGTTGGTGATGGACCACACTTCGATGCGATCGCGGAGCGCATCCGCGCTCTCGTTGATGAAGGTAAGCTTGAAGCAAAGGGCGACGTGTCGCGCTGGCGATACAGCGAAGTCCGCCGACCACAATCGAGTTCCGCAGTCGAGTAGGGCGATTACGTCAGCGCGTCGGCTACCGCCTTGCCGCAGGTGCTGGTGTCGGCCGGGCCGCCGAGATCGCGGGTGCGCAGTTTTGGCTCGGCCAGCACTTGCTCGATCGCCTTGACGATGGCCGCGGCGGCTTCGGCCTCGCCGAGATGCTCGAGCATCATCGCCCCCGACCAGATCTGACCGATCGGATTGGCGATCCCCTCCCCGGCGATATCCGGCGCCGAGCCGTGCACCGGCTCAAACATGGAAGGAAATTTGCGCTCGGGATTGATGTTGCCCGACGGTGCGATGCCGATGGTGCCGGTGCAGGCCGGGCCGAGGTCGGAGAGAATGTCGCCGAACAAGTTCGACCCCACCACCACGTTAAAGCGGTCGGGCTTGAGCACGAACAGCGCCGCAAGAATGTCGATGTGGTACTTGTCCCATTTGATGTCGGGATAGTTCTTCGCCATCGCCTCGACCCGCTCGTCCCAGTACGGCATGGTGATGGCGATGCCGTTCGACTTGGTGGCCGAAGTCAGATGCTTCTTCGGCGTCTTGCGCGCAAGCTCGAAGGCGAACTTCAAGATGCGGTCGACGCCGACGCGCGACATGACGGTCTCTTGCACCACCACCTCGCGATCGGTGCCGCCGAACATGCGGCCGCCGATGGCGGAATACTCGCCTTCGGTATTCTCCCGCACCACCCAGAAATCGATGTCGCCGGGCTGGCGATTGGCGAGCGGCGACGGCACGCCGGGCATCAGCCGCACCGGCCGCAGATTGACGTATTGGTCGAACTCGCGGCGGAACTGTATGAGCGAGCCCCACAGCGAGACGTGATCGGGAATTTTCGCCGGCCAGCCGACCGCGCCGAAAAAGATCGCGTCATGGCGGCCGATCTTGTCCTTCCAGTCCTCAGGCATCATGCGCTCGTGCTTGGCGTAATAGTCGTAGGAGGCGAAGTCGAAATGATCGTTGCGCAGCTCGAAGCCGAATTTCCTGGACGCGGCCTCGAGGACGCGCAGGCCTTCCGGGACCACTTCCTTGCCGATGCCGTCGCCGGGAATGACGGCGATGCGATAGACGCGATTGGTGGGCATGCGGCGATCCTACCGATTGCACTTTGTGAGATCATGATAGCTTGTAGGGCGGGTTAGCCCAACGGGTCCGGCCCGAAGTGGCCGGCCCGATGACAGGCTCCGGCGTAACCCGCCGCAAGTCATTCGCGAAATGGCGGATTACGCTCCGCTAATCCGCCCTACGCGCTCGCGCGTTAAGTCTCGCGATACCCAAGGGCAGTATGACGGCAGCGCAACGAGCTGCGATCGAGGCCGCGCGATTGCGGGCACA